>NZ_ANFX01000034.1 GCF_000331285.1 Porphyrobacter sp. AAP82 | reverse complement strand
ATGAGGGGTCCCTTTTAGACGCCGATCACCCCGCTAACGGGGTCCCTTTTGCACGCCGGTCCACAGGTCACGGTGCGCGACGATGATGACTGGCAGAGGCTGTCGAGCATCATCGACGATCCCCTGTTCAAGGATCCTGCCACGGCGACGCGGCCGGGGCGGTTGGCGCGACGGGCGGAACTTGACGCGCGGCTGGGCCAGTGGATCGCGGGTCAGGATGCCGAAACCGTCGCCCAAACCTTGCAAGGCGCTGGCGTTCCTGCCGCACGGATGCTGCGTGTGCCGGAACAGCCCGAGTACCCCTATTACATCGAGCGCGGCCTGTTCCGGGTCGATCACGACGATCTGCTCCCCGATCCGCTCGTGATCGAACGGCGGCCCGCGATCTGGAACACGATTCCCGATGCCGACAATCGCCCTGCGCCGCTGGTGGGTCAGGACACTTTTGACGTTGTCCGGGAATGGCTGGGGCTGGAGGATGCCGAAATCGACCGGCTGGCCGCCGAGGGCGTGCTCGAAACCGTATCGGACAAGATCCGCAGCCTGATCGCTGACGGTTCATACAAGGAGGGCGCCCAATGAGTGATGCAGGTAACGAAGCGGTTCTGGTCGAACGCCGCGGCAACGTTCTACTGGTGACCATCAACCGTCCGCAGGCGCGCAATGCCGTGAATGCCGCAGTCCATGTCGGGATCGGCGAAGCGCTCGAACAGGCAGAGGCCGACCCGGATGTTCGCGTGATCATTCTGACCGGAGCAGGCGACAAGGCATTTTGCGCCGGGGCCGATCTGGTCGCGCTGTCGCGCGGCGAGGCTATCGCACCGGCGGACCCGGTGCAGCGGGCATGGGGCTTTGCCGGGTTTGTTCAGCACCCCGTGTCCAAGCCCGTGATCGCGGCGGTCAATGGCTTTGCCCTCGGTGGCGGCACGGAACTCGCGCTGGCGAGCGATTTGGTGATTGCCGCCGGAACCGCCCAGTTCGGCCTGCCCGAGGTGAAGCGCGGCATTCTTGCGGCCGCAGGCGGTGCGTTTCGGCTCGTGCAGCAATTGCCTGCCAAGATCGCGATGGAATATCTGCTGACGGGCGAGCCGTTCAGCGCCGAACGGGCTGCAGAGCTCGGCCTCGTCAACATGGTTGTTCCCGCCGAACAGCTTCTGGACGAGGCCCTTGCCTTGGCTGCCCGGATCGCGGTCAATGCGCCGCTCTCGGTGCAGGCCTCGAAACGGATCGCGCTCGGTATCATCGATGGCACGCGGCCTGATGAAGACAGCTCCTGGGCGCACAATGACTCCGAAAGACGGCAGGTGATGCAAAGCGAGGATGCCCGCGAGGGGCCTCGCGCCTTTGCGGAAAAGCGCGCTCCCGTCTGGAAGGCGCGTTAGGCCCGTTGTCGATCAATCAGGAACTCGTGACATGCAGGACCCCGAACGCATTTCGGTGATCATTGGCGTTGGCCAGATCAATGACCGTCCCGAAGATCCCGAGCTGGGCCTCGATCCGCCGGGCCTGATGGCCGCAGCGCTGCGCCTTGCGGAACAGGATGCGGGCGGCGATGTGCTGGCCCGGCTCGACAGCCTCGCCATCGTTGATCAGATCAGCTTCCGCGAGCTTGGCAATCTGTGCGACACGCTGGCCCGGGCTATCGGGGCCAATCCGCGGATCAATTACCAGTCCGAAGCGCCCCATGGCGACACGCCGATCCGCCTGCTGAACGAAGCGGCAAACCGCATCGGATCAGGCGAGGTTACGCTCGCCGCGGTTGTGGGCGGGGAAGCCCTGCGGACGGCCGCTGCCCGCGCGGCAGCGCGCACAAGGACTGATAGCGCAAGCCATAACGCGCTGCGGGCGGCGGCGCGCCGGCGCGAGCCGGGCTATCTTCAATTGCACGGTCTGTCGGCGCCGGTGGATGTCTATCCCATCTACGAGAACGCCGGACGGGCAGCCTATGGGCAGACGCTGGCCGAGGGCCAGGCCGAAACCGGTGCGATCTGGGCGCAGTTCAGCGAAGTGGCCGCCAGCAACGAAGGCGCATGGATCCGCAAGGCCATGCCGGCGGAAGAGATCCTGACGCCGGGACCGAAGAACCGCCCGCTGGCGTTCCCCTATACCAAGCTCACGGTCGCCAATTCCTCCGTCAATCAGGGGGCCGGGTTCATTGTCACCAGCCTCGCCGAAGCGCGGCGTCGGGGCATGGCGGAGGAGCGCCTCATCTATGTCGGCATGGGCGCGGCTGCCAAGGAAGACCCGAATATCCTGCGCCGTGACCGTTATGACCGGTCGGTCAGCATGGACACGGCGATCCGTCGCACGCTCGAACTCAATGGCATGACCGGCGCCGATCTCGATCTTGTCGAGCTCTACAGTTGCTTTCCCTGCGTTCCCAAGATGGCGCGCCGTACATTGGGTTGGCCACTGGAACGACCGGCGAGCGTGTTTGGCGGATTGACCTTCGGCGGCGGCCCGATCGCCAATTACATGAGCCATGCCGTCGTCTCGATGGTCCAGCGCCTGCGCGAGGAAAGAGGCAACGGTTTCCTCTTCGCCAATGGGGGCTATGCCACGGACAACCATTGTATCGTGATCGCATCCCGGCCCATCGCCGCAGCCAGCTTCCCCCAGAATTTCGATTACCAGGCCGAGGCCGACGCCGCGTGCGAACCGGTTCCGATCCTGAACAAGGACTATGTCGGCCCCGCTGCGATCGAAAGCTACACAGTCTTCCATGATCGCGAGGGCCAGCCTGTCAGCGGCGTGGTAGTGGCTCGCACAGCGAGTGGGGAGCGCACCTTGTGTCAGATCGATGTGCAGGACCCTGAGATGCTCGCCTTTTTCGTGAGTGGTCAGATTGAGCCTGTCGGCAAGCGGGGCCACATTCTCTTGGAGGATGGGGCAAGGTCATGGACGAATGCATAGGGAGCCTATTCCGATACGTTCCTGTGAAAGCATCACACCTGTCCGTCGTCCCGGATGTGTCCGTCCAACCTTATGGGAAGCACAGAAAATTGGGGGCAGAGTTTGGGGCATAATTAGGCGGAGGTCAAATTAAAGTATAGAATATTCAATAAATTAATAACATTAATCGAATCCCCCCTCTCCGCCAATCATACCCTGTGGCGGCTGATCCTCGGGGGGCAAGCTTGCATTCCGGCAATCAACGCTTCAGCCGGTCGGCATGCCAGGCGATGTGTTCTGCCATGAAGGTCGAGATGAAGAAATAGGAGTGGTCGTAGCCCTCCTGCATCCGGATCCTTGCCGGGATCCCTGCGCCTGCGCAGGCGGCCTCCAGCAGCGGCGTGCGCAACTGCCCTTCGAGGAAATTGTCGGCGCTGCCCTGATCGACGAGCAGTTCGGGCAGGCGCGCGCCGGCTTCGATCAGCATGGCCGCGTCATATCCGGCCCACGCCGCGCGGTCCTCGCCGAGGTAGCGGGCCAGCGCCTTTTCTCCCCACGGCACCTGTGCGGGTGCACAGATCGGCGCGAAGGCGCTGACCGAGCGGAACCGGCCGGGATTGCGCAGAGCGATGGTGAGCGCGCCGTGCCCGCCCATCGAGTGTCCGGTGATCGCCTGACGGGTCATGTCGGCGGGGAAGCTGCCGGCGATGAGCGCGGGCAGCTCGTCCTCGATATAGGAGCGCATCCGGTAATGCCTCGCCCAGGGCTGCTGGGTGGCATCGACATAGAAGCCTGCGCCCTTGCCGAAGTCGTATTCCTCGGGCGCATCGGGAACGTCGTCGCCGCGCGGGCTCGTGTCGGGGGCGATGAAGATGATGCCGTGCTGGGCGCAGGCGGCGCGGTATTCGCCCTTCTCCATGACATTGGCATGGGTGCAGGTGAGCCCCGAGAGATACCACAGCACCGGCAGCCGCTCGCCCGGCGCGTGATCGGGCACGAACACCGCGAAGGTCATGTCGGTGCCGGTCGCCGCGCTGGCGTGGCGATAGACGCCTTGCGTGCCGGCGTGGCTGCGGGTTTCGGACAGGGTCTCCATGCTTGTGGTCTCCGGCTGTGTGACGAGGGCGGGTTAGGGCTTGGTGATGGCGGGGGCAAGGCCACTACCCACTCGCGCAGCCACATGTTACGCGGGCGCCCATGAGCAAGAGCGAGGCAGGACAGGTGTCGCCCATTGTCGAGCTGGCGCGGCGCGATCCTGCCGCCGCAGCCGCACAGCTGCGGATCGTCACGCAGCGCAATCCGGCCGACGCCGGTGCCCACCGCATGCTCGGCCGCCTGCTGCGCCAGCTGGGCCGCGACGAGGAGGCGGCGCGGGCCGAGATGGACGCGGTCCGCGCTGCCGCGCATGATCCGCGGATGCTGGCGATTGCCCGGGCGCTGCTCGCCAATGATCTGCCCGCCGCCGAAGCCGGACTGCGCGAGCGCCTCTCGGCCCAGCCGACCGATGTTGCCGCGATCCGCATGATGGCCGAGCTGGCCGGGCGGCTCGGGCGTTACGGCGATGCCGAGACCCTGCTGCGCCGCGCGCTCGAGCTTGCGCCGTCTTTCACTGCGGCCGAGGCGAATCTCGCGACGGTGCTCTACCGCCAGAGCCGTTACGCCGAAGCGGCCGAGGTGCTCGAAGCGGTGCTGGCGCGCGACCCGGCGCATTCGGGCAACCGCAACCTGCTCGCCGCCACGCTCGGGCGGATCGGCGATTATGACGAGGCGCTCGCGATCTATGACGAGCTGACCCGGACCTTCCCCGATCACGCCAAGCTGTGGATGAGCTACGGGCACATGCTCAAGACCGTCGGCCGTCAGGACGACAGCATCGCCGCCTATCGCCGCGCGCTGGCGGCCGAGCCCAATCTGGGCGAGGTGTGGTGGAGCCTAGCCAACCTTAAGACCGTCACCTTCACCGATGCCGACATCGCGGCGATGGAAGCGGCGCTGGGTGCCGGGATCGGGTCGGATGACGCGCTCCACCTCCACTTCGCGCTGGGCAAGGCGTGGGGCGACCGCAGGGATGCGGGCAGGAGCTTCCACCACTTCGCCGCGGGCAACGCCTTGCGCAGCACGGATCTGGGCTACCGGCCGGAGATGACTTCGCGGCAGGTCGACAGCATGATCGCGGTGCTGACGCCGGCGTTTCTGGCCGAGCGGGCCGGGCAGGGCGATCCGTCGCCCGATCCGGTCTTCATCCTCGGCCTGCCGCGTGCGGGCTCGACGCTGCTCGAACAGATCCTCGCCAGCCACTCGGCGATCGAGGGGACGATGGAGCTGCCCGACATTCCGGCCATGGCGATGCGCGAGGCCAAACAGGCGGGGCTCGACCCGCGCGACTGGCCGCTGGCGGTGGCCGGCATGGCGCCCGGACGGTTCGCACAGCTGGGGGCCGAATTCCTCGAGCGCACCCGGGTGCAGCGCAAGACCGGACGGCCGTTCTTCATCGACAAGCTGCCCAACAACTGGGCCTATGCCGGCTTCATCCATCTGATCCTGCCGCGCGCGAAGATCATCGACGCGCGGCGCAGTCCGATGGATTGCTGCTTTTCCAATTTCCGCCAGCACTTCGCCAAGGGGCAGGGGTTCAGCTATTCGCTCGATCACATCGGTCGCTACTATGCCGATTATGTGCGCGCGATGGACCATTACGATCGCGTGCTGCCCGGCCGCATCCACCGCGTGATCCATGAGCGCCTGCTCGATGACCCGGAAGGCGAGGTGCGCGCGATGCTCGCCTATCTCGGCCTGCCCTTCGAGGAGGCCTGCATGGAGTTCCACCGCAACACCCGCGCGGTGCGGACCGCATCGTCCGAGCAGGTCCGCCGGCCGATCAACCGCGACGGGGTGGACCAGTGGGAGCCCTATGCGCAGTGGCTCGGGCCCTTGCGCGCGGCGCTCGGCGATCTGGTCGAGACCTATGCCGATCGGCCCGTTTGACCGGCCGCAAGATGTGACAAATTTGTCATAGCGGGCAACCAAACTACATCATCGGGACATTGAAGGTAAGCAACCGCTTGGCAATCGGCCGCTCCTGTGGCGGTTTGTTGCGGGGGTCTGGCACACTGCCACAGGGAGGCACCTTTGACGTTCATGGAATCCAACCGGATGCGGGTCGTTACCGCGTCTCTTCTCGCAGGCACCGCGATGGTCATCGCGGCTCCGGTCGCGGCGCAGGACACGGCTGATGACAGCGGCGGTGACGACAATGTCATCATCGTCACCGCGCAGAAGCGCTCGCAGAACCTCCAGGATGTGCCGATCGCGATCACGGCTCTGGGAACAGAGTCGCTCGACCAGTTGCAGATCAACGAAGTGCGCGACATCGCCAAGTTCCTGCCCTCGGTCACGGTGCAGACCGGCGGGCCCGGCTTCAGCCAGGTCTATTTCCGCGGCGTTGCCAGCGGCGAGAACGCGAACCACTCCGCCTCGCAGCCCACGGTCGGCATCTATCTTGATGAAATGCCGATCACGACCATCCAGGGCGCGCTTGATATCCACGCCTATGACCTTGCCCGGGTCGAGGCGCTGGCCGGGCCGCAAGGCACGCTCTACGGCGCCAGTTCGATGGCGGGCACGATCAAGATGGTCACCAATGCGCCCGATTACAAAGACAGCTACGGCGCGATGGATTTCGAGCTGAACAGCGTCAACCGCGGCGATTTCGGCGGGGTGGCCGAAGCCTTCTACAACGCCAGGATCTCCGATACCGCCGCGGTGCGCATCGTCGCCTGGTACCGGCGGGACGGCGGCTTCATCGACAATATCGCCGGCAGCCGCACCTATCCCAGCTCGGGCATCACCCAGAACAACAATGCCCTGGTCGAGGACGATTACAACGACGTCGACACCTACGGCGCGCGCGTCGCGCTGGGGATCGAATTGAACGACAGCTGGACCCTGCGCCCGACCGTCATGGGCCAGATCCAGAACGCCGACGGCAGCTTCGCGCAGGAGCGCAGCAGGGCGGTCACCCGCTCGCTCCAGACGGTGCAGTACAATCCTGAATCCTCGAAGGACAAGTGGCTCCAGGCCGCGCTGACCATCGAGGGCAAGATCGGCAGCTGGGACCTCGTGGCCACCGGCGGCCACCTGTGGCGCACCACCGACACCGAATCCGACTATTCGGACTACGCCTATTTCTATGACGCGCTGTTCGGCTCGGGCGCGTTTTTCTACGACAATGCCGGCGCGCTGGTGAACCCGAACCAGTATATCCAGGGCAATGACAGCTACCGCCGCGCCTTCGGCGAACTGCGCATCTCGAGCCCGGCCGAAGCGCCGCTGCGCTTCATCGGCGGTGTGTTCGCGCAGCGTCAGAAGCACGACATCACCCAGAACTACATCATCGACAACATCGCGGATTCGATCACTGTCACGGGCACGCCGAGCAACATCTGGCTGACCCGCCAGACCCGCGTCGACCGCGATTATGCCGCGTTCGGCGAGCTGAGCTACGATGTCACCGACCAGCTCACGCTGACCGGCGGCGCGCGGCTCTACAACTACAAGAACTCGCTGGTCGGCTTCTTCGGCTACAGCGCGGGCTTTTCGAGCCGGACCGGCGAGGCCGCGTGCTTCGGCCCGGCGCAGGTCGCCGGCTCGCCCTGTACCAACCTCGACAAGGTCACCTCGGATACCGACGCGATCTACAAGCTCAATGCGACCTACAAGATCACGCCCGATATCCTGGTCTATGCCACCTGGTCGCAGGGCTTCCGTCCCGGCGGGGTCAACCGGCGCGGCACGTTGCCGCCCTACCTTCCCGACACGCTCGACAATTACGAGCTCGGCTGGAAGACGCAGTTCGGCGATGTCACCTTCAACGGCGCGGTCTATCAGGAGGACTGGAACGACATCCAGCTGTCCTTCCTGGGCGCCAACGGGCTGACCGAAATCCGCAATGTCGGGATCGCGCGGATCAGGGGAATCGAGTCCGATTTCACCTATCGCGCCGACGGGCTGACCCTGTCGCTTTCGGGCAGCTACAACGACGCGACGATCCGGCGCGATTTCTGCCGGATCGCCAATGCGAGCTTCGATTGCACCATCGGCGCGGGCAATGCGCGGCTGGCATCGGCCGGCACGCAGCTGCCGGTCACCGCGAAGTTCAAGGGCAACGCCATAGCGCGCTACGAATTCCCGCTCGGCGGATGGGACGCGCATGCCCAGGGCGCGGCGGCCTATATCGGCCGGCGGCGCAGCGACCTTCGCGATCTCCAGAACGACATCAAGGGCGATTTCGACCCCTATGCCACGGTCGATCTCAGCTTCGGCGTCAAGAAGGACAACCTGCGCTTCGAGCTCTACGCGACCAACCTGTTCGATTCGCGCGGCGTGATCAACAGCGGGGTGCAGTGCGGGGAGACCGTCTGCGGGGACGCCGACGGGCTGACCAACTCCGGCGGGGTGTTTTACGATGTCGTGACTCGGCCGCGCATCATCGGCATCAAGGCGGGCTTCGATTTCTGATCCCGTGACGCAGCCCATGCAAACAACAGAAAGGCCGGGCCACAAGCTCGGCCTTTTTGCTGCCATTGCCCTCGTTATGGGCAACATGATCGGATCGGGGGTGTTCCTGCTCCCGGCGAGCCTGGCCCCGTTCGGCTGGAACGCGGTTGCGGGCTGGATCGTCACCACTGCCGGGACGCTGGTGCTGGCCTGGGTGCTGGCCGCGCTGACCCGCGCGCGGCCCGGGGCGAGCGATCCGGCGGGCTTCGTCACCGAAGCCTTCGGCGAGCTTCCCGCCTTTCTGGTGGGCTGGGTTTACTGGGTATCGGTGTGGACCGCGGTGGTCTCGATCGCGGTCGCGGCGGTGAGTTATGCCTCGTCCTTCATCCCGGCGATCACCGCCATCCCGATGGGCCCGGCTCTGTCGGCGATCGCGCTGGTGTGGGCGATGACGCTGCTCAACCTGCGCGGCGTGCGGGCGGCGGGCAATTTCCAGATCGCGACCTTGCTCCTGAAGCTCGTGCCGCTGGTCGCTGTGATCGTGATCGCGGCGCTGGTGGCGGGCACGGGCGAGGCCGAGATCCGGCCCTTCGCGATGAGCGAGCTCAATGGCACCGACCTGCGCGGTGCGGCGGCGCTGACGCTGTTCGCGCTGCTCGGCTTCGAATGCGCGAGCATCGCGGCGGCGCGGGTCGAAAACCCTGCGGTCAACGTGCCGCGCGCAACCATGTGGGGCACGGGGCTGACCGGAGCGCTTTACCTGCTGGTGTGCTCGGCCATCGCGCTGATGCTGCCCGAGGCGGTCGCCGCGAACTCGCCGGCGCCCTTTGCGACCTTCGTCGAGCGCTACTGGAGCGCCGGCCCTGCGGCCCTGGTGACGGTCTTCGCGATCGTCAGCTGCATCGGCGCGATCAATGGCTGGGTGCTGCTCCAGGGCGAGCTGCCGCGCGCCATGGCGCAGCGCGGGATGCTGCCGCTCTGGTTTGCCGCGACCGACCGCCACGGCACCCCGCACCGCGCCCTGCTGGTGTCGAGCGTCATCGCCGCGGTCTGCCTCGCTCTCAATGCGAGCAGGGACATGCAGGGCATTTACGAATTCGTGCTGCTGCTTTCGACCAGCGCGGCGTTGTGGCTCTACCTTGCCTGCGCGCTGGCGGCGTGGAAGATGAAGGTGGCGCGGGGCTTTGCCGAGGCGGGGGCGGCTTATGCGCTGTGGACGCTATGGGGCGCCGGGATCGAAGCGAGCGGTTGGAGCCTCGTCCTGATGGGGGCGGGCATCCCGCTCTACCTGTGGGCGCGGCGGGGGGCCGTGCCGACCGCGAGCTAGGCGGTCAAGGCGTCGAGCCATCTTGCCGCCAGTGTCTCGGCCTCCTCGGCACTGAACGGCGCCTGCCCGAGCGAGAGTTCGAGCCACAACCCGTCGATCAGTGCGGTCAGCGCGACGGCAATGACCCGCACGTCGGCGATATCGGGGCGGTAAGCGCGCAAGCATTCCTCCAGCCCCTGCCGGAAACTGCCGTATACCTCGGCCCGCACCGCCGCGACTTCGGCATCGCTGCGGGTGAGGCTCCAGAAGGCGACATAGGTGGCAAGCAGTTCGGGCGTGGCGATCGGGGCACGGAAATTGGCCGCAAGATAGGCGATCAGCCGTGCGCGCGGATCGGGTCCGGCGGCCGCCACCGCCTCCTCCAGCGCCCGGTCGATCTCCGCGCCGGTCCAGCGGTAGGTCTCGGCCATCGCGTCCGAGACGCTGGCGAAATAGTGCCGCAGCAGGCCTGCCGAAACCCCTGCCTCGGCGCAGATCGTGCGCACCGAGACGCCCGCTGCGCCCCGTGCCGCCAGCACGCGCGCGGTCGCCTCGATCAGGCTCTGGCGGCGCGCATCGGGATCGGCGCGGGTAAAGGCGGGTTGTGCGCTCATGCCGGGCTTGTTATACGAATGTAAAGCAAGGAAGCGCGCATGGCAACTCGGTCTCTCCCCGCCCACGACAACGACCCGCTCGAGGGGTGGAGCCTGCCGGCCTGGACCTATCACGATGCCGAGTTTCACAAGGTCGAACTGGACCGCGTTTTCCGCCCGAGCTGGCAGGTGGTGTGCCACGTCAGCGACATTCCGGCGGCAGGCGACTGGCACAGCCTCGACTATTGCAGCGAGAGCGTGATCGTGGTGCGCGGGGCCGACGACGTGCTGCGCGCCTTCACCAACGTCTGCCGCCACCGCGGCTCGCGCCTCGTCGACGGGGCGAGCGGCTGCGCGAAGAAGCTGGTCTGCCCCTATCACGCCTGGACCTATGATCTCGACGGCCGGCTCACCGGGGTCCCTGACAGCGCCAGCTATCCGACGCTCGACCGCAATCAGGCGGGCCTTGTCGCGGTTGAACTGGAGGTGTGGCGCGGCTTCATCTTCGTGCGGCTGCAAGATGACGGCGGGCCCACGGTCGCGCAAGCGATGGCGCCTTTCGAGGCGATGGTCGCGCCCTACCGTTTCGAGGAACTCGAAGCTCTGGGCCGCGTCACCCTGCGTCCGCGCGAGGTGAACTGGAAGAATGTCGGCGACAATTACTCCGATGGCCTCCACATCCCCGTTGCCCATCCCGGCCTCACGCGCCTGTTCGGCAAGGGTTACGGGATCGAGGCCGAAGCCCATGTCGACCGCATGTGGGGCGCGATGATCGACCGGGAGAGCGTCAACTGGTCCGAACGGATGTACCAGCGCCTGCTCCCGCCGGTCCCGCACCTGCCGGAGGACAAGCAGCGCTTCTGGCTTTATTTCAAGCTCTGGCCCAATGTCGCCTTCGACATCTATCCCGACCAGATCGATTTCATGCAGTGGCTGCCCACCGGCCCCACCACCTGCCTGATCCGCGAGATCAGCTATGTCCTGCCCGATGCCCCTGACGACAAATGGCGCCGCGAGATGCGCGCCGCGCGCTACTTGAACTGGCGCATCAACCGCCAGGTCAACGCCGAGGACACCGCGCTCATCACCCGCGTCCAGCAGGGCATGGCGAGCCGCAGCTTCAGCATGGGGCCGCTGAGCGACAAGGAGGTGTGCCTCAAGCATTTCTGTCGCCGCATCCGTGACCTGATCCCCGAGGCCCGCCTCGAACAGCAACCCGCAGCCGGATGGAGCCGCCGCGCATGACCCAGAAATACGACGCCGTGATCATCGGCGCGGGCCACAATGGCCTCGCTTGCGCCTTCTACCTCGCGCAGGCGGGTTTGAAGGTGCGCATCCTCGAGCGGCGCGATATCGTCGGCGGGGCGGCGGTGACCGAGGAGTTCCACCCCGGCTTCCGCAATTCGGTGGCGAGCTATACGGTCAGCCTGCTCCAGCCCAAGGTGATCCGCGACATGCGGCTTGCGGACTACGGCTACCGCGTGATCGAACGGCCGATCAGCAATTTTCTCCCGCAGGAGGATGGCGGCTACCTCAAGCTGGGCGGCGGGCTGGAACGCACCCAGGCCGAATTCGCGCGCTTCTCGGCCGCCGATGCGGCGACGCTGCCTGCCTATTACGATGCGCTCGAAGGCGTCGCCGAAGTGCTGCGCAGCCTCGCGCTCAAGAGCCCGCCCAATGTCGGCGAGGGCCTGCGCACGCTGATCGCCGGCGCATCGCAGGGTTGGGGCCTCTCCAAGCTCGGCCTCGAAGCCAAGCGCGATGTGCTCGACCTCTTCGTCAAATCCGCCACCAGCTTCCTCGGCCAGTGGTTCGAAAGCGAAGCGGTGAAGGCTGCTTTCGGCTTTGACGCGGTGGTTGGCAACTACGCCAGCCCCGACACGCCGGGCAGCGCCTATGTGCTGCTCCACCATGTCTTCGGCGAGGTGAACGGCAAGAAGGGCGCCTGGGGCCACTGCATCGGCGGAATGGGCACGATCACTCAGATCATGGCGCAGGTGTGCCGCGAGGCGGGGGTCGAAATCAGCCTCGAGGCCCCGGTCGCCGAGGTGCTGGTCGATGGCGATACGGTCGCAGGGGTGAAGCTCGAAAGCGGCGAGGAGATCGCGGCCAGGCGCGTGATCGCCAATGTCGGCCCCAAGCTGCTCTACGGCAAGATGCTTGGCGAACAGCACCAGCCCGAGGACTTCCGCCGCCGGATGCGCGGTTACAAGGCGGGAGGGGGGACCTTCCGCATGAACGTGGCGCTCAGCGAATTGCCGCGCTTCACCTCGCTCCCCGAACCGGGCGAGCATCACCAGAGCGGCATCATCATCGCGCCGACGCTCGCCTACATGGACAAGGCCTTCCTTGACGCCAAGGCGCATGGCTGGTCGAAGCGGCCGATTGTGGAGATGCTGATCCCCTCGACGGTGGACGACAGCCTCGCGCCCACGGGCCAGCATGTCGCCAGCCTGTTCTGCCAGCAATTCGCCCCCGAGCTGCCAGACGGGCGCGATTGGGATGACGAGGAAGACGCCGCCGCCGATACCATCATCGATACGGTCGAAGCCCATGCGCCCGGCTTCCGCGCCTCGATCCTCGGGCGGCAGGTGCTGAGCCCCAAGGGGCTCTACAAGAAGTTCGGCCTCGTCGGCGGGGACATCATGCATGGCCACATGAGCCTTGACCAGCTGTGGAGCGCGCGGCCCGTGCTCGGCAATGGGGCCTATCGCGGGCCGGTAAAGGGGCTCTACATGTGCGGCGCGGGCAATCACCCCGGCGGCGGCGTCACCGGCGCGCCTGGCCACAATTGCGCGAGGGAAGTGATCGCCGACGGCGGCGGCTTCCGGCGTTTCGCGGCGGTCTAGGCACGGCGGTTGCCGCCGGTGCCGGATTGCCATAGCCTCAAGGTCCGACAATCGAGGGAACTGCCGATGCGCTCCACACTCCTGCTCGCCGGCCTGTTGGCAGCTGCCGTTTCTGACCCGGCGCTCGCACAGGCAGCGCCCCCGCCCGAACAGCAGGTGGTGGACCTCGCCCGCGCGGCGATCGCGCTGCGCTCGGTGCGGGGCGAGGACAACGCGACGGGCAAGGTCGCCACGCTGTTGAGGAAAACGCTGATCGAGGCCGGCTGGAAGGCGGCCGAGATCGAGATCGTGCCGGTCGACGACACCGCCTATCTCGTCGCCACCTGGAAGGGGAAGAACCCCGCAGCTGGCCCGATCGTCATCTCCGCGCATATGGACGTGGTCGATGCCAAGCCGGAAGACTGGAAGCGCGATCCCTTCACCCCGGTGGTCGAGAACGGCTACCTGTTCGGGCGCGGCTCAAGCGACACCAAGTTCGACATGGTGCAGGCGATGGTCGCAGTGATGGAACTGCGCAAATCCGGCTTCGTCCCCGAACGCAGCATCGTGCTTGCCTTCTCGGGTGACGAGGAGACGACGATGGTCACCTCCAGGATCATTGCCGAAAGGCTCAAGGGTGCCCGGCTGGTGCTCAATGTCGACGGGGCTTCGGGCAGCCTTGACGATGCCAGCGGCAAGCCCGCCTACTGGAGCTGGCAGGGCGCCGAGAAGACCTACGCCGATTACGAGCTGGAGGTGACCAACCCCGGCGGCCACAGCTCCACCCCGCGCGAGGATAATGCGATTGTTCAGCTTTCGGGGGCCCTGGGCCGGATTGGCGCGCATCATTTCACGCCGGAAGTGAACGACATCACCCGCGACTATTTCACCAAGGCAGCCGCCTTCGTCTCCGATCCGCTGCTGGCCGCTGCGATGCGCGCCTTTGCCGCCGACCCGGCCGACAAGGCGGCAATCGCGGTGCTGCGCGGCAATCCGGCCTATGTCGGCAAGATCGCGACGACCTGTGTGCCGACGATGGTGAGCGCCGGCCACGGCCGCAATGCACTCCCCCAGCGCGCGACGGCGATCGTCAATTGCCGCATCTTCCCCGGCCATTCCAAAGAGGAGGTGCTGGCCGATCTCGCGAGGATCGCCGCAGAGCCGGCCATGACGATCCGCGAGATCGACCCCGAATACACCGTCGCTGCTCCCGCCTCGCCGTATGACGAGGCCTTCGTTGGTGCCGCGACACGGGCGATCGAGGGGGCCTTCGGGCCGGTCCCGGTGATCGCGGCGCAGGCCTCGGGCGCATCGGATTCGATGTGGTTCCGCGCGCTTGGCGTTCCCAGCTACGGCGCAAGCGGCACTTTCATGCGCGACAGCGACGATTTCTCCCACGGCCTCGATGAACGCGTGCCGATCGGCAAGATCGGCAAGAGCCTTGCATATTACCGCCTGTTGCTGACCGAGCTGTCGTCGAAGTGAGAATGCCAGCCGCCATCGCCGCCCTGCTGGCGCTGGCCGCACCCGCGCCCGCGCTGGCCGAGACGCTCTATGTTACGGCAGGGCGGCTGCTCGATGTTGCAAGCGGCGCGGTGCTGACCGGGCAATGCATTCTGACCGAGGGCGAGCGCATCGTCAGGATCGAGCCCTGCGCCGCCGCGCCGGAGGGGGCGCAGCGCGTGGACTGGTCGGCCTACAGCGTCCTGCCCGGGCTGATCGACCTCCACACCCATCTTGCCGACACCGGCAGCAGCGCGGACCTTGCCGATCCCTTGAAGACCTCGCCGGTCGAGACGGTGCTGATCGGAGCGAGGAATGCGCGGGTCACGCTCGAGGCAGGCTTCACCACGGTGCGCGATGTCGGCACCTATCGCGGGCTGACCGACGTGGCCTTGCGCAATGCCATTGCCAAGGGGCTGGTGCCGGGCCCGCGGATGTTCGTCGCCGGGGCCTATCTCACCCATCCGGGCGGCGGCGGCGAGCTGAACGGTGTGGTCCCCAATGACCGGCTGCCCGCCGATATGCGGCTGGGCGTGCTCTCCGGCCCCGACGAGGCCGCCGCGCGCGCCACCTTCCTGTTCGATGGGGGCGTCGATTTTCTGAAGCTCATGGCAACCGGCGCGGTGCTGGCGATCGGCACCGAACCGGGCGAGCCCGAACTCACCGAGGCCGAGATGCGCGCCGCAATCGCCGTGGCCGCCGCGCGCGGGTCCTATGCCACCGCCCACGCGCACGGCGAGGAAGGGATCAAGGCCGCGATCCGCAGCGGAGTGCGCAGCATCGAGCATGCCAGCCTGATCGACGAGGAAGGCCTGGCGATGGCCCGCGAGCACGGCGTGTGGCTGGTCATGGACATCTTCAACGGCGACTACATCGACGCAGTCGGCACGGCGGAAGGCTGGCCGGAAGAATATCTGCGCAAGAACCGCGAGACCACGCAGGTCCAGCGCGATGCGTTTCGCCGCGCGGTCGAACTGGGCGTGCCGCTCGCCTTCGGCTCGGATGCCGGGGTCTATCCGCACGGGCTGAACGCGCGCCAGTTCCGATATATGGTCGAAGGCGGCATGAGCCCGCGCCAGGCCATCGCAGCGGCGACGACGAGCGCGGCGCAGGTCCTCGGCAAGGGGCAGGAACTGGGCCGGATCGCGCCGGGCTATCTTGCCGACATGATCGCGGTGAGCGGCGATCCGCTCGCCGACATCACCGTGCTCGAGCGCGTTTCGGCCGTGATCAAGGGCGGGAAGCTGGTCCCCTAGCATTGCAGCGGCCGGGCAGCGAGGGCTGTGACCGGCAGCCCGATCAGGCCATCTGCGCCGGGCTGGCGGGGATGATGGCGTAGGCGAAGAAGGCGGCCGAGATCACGACCGAGAAGGCGGCGGCG
>NZ_ANFX01000033.1 GCF_000331285.1 Porphyrobacter sp. AAP82 | reverse complement strand
GGCGGCGAGGTGGACGAGCCTGCTCCTGCGCCCGCCCCGCCGCCCCCTCCTCCGCCCCCGCCGCCTGCCGCGCCGGTCAGCCTCAAGAAGATCAGCCTCGACAAGGGCAATTCCTCGGTCAGCCTCAAGAAGCAGGGCAGCAGCTTCGGCGAGATCGTGCTCAACCTCAACTGGACCGCGCGCACCCAGAAGAAGGGCTTCTTCGGCGGCAGCCAGCAGCTCGACCTTGATCTTGGCGTCATCTTCGAGATGGCCGACGGCATGGGCGCTGGCTGCATCCAGGCGCTGGGCCGCAGCTTCGGTGCCTATAACCAGCCGCCCTTCATCGAGCTGTCGGGCGATGACCGCACCGGCGCCATCGCTGCCGGAGAGACGATCCGCGTCAACGGCCAGTATTTCGATTACATCCGCCGCATCGGGGTGTTCGCGCTGATCTATGAAGGTGCGCCCGACTGGGCATCGACCGATGGCGTCGTGCGCCTCAACATCCCCGGCCAGCCCGAGATCGAAGTCAGGATGGACGAGGTGGGCAGCCGCGAGCGCCTGTGCGGCATCGCGGTGATCGACAATGTCGGCGGGGAATTGAAGATGAGCCGCCTGATGCGGTTCTACCAGAGCCAGAAGCCGTTCGCCGAGGACATTGGCGTCTATCTGCAATGGCAGCGCGGCAGTAAGGACTAAGTCATTATCCGGCCGTATCACGCGGCCCAAGGGGATCTTTTCGATGTTCAAGCATTTTGGCGGCTCGCTGCTGTTCACTGTCGCCGGGCTTGCGCTCGGCGGCTATTACGGCTGGGTGCAGGCAGGCACGATCGACGGCGTGCTGGCGATGGTGTGGATCTGCGCGGTCCTCGCCGTGCTGGAAGTCTCGCTGTCCTTCGACAATGCGGCCGTGAACGCGAGCGTGCTCAAGGACATGGACCCGGTCTGGCAGCAGCGCTTCCTGACATGGGGTATCGCCATCGCGGTGTTCGGGATGCGGATCGTCTTCCCGCTGGTGATTGTGATGATCGCAGCGCAGATCGGCCCTGTCGAGGCGATCAACCTCGCGCTGAACTCGCCGCGCGAATACCAGACCATCGTCGAAGGCGCGCATATCGGCCTGATGGGCTTTGGCGGCGCGTTCCTCGGGATGGTCGGCCTCAACTACTTCTTCGACAGCGACAAGGAAGTCGACTGGATCGCCGCGATCGAACGCCCGCTCGCCAAGGTCGCCGATATCGAGGCGGTCTCGATCGGTCTCGTGCTGGCGGGCACATGGGCGGTCTCGACCGTGCTGCCGGGCGAGGAGGCGCTGACCTTCATCACCGCCGCCATCGCAGGGCTCCTCACCTATCTCGGCGTCGAGGTCATCAACCACGTGCTCGAACCGCCGACGCCCTCGACGGGTGACGTCGCCAAGGCGGGCTTCGGCGCGTTCCTGTACCTTGAAGTGCTCGATGCGAGCTTCAGCTTCGACGGCGTGATCGGCGCCTTCGCGCTCACCAACAACCTCATCATCATCGCCATCGGCCTTGGCATCGGCGCGATGTTCGTGCGGTCGATGACGATCTACCTCGTGCGCGCCGGCACCTTGAGCGAGTACCGCTATCTCGAGCATGGGGCGTTCTACGCCATCCTCGTGCTGGCGGTGATCATGTACCTCAACACCTTCATGCACATCTCCGAAGTCATCACCGGCCTGATCGGCGCGGTGCTGATCGGGCTCGCCTTCTGGTCCTCGGTGGCCTGGAACAAGGCGAACCCGGACGGCGAGCCGGAGGATGCGCTGGCTTAGGGCTTTCATCACCGGCGGCCACCCCGCGCCGCCAGACTTGGGTAAAGGAGACGAATTATGGCTATCTCACTGTCGAAGGGTGGTAATCTCAGCCTCTCGAAGGAAGCGCCCGGGCTTGATCGCATCATGGTCGGCATGGGCTGGGACGTGCGCGCGACCGATGGTCAGGATTTCGACCTCGACGCCTCGGCCTTCGTCTGCAATGCGGGCGGCAAGGTCCGCAGCGACCTCGATTTCTGCTTCTACAACAACAAGAACGTCGCCGGCGGCGCGGTCGTCCACCAGGGCGACAACCGCACCGGCGAGGGTGACGGCGATGACGAGCAGATCGAGATCACGCTCTCCAAGCTCCCCGCCGATGTCGACAAGGTCGCGGTGGTCGTGACCATCCACGAAGGCGACACCAAAGGCCAGACCTTCGGCCAGGTCTCCAACGCCTTCATCCGCCTCGTCGATGCCAACACCAATGCCGAAGTGGTGCGCTACGACCTGTCGGAAGACGCCTCGGTCGAGACCGCGATGATCCTGGGCGAAGTCTATCGCCACGGGGGCGAATGGAAGTTCCGCGCGGTCGGCCAGGGCTTCAAGGGCGGCCTCGGCCCGCTCGCCGGCCACTACGGCGTCAACATCGGTTAAGGGGCAAGGGGCGCGGCCGGGAGGGGGCATGCCCGCCGGCCGCGCGCTTCTGCAAGCAGGGAATACGGATAATGGCGGTTTCGCTCAGCAAGGGCGGCAATGTGTCGCTCTCGAAGGAGGCGCCGGGCCTCAACGCGGTGGTGGTCGGGCTCGGCTGGGACGTGCGCAGGACCGATGGCGCCGCCTTCGATCTCGACGCCTCGGCCTTCGTGCTGGGGGAGAACGACAAGGTCCTCTCCGACGCCAATTTCGTGTTCTACAACAACAAGACCTCGCCCGATGGCGCGGTGGTCTACAGCGGCGACAACCGCACCGGCGAGGGCGCGGGCGATGACGAGACGATCCTGATCGATTTCGGCAAGCTCACCCCGGCCGCCAAGAAGGTGGTGATCGCGGTCACCATCCACGAGGGCGAGATCAACGGGCAGAATTTCGGTTCTGTCTCCAACGCCTTCGCGCGCGTGGTCAACCAGGCCGACGGCAAGGAACTGGCGCGCTACGACCTGTCCGAGGACGCCTCGATGAATGTCGCGATGGTGTTCGTCGAACTCTATCGCGGCAGCGCGGGCGACATCAAGGTCAAGGCGATCGGCGAAGGCTGGCGCAGCGGCCTTGCCGGGCTCGCGGGCGCGATGGGCGTCAATATCGGGTAGGGCGGCACCGCGATGCAGCCCGCCCAGCCCGGTCAGCGGGTGAAGATCAGCCCCGGGGCCGACTGCCGTATCCATCTGCGCGGGGCAGAGGCACCGCGCATCGCGCTGGCCGCGCTCGGGAAGGATGGCGGATCGGGCGGGCGGGTGCTCGCCTTCGAGCGGATCGACCCTGCGCAGTGGTTCATGGCTGGGATGGCCGAGCTCGAAGGCGATTTCGAGATCGTCGCCTATGTCATGGATGATCGCCACGGCGGCTTTGCCAACCACGCCTATCCGATCGCCTTCGAGGTGGACGGCACCGTCTGGCAGATGCCGCAGCCGACCGAACAGCTCGCCGCAGTGATCCTTGCCGAGGTCTATTCGAAGAACGGCGAGCGGCGGATGAAGCTTTCGAACGAGGGCTTCACTTTCGGCATCGACGCCTATGTGCGCGCGCGCAACATGGCAGGCGTCGATGTGCCCTACCGCAATGCGCCCGGCGTGCCGCTGCCCGGAGGTTTCGGGGGAAGCGGCCCCATTCCCCACCCCGACGGGCGCGGGTTCGCCGAGGGGCAGGGGCGGCCCGCGCCGGTGCCCGGCCAGTTGCTCGGATCGGGCAGCGGGGTGCTGATCGGGCGCGATCTGGTCATCACCAACGCTCATGTGATCGAAGACGGGCAGAAGCTCGAAATCGGCCCGGCGCGCGATATCGCGGTGACGCTGGCGGTCGATCATGTCCACGATCTTGCGCTGCTGCGCTGTGAGACCCGGGGCGAGCCGCTGCCGCTGCGCATCGGATCGCCGCTGTTCCTCGGCGAGGATATCATGGCCGCCGGCTTCCCGCTGATCGACGTGCTCGGCGCGGACCTCAAGGTCACCACCGGCAATGTCTCGGGGTTGACGGGGGGCGGCGGGGACGTGTCGCGCTTCCAGTTCTCCGCCCCGATCGGCTCGGGGTCATCGGGCGGCGCGATCATCGACGAGTTCGGCAATCTGGTCGGCGTCACCTCGGCGAGCCTTGCGCACCAGAACATGCGCGAACGCGGCTCGATCTCGGAGAACGTCAATTTCGGCATCCGCGCCGCGCTGATCCAGGAAATCGCCGCTGCGGCGGGTGCGGAATTGCCGGCGCTCGCGATCTCGACTGACAATCTGCGCCGCAATGTCGTCGCGCGGGCGCGCAGTGCGGTGGTCAGCATCCTCGTCCATGCCTGAACCTGCGCGCGGCCCCGGTGCGGACGGGGAGCGGATCACGGTCCACCTGCCCACGGGCACGCTGGTGCTGTCGGGCCCTTTACCCGGACGGATCGCCCAGCTGTGCGATTTTGCCGCGCGGGCGAACCCGAAGCGCGGCTTCCTGATCGTCTCGAAGGTGCTCGGCCGCCACCTGCCCACGCCGCCTGAGGCTCTCCGCGCCGCCGCCGATGCGCTCGCGGCGCAAATCCCCGCGCTGCCCGGCCCCGTCCTGTTCTGCGGCATGGCCGAGACCGCCACGGGCCTTGCCCAGAGCGTCTGGGCAGCATGGCGCTTGGCGCATCCGGGCAGCGCGAGCGCCTATTTCCAGTCGAGCCGCCAGACGGTGCCGGGCGCGGCCGTGCTGTGCCGCTTCGAGGAAGGCCACAGCCATGCGGCGAGCCACATGGTGCAGGTTGCAGGCGACATCGCGGCGCTGCTCGGCGAGGTGCGCAGCCTTGTCATCATCGACGATGAATGCAGCACCGGTTCGACCTTCCTCGAGGCCGCCGGAGCGCTGACCCGCGCCCTGCCGCAGATCGGGGCGATCGCCTGCGCCAGTCTCACCGACTGGAGCGGGGGTGCATTTATCCCCCGCATGCCCCGCCCCGCGAGCTCCCATTGCCTGATCGCCGGGGCGCTGGAATGGACCCCCGGCGCAGGCCAGGCCGCCGCCAGCCTCGCTGCCACCGCCAACCGCCACGGCACCGCGCCTGCCGCCGGCATGCGCAGCCGCACCGGCCTCCTCGCGCCCGAAGCCGCCACCCGCGCCCCCGTCACCGCCCGCCCGGGCGAGCGCATCACGGTGCTCGGCGATGGCGAGCACGCCTACGAAGCCCTGCTGATCGCCGAGGAGATCGCCGCGCAAGGCGGGATCGCCGCCATCCAGTCGATCACCCGCACCCCCGCCATGCCCGGCCATGCCATGCAAAGCGTCACCACGCTCGGCGACGCCTATGGCTCGGGCGCGACGTGCCATGTCTACAACCTCCTCGCCCACCGCCCCGACCGCATCGTGATCGCCGCCGAGATCGCGGGCGGGCAGGCCGATGAACTGCGCGGCTGGCTCGCCGAAGCGGGTTCTCCTGTCATGGTCGAGACGCTGCTGTGCCGCTATGGCGGGCCCGCATGACCGCGCGCCCCCTCATTCTCGCCGACCTCGACGACAGCCTGTTCCAGACCCGCCCCAAATGCGGCGACTGGGCCGAGGGCGATCTGAGGCTGATGAGCCGCCTCGCCGATGGCACCCCCAGCGGCTTTGCCACCCCGCCGCAGCAGGCGCTGCTCGGCTGGCTGGCGCATGGCGAGCTGGTCCCCGTCACCGCCCGCGCGCGCGACGTGCTCGCCCGGGTCGATATTGCCCAGGCCCCCGCGATCTGCGCCAATGGCGGCTGCATCCTGATGGCGGGCGGCTCCCCCGATCCGGTGTGGCACGCGCGCCTTGCCGCCGAGGCGCAGCGTGCCGAGGCGCCCGCCGCGCTCTATCCCGCGCTGACCTGCGGCCTCGGCGCGGAATACCGCCACTGGATGGTCAGCGAGGACGGGCTCGATCTCTACCTCGTCATCAAGAGCAACACGGGCGACGTCCCCGCCCTGACCGCGCTCGCCGAAAGCCTGACGCCGCGGCTCCCCCAAGGCTGGCGCATCCACGCCAACGGCAACAACCTCGCCTTCCTGCCGCCCTGGCTGAGCAAGCGCGCGGCGGTGCGCTACTACCTCGAAGCGGTCCGCGCCCTGACCCCCGGGCGGCTGGTCATCGCGATCGGCGACAGCTGGTCGGACGCGGGCTTTCTCGACCTTGCCGACATGGCGATGATCCCGACGCAAGCGCAGCTGTGGCAGCACATCGCGCGCGGGCACGAGTGGATCGACTGAGGCGATGACCGGCTTTCACGGCTCCTACGCCCCCGAGGATGTGACCTTTCTGCTGAGGCCTGCGCAAATGGCGCTGACCGATGTTGCCGAGAAGGAGGCGCTGATCCAGTCGGGCGCGCGGCACTATTCGGAAATGCTCTCGGAAGAACGCCTGCCCGATGCCCGCTACCTTGCGCTGTACGAAGCGGCGCTGGCGCGCAATGCCGGGCGATTGCAGCACGATGTGGCGGTGCTGGCCGAGGCGATCACAGCGCGGGCCCAGACCGCGCGCAGCTGCACCATCATCTCGCTCGCCCGCGCGGGCACGCCCATCGGCGTGCTGCTGCGCCGGACGCTGGCGGCGCGCGGGGTCGATGTGGCGCACTATTCGGTCAGCATCATCCGCGGGCGGGGGATCGACCGCGTCGCGCTTGCCCATATCGCGGCGGTGCGCGGCACGGCGGACGCGGTGTTCGTCGACGGGTGGACCGGCAAGGGCGCGATCACCCGGGAGCTCGTGGCGAGCCTTGCGGACGGCAGCACCGGCTTTGCCCCCTTCCTTGCGGTCATCGCCGATCCGGCGGGCTGCGCCAGCCTGGCCGCCACGGGGGAGGACTACCTCATTCCTTCCGGCATCCTCGGGGCGATCGCCTCGGGGCTGGTGAGCCGTTCGGTGCTGAGCGGGAGCCTTGTGGGCGAAGGCGAATTCCACGCCTGCCGCTACCTCGCCGAACATGCCCCCCACGACCGGACCTGCGCCTTCATTGCCGCCATCGCGGCCGCCGCGCCCGAGGCCGGACACCCCGGCTGGAGCCCCGCCAGCGCCGCGGCAAGCCGCTCCGCCTGCACTGCGCTGGTCGAGGGGCTGATGGCCGAATTCGCCGTCGGCAATGCCAACCGCATCAAGCCCGGCATCGCCGAGGCGACCCGCGCCGTCCTGCGCCGCGTGCCGGAGGCGGTCTTCGTGCGCGACCGCGAGGATGCGGAGGTCGCCCATCTGCTGCACCTCGCCGCACAAGCTGGGGTTCGTGTCGATCAGCGGGAACTTGGCAACTACCGCGCCGTAACATTGATTGCGAAGGCAGGAGAAGCGGGATGACGCAGGCGGTCGAACTGGGGGCAACGCTCTACATTCCCGTGCAACACCCGCGCCTTGCCGAGCTGCTGGCGGGGGCCAATCCCGATCTGCGCTCGGTGGTGATCTGCCTTGAGGATTCGCTGCACGAGACCGAGGTGGGCGCGGCGCAGGAGGTGTTTTGCGCCACCTTGCGGATGATGGCGGCCAATCCGCCCAGACTTGTCGCCTATGCCCGCCCGCGCGGGCCGCAGATGCTCGGCTGGATGCTCGCCCAGCCCGGGATCGAGCGGCTGGCGGGGTTCGTCCTGCCGAAGGTCACCACCGCCAATATCGCCGGCTGGCTGGAGCGGCTGGACAGCGCGGCGCACGGGATCATGCCCACCATCGAGAGCGCCGAGGCCTTCGACCGCGCGGCGATGGTGCAGATGGCGCGGGCGCTGGCACCCTTGCGCGAGCGGGTCCATGCGGTGCGGATCGGCGGGAACGATATCCTCAACCTGCTCGGCGTGCGCCGCTCGCGGGTGCGCACCGCCTATGACACCCCGCTGGGGCTGGCGATAAGCACCATGGCATCCGTGTTCCTGCCCGAAGGCCTCGCGCTTTCGGCCCCGGTGTTCGAGCACTATGCCCTCACCGATGTGCTGCGCGAGGAAGTGGCGCGCGATGTCGAGCATGGCCTCCTCACCAAGACCGCGATCCACCCCAGCCAGGTGCCGATCATCCACGATGTGCTGCGCCCTCGCCCCGCCGAGGTCGAGGAAGCCCGCGCGATCCTCGCCGCCGAGGCGCGGGCGGTGTTCGGCCACGGGGGTTCGATGCTCGAGCCCACCACCCACGCCCGCTGGGCGCAAGGCGTGCTCGACCGCGCGCGGGTCCATGCGCCCGCCCCCGTCGCCCCGCGCCGCCCGCAGGCGCCGACGCGGGTCGCCTAGGCTGGCCGTGTCCGCGATCACCAAACGCCGCCACGCCGAACTCGCCGGACAGGCGATGAAGTTCGTCGCCGAGCTGATGCTGATCGAGCCGCTGAGCCCGGCCTTCGACCACAAGCTGGAGAGCATCGAGGCGCTCGGGCGCGATGCCATTGCGGCCGCCTCGGCGCGCCATTCCGGGAGCCTTGCCCATGTCGCCCCGCCGCCGACCGGGGGGATCGCGCAGGCGATTGCCGCCTTGCGCAGCATCGCCGGGGCGCTCGAACCGCTGCGGCCTGGCAATCTTGCGGCCGAGGCCAAGCGCTTCGGGCTGTTTGCCACGAACAACGATCCCGCCGCCTACTTCCGCCGCTACAGCGCCGCACAAGGCGAGATCGCGGCCGCGCTGACATCGCTGACCCGCGAGCGTGACGCCTTGCTGCGCGCCAATATCGCCCTCGAAGCGGGGGAAGCCGCGCTGCGCCCGCTGGTCGAAGCGCTCGGGGAACACGCGCTGTTTGCCGAGGAGGTCGCGCTCACGATCGCAGCGCGCGCGGCGATGATCGCAGCGAAAGAGCCGATGAAAGCCCGCCGCCTCACCGCCGATGCGCTCCACACCGTGCGCACCCGCGCGCGCGACATTGCCGAGGCGCGGGCGCTCACCGCGCAGGCGCTGGCCGCGCGCGAGGTCATCAGCAGCACAAACGCCCAGCTGATCGCGGCGATCGAACAGGCCACCGCGACCATGCTGATGGTCCTGCGCACCGCGATGGAGGCGGCGCGGATGATCGCCCGGCACGAGCTGGTGCTCGACCGGATCGCGGGGCTGGGCCGCGCCGCCAGCAACCTCATCGCCGACGAAGGCCCGCCCGCCGCCGACAAGGCCGAGGCGCTCCAGGCCGCCTTCGCCCGGCTCTACGACGCGCTCGACCGGCTGGAGAGCGAGCGGGCAGGCATTGCCCCGCTTCCACAGCGCTGAAACAGGGTCTAAAGCGTTCCCTCGGTCGTGATGACCGGAAAGTCGAAACGGGAAGTTCGTGGGTCTGTTCGATTCGCTCAGGAAGATGTTTGCCGCGCCCGAGCCGGAGGCGCCCCCCGCGCCGCCGCCCTCGCAAGGGCGCGCGCACGGCATCGACTATGACGACGAACGCGTCCCCGGGCCGGCGCGCAAGAAGATCGCCGCGATCCTCGCCGCGCTTGGCGAAGTCGACGCGATGATGGACCGCGAGGCGGTGCAGGCCGTCAGCCGCACCGAAATCGAGCTGATGCGCGAGGAACACCTGCCCAAGCTGGTCAAGAGCTACATCGACATTCCCGCCGCCCACCGCGCCGAGATCTTCCGCAAGACCGGCAAGTCGGCAAGCTTCATCCTTGAAGAGAGTCTCGAGGCGATGAAGGGCCGGATCGACGAGATCGCCCGCAACCTCGCGCAGCACGACTTGGACGCCTTTTCGAGCAACGCCGCCTTCATCAGCCGCCGCTACAGCGACGGCGATCCGTTCCGCTAAGGCCTCAGGCCCAGTCGCCCAGTAGCGGCGTGAATTCGTCCACCCGGATCAGCTGCCACACACCGCCGGTGAGATAGGGATCGCCCGCGAGGATCGCGCGCGCGGCGGCCTCGTCCTCGGCCTTCACGATCAGCAGCGAGCCGATGATCAGACCATCGGCGCGTTTCAGCGGCCCGACGATCACGAAATGATCGGCGTTGGCGTGGACGAATTCGAGATGCGCAGGCCGGTGGATCGCGCGCAGCCGCCCGCCGTCTTCTCCGTCGCGGCAGTGGAAGCAGAACATCCGCATGATCGTTTGAGACCCCTGTTGATCGCGCCCCGACGCGGCTCGGGCCGAGGCTACCCGCTGGCCGCGCGCGGGGCAAGCAGAGGCGTTGCAAAGAGCGCGCTTGAAGCGCAGCCTCGCGGCGTCCAGAGGGCCGCTTTGCCACCGCGAATCGTTTCAGGTGAAACCAGATGGCCGACTACGCCCCCGCTCCAGCAATCGACCGCACCGACCTGCGCCGCGCCTATCGTCAGGACGAGGAAGCCTGCATTGCCGAGCGGCTCGAACAGGCCGCTCCGGCAGCGAAGGTCCACGCGGCGGCGGCGGGCCTCGCGGTGCAGCTGATCGAAGGTGCGCGCGGCAAGAAGGCCTCCGGGATCGACGCGTTCCTTCAGCAATACGGCCTCGATACCGAGGAGGGCATCGCGCTGATGTGCCTTGCCGAAGCGCTGCTGCGCGTGCCCGATGCGGCGACGGCGGATGCGCTGATCAAGGACAAGATCGGCCAGATCGACTGGGGCGAGCATCTGGGCGAGAGCAATTCCACCTTCGTCAACGCCGCGACCTTCTCGCTGATGCTGACCGGCGAAGTGCTCGATCCGCCCGACGCGCGCCAGAAGGGGCTGGGCAGCGCCTTGCGCCGCGCGATGAACCGGCTGGGCGAGCCGGTGATCCGCACGGCAACAGGCCAGGCGATGAAGATCCTCGGCGGCCAGTTCGTGTTCGGCCGCACCATCGACGAGGCATTGAAGCGCGCTGCGCCCGAACGCGCGCGGGGGATCACCCACTCCTTCGACATGCTCGGCGAGGCGGCGATGACCTTCGCCGATGCCGAGAAATACCGGCTGAGCTATGAGGCGGCGCTGGCGCGGCTGGCGCTCGAAGCAGGCGCGGGCGTGGCGGGTTCGCCGGGAATCTCCGTAAAACTCTCGGCGCTGCATCCCAAGTATAATGTCTTTCATGCCGCCGAAGCCAAGGCGGCGATGGTGCCGGTGATCCGCGACCTTGCGGTGAAAGCGCGCGATGCCGATATCCACTTCACCATCGATGCCGAGGAAGCCGAGCGGCTCGAACTCAGCATGGACATCATCGAGGAACTGGCCGCCGACGACGACCTGTTCCGCCGCCCCGATGGCAGCCGGTGGGAGGGCTTCGGCCTTGCCATCCAGGCCTATTCCAAGCGCGGGATCTGGGTGTGCGACTGGGCGGGCAAGCTCGCGCGGCGGCACGGGCGCAAGCTGTTCGTGCGGCTGGTCAAGGGCGCCTATTGGGACAGCGAGGTGAAGCTGTCGCAGGTGGGCGGCTATGCCGACTATCCGGTGTTCACCCGCAAGGTGGCGACCGACGTGAGCTACCTCGCCTGCGCTGCGCGATTGTTCGAGCATGCGGACGTGATCCGCCCCGCCTTTGCGACGCACAACGCCTACACCATCGCGGCGATCAAGCATCTGGCGGCAGGCTATTCGGCCTCAAGTAGCGAAGCGGTAGGCTATTCGGCCTCAAGTAGCGAAGCGGTAGGCCGACAAAGACTCTTCGAATTCCAGCGCCTGCATGGCATGGGCGAGGAGGTTTATGACGCGCTCCACGCGATCGAGGGCAACCAGCGGACGCCCGTCAGGATTTATGCTCCCGTGGGCGGGCACAAGGAACTGCTCGCCTATCTGGTGCGCCGCCTGCTCGAGAACGGGGCCAACACCAGCTTTGTGAACCGCATGGGCGATGCCGGTATTCCGGCGGAAGAACTGGTCGTCGATCCGGTGGCTGAGCTTGCGGCGCTGAGCCCGCGCCGCAATCCCGCGATCCCGTTGCCCGGCGCGATCTTCGGGAAGCGCAAGAACAGCGCGGGAGTCGATCTCAGCGATCCTTTGGTGCTGGGGCCGCTGCTTGCGGAACTGAAGGCGCTGGAGGCCCGCCAGTGGTCCGCCGAGCCGACCTTCGGGGGCGCGGGCGCGGTGGTGAACGTCACCTCGCCGCATGATCCCTCGCACACGGTCGGCACCCGCCGCGATGCGACGCCGCAGGAGGTCGAGGCCGCCTTCACCCGCGCCGCCCAAATCCAGCCCGGCTGGGACGCGCTGGGCGGCGAGGCCCGCGCGCTGCTGCTCGAAAACGCCGCCGATCTGTTCGAGGCGCACACCGCAGAATTCCTCAGCCTGTGCCAGCGCGAGGCGGGCAAGACGCTGCTCGATTCGGTGCTCGAACTGCGCGAGGCGGTCGATTTCCTGCGCTACTACGCCGCCGAGGCGCGGCGGCAGTTTGCCGCGCCGGTGATGCTGCCGGGGCCGACGGGGGAGGAGAACAGCCTCACCCTCCACGGGCGCGGGGTGTTCGCCACGATTTCCCCGTGGAACTTCCCGCTCGCGATCTTCATCGGCATGGCGAGCGCGGCGCTGGCGGCGGGCAACAGCGTGATCGCCAAGCCCGCCGAGCAGACCCCGCTCGTCGCCGCGCTGGCGGTCAAGCTGTGCCACGAGGCAGGCATCCCGCCCGAGGCGCTGCAACTGCTCCCCGGCGCAGGCGAGGTCGGGCAGCTGATCACCGCCGATCCGCGCCTTGGCGGGGTCGCCTTCACCGGATCGACCGACACCGCCCGCGCCATCAACCGCGCGCTGGCGATGCGCGACGGGCCGATCGCCACGCTGATCGCCGAGACCGGCGGGCAGAACGCGATGATCGTGGATTCCTCCGCCCTCCCCGAACAGGTGGTGCGCGATGTGCTCGCCAGCAGCTTCCAGAGCGCGGGCCAGCGCTGTTCGGCGCTGCGGGTGCTCTATGTGCAGGAGGACATTGCCGACGGGCTGCTGGAGATGATCCGCGGCGGCTTTGCGGCGCTCAAGGTAGGCGACCCCGCCGACCTCGCCACCGATGTCGGCCCGGTGATCGACGCCGAGGCGAAGGCGCTGCTTGAGAGCCACATCGCGGATTGCATCGCCAGGGGCCTCACGGTGGAGCGCCTGCCCGGCATCCCCGCCGCCGGCCATTTCGTCGCCCCGACGATCATCGCAATCCCCTCCATCGCCGCCCTCGCGCGCGAGAATTTCGGCCCCGTGCTCCACGTGGTGCGCTTCAAGGCGGGGGAGCTTGGCGCGGTGGTGGACGCGATCAACGCCACCGGTTTCGGCCTCACCCTCGGCCTCCACAGCCGCATCGCCGAGACGCGGCGCTTCGTGCAAGGGCGCGCGCGGGTCGGCAATTTCTACGTCAACCGCAACCAGATCGGCGCGGTGGTCGAGAGCCAGCCCTTCGGCGGCGAGGGCCTCAGCGGCACCGGCCCCAAGGCGGGCGGCCCGCACTACCTCGCCCGCTTCGCCACCGAGCGGGTGACCTGCATCGACACCACCGCGGCGGGCGGCAACGCGAGCCTGCTGGCGGCGGGTTAGGGGCGGGCGTGCCGGGCAGCTTCAAGGTCGCAAGCTACAACATCCACAAGGGGATCGGCACCGACCGCCGCCGCGATCCGGCGCGTATCCTCAATGTGCTGAACGAAGTGGGCGCGGACATCGTGTGCCTGCAGGAGGCGGACCTCAGGTTCGGCACCCGCGCCAGCGTGCTCCCGCGCTTCCTGATCGAGGGGCACACCGATTACCTCCCCGTGCCGCTCGATGTGCAGGGGGATTCGCTCGGCTGGCACGGCAACGCGATCCTCGTGCGGCGGGGGATCGCGGTGGAGAGCCACGACATCCTCCACATCCCCTGCCTCGAGCCGAGGGGCGTGGTGACGGCGCGGCTCAAGGTGCGCGGGACAAGCCTCACGGTGTTCGGCATGCACCTCGACCTTTCGGGCCTGTGGCGGGTGCGGCAGGCGCGGGCCATCGCCGCGCTGGGCGAGGCGGCGCGCACACACGGCCCCGTCGTGCTGATGGGCGACCTCAACGAATGGCGCAGCGCTGCGGGTGCTTTCCGCGAGTTCGGCCGCCACTTCACCCTGCTTGACCCCGGCCCGAGCTTTCCGAGCCGCCGTCCCTTGGGGCGGCTCGACCGGATCATGCATTGCGAGAGGCTGACAGCCAAGGAGAGCGGAGTCCACCGCAGCGCGCTGGCCGCGAGCGCGTCCGATCACCTGCCGGTGTGGGCGGAATTTGCCCTCTAGCTCCCCGTCATCCCGGCGCAGGCCGGGACCCATTGGGGTAAGCGCCGCACCTTGCCGCTCTGGGCCCCGGCCTGCGCCGGGGTGACGATGATGTGAGGGGGATTAATCCGCCCCGCCCCTTGCCCCGCCGCGCCGCATCGGGAATCCCTTCGCCATGGCGATTCTCTCCGACAAATGGATCCGCATCCAGGCGCGCGACCATGGCATGATCGAGCCCTTCGTCGAGGCGCAGCGGCGCGACGGGGTGATCTCCTATGGGCTGTCGTCCTACGGCTATGACGCGCGCGTCGCGCCCGAGTTCAAGATCTTCACCAATGTCGACAGCTCGGTGGTCGATCCCAAGCAGTTCGATCCGAAGAGCTTCGTCGACCGCGAGACCGATGTCTGCATCATCCCGCCCAATTCCTTCGCGCTCGCCCGCACGGTCGAATATTTCCGCGTGCCCGAGGACGTGCTGGTGATCTGCCTCGGCAAGAGCACCTATGCGCGCTGCGGGATCATCGTCAACGTGACCCCGCTGGAGCCGGGCTGGGAGGGGCACGTGACGCTCGAATTCAGCAACACCACGCCGCTCCCTGCGAAAATCTACGCCAATGAAGGCGCGTGCCAGTTTCTGTTCCTCAAGGGCAACGAGCGCTGCGAGACCAGCTACAAGGACCGCGCGGGCAAATATATGGGCCAGCGCGGGGTGACGCTGCCCCGGCTTTAGGGGCCGCCGCCCCTCGCCCTTTCGGTGACCGGATCGCTTTCCTACACGCGGCCATCGGCATAGACCTGCGTCATGCCCCGCAAGTCCTTCCAGCCCCGGCAATCGCGCAACATGTGTGAACTTCGGATTCCGGGAGCAAACTCCTGCGATTGCAGCGGAAATCCTGTAGGATTGCGTGTTTTGCAATGTGAACTTCGTGAACTTCGGACCGGGCGGCGCGCGCACCGGCGGGGGCTTTCCGGGCGGGGCGTGTTGGATGGCAAACGCGCCATTGTCGCGGATGCGTTTTTGCTGTTGAACGGGGGCCAAGCCGGCGGTCGGCCGGCACAGGGAGAACGAGCATGAGCACCCGCGAATTCGACATCATCGTCTACGGCGCCACGGGTTACACCGGGCGGCTGGTGGCGGAATATCTCGCCAGCCATTACGGCGCGCGCGCAGATGGCCCGAAGTGGGCGATGGCCGGGCGCAGCCTTGCCAAGCTGGAAGAGGTGCGGGACCTGATCGGCGCGCCTGCCTCCACCCCGCTGGTGGTCGCCAATGCCGATGACGATGCCGACCTCGAAGCGATGTGCGCGCGCACCCGCGTCGTGCTCACCACGGTCGGCCCCTACCAGCTCTATGGCGACAAGCTGGTTGCGGCCTGCGTCAAGACCGGCACCGACTATGCCGACCTGTGCGGCGAGCCTGCATGGATGGCGGCCAAGATCGCCGAGCATCAGGCGGCGGCCGAAGCCAGCGGCGCGCGCATCTGCTTTTCCTCCGGCTTCGATTCGATCCCCTTCGATCTCGGGGTGATGATGACCCAGAAGGCGTGTGTGGAGAAATTCGGCAAGCCCGCCCCGCGCATCCGCGGGCGCGTGCGGGCGATGCAGGGCACCTTTTCGGGGGGGACCGCGGCGAGCCTCGGGGCGACGATGAAGGCGGCAGCCAGGGACGTCTCGGTGATCGGCGTGCTGCGCAACCCCTTCGCGCTGACGCCGGGCTTCGACGGGCCGGACCAGCCCTCGGGCATGATCCCGAGCTACGAGGAGGACCTCGGCAAGTGGTCCGCGCCCTTCGTGATGGCGCCGATCAACACCAAGAACGTGCACCGCACCAATTTCCTGCTCGGCCACCCCTACGGCACCGACTTCCAGTATGACGAGATGATGCTGACCAGCCCCGGCGATGTCGGCAAGGCGGCGGCCAATGCGGCGGTGGAGTTCATGAAGAACCCCTTCGGCGCCAAGCCCCCCAAGCCGGGCGAGGGGCCCACCAAGGAAGAGCGTGAGAACGGCTTTTATGACGTGGTGTTCGTCGCCGACATGGATGACGGGGGGCGCCTGCAATACGGGGTCAAGGGCCGCTATGATCCGGGCTATGGCTCGACCAGCCGGATGCTGAGCGAGACCGGGATCGCGCTGCTTTCGTGCGAGAAGCCCGGCGGGATCGGCACCCCGGGCGCGTTCCTTGGCGAGGCATTGGTGAAGCGCCTTGAAGAACACGCCAAACTGACTTTTGCGGTGGAAGAGTAAGGAAAAAGGGGCAGCGCGGTGCGCGCCACCGACTGCCCCTGATTGGGACCCTTTCGTGATCCCGAGCGGAGACTAGAAGCTCAGGCGCACGCTGGCGCGGAAATTGCGGCCCATCAGCGGGACATAGTCCTTGGTGAAGCTCGCATGGCGCCGCCCGACCACGTCGAAGATGTTGTCGGCGGCGAACTGGACGGTGACATTGCGGTTGTCCCTGAGCGGACGCCACGCGGCCACGGCATTGACCAGCGTGAAGCTGCCGGTCGCGGTCTCGAAGGGTGCGGTGCGGTTCTGGCTGTCGAACCACTGGACCTCGCCGCGCAGGTCGATCGCCTCGGTCTGGGCCTCGAGCGCGCCGAGGAACGAGAGCGGCGGGATGCGCGGGATGGCGGTGCCATCTTCAAGCTCGGCCTCGATATAGGAGGCGCCGAGATCGGTGACGAGGCGCAAGCTGCCGGTGTCGATGACGGGGTAGGCAAGCTCGGCCTCCACGCCCCAGAAACCGGCATCGCCCTGAAGGTACTGGAAGACCGGGAGATCGTCGTCCTCAAGGCCGGTGTCCTCGAGGAAGATGTAGTCAGAGAACCACTGGCGATAGGCGGTGAGACTGAAGGTGCCCTTGCCGATCGCGCCGCGGGCAAAGGCTTCGAGGCCCCATGCGCGTTCGGTGGCAAGGCCGGGGTCGCCGATCTCGAAGGCCTGGGTGGCGATGTGCGGGCCATTGGAGAACAGCTCTTCGGCAGAAGGGGCACGCTCGGCGCGCGAGCCGTTGATGCCGAAGCGGACCCCGGGCACGCCCTCGTAGACCAGGCCGAGGGCGGCCGAGACGGTATCGTAGTCGTTCTCGATGCCGAGGGTCGGGGCCTTGACCTTGGTGAATTCGGCGCGCGCGGCGGCTTCGATCTGGAACGGGCCGGTGCCGTATTCCTGGAGCGTGAAGATGGCGAACTGGTCGGTGAGGTTGGGCGGGACATAGGCCTCGGCCCCGACCGCGAGGAAATCGCGGTGCTGGTACTGGATGCCGGTCGAGCCGCGCAAGGTGCCGCCGGTGTTCTGGACGAGCTCGGCGCGGGCTTCGAGGCTGGTCGAATCGAAGACCGTGCCGACCTCGTCGCCTTCGAATTCGGTGTGGGTGTAGTCGGAATAGCCGACGCGCAGCTTCAACCGCTCCAAGGCGCCTTCGCCCAGCGCGATGTCGCCCTTGAAGTCGGCGCGGAATTGCCGGAGGCCGATGGTGACGGGGGCTTCTTCCTCCTCTGCCGGGGCGCCGGGAGCGGGGGCGGGAGCGGGGGCGCCGTGGGCGTGGTGGCCCGCACCCGGCCTTGTGGGGACGCCGTAGCTGGTGTCGTACCAGCCGATCGCGGCGCCGAAGGTGCTCTCGCCGAGGATCAGCCCGAGGCCGGCGTTGACGGTCCAGCTCTCCATCGCGGTGCCGGGCACGGTGCCGCTTTGGTTTGCCGCCTCGCGCAATTCGGCGGCTTCCGCGAGCTCGCCATCGGCCTCTTCCTGGGCGGCATCGGCGAGGAGGTCGGCGCGCAGATTGGGGGTGAGCTGGAAGCCGCCGATGTCGATGTCGCCGGTCTTGCGCCACGATCCGTCGATGTGGGCGACAAGGCTGGGCCCGACCCCGACATCGAGGCTCGCCGCGCCGGTGCGCAGGTTGCTGGCACTGTCGGCCCCGGCGAAGGCGTCGAGGTGGAGGTCATGGTCGGGCATGCGGACCGGGATGCGCTTGTCGATCACGTTGACCGCGCCGCCGATCGCCTGGCTGCCGTAGAGCAGCACCGCGGGGCCGCGCAGCACCTCGATGCGTTCGATGGTGATCGGCTCGATGGTGGTGGCGTGGTCGACCGAGGTGTTGGAGACGTCGGCGGTGCCGACCCCGTCGACCAGCACGCGCACGCGCTCGCCCTGCTGGCCGCGCAGCACCGGGCGCGAGGAGCCGGGGGCGAAGCTGGTCGCCGAGACGCCGGGGAGCTTGGCGAGGAGGTCGCCGATCTGGCCGCTTGCCGCGTCGCGCTGGACATCGGCGATGTCGAGCACGCTGGTCCCGGCGAGCAGGTCGAGCTCCTTGAGGCCGGCGGTGGTGACGATGATCTCGCCCGCGCTGCCGGTCTGGCGGTTGTGGACGTCGTCCTCCGGCCCGGGATCGGCAGCGGGCGGGGCGGCGGCGGCGGTGTCGTCGGCGAGCGCCGGGGCGGCAAGGCCGAGCGCACAGGCGAGCGCCAGGCGCGATGGGGCAAGGGAGAGCTTGCGCATGGTCATGGGCGGGTCCCGCATTATGATGTGATAACGTATCACGCGCCTAGCGCGATGCGCGCCCGATGCAAGCGCAAAATCGGACAGGCGGGCCAGACCGTCGACGAACCGCATGCCCGCAAAGGCAAATGGCCCGGTCGCGGGGTGCGACCGGGCCATTCCTGATGCCGTCAGGCTGACCGGGCGATCAGAAGGTGACGCGCACCCCGCCGGTGTAGCGGCGGCCGAAGCGTTCCCATTCGGTGGTCAGGTTGTCGGTGAACGCGGTCGGCGTGCCGGTCGCCGTCAGGATGTTGCCCGGCTCCGAATAGCGACGGCCCGACTGGTTCAGCAGGTTCGAGGCATCGAAGTAGACTTCGAAGTTGTTGGTGATGGCGTAGCGCATCGAGAAGTCCATCTCGTCGTCCGCCGCCCAGTAGGTGTCGCCCGCATCGGTGAGGTCGTTGGCGATGCCATCGAGCCAGGTGCTGCGATACTGGTACTGGAGAAGGGCCGAGAAGCCGTACTTTTCGTAGTAGCCGCCGATGTTGTAGACCACGTCCGAAGTGCCGGGCAGGCGCACGGTGCGCTCGGGCACGATCACCGCGCCGGCGCCGCTCAGGAACGCGGGCTTGGTCGCCTCGCTGTCGTTGAGCGTCAGGTTGGCGGTGATCCCGAAGCCGCCCATGAATTCGGGCAGGCCAAGGTCATCGACCCACGGCTCGAGCTGCAACTGGGCGGCCATTTCGACGCCGATGATGCGGCCTTCCCCGGCGTTGGCGATGCCGCTGAAGATGTAGTCCGAACGGTCGATCCCGCCGAAGTTCAGTGCATCCGAACCGAAGGTGCGGCGGTCGGTGTAGAGCACGTCGCGCACGTTGCGGTAATAGGCACCGATCGACAGGAAGCCCTGCGGCGCGATGTACCATTCAAGGTAGCTGTCGAGGCCCCACGAACGTTCCGGCTTCACCGCCGGGTTGCCGCCCGAAATGGTGAGGTTGGCATCGTTGATCTGCACGTTGGGACGCAGCAGGTCATAGTCCGCGCGGGCCGCACCGGTGGTGAAGCCGACGCGGAATTTCCCGTTCTCCGAGACGTTGTAGTTCACGTGGAGGCTGGGGAAGTAGAGCGTGTTCTCGGCTTCGGCGGTCAGCGCGGTGGTGGTGCCGGGGATGTTGGCGATCCCGCGGTTCTCGACCCGCTCGACGCGCACGCCGCCCAGGATGCTGCCCCAGTCGTACTTCAGCGTGCCCATCACAAAGCCGGCGAGGATGGTCTCGCGCACGTTGTAGTCTTCGTCGGTCAGTCGGGTGAAGGCGAAGTTGGCGCGGGCGGCGGCCGATACGGTTTCCATCTGCGCGGTATCGAAGTAGCGGAAGGTGTAGCCCATCGGCAGCTTGCCGAGGAACGCCTGGTCGAGCGAGAAGGCGGTGTAATCGACCGGGATGCCGACCGTGGTGAACTGCGCGGTGGTGTTGAGCAGGATCTGGTTGTTGACCGATTCCTTGGTGCGCTGGTCGTACTGGAAGCCGACCTTGAAGGTCGCATCGGCGCCCAGGAAGCCCCTTTCGTAGGCGAGGATCGCGCGGCCGGTATAGGCGTCGGTGTCATCGACAAGGTCGCTCACGCGCAGTTCGGCGAGCGGCTTTGAGAAGGTGTCGATCGCCGTCACCGCGTCGCCGCGCTGGAAGCGGGTCGGGCTCGCCAGCTGGATGGTGCGGAACAGCCGCGGCGTGTTGCGCTGCGGATTGGTGAAGTCATAGGCCACGGTCGGGCGGTCGGTGCGGGTCGAGGGGCTGTTCCAGCGTGCCTCGCCGGTGACCGAACGGTCGTCGCGCGAACGCGAGTAGTTGCCGAGCCATTCGAGGCGCAGGCCGCTGTCGCCGAAGGTGTGCTTGCCTTCGATGGTGCTGGTCCAGATCGATTGTTCGAAGGCGCGCAGGGTCGAACGCTGGTTGATGTCGATGCCGTAGACGGTCCCGATCAGCGGGGTGTTGCCGATGCAGATGTCGGCATAGCCGCTGGTGGTGGGGGTGGCGGTCGGCGTGATCGTGCAGTTGCCGCTCACCGCGCGGGTTTCGGTCTGGCGGTCATCGAAGTCGAAGATGTAGTTGTCGCGCGCTTCGTCGTCGGTGAAGATGGTGTAGACCGAACGCAGCGAGATCTGGTTGTCATCATTCGGGCGCCAGTCGACGCGGCCCGAGGCCGACCAGTTCTTGCGGGTCAGGCGGTAGAGCTTGTTCTCGGTCTCGCGCGCCCAGAAGCGGCTCTGGTTGCCCTGGCTGGTGTCCTGCGAGACGCGCTCCCAATCGATCTCGAAGTTGTCGGTGATCATGTCGCGCTGGTAGTAGCTGCCCGAGAGCACCACGCCGATTTCGCCGAGGCCGCCGACCTCGAAGCGGTCCGAGACCACGAGGTTGCCTTCGTATTCCTTGCGGTCGCCATATTCGACCAGACCGCCGCCGGCCTTGCCGAAGACGCGCAGGCCGGCATAGTCGAAGGCCGAACGGGTGATGATGTTGACGTTACCGGCAACGGTTTCGCCCGGCATGTCGGGGGTGATCGCCTTGGAGACGATGATCTGCGAGGCGATCGCCGAGGGGATCGAATCGAAGCGCGCATCGCGGCCCTCGGGGCTGACGATGTTGATCCCGTCGAAGCTCAGCGTGGTCCAGTAGTTGGGCGCGCCGCGGACCGAGATGTAGCGGGCCTGGCCCTGGTCGCGCTCGACCGCGAGGCCGGGCAGGCGGCCGGTGGCCTGGGCGATGTTCTGGTCAGGCAGACGGCCGACCGAGTCCGCCGAAAGCACGGAGACAAGGTTGTCCGAAAGGCGCTGGGTGCGCAGCGCTGCGGCTTCGGATTCGGCGATCGGGCGGGTCCCGTCGACCACGATTTCGTCGACCGCTTCGTCGGCCGGGGTTTCCTCGGCGTCCTGCGCCTGGGCGAAGGCGGCGTGCGGGATGGCGGCGACGGCGGCGAGCATGAGAGCCTTGCGGGAGAGGCGCAGGCCCATCGGGTTGGTCTTCAGCATTGGTAGCCCCCTTATGGCTTGGTGGATTGGGCCGCGCGCTATGGGGGGTGGATGACAGTTTGCTGACAGTGCGGGGGATGAGCGTATGTCACTGAATTGCAACATTTTCCCCCGCCGCGGGGCATCACCGACTAACCTTTGATTCTAGGCGATTTTTGCCGAAAAATGACCGGAATATTGCTAATCTGCAGCATGATGCAGATTAACATTTCGGGGGTCGTGTTGCCATTTTGCAGCACTCGTCGGCGGGGCGCGAATGCGATTCTGCGGCGGCACGCAAGCGCGCAGCACCGCCCCGCCGCGAGCCTGCTGCCGCGGCGTCAAATCCCTGCGGTGAGGCTGGAACAATGGAGCGGGCGAAGGGATTCGAACCCTCGACCCCAACCTTGGCAAGGTTGTGCTCTACCCCTGAGCTACGCCCGCTCACTGGCGCTGACAGAAAGCGCTGATCTGCGCCCTTCCTGCCGGAGAGGCGGCGCGATTAGCAGCGAGCTTCAACCGCTGCAAGCGCAAAATTTCCGCATGCCGCACACATCTTGCGGGCGCTGATTGGGGCTTGATCGGCGCAGGGCAAGCGGCCAGCACAGGCGGGCGCTTCACAAGCGCGACAAGGCATCCCACATGGGGACCGGACAGACGCAAAACGCGCCGCCGGACAGCAGGAGCAGATATCTTGGCCAGCATGGGACTGAGCATCGAGGAACAGAAGGCGGTCGACCGCTTCCGCAAGGACGTGGTGGAACCCTCGCAGACCAGGCTGGTGATCCTCGACTTCTGGGCCGAGTGGTGCGGGCCGTGCAAGGCGCTCACCCCCGTGCTCGAGAAGGTCGCGGGCGAATATGCCGGCAAGGGCGTGGTGCTCGCCAAGATCAATGTCGACGAGGAACAGTTCATCGCTGCGCAGTTCCAGGTGCGCTCGATCCCGACGGTCTATGCGATGTTTCAGGGCCAGCCGATCGCCGACCTCACCAATGCGCGCAGCGAATCGCAGCTCAAGGCGATCCTCGACCAGCTGCTCGCCCAGCTGCCCGTCGAGGGCGGCGCGGCCGATGGTGCGGGTGCGCCGCAGGGCCCCTCGCCCGAGGAGCTCGCGCAGTTCGTGAAGATCGGCGAGGAGGCGCTGTCGGCAGGCGATGCCCAGCGTGCGGCGAGCATCTTTGCCCAGATCACTGAGTTCGCCGAAGGCAATGCCCCGGCCCATGCCGGTCTCGTGCGCGCGCTGGTGCAGCTTGGCGAGATCGATCAGGCGCGGCAGGTGATGGACGTGATCGACAGCGATCCGCGTCTTGCCAGCGATGCCGCGATTGCGCCGGCAAGGAGCGCGCTCGAACTGGCGGGGGAGCGGGTCGATGACAGCGAACTGGCGTCCCTGCGCGCCGCGGCGGAAGCCGATCCGGCCAACATGGATGCAGGGCTCGCCTATGCCGAGGCCGCCTTTGCCGCCGGGCACCGCGATGCGGCCGCCGACACGCTCCTCGCCATGATCGCGGCCGACCGCGAATGGAACGAGGGCGCCGCGCGCGCCAAGCTGCTCAAGATCTTCGAGGCGACGGGGCTGGAAGACGAATGGGTGGTCGGCGTCCGCCGCCGCCTGTCGCGCGTATTGTTCGGATGACCAAGAGGCTCCCCATCTTCCCGCTGACGGGCGCGGTGCTGTTTCCCGGCATGCAGCTGCCGCTCCACATCTTTGAACCGCGCTACCGCGCGATGGTCGGCGACGCGCTGATCCGTGACCGGCTGATCGCGATGATCCAGCCCCAGCGCCCTGTCGAGGGCGCGGCGCTCTACGAGATCGGCTGTGTCGGGCGGATCGGCGAGATCCAGGCGATGGACGACGGGCGCTACAACCTCATCCTCGAAGGCACCGCGCGCTTCCGGGTGGTGCGCGAGCTCGACGTCACCACCGCCTACCGGCAGGTCGAGGCGGATATCTTCGCCGAGGACGAGGACGAGACCCTCACCCACGCCCAGCGCGGCGGGTTCGAGCGCGAGGCGCGGCACTTTGCGGATCACCAAGGCTACAGCGTGGATTGGGATTCGGTCGAGCGGCTCGATGACCGCTCGCTCATCAACGGCGTCTCCCAGATCGCGCCCTTCGATCCCGCCAGCAAGCAGGCGCTGCTCGAGGCCCTGACGCTCACCGATCGCTGCGAGCTGCTGGTCCAGCTGATGCAGTTCTACGGCCGTCACGATGGCGGCGAGGACATCGTGACGCTGCAATAGCTTGGAGCGCGAATGCGCCTGTCGATGGCCATCGGCACATTAATGTTACTAATCACATAAATATGTCGTTTCGTCGAACAAGCGCCGCGCACAGGTTGTACGGCGCGGTCTGATCGCATCCTAAGCGACCGGTCTTTGCAGATGCGATGAGGTCGAAGGCGCCCAACGCCCACCGGCCCGCCGCGATCACCGTGACGTTCAAGCGATCATCAGAACAGGGAAATAGACATGATTACCAATGGTATGCGGCGCGCGCAGTGGCTTTTCACCGCCGGCAGCGTCGCTCTGAGCTTCGGCATGTCGCCCGCGCTCATGGCGCAGGAAGCGGTCGTCGACGGCGAAGATGTCGCCGCCACCGCCCAGGACGATAGCGCCGCCGAAGAGGACAGCGGCGCGCCGATCGTCGTCACCGGCACCCGCATCCAGCGCCCCGAGGCCGCCACCGCCACCCCCGTTGTCGCGATCACCGCGGAGAACATCGTCCAGTCCGGGATCAACAACGTCACCGAGCTGCTCTCGCAGACCCCGGCGCTGTTCGGTTCGGAAACCAATTTCGATGCCGCCGGCTCGCAGGCGCGCACCGGCGCGGCGGGCGTGAACCTGCTCAACCTGCGCAACCTCGGCGCCAACCGCACGCTGGTGCTGGTCAACGGCCGCCGCCATGTCGCGGGGGTTTCGGGCGAGGCTGCGGTCGATACCAACGCGATTCCCGTCAGCCTGATCGAGCGGGTCGACGTGCTGACCGGCGGCGTCTCGTCGGTCTATGGCGCGGACGGCGTGTCGGGCGTGGTCAACTTCATCATGAAGCGCGATTTCGAAGGCCTCGACATCCGCGCCCAGAACGGCATTTCCGACTTCGGCGATGCCGAGAGCAACTTTGTCTCGGTCACCGCCGGCAAGAACTTCGCCGACAACCGCGGCAACATCGCGCTCAACTACGAGTTCCGCAAGGATGGCCGGGTCGGCTTCGGTGACCGGCCGAACGGGCGCTACGAGGCCGATACCCTGGTGCGCAACCCGAACGACATTCCCGATGATCCGAACGTTCCGGACAACATCTTCCTCTCTCGGATCGGCTATGCCGACAGCTCGCCGGGCGGCGCGCTGGTGATCGACGGCAGCTTCAGCCCGGTCTTCAACGGCGATGGCCGGCCCTATGATCCGGGCACGTTCCTGCCGCAGTCCGGCTTCCTCGCGCAGGGCGGCGACAACACGCCGGTGAACGATTACCAGGGCGATCTCCAGGCCGGCACCGAACACCACAGCTTCAATGCGCTGCTGAGCTTCGAGCTGACCCCCGACGTCCGCCTGTTCGCCGAGGGCAAGTATGTGCGCACCGAGAATTTTTCGGTCGCCCAGCCCTCGTTCGATTTCTTCACCTTCATTTCCCAAGACAATCCCTTCATCCCCGCCAACGTCCGTGCCGCGGGCCTCGACGAATTTGGCGGGTTGCTGTTCAACCGCGACAATTTCGATTTCGGCACGCGCAACGAGAATTTCGAGCGCGACCTCTATCGCACCGTGATCGGGCTTGACGGCAACATCTCGGAGCGGGTGAAGTTCGAGGCGAGCTACGTCTATGGCCGCAACGACACCACCTATATCTCGACCAACCAGCGCATCGAGGACCGCTACTTCGCGGCGCTCGATGTGGTCGATGTGGGCAGCTTCCGCACCGGCACGCCCAACGGGGTGTTCGATTGCCGGGTCAATGTCGATGGCGGAGCGATCGCGGATGCGGGGAACGGCAACTACGGGCAGGCGCCGCAGACCTTCACGCCGGGGTCGTGCGTGCCGCTCAACATCTTCGGTGAAGGCGCGCCCAGCCAGGCCGCGCTCGACTTCATCCTCACCGACACCCGCAACCGCTACCGCATCGAACAGCACGTCGCCAACGCCTTCATCGCGGGTGATTTCGGCAATGTCTTCGAGCTGCCCGGCGGGGCTGTGAATTTCGCGTTTGGCGGGGAATACCGCAAGGAAAAGAGCAACTTCCAGCCCGATGCGATCTCCACCCAGGTGACCGATTTCGATCCCGACAGCGGCGTGCTGGCCGATCTTGCGCTGCTCGCGCCCGAAACCGGCCGGTTCGATGTGTGGGAAGTGTTCGGCGAAATCAACGTGCCGATCCTTGCCGACCGGCCGTTCTTCGACCTGCTCGAATTCACTGTCGCGGGCCGCTATTCCGACTACTCGACCGTCGGCAGCACCGAAAGCTGGTCGGTCAACGGCCAGTGGGCACCGATCCGCGACATCCGTTTTCGGGGCAGCTATTCGAAGTCGGTGCGCGCGCCGAACATCACCGAGCTGTTTGCGCCGCGCAGCGGAACCTTTGCCTTCATCGACGATCCGTGCGGGCCGGAGAACCTCAACCAGGGCACCGCGTTCCGCGCCGCCAATTGCCGTGCGCTGATCGAGGGGCTGGGGGTCGATTTCGACACCTTCGACCCGGCCAGCGACATCAATTCGAGTGCCAGCCGCGAAGGGGTGTTCTCGGGCAACCGCAACCTCACCGAGGAAGACGCGCGGACCTGGACGGCCGGGGTGATCCTGCAACCGCAATTCGTGCGCGGACTGACCATCACCGCCGACTGGTTCGATATCCGGCTGACCAATGCGGTGCGCACCGCCTCCTTGAACGAGACTGCGCAGTTCTGCGTCGATTCCGCCACGCTCGACAACGTGTTCTGCAATTCGCTGACCCGTTCGAGCACCACGGGCTTTGTGACCAACTACCTGCTCTCGCCGCAGAACGTGGCATTCATCGAGACGGCGGGCGCGGACGTGACGGTGAATTACGCCTTCACTCCGGGCGACGGCGATTTCGGGCGGCTCAACCTGCGCGGCACGCTGGGCTATCTCGACAAGCTGCTGGTGCTGCCGGCCAATGGCGGGATCGTCGATGACAACCAGGGCGAGAACGGCGCGCCCGAATGGGTCGCGACGGGCGACATCACCTGGTCGATCGGCAATTTCGCGTTCAACTACGGGGTCCAATATGTCGGCGACCAGCTGCGCTTCGAGCGTGACGTGATCGCGGGCGACCCCGATGTGGCCGCGCCCGAGTTCCTGACGATCAACGACCGCTTCATCCACGATATCCGCGCCGAAATCAGCACGGATGATGAGAAGGCGAGCTTCTATCTCGGGGTGAACAACGTCACCAACGAACTGCCGATCCGCGGGATTGCCAGCCAGCAAGGCGTGGGTTGGCTCGGCCGCTATTTCTACGCCGGGATCCGCATCACCACCGACCGCCTCGGGTTCTGAGCCGGTCGCCTGGCGCATGACGGGGCGGGCGCCGGATCATTCGGCGCCCGCCCTTTTCGTGTCATGGCTGGCCAAACTCACCGCTCAGGCGGCGCGCGCATAGCTCTCGCCCGGGCCCGGCAGCATGGTCTGCTGCCCGCTCACCTTGAAGGACGACACCGTTGCGCGCAGATTGTCCGCCTCACGCGCGAGCGAACTCGCAGCCGCATTGCATTCTTCGGCCATGGCCGCGTTCTGCTGCGTGGTGCGGTCGAGGTCGGAGACGGTCTGGTTGATCTGCACCAGACCGCTCGCCTGCTCGTCGGTCGCCTCGGCAATTGCCCGGATGGCCTCGGACAATTCGGCCACGCCGTGGTTGATCGCGGCAAAGGAATCGCCGCTGCGCTTCACCAGATCGACCCCGCGCGCAATCTGCCCGTTGCTTGTCGTGATCAGCCCCTTCACCTCGTCGGCGGCTTCGGCGCAGCGCTGTGCGAGCGCGCGCACCTCGCTGGCGACCAACGCGAAACCCTTACCCGCTTCGCCGGCCCGCGCGGCTTCGACCCCGGCGTTGAGCGCGAGCAGGTTGGTCTGGAAGGCGATCGAATCGATCACCGAAATGATGTTGGTGATGGTGCTGCTCGATGCCTCGATCTGGTCCATCGCGATCACGGCCTCGGAGACGATCTTGCTGCCTTCGCTGGCCGTGACGTTGGCGGCCTGGATGGCAGTGCGCGCGGCACTGGCGGTCTGGCTGGTCTGGCTGACCCGCTGGCTGGCCTGGGCAATCGCGAGCGCGGTTTCCTCGAGGCTGGCCGCCTGCTCCTCGGTCCGCCGGGCAAGGTCGTCGGAAGCCGAACGGATCTCGGTCGAACCGGCCGAGATCGTGCTGACCCCGGAAATGACCGCACTGATCGTGGTGTGCAGCGACCCGATCGACGAATTGAAGTCCTGCTCCACCGTGGCATAATCGGCCGCGAGGGTGACCGGCGGGATGTTGAGCCTGCCGTCGGCAAGCTGCGCAAGCGCGCCGCCCAGCACCTCGTTGAGCTGGTTGATGTTGCTGCTGATCCCGTTGAAATAGGACGACAGGGCAATGTCAATGTCGAGCAAGGACACCTTGACCAGGGCGGCCAGGCGCCGCGCTTCGGCCCGCTTCCAAGGAAGCCAGCGTTTCCAGCCCGGACATACCAGCTCGTCAATCAGGTCGTCCAGGATCAGGGCATAGCTGCCCAGATACCACTTTGGCTCCAGACCGATCTTGGCATGAACCTCGCCGATATGGGCGGAACGGCTGTAAAAGCGGTCATCGATCCCGTTGTCGAAGGCGTCTTGCCAGTGGCGGGCTTGCGCCCGGCGTGCGCGGTCCATGGCGGCGGCATCGGTGAACATGCCCGAAAGGCTGTCGCGCGATTTGAGCTCGGTGTAAAAGCCGTCGAGCGCGCGATCCATGCGCCGCCTGATGGCCCGCGCGATGGCCGCATGATCGGAGTGGCGTGGGGCGACCCTGTAGAACTCGAGCCGTTCGCTCAGCAGGCGATGCGCCATCTTTTGGACACTCCCGGGACATTGCAGACATCCGGTCCCTTTGTGGGCTAACCCACCAAACAAGCGTTTTTCGCGGACTGCGTAAAATCGCTAGGGTGCGGCAAAGGGCTCCGGACGCTAACCAAACAGCCGCCCGGCGACCGCGTCGAGCCTGGCCATCAGCGCGGGGTCGTGTTCGTCGGGCGCGGTGATGACGGCATCGTCCAATGCGGTATCGATCGGCGAAGGCTCGCGGGTTTCGGGCAGGGCGGCGATGAAGTTCATCACCATTGCGCGGGCGAGTGCGCCGTTGGCCTGCATCTGCTGGACGACCTCGGCGACGTCCACGGCCTCGCCATCGCGCCAGCAATCATAGTCGGTGACCATGCCGACAAGGGCATAGGGCAGCTCGGCCTCGCGCGCCAGTTTGGCTTCGGGCATGGCGGTCATCCCGATCACGTCCGCGCCCCATTGGCGATACATCCGGCTTTCCGCGCGGGTCGAGAATTGCGGACCTTCCATGGCGAGATAGGTCGCCCCCACCGCAACCTTGCCCTTGGCTGCGGCGACAGCCTGCGCGGCCATCTCGGAGAGGCGCGGGCACACCGGATCAGCCATCGACACGTGGGTCACGAAGCCGCTGGTGAAGAAGGTGCTGGGGCGGTGGACGGTGCGGTCGATGAACTGCTCGACCACGGCAAAGCGCCCGGGCTCCAATTCCTCGCGCAGGGAACCCACCGCGCTGATCGCGAGGATATCGGTGCAGCCAGCGCGCTTCAGCGCATCGATATTGGCGCGGGCGTTGAGTTCGCTCGGGCTGACCGGGTGCCCGCGGCCGTGGCGGGGGAGAAAGCGCACCTTCACGCCCGCAATGGTGCCGCACAGGATCTCGTCCGAGGGATCGCCCCACGGGGTCTCGATCGCGATCCACTGCGCGTCCTCCAGCCCGTCGATGGCATAGAGGCCCGATCCGCCGATGATCCCGATGCACCATTCGCTGGCCATGCTGCCTGCCATCTCCTTATCTGGGTGGACGGCCTTAGGTCAGGTCGAAGCGGCTGGGCAAGGCCTTGCGGATGATTGCGTCGGCGGCGCTGTACGGTCCGGCGATTTCGGGACGCGCGAACATCGCGGCAAAGTGCCTTGCGAGCGCGGGCCATCCGTCCAGCGGCATTTCCGCCACCAGCGCGATCTGGAGCATGACCTGCGCCACCGTGATGTCGGCGATCGACAGCGCATCGCCCGCGAAGAATTCGGCGCCCGAAAGCCGCGCCTCGAGCACGTCGAAGATCGGCGGAAGCTGGTTTGCCCAGGCATCGCGCGCCTTGGCGAGATCGGGCGCCTCACCCTTGGTCACCGCGAAGAAGATCGGGCGGAAGATGCCGAGGCCTCCTGCCACGGCCAGCGAGGTGTCGGCGAATTCCTCGATGAACAGCGCCTCACCGTAAGCCGCCGGTTCGGCGGGGTAGAGCGCGGGCGCGGGGTGCTTCTTCTCGATATAGCCGCAGATCGCCGAGGAATCCGGGATCGTCCCGGCCGTTCCCTGTTCTGCGACCGAGCGGTCGCGCAGCACCGGAATGCGCTTCATCGGCGAGATGTCGGTGAACCATTGCGGGGGCGCGAAGACATTGACCGCCTCGACCTCGTGGGGGACGCCTTTCAGCAGGCACAGGCTCGCCACCTTGCGCACGAAGGGCGAGACCGGACTGCCATAGATCACCAGATCGGGGCGGGGCTCGGTCATCATCTCTCTCCTGTCGTTGTCGGGTCGGCAGGCCCCACATAGCCGCGCGCGGGCGTAGCGCAATCGTCAGGTGATCGCGGCCCCCTGCCGCGCTAGCCTTGCCTCGCAAGCAAGGATTGCGTTTTCGGATGCAACGCGCCAACCTTGGGCCCAGAGAGAGACGACTCCCCATTCGCGAAGAGAGGACACACACATGGTCACCCAGTACAAGAACCTGATCGGCGGAGAGATGGTCGCGACCGACCGCTGGCTCGACGTCGTCAACCCGGCGAACGAGCAGGTGATCGGCCAGGTCCCCGCCTGCGGCAAGGCCGAGCTCGACCGGGCTGTCGCCGCGGCGCGCGCCGCGTTCAAGACCTGGAAGAACACTCCCATCGAAGAACGCCGCGCCGCGATCATGGCGATCTCGGGCGCGATCAAGGCCAACGCCGAGGAGCTCTACCGTCTGCTGACCAGCGAACAGGGCAAGCCCCACGATCAGGCGCGCGGTGAAATCTACGGCGCGGCCGGGATGAGCGCGGCGCAATCGACCCTAAGCCTCGATGACGAGATCAACGAGGACACCGACACCCGCCTCAGCCGCACCCGCCGCGTGCCGGTGGGCGTGGTCGCGGGGATCGTGCCGTGGAACTTCCCGGTGATGATGGCGATCCAGAAGATCGCGCCCGCGATGCTTTCGGGCTGCACCATCGTGTTGAAGCCCTCGCCCTTCACCCCGCTCACCACCCTGCGCATCGCCGAGCTGATCGCCGACAAGGTGCCGGCCGGTGTCGTCAACATCATCACCGGCGAGGACGATCTCGGCCCGCTGATGACCAGCCACCCCGATATCGACAAGATCACCTTCACCGGTTCGACCGCGACGGGCAAGAAGATCATGGAAGGCGCCTCGGCCGACCTCAAGCGCATCACGCTGGAGCTTGGCGGCAACGATGCTTCGATCGTGCTCCCCGATGCCGATCCCAAGAAGGTCGCCGAACAGCTGTTCTGGTCGAGCTTCTCGAACGCGGGCCAGATCTGCGTGGCGGCCAAGCGCGTCTATATCCACGAGGATATCTATGACGAGCTGTCGGCGGCGATCGTCGAATATGCCAAGACCGTCACCGTGGGTGACGGCGCACAGCAGGGCACCGGCGTCGGGCCGATCCAGAACAAGAAGCAGTACGAGCGCGTGATCGAGCTGATCGAGGACGCCAAGGACAACGGCTACAAGTTCCTGCTCGGCGGCAATGTCGATCCCTCGGGCACCGGCTACTTCGTGCCGCTGACCATCCTCGACAACCCCCCCGAAGATGCGCGCATCGTCGCCGAGGAGCAGTTCGGCCCGGTGATGCCGCTGATGAAGTTCTCGACCGAGGAAGAGGTCATCAGCCGTGCCAACAACTCCGACTACGGCCTTGCGGGTGCGGTGTGGACAGGCAACCCCGAGAAGGGTGTCGAGATCGCCGAGCAGCTCGAAACCGGCACGGTGTGGGTCAACGAATACCTCCACCTCTCGCCCTTCGCGCCGTTCGGCGGGCACAAGCAGTCGGGCTTCGGCGCCGAATACGGCAAGGAAGGCCTGAAGGAGTTCACCTACGCGCAGGTGATCACCGTCAAGAAGGACAACGTGCCCGCGTGAAGCGCCAGTGGGGATTGCCGCAAGTGACCTGAATGCCGGGCTGGCGCGGGTCTGTGCCCGCGCCGGCCTCGGCGCCCTGTCCCCGGAGCCGCAGCGCCTGACGGGCGGAGCGGTGATGGAAAGCTGGCGGTTTTCGTCCGGCGGCTGCGATTACGTTCTGCGCCGCGCGCCAAGCCCCGCCTTCATGGAGGGGCGGCCTTACGGGCACGCGGTCGAGGCGGCGCTGATCGAGGCGGCACGTGCGAAGGGTGTGACCGCGCCCGACGTCGTGGCGGTGCTGGAGGAGGCGGACGGACTGGGCTCCGGCTTCGTCATGCGCGCACTGCCAGGCACGGCCGATCCCAAGGTCATTCTGGCATGCGATGATCCTGCCGGGCTGCTGCGGCAGGCCGCCCGCGACCTCGCGCGCATTCATTCGCTGCGGCAGTCCGATGTGCCCGCAGGCGTGCCGGTGATGGATTACCGCGCCGCGATCGCGGACTTGAAACAGCAGTTCATGGACGCGGGCGGGGATCGCCCGATCATCGCGCTGGGCCTGAAGTGGCTGGAAGACAATTGCCCGCCCGAGGTGGTGCCCGTGCTCAACCATGGCGATTACCGGATGGGCAATCTGCTGGTCGAAGGCTCGCACCTGACCGGCGTGCTCGACTGGGAGATCGCCCATTTCGGCGATGCCCACGAAGACCTCGCCTTCGGCTGCATGGCGGTGTGGCGCTTCGCCTGCTACGACCGTCCGGCGCTGGGGCTGGGGAGCATCGAAGACTACATCGCCGCCTACGAGGCCGAAGCGGGGGTGACCATCGACGCCGCGCGCTTCCGCTTCTGGACGATTTACCGGACGGTGTGGTGGGCGATGGGCTGCCTCAAGATGGCAGCGCAGTGGCGTTCGGGCGCGGACCGGATGCTCGAACGCGTGGTGATCTCGCGCCGGACCAGCGAGCAGGAACTGGACCTCTTGCTGCTCCTCGAGGAAGACGCGCCCGAGGCCGAACGCGCCGCCCCCGTCCACGCCCCCGCCGCTCTCGATCAGCAGGCCGGCGAGGCGAGCATGGCCGAAGTCGCCGAAGCGATCAGCGAGTGGCTTGGCGCGGTCAAGGAGCGGATGGAGGGCCATGACCGCTTCCAGCTGGCGGTGGCGCGCAATGCGCTCGGCATCATCGCCCGCAATGCCACGGTGCTGCCGCGCCTTGTCCACCCTTTCCTCGCCGAGGATGTTCTGAAGGGACGCAGCACCTTGGCATCGCCGGGCCTCCTTGCGCTGCTGCGCCACGCGGTCTTGGGCAAAGTGGCAGTGGATTCGCCCAGATATCCCGCGCTTGGATATGCACGGAAAAAATGGACCGGAGAGGACTGACCCGCATGGATTTCGCCATTCCCGCCGACCTTCAGGCCTATCTGGGTGAACTCGACGCCTTTATCGCCGCCGAGATCAAGCCCTTGGAGCAGCAGGACGACAACATCCGCTTCTTCGACCACCGCCGCGAATATGCGCGCACGGACTTCGAGGCGGGCGGCCTCCCCCGGCACGAGTGGGAGGAACTGCTCAAGGAAGCCACTGCCCGCGCCGACAAGGCCGGTCATTGGCGCTTCTCCGCGCCCAAGCGCTATGGCGGCAAGGACGGCAGCAACCTGTGGATGGCGGTGATCCGCGAGCATTTTGCCCGAATGGGCCTCGGCCTCCACAACGACTTGCAGAACGAGCACTCCATCGTCGGCAACTTCCCCTTCGTCGCCATGTTCGACCAGTGGGGGACGGAAGAGCAACGCCAAGAATTCATCTTCGGCGGGTTTGAGCGCACGCGGCGCGTGGCCTTTGGCCTGACCGAACCGCATCACGGCTCGGACGCCACCCACATGGAAACCCACGCCGTCCGAGAGGCCCGCGACGGGGTCGACGGCTGGCTGATCAACGGCGAGAAGATGTGGATTACGGGCATGCACGTTGCCACCCACTGCGCGATGTTCGCGCGCACGTCGGGCAAGGCGGGCGACGCGAGCGGGATCACCTGCTTCCTCGTCCCCAACCCCACCCCCGGCCTCGCAATCGAGGAGTGGATGTGGACCTTCAACATGCCCACCGACCACCCGCGCCTCAGCGTTACCGACGTATGGGTGCCCGACAGCGCGATCCTCGGCGTCGAAGGCCGCGGGCTCGCGCTGGCGCAGAGCTTCGTCCACCAGAACCGTATCCGGCAGGCGGCGAGTTCCTGTGGCGCGGCGCTCTATTGCATTGACGAGAGCGTGAAATACGCGCGGGAACGCAAACCTTTCGGCGAGGAACTGGCGCGCAATCAGGCGATCCAGTTCCCCTTGGTGGAACTGGCGACGCAGGCGGAAATGCTGCGCCTCCTGATCTTCAAGACCGCGTGGGAGATGGATCATCTGCCCCACGAGGCGATCGAGAAGACCATCAGCGACAAGGTCTCGATGTGCAATTACTGGGCGAACCGGCTGGTGTGCGAGGCGGCCGACCGCGCCATGCAGGTCCACGGCGGGATCGGCTATTCGCGCCACAAGCCCTTCGAGCACATCTATCGCCACCACCGCCGCTACCGGATCACCGAAGGCAGCGAGGAGATCCAGATGCGCAAGGTGGGGGCCTACCTGTTCGGATATCTGGGGCCGAAGCGGGGGATGTTCGCTTAACCCCGCCGCCAGCAGCCCGCCAGAAGGCTCCCGATCAGCACGTGCCACACCGCCGAGATCGCCGCGGGCACCGGGGCGAGGGCGGCCTGTGTGGCATTGGCGAATTGCGCGGCAAAGGCGGGGGTTTTGGCGAGGCCCGAGCCGAGCCCTGAATTCTGCATCCCCACCTCGATGGAGATCGTGCGCGCTTCGATCTCGCCCAGCCCCAGCATGCGGGCCAGCAGGTAGCCCAGCCCGAAACCCAGCGCATGGAGCAAGAAGGTCGCCAGCAAAAGCACGCCCGCATGCTCCATGATCTGCGCCTTCGACCCGCCGACGATCCCGCCCACGATCAGCACCACCAGCACGATGGCGACCAGCGGCAGCACCCCGTTCACCGCCTCGGCCGCACGCGGGAACAGGCGGTTGAGCAGGGTGCCGAGCACTACCGGCACCAGCACCACCGCGATCATGTTGAGGAGCAGGTTGAGCCGGTCGATCTCCACATAGGCCCCAGCCAGCCAGCCCGTCAGCAGCGGGGTCAGCACGACTGCGGCCAGCGTCGAGGCCATGGTCATCGCCACCGACAGCGCCACGTGCCCGCGCGCGATGTAGGTAACGATGTTGGATGCCGTGCCTCCGGGGCAGCAGGCGACGAGGATCAGGCCTACCGCCAGCCCCGGCTCGAGCCCCAGTGCCTTCGCCACCGCAAGGCCCGACAGCGGCATGATCGTATATTGCAGCGCCACGCCGGCAACGAAGGCGCGCGGCATGTTGAGGAGGCCGCGATAATCCTTGAAGGTCAGCGTCAGACCCATCGCCAGCATGATCAGGCCGAGCGCGAGGCTCAGCAGTGGCTGGCCCGCGAAGGTCATCCGCCCGTCGGTCATCCAGGTGAAGGCCGGCGGGTAGAACCACGCGAGCGCCACGCCCGCAATCGTCAGCGCGGCGAAATTGTTGGTGATCCGTTGCAGCATCCGCGTGTCCCCCTGAGCCGCCGACTGTAATCGACCAACGGCATTGCTGCCCCTAGCAATATCCTTGCGCCCCGCTAGTCTTCCGCGCCGACAGAGGGAGACTTTCCATGCGCATTTTCGCCGCCGCCCTGCTTGCAGGCGCCGCATTTATCGCCACGCCGCTCGCCGCCGCCCCCGCCAAGAAGGACGCCAAGGCCGAGGAGAAGTGGAGCGTCGATGCGCCCAAGGGCGCGACCATCAAGCAGGTCGCAATCAATACCGATGAAGGCACCTGGATGGATGTCGACGTCGCGCCCGACGGAAAGACACTCGCCTTCACGCTGCTCGGCGATATCTACACCCTGCCGATCGAGGGCGGCACGCCCAAGCGCATTTCGGAAGGCCTCTCGTGGGACGTGCAGCCGCGCTTCTCGCCCGATGGCGCGCGCATCGCCTTCACTTCGGATCGCGGCGGCGGGGACAATATCTGGGTGATGAACGCCGACGGCAGCGACAAGCGGCAGGTGACCAAGGAGGACTTCCGCCTCCTGAACCAGCCCAGCTGGTCGCCGGACGGGCGGTTCATCGCAGCCAAGAAGCACTACACCACCGAACGCAGCGCCGGGACGGGCGAGGTGTGGCTCTATCACGTCAGCGGCGGCGGCGGGGTGCAGGTCGTCGAGCGCGCCAGCGAACGCCTCCAGAAGGAGCTCGGCGAGCCGACCTTCGCGCCCGATGGCACCGCGATCTACTATACCCGCAACACCACGCCCGGCCCGATCTTCGAATATGCGCAGGACAGCCAGAGCGGCATCTTCGCCATCGAGCGCCATGATCTGGCGACGGGCGAGGTCACCCAGGTGGCCGGCGGCTATGGCGGCGCGGTGCGCCCCGCGCCCTCGCCTGACGGCAAGGAGCTCGCCTTCGTCCGCCGCGACAAGGACCAGACGCAGCTGTGGGTGAAGGACCTTGCCAGCGGCCGGGAGCGGATGGTCTACGGCAAGCTCGACATGGACGTGCAGGAGACTTGGGCGGTGACCGGCGTCTATCCCAACATCGACTGGCTGCCCGATAGTTCGGCCATCGTGTTCTGGGCGGGCGGGAAATTGAACCGCGTGACCCGTGACGGCAGCGGCCATGCCGTGATCCCCTTCCGCGTCAACGACACGCGCGGCGTCGCCGATGCGCCGCATCCGGTGATCGCCGTCGCGCCCGACAGCTTTGCCACCACCATGCCGCGCTTCGCCACGCTCTCGCCCGATGGCAGCCGCGTGGTGTTCGAGAGCCTCGGGCGGCTTTATTCCAAGTCCGCCAAGGGCAAGGACGCGCCCGCGCCGCTGACCGGCGATCCTGCCGATGTGCTCGAAGCCTTCCCCGCCTTCAGCCGCGACGGGAGCCGGCTCGCCTATGTGCGCTGGAGCGATGCCAAGCTGGGCGAGATCATCGTCGCCGACGCGCAGGGCCAGAACCGCCGCGTTCTTGCCGGCCCGGGCCATTACGGCAACATCGCCTTTTCGCCCGATGGCAGCATGATCGCCTTCGAAAAGCGCGAGGGCGGCTATCTGACTTCGCCCGATTTCTCCGAAAGCCTGGGCATCTATGTCATGCCGGTCGCCGGAGGGGAGGCGAAGCTCGTCACCCGTGACGGGGCGAACCCGCAATGGGGCGCGGCCAATGACCGCCTGTTCATGGTCGCGCGCGATGGCGGCAACCTCGCGCTGGTCTCGACCGACCTTGCCGGCGAAGCCAAGCGCACCCACGCCAAGGGCGACCTTGCCAACGACCTGCGCATCGCGCCTGATGGCCGCACGATCGCCTTCCGCCAGAACTACGAAGTCTTCGCCATGCCGCTGGTGCCCGGCGGCAAGCCGGTCGATGTCAGCGAGAAGGGCGGATCGCTCCCCGTGACCAAGGTCAGCACCGGGGGCGCGGACTATCTCGGCTGGGCGAATGGCGGCGAGACGCTGTTCTGGTCGATCGGGCCGGTGCTGGAGAGCGCCAGCATCCCCGCTCTGTTCGCCGCCGCGCCCAAGGCGGAAGGCGACAGGACGCCGGCCTTCACCCCGCCCACCACCGGCATCCCGCTTCAGGTGAGCGTGCAGAAAGCCAAGCCCTCAGGCACCACGGTCATCACCGGCGCGCGGGTGCTGACGATGCGGCCCGGCCTTGGCACTGACGATGCCGGGGTGATCGCAAACGGCCTCATCGTGATCGAGGGTGACCGCATCACCGGGGTCTATGATGCGACCGTGGTGAAGATCAAACTGCCCGGCGATGCAAGGATGATCGACGCCACCGGCAAGACCATCATGCCCGGCCTCGTCGATGCCCACGCCCACGGCGCCTACGGGGTCGGCGACCTCATCCCGCAGCAGAACTGGGCGCTGCTCCAGGATCTCGCCATGGGGGTGACCACGGTCCACAACCCCTCTTCGCAGGCGAGCACCGTCTTCGCTGCCGCTGAACGCCAGCGCGCCGGCCTCACGCTCGGCCCGCGCATCTTCTCGACCGGCGAGATCATCTACGGCGCCAAGGCGGCGGACGTCTATGCGCGGATCGACAGCTACGAGGACGCGCTCGCCCATGTGCGGCGGATCAAGGCGCAGGGCGGGATCTCGGTCAAGAACTACAACCAGCCCCGCCGCGAACAGCGCCAGATGGTGGTGCGCGCGGCTGCTGCCGAGAACCTGCTGGTGGTCGCCGAGGGCGGTTCGCTGTTCGGCATGGACATGAACATCGCGGCCGATGGCAACTCGACGCTCGAGCACAATGTGCCCGTCGATGTGTTCTATGAAGACGTGCTGCAATTCTACAGCCAGTCGGCGACCAATTACACCCCGACGCTCGTCGTCACCTATGGCGGCCTTGCGGGCGATCCCTATTGGCGGCAGGCCACCAACGTGTGGGAGAACCCGCTGATGGTTCACACGCCGCCCAAGATGCTGCTTGCCGAAACCGCGCGCCGCACCAAGGCGCCCGAATGGGCCTTCGTCGACGACAACAACGCCCGCGAGGCGAGGAAGCTCGCCCGGCGCGGGGTGAAGGTCAGCATCGGCGCCCACGGCCAGCAGGCCGGTGTCGGCGCGCATTGGGAGCTGTGGAGCTTCGTGCGCGGCGGGATGAGCCCAGTCGAGGCGTTGAAGGCGGGCACCATCGTGCCGGCCCAGTCGCTCGGCATGGCCAAGGACATCGGCAGCATCGAGCCCGGCAAGCTTGCCGACCTCGTGATCCTGTCCGACGACCCGTCGCAGGACATCGCCAATTCCGACAATATCGAACAGGTGATGATCGGCGGGCGGCTTTATGATGCCAGGACCATGAACGAGGTCGGCACCGGCGATGTCAGACGCCGCCCCTACTGGTGGGAAGGCGAAGGCGAGGGCGGCGCGCCCGGCTCGCAGCGCACGACCAATGAAGGGCGCGGCCATTCTGACGGGGATGCGGGCTGAAGCTGGCGGGAATGCGCTGGAGGGCTCAATCCCCCTCCAGCAGCCCGCGCAGATCCTTCAGCGCCTTGGCGCGCAGCTGGTGGACGCGCGGCACGCTGACTTCGAGCACGGCGGCGATTTCGGTGAGGTTCAGCTCCTCGACGAAAAACAGCTGGAGCACCAGTTTCAGCCGGTCGGGCAGCTTGCCCATCGCGGCGATCAGTCGCTCGCGGTCCTCGATTGCGCACAGGGCTTCGAAGGGGTCGGGATCGTCCGAGGCGAAAGCGAGGCTGGTCTCGTCATAGGCGTCCTCGATCGGGGTCAGCTTCACGCCCGAGGCCTCGATGGCGAGCAGTTCGGAATCGCTCACTTCCATTGCGCGGGCCAGTTCCGCACGGCTCGGCTCGCGCCCCAGTGACCCGCGAAGCGAAGCGAGCGCCCGCTTGTAAACGCCCCTCCTGGCACGCGCGGTCCGGCTGTCGTGGGCGAGGCGGCGCACCTCGTCGAGCATCGCGCCGCGCACCACCGCGCTCCAGAGCGGGACGGGCGATCCGGTCGCGGCGGCCAATGCGAGCCTTGCCGGGATCGACGCTGCGCTCGACAGCACCAACCGCGCCACGACGATCCTCGGCACGCGCATGGCGTGGGTTGAGCAGGTCGAGACCCAGCAGGCTGACCGCCGCGTCGCGCTGGCCGAGCGCCGCAGCCGTGTCGGCGATACCGACATCGCTGATGCCATCGCCCGGCTCCAGCAATCGCTGACCGCGCTGGAGGCGAGCCAGTCCGCCTTTGCCCGCGTCAGTTCGCTGACCCTGTTCGACGCGCTGCGCTGAGGAGACCGGCCCGTGTTTGCTGCCATCGGCATCGTCGTTCTGCTGGCCATGGTGTTTGGCGGGTTCATGCTCGCCGGGGGCGCCATGGGCCCGGTGCTCGCCGCGCTCCCGCTCGAATTCATGATGATCGGCGGCGCTGCCACCGGCGCGACCCTGATCGGCAACTCGATGCACGAGATCAAGCTCCTGGGCGGCGGGTTCGGGCGGGTGTTCAAGGGCCCCAAATACAACGACCAGGACCATATCGATGCGATCGCGCTGACATCCAAGCTGATGAAGCTGCTGCGTTCCGAAGGCGCGGTGGCGCTCGAAAGCCATGTCACCGAACCCGGTTCCTCGACCCTGTTTTCCGAATATCCGCGCCTCCAGGCCGATCCGGTGGTGACCGCGATGATCTGCGATCCGTTGACGCTGATGGTGGTCTCCTCGGGCACGCTCGATACCCACGCGGTCGAGGACATCATTGACAGCGCGATCAAGACCCAGCTGCACGAGATGGACGAGCCGCAGCACATGATCCAGTCGCTTGCCGACGCGCTGCCCGCCCTGGGGATCGTCGCGGCGGTGCTCGGGATCATCAAGACCATGGGCGCGATCGACCAGCCCCCGGCGGTGCTCGGCAAGATGATCGGCTCGGCGCTGGTGGGGACGTTCCTCGGCGTGCTGCTCGCTTATGGCCTTGCCGGGCCGCTGGGCGCGCGGCTCAAGCAGATCAACACCCACGACCAGCAGATCTTCCATTCGATCAAGCAGGTGATCATCGCCAGCCTGCACGGCTATCCGCAGCCGCTGGTGCTCGAAGCGGCGCGCTCGGGCCTGCCGCCGGCGCATCGCCCGAAGCTCACCGATCTGCTCGACATGATGCGCGGGCGCTGAGATGGCAGACGCAGGCGGCGCCATTCCGGCACCCATCATCGTCAAGAAGGTGACCATCATCGAAGGCGGTCACCACGGCGGCGCGTGGAAGGTTGCCTATGCCGACTTCGTGACCGCGATGATGGCCTTTTTCCTGCTGCTGTGGCTGCTTGGCGCAACGGAAGAAAAGCAACGCAAGGGGATCGCCGACTATTTCACCCCGACGCTGGTCAAGCTGCGCAAGGAAAGCGCCGGGTCAAACGGCCTCTTGGGCGGTTCCTCGCTGACCGATCCCGACAACTACCCCAACCGCCAGGGCCAGACCGGATCGCGCACCATCACCATCCCGCGCGATGCCACCGGCGGGCCGACCTCGACCGGCAAGGGCAGCGATTCGGAAGCGCGCAAACTTCAGGAAATTCAGGAGAAGATCCAGAAGAAGCTCGCCCAGCGCCGCCAGACGAGGCAGCTTGCGCGGCAGATCAGGGTGATGCGCGCGCCCGAAGGCATCCGCATCGGTCTGATGGACGACGCCAACTTCTCGATGTTCGAGCTGGGCACGACCATACTCACCAAGCCCGCGCGCGCGCTGCTCGCGGTGATGAGCGAGACCTTGAAGGACGAGATGGCCCCGCTGATCGTGCGCGGCCACACCGATTCGCTGCCGTGGCGCGGCGGGGTGAAGACCAACAACTGGTCGCTTTCCGCCGGCCGCGCCGAGGCGACCCGTCAGGCGCTGGTGCTGGGCGGTGTGCCGCAGAACCGCTTCGCGCGGATCGAGGGCGTGGCCGAGACCGAACCGCTCGTCACCGACGACCCCGCCGACCCGCGGAACCGCCGCATCTCGCTGCTGCTGCTCGAGGGCCGCGGCGCGGCCTCGGGCGGGCCGCAGCGACCGGCTCCGCCTGCCGTGAAGGACAAGGGCGCCAAGTAGCGCCTTTGTGCCGCTAGAACGCCACCCTTGCGGTCAAGCGCGCGTTGATCGGAGCGCCAGTCGAGATGTTGTTGTTGTTGTGCGCGTCCGAGAAATAGCGCTCGTCCAGAAGGTTCTCGACGTTGAGCTGGAACTCGAGCCTGTCGGTGGCCTTGAAGAACACCGCCGCATCGAGCCGGGTGAAGGCCGCAAGGCGCGTGGTGGTCGGCGCGGTGCGGATCGCGGCGAATTGGCTCGACTGGTGGATCACGCCAAGGCCAAGCCCGATCCGGCGCGTCGCCTGGTAGCGGTTCCACAGCGCGAACTGGTGCTCGGGCACCTGCGCAAGGCGCACCGCTTCGTTCCCGTCCAGCCGCGCATCCTGATAGGTATAGCCCGCGCTCACCTGCCAATCGGGCGTGATCCGCCCGGTCAGCGCCAGCTCCACCCCTTCGGTGCGCGTCGCGCCGATATTGATCGTCGCTGCGACATTGTTGGGATCGGGCGTGGTCGCGTTGGTCCGGTCAAGCCGGAACACGGCCAGCGTCGCGTTGAGATCGGGGCGGATGTCCCACTTGGCGCCGATCTCGTAATTGGTGAAACGTTCCGGTGCGAGGTTTTCCTGGGCGGCGCTGAGGGTCAGGAACTGGTCGCCCGAACGCGGCAAGAACGACTGGCTGTAGCTGGTGTAGAGCGAGATGTTGTCCTGCGGCTTGACGATCACGCCGATGCGCGGGGAGACCCTGTCGTCGGTCCGGGCAAAGGGACGCGGGGTGCCGATCCGGTCGGTCCCGTCGATTTCGAAGCGATCGTAACGCAGGCCCACGACTAGATCGACATGCTCGCCAAAGCCGATCTGGTCCTGCGCATAGGCCGAGAACACCTTCACTTCTGACAGGGTATCGCGCAGCAGCGCACCAGACGTTGCGGTCGGATAGACGATGTTGGCCAGATCGAGCGTGGTGCGCGAAAGGATCAGGTCGCGGCGCTGGTTGGTCGAATTCTGATCGGCATACTCGAGGCCCACCAGGACCTTGTTGGTGACATTGCCCAGATCGACATCCCACACGAGATTGGACTGGACGATGAAGTTCTGGCGGGCGGTGGGATCGGTATAGTCCGATAGCACCACCGTGCCGGTCTGGCCCGTTGCCGCGCCATTGGCGAAAACGTTGGTGTAGAACTTGTCGTAATCGCCGTAGAGCAGCGTGGTCGACCATTGCAGGTTTTCGGCCAGCTCCCCGTCGAGCCGCGCCTTGACGATATGCGCTTCAAGGCCGGCGCGGTTCACGTCCGGCGCGCCGAAAAAGGTGTCGCGGTAGCCTGCGATCGGGCGGTTGGGCTGCCCCGGGGCCGTGGCAATCGAGGGCACGCCGCGATCGGTGACGCGCTTGTCGCTGACATATTCATAGGACAGCCCGGCCTGCCAGCCGCTGCCGAACTCGACCGCGAGATAGGGATTAACCGCGTAGCGCTCGCCCCCGAAGACGTCGCGGTGGTTGTCGAGGCTTTCGTAATAGGCGTTGAGCCGGAAGGCGGCCGTTTCTGAAAGCGGCGCGTTGATGTCGGCGGAGATGTCCCAGGACCCGAAGGTGTTGACGCTGCCGGTGGCACCGAACGCCAGATCCCCGGCCGAGGGTGTCTTTTGCACCCGGTTGATGATCCCGCCGCTGCCGCCGCGGCCGAAGATCAGCGCGAAGGGCCCCTTGAGCACCTCTACCCGTTCGATGTTGTAGAGGCTGCGGAAATACTGGACGTCGTCGCGCACGCCATCGAGGAAGAAGTCGGCGGTGGTGTTCTGGCCGCGCAGGGTGATCTGGTCGCGGTTGCCTTCGCCCTGCCCGATGGTGGTGCCCGGCACGTAGCGCAGCACGTCGGCGATGCTGCGCGAGGCCTGGTCGTCAAGCTGCTCGCGGGTGACCACGGTGACAGTCTGCGGCACGTCGATCAGGGGCGTATCGGTCTTGGTGGCGGTCACCGAATCGCTGGCGAGGTAGCCGTCGGCCTTGCCGGTGACGATGATCGTGCCGCCGTCCACGCTCTCGGCCTCCGACGCGTGCGCCACGCCGGGGACGGCGAAGACGGCGACGGACAGGAGCAACATTCTTTTCATCGGGGGGGCCTTTGGCAGGGTCTGTTGGCTGCCGGCCCTACTGCTAATGAGAACGCATTGCAAATATTCGCTGCGAATGATTTGCGATGTGCGCAAGGCCCTGAGCGACGAAAAAGCCCGGAGCCATGCGGCTCCGGGCTCTCGTGCGCCGCCCCTCAGGGGAAAAGCAGGCGGCGCGCGGGGGAGGTGCGATTAGCGCAGCAGCGACAGCACGTTCTGCTGCGACTGGTTCGCCTGGGCGAGCATCGCGGTCGAGGCCTGGCCGAGGATCTGGGCCTTGGCGAGCGCGGTGGTTTCAGCCGAGTAGTCGGTGTCCTGGATCCGCGAACGCGCGTCGGTCAGGTTGGTCGAGACGTTGGTGAGGTTGTTCACCGCCGACTGCAACCGGTTCTGGCTGGCACCGAGCGTCGCACGGGTGGTCGAAACGAACTCGACGTCGGCGTCGATGTCGACCAGCGCCGCGCGGGCCGCGGTGCCGTCGGTGCCGGTGACGTCGAACGAACCGGCCGCACCGCCGCCCGAGGTCAGGCCGGTGGCGAGGTCATCGAGCGTGATGTCGACGGTGTCGGCATCATTGGCACCGGCCAGCACGGTGACGGTGGCAACCGAACCGTCGAACAGCTGGACGCCGTTGAACTCGGTGTTGCTGACGACCTGGCCGATCTGTGCGGTCAGTTCGTCGACTTCGACCTGGATGTTGTCGCGGTCGGTGTCGGCGTAGGTGTCCGAACCGGCCTGCACGGCCAGCTCGCGGATGCGCTGGAGCATTTTGGTCACTTCGTTCAGCGCGCCTTCCGCCGTCTGGGCGAGGCTGATGCCGTCGTTGGCGTTGCGGATGCCCTGCTGCATGCCCTTGATCTGCGAGGTCATCGAGTTGACGATCGCGAGGCCGGCAGCGTCGTCAGCTGGCCGCGCAAATCCTACAGGCGGACGCGCGGGAGCTGGAGGCAATCCGCAAGGATATCAGCGATGTGCTGGAGGCTGCGGGTTAGGCTGGTGCAAATGTTTCACGTGGAACATTTGCAGAACATCACGCCTGCCCGATAAACTCCGCAATGATCCGCGCCGCATCGGCCGGGTCCTGGAAGGGGTGGAAGTGGGTCATGTCGGGGCGGTGGAGATCGGTCCCCTGCGGCAGGATAGCCGCCAGTTCGGGCCAGGTCGGCGAGCTCTTGAAGTCGTTCAATGTGGTGTATTGCGCGCGCACCACCAGCACCGGAATGTCGACCTTGCGGGCCGCATCAAGGATACCGGGATTGCTGCGGCTCGAGGCATAGATGCTCGCTTCGACCTCGGGCGCGCAGGCGAGTTCCATGCCCTCTCCGTCCGCGGCGGGGACGAGGCCGTGGCGGCAGTAATCCACGAACACCCTCGCATCGAAGAGATCATAGGGGTCCCGCGCGCCGAAGCGCTCGATCATCGCCTCGGCGCTCGCGAAGTCGCGCTTGCGGCGGATCGCGGGGTGGGGGTTGTCCGCGGTATAGAGCGCCTCTGCCGGCGCATAGAATTCGGGGGCGAGGATCACGGGGTCGAACAGCACCAGCCGTGCAAAGCGCCCCGGCGCATCGGCAGCAGCCTGGAGCAGCGTGTGCGCCCCCATCGAATGGCCGATGCCGACGGCGCCCCTTATGCCGGATTGGTCAAGAAATTCAGATACATCGCTGGAGAGCAACCGCCAGTCGTCAATCGGCGCCGCGCGCGACAATCCGTGGCCGCGCAGGTCGATGGCGTGGACGGGATGCGCGGGAAACCGCTCGGCAATCGCGTCCCACACCCGGCCATGAAAGCCGGTCGCATGGGCGAAGACCAGCGGCGCGCCGCCACCTTCGGAGGTCCATTCGTGGACGGCAAGGTCGATGCCATTGACGGGGTAGTAGCGGGTCTTCGGAGCGGGTCGCGGCATGGTCATGCCTCCCGCCCAAGAGCATCGCCGCCCCCAAGTCAATTGGACGCTTTTGCCAATGTCGACCTTCGCCTCACTCGGCGGGTGCGGGCGCGGGCGCGGGCGCGGGCTCGCTCCCGCTGCGGTTGCGGGCGAATTTCAGCGCTTCGGCGAGGCGCTCGGGCGCGATGATGTTGAGCGCGCCCAGATAGAGCGCGACGCCGATCGGCACCGCGATCCCGAGTGCCAGCCAGTCGGCCATGGCGGGCAGGCTGCGCAAGCCCAGCCACACCCCGCCCGCCATCGCCAGCGACGCGGCCAGCGGCGGGAGCAGCGCGCGCAGCAGGCCATCGGCGCGCAGCCCGATGATCGGGCCCGAAAGCGTCACCGTGGCCGTGGTCAGCACCGCCATCCCGCCGACCCAGCCCCATGCAAAGCCCATCACTCCCCAATGGGAACCGATGTAGTAGGCGACCGGCATCACCACGCTGCCGATCATCGTGATGCGCAGCGCCGCGAGCGGCACGCCGCGCGCGTTGGTGGCGGGCGCGAACAGGATCTGGAGCGTCATCATCGCCATCGCGCCCGCAAGGATCGGCAGCAGCGGCACGATCTCGAGCCATTGCCGGCCCAGCAGCACCGGCACCAGCACGGGGGAGACCACCGCAAGCCCCGCATAGGCCGGGAGCGCTACCAGCATGACGAGACGGATCGTCGCCAGCAGCGCGGTCGCGCCCAATTCGGGCTGGCGGGCATAGGCGGCGTAGGCGACCTCGTTGATCGGCGGCACGAACTTGGCGGCGAGCAGCTGCGCGAGGAACAGCCCGGTGCTGTAGACGCCCAGGGAGTGCGGATCGAGCACGCGCCCGGCGATCATCACGTCGGCCTGGCTCTGGACGAACCAGAACAGCTGCGTCGCGGTCATCACCCCGCCGAAGCCGGCGATATGGCCCGCGCCGGCAAAGCGGAACGAGGGGCGGATCGGCGCGCGCGCGGCGCGGGTCATGCCGATCGCCTCGGTGACGATCATCACCAGCGGGGCGCTCACCAGCGTCCACACCCCCCAGCCCGACAGCGCGCCGGTCAGCGCGGTCGCCGCGCCCGCGATCGCGGCAACGAGGCGCACCTGTGCCGGGCGGCGGAAATCCATCCTCCGCGACATGATCGCGTGCGGCAGCGCGGTGAAGGGGATCGCGAGATAGAGCAGCGACTGCACCCGCAAAAGGTTCGCGACCAGCGGCTGTTCGAACCACAAGGCAACCAGCGGCGCGGCGAGGAACTGCACCAGCGCGAGGCCGCCGTTCAAGAGCATCAGCATGCCCAGCGTCTGGCGCAGGCGTTCCTCGGTGACCTCCTCCTCGCGGATCAGCGCCGAGGCGAGGCCATAGCCGTTCATGGTGTTGAGCAGCACCAGCATGACCTGCGCCATGGCGAACAGGCCATAGTCCTGCGGGGCAAGCAGGCGGATGACAACGAGGGTCGAGGCCCAGGACACGATCTGCGTCCCGATCTGGCTGCCCGAGCGCCAGATCACCGCGCTGCGCACCTGCGCGGCGAGGGAGGGGGCACGGCGCTCACCCATGGGCACGGCTTTGCGGCGGTGCGAGCGGCGCGCCCCAGACCCGTGCCAGCAGGCGGGCGGGGGCGGCGTTTCGGACGAACAGCAGGTCGGCGAGCTCATAGCCCGCCTCGGCCCCCATCGCGCGCTTGTAGCCGCTGTCGCCCGCACCCAGATCGACGCGCGATTGCCCTGCCTCCAGCGCGTCGGTAACCGCGCGGTGGTTGGCGAGCTTGCCGACCTCGCTCCTCGCGAAATCGCTGCGGAAACTGCCGGCGATGCCGTAGCGCACCGGCCCGTCGTCGAGATCGAAGCTGAACGCGGCCGCGCGGCCGGCGACGGTGAGGATCGTGGCGCTCAGCATCCCGGCCAGCACCGGATCGGCGAGCACCGCGCGCCAGGCGGCGCGGCGGTGGGAGGTCATGAACTTCGCGCCGCTGGCATCGGTCTTCGCCGCGATCCAGCTGGCGGCCTCGATGTCGGCGAGGGTTTCGAGCACGCCGTCATCCCAGTCGGCACCGCGCACGACCCGCCATGCGACGCGGCCATGGCTGGCAAGGCGGCGCTCGATGCGGGCGAGGCGCGCCGCGGTCGATCCGCGCGGCCAGCCGCCCTGCCTGCGCGCGGCATTAAGGTCGATCACCCAGCCGGTCCCCGCAGGGCGCGAAAGAATGCTCCAGCGCGCGGCCTGTGCGGCCTCGACAAGGCGCAAGGTGGCGGGATCATCGGCGCGGGCGGGGCCCAAGCGCCACACCGCGCCAAGGCTGGCGGCAGCGGCCGGATCGCCGAGCGCCTGGGCGAGTTCGAAGCTGGTGCATTCGGGCGCGACCAGCGCAGCGCGCAGCGGCCAGTAGCTGCCCGGCACCTTGCGCAGGCCTGCAATCGCGGGGCCGAAGGGCGCTGTCGGGATCGCGGCGAGCGGCGTGCCGGCTGCGTCTTCGACCACCAGCGTGCGCAGGCCGGTCACGGCGCCCTCGGCAAACCATGCGCTGCGCAGGAAACCGTGACCTGCCAGATTGCGCCGGGCCAGCACGTCAAGCGCGGGCGCGGCGCCCGTCCTTGCCGCGACCGTCAGGTGGCCGGCTGCAATCCTGGTTTCGTACATCTCGTTGCCTGCCTGTCGCGGAGCGCCAGAACCCGCCTTACGCCGTGCGCGTAACCACCGGGTTAACCAACCGCCCCATTCACCGCAAGAAACGTGATTTCTTCAAATATTCAGAAGGTTGAAGGCAAAGGGAAGCGGCTTTGTCAGAACACCACGACGCTGCGGATCGACTTGCCTTCGTGCATCAGATCGAAGGCGGTGTTGATCTCTTCGAGGCCCATGACGTGGGTGATCATCGGGTCGATTGCGATCTTGCCGGTCATGTACATGTCGACGATCTTGGGCACGTCGGTGCGGCCCTTGGCCCCGCCGAACGCCGTGCCGCGCCAGTTGCGCCCCGTGACCAGCTGGAACGGGCGGGTGGCGATTTCCTTGCCCGCTTCGGCGACCCCGATGATGATGCTGGTGCCCCAGCCGCGGTGGCAGGCTTCCAATGCGGTGCGCATCACTTCGGTGTTGCCGGTGGCATCGAAGGTGTAATCCGCCCCGCCGTCGGTCAGCTCGACGATCCTGGCGACGATCTCCTCGCGGCTCATGCCCTTGGAATTGAGGAAGTGGGTCATGCCGAAGCGCTTGCCCCATTCCTCGCGCGCCGGGTTGATGTCGACGCCCACGATCAGGTTCGCCCCGGCCAGCCGCGCGCCCTGGATGACGTTCAAACCGATGCCTCCGAGGCCGAACACCACGACATTGTCGCCGACCTGCACCTTGGCGGTGTTGGTCACCGCGCCGACCCCGGTGGTGACCCCGCAGCCGATGTAGCAGGCGCTCTGGAACGGTGCGTCCTCGCGGATCTTGGCGACGGCAATCTCGGGCAGCACCGTGAAGTTCGAGAAGGTCGAGCAGCCCATGTAGTGGTAGATCGGCTGCCCCTTGTAGCTGAAGCGCGTGGTGCCGTCGGGCATCAGGCCCTTGCCCTGGGTGGCGCGGATCGCGGTGCACAGGTTGGTCTTGCCGCTGAGGCACGACTTACACTGGCGGCATTCGGGGGTGTAGAGCGGGATCACGTGATCGCCCGGCTTCACGCTGGTGACGCCCGCGCCGACCTCGCGCACGATGCCGGCGCCTTCATGGCCCAGAACGCTCGGAAAGATGCCCTCGCTGTCGAACCCGTCCAGGGTATAGGCATCGGTGTGGCAGATGCCGGTCGCCATGATCTCGACCAGCACTTCGCCGGCTTTGGGCCCCTCGAGATCGAGCTCGACGATTTCGAGCGGCTGCTTGGCGGCAAAGGCAACGGCGGCGCGGGTTTTCATGGGGCGTGGTCTCCGGATAGTCAGCGGCGCGTCGGTACTGCTTCATGGCCGTAAGGGCAATGGCGGCACGCCGAGCCGCAGCACTTGCCGCGCGCCAGATGGGCGATGCGGGTGAAGACGGTGTAGCCGGTCGCCGGATCGCGATAGGTGCTCTCGCCGCGCGCGCAGGCGGCTTCGTGCAGGGCTTGCCAGTCGGGCTCGGTCATCGCTGGGCAGCGATAGATCACAAGGCTCCGCAACGCCATGCGCGACATCGTTTTGTCGCAATGCCTCCCCTGGCCGCTTGCACCGCCCTGCGATTTGCGCTTTCTCGCCGGCCTGCCATTCGCGCCGGAGACCCCGCCCTTGCGTTTCGTTCTGCTTTTTGCCGCCCTGTTCCTCGCCGCCCCGCTCAGCGCTCAGGGCATCCAGCAGACCAAGGGCGACTATCAGGACAAGTTCCGCCAGCTCGACGAAGTGCTGCCCGCTCCCAACACCTACCGCAACGCGAGCGGCGCGCCCGGGCATGAATACTGGCAGCAGAAGGTCGATTACGACATCAAGGCGACGCTCGACGAACCCCGGCGGCGGCTGAGCGCGCGCGGAACGGTGCGCTATACCAACAACTCGCCCGACAGCCTGCCGTGGCTGTGGATGCAGCTCGACCAGAACATTTTCCGCCGGGATTCGATGGCCGAGCTGACCGACGTGTTCGGCGGCCCCGGGCGGCGCGGGCCCAAGGTCACGGCGGGCACGGGGGGCGAGCCGAGCAAGCTGTCGACGGACGAGCTGCGCCGCCAGCAGGCCATGGCCGACAACGACTACGGCTATGACATCACCGCGGTGACGCTGAACGGCGCAGCCCTGCCGCACACCATCGTCGGCACGCTGATGCGCATCGACCTGCCCAAGGCTTTGGCGCCCGGCGAGACGGTGGAGTTCGCCATGGAATGGGCCTTCGCCATCGTCGAGGAGGACGCGGTCGTCGCGCGGTCGGGCTACGAGCACTTCCCCGACGATCCGAGGCAGGGCGGCAACGACATCCCATGGCACGCCTGGAGATGAGCGGCAGCTTCCCGCTTCGCGGCGGGCGTCACCACTTTTTT
>NZ_ANFX01000032.1:169018-221898 GCF_000331285.1 Porphyrobacter sp. AAP82 | reverse complement strand
ATCGTCTGTCCTTCCTTCAGGCCAGACTCTAATCGCTCGTGGAGGAAAATCAGGGGGTCACGTCACGACTTCGACGTCTTCAAGGCCCTCACCGCACTCCGGAATCACGAGGGTGACAGCTATAATCAGGTGCTTCGCCGCCTGCTCGCTCTGCCTGATAACCAAGAAAATGCCTTGAACGCATTGCTCAGCAACTCACAGGCCCACGAGATTGCGAAAGCTCTATCCAATTCGCCCGCACCTAAGAACGCCCTAGCCGCTTTCGCACATGGCGCTTGGTTCAATGGAGTCTTCTTTCCCGACGGAACGAAGCTTCGAGCAACTTACAAGGGCGCCGAGCATTTTGCGGAGATCCGAAACGGCCAATGGGTTGATGCGAATGGGGTCGTGAGGACTAGTCCATCAGATGCTGCAAGTGCGATTTCAGGGACCAACGTAAATGGCTGGCGATTCTGGCATGCATGGCAACCGACCCAAAAAATTTGGCGTCGTTTGGATGACTTCCAGTGATCCAGTCCTTCGCCTGCGCAGAAACCGAGCACATCTGGAACGGCAAGCGCAGCCGCAAGCTGCCCGCCGATATCCAGCAGCGCGCGCTGGCGAAGCTCAACATGATCGATGCGGCTGACACCCTCGACGACCTCAAACTCCCGCCGAGCAACCGTCTGCACGAGCTGGACCGTGACCGCGTCGGTCAGCATTCCGTTTCCATCAACATGAAATGGCGTATATGCTTCCGCTGGGACAACGGAAACGCATACGATGTCGAAATCGTCGACTACCACTGACACCTCGGACTGGCTGCACATCCCCCACGCGGGGGAGATGCTGGTCTCGGAGTTCATGGAGCCTCTGAAGCTCAACACCGCCGCCTTGGCCGATGCCATCGCGGTCGAACCCGCGCGCCTGCAAGCGATGATCGACGGCACCACCCGCATCGACGGTGAGCTGGACCTGCGCCTCTCGCGCTATTTCCGCATGTCGGAAGGCTTCTTCCTGCGACTTCAGACGATTGCCGAACTGCGCGCAGCAAAGCGAGCCCTGAACGGCGAGCTGGAACGGATCACTCCCCGCGCCGCCTGACAGCCTCACCAAGCTGGGCGCAACGCCCTCGCCCGCGCTTGACCCCCGCCCCGCAGGCCTGCCAATCCCCTGTCCCCATGAACACCCGACTCATTGCGCTGCTGGCCGCTGCCGGCACCTTCGCCCTTGCCGCCCCCTCCCTCGCGCAGGACGCGCCCAAGGCGGACAGCGCCGCCAAGTCCGCCGCGCCCTCGCCCGAGGCGCAGGTCCGCTCCCGCGATCTTGTCGGCACCTTCGGCGGGCAGCGCGTGCCCTACAAGGTGACGATGGCCGACACGATCCTTTCGGACGAGAGCGGCAAAGCCGAGGCGGTCATCCTGACCACCTCCTATGTGAAGACCCCCGCCGACCCCGCAAGGCCGGTGTTCTTCCTCTACAATGGCGGGCCCGGTTCGGGCTCGGTGTGGCTCCAGATGGGGGCTTTCGGGCCCAAGCGGGTCGCGATCCCCTCGGACGGCAAGGACGACGGCGCCCTGCCCTACCCGCTGCTCGACAATCCCGACAGCCTGCTCGACGTCGCCGACCTCGTGTTCATCGACCCGCCGGGGACGGGGTTCAGCTATCTGACCCCGGGCACCGATCCCAAGAAGTATTATGGCCTGAGGCAAGACGCGCGCGCGGTGGCACAGGTGATCCGGCGCTGGCTGGCCGACAATGGCCGCTGGTCCTCGCCGAAATACCTCGGCGGAGAGAGCTACGGCACCAGCCGCACCGCGATGGTGGTCGACGAGCTCGAGGGCTCGACCTACAACGACGTGGGATTGAACGGCCTCATCCTGATCTCGACGATCCTCGACTTCGCGGGCCGCGAGCCCACTCCCGGCAACGAGCTGGCCTATATCGTCACCCTGCCGAACATGGCGGCGGCCGCTTACTACCACGGCAAGGTTCAGGCGCCTTCGGTGGAGGCGATCGTCGCCGAGGCGCGCAAATTCGCGATCGGGCCCTTCGCCAGCACGCTCCTGAAGGGCGAGGAACTGCCCGCCGACGAGCGCGCCGCGGTGAGGAAGGAACTGGCGCGGCTCACCGGCCTTTCCGAAACCTATCTCGATGAGGCCAACCTGCGCGTCACCGACCAGCGCTTCTACAAGGAGCTGCTGCGCGACCGGGGGCTGACCATCGGCAGGCTCGACGCGCGCTATACCGGCAAGGACTACGACAACGCCGGCGAGACGCCGGACAATGACCCGAGCTTCTACGGGATCGATGCAGGCTATACCGCCGCGATCAACGTCTGGACGCGCGAGACGCTGGGCTACAAGACCGACCGGAATTACCAGGCGATCGGCAATGTCGGCGGGCAGTGGGACTGGACGCTGGGGAGCGGATGGGGGCGGCAGGCCTATCTCAACATCGCGCCGCTGATCGGGCAGGCGATGCGCCAGAACAGCGGATTGCGGCTGTTCAACGCGCAAGGGTACTACGATTTCGCCACGCCCTTCTTCGGCGCGGAATATTCGCTGAAGCGTTCGGGCGTGCCGCAGGACCGGATCACGTGGAGATATTACGACGCCGGGCACATGATGTATGTCCGCGACGAGGACCGCGCCAAGCTCAGCGCCGATATCCGCGAATTCATCCGCGCGCGATGATCCGGCGCCAGGTGCTGTGCACTGCGCTCGCGCTGGCGGGCGCGCTGGCGGGGTGCAAGCCGCCGCCGACCGATAGCGCGGCGGCGCGGGTCTCGCTGCTCGCGCCCGAGGGAGGGCCGTCCGAACCGATCGCCTCGCCCGATGTGACAGGGGCGGTCTGGGCATCCACTTCCAACCCCCTGCGCCTCGTCTACGGCATTCCCGGCCAGCCGGTGCTGCTCGCGATCGAATGCCGCGACGCGCAGGCCCCCGAGGCGCGGATCAGGATCACCCGTCATGCCCCGGCGGACCCGGGCGCGAGCGCGCTGCTGGCGCTGATCGGCAACGGCTATATCGGGCGCTTCCCCGTCGATGCGGCGAGCCTCGGGGGCCAGCGGGTGTGGGCGGGAGAGGCCCCGGCGCTCACGCCCGAATGGGACGCGCTGAAGCCCGCGCGCGAGGCGACGGTGACAGTGCCGGGCGCGGGCCTCCTGAAGCTCAACCCCAGCCCGCTGCCGATGGCGCTGGTGACCGCGTGCCGGGGCATTCCGCCGCTGGTGCCGCTGCCGGTGCCGTTGGAGGTGCCCAACGTCCCGATGACGCTTTCACCGATCCCCTGACGCCTTCCGCGCCAGCAGATCGGGGGTGAGCACCTGCGGCAATTGCGCGGGCGCGCCCGCGCCGGGCGCATACCACAGGTAAAGCGGCACGCCCGCCGCGCCCTGCGCAGTCAGGAACTGCGTGATCGCCGCATCGCGCCGCGTCCAGTCGCCGACCAGCACCGTGACGCCCGCCTTCTCGAAGGCCGCCCGGGTGCTCTCGCGCTCGATCGAACTCGCCTCGTTGACCTTGCAGGTCACGCACCAATCGGCGGTGAAATAGAGGAACACCGGCTTGCCCTCGCCCCGCGCCTTGGCCAGCGCCTCGGCGCTGAAGGGCTGGCTGGCAAGGATGCTCGCGCGCGCCGTGCCGGCCCTTGCCTCGTAGACATGGGGGAGCGCGATGGCGGCAAAGGCAAGGAAGGGCGCGGCCACCAGCCCGAAGGCGGGCCACGCCATCTTGCCTCCGCGCTGGAGCCTGCCGACCACGAACAGCGCCACCAGCACGCCCAGCACCAGCACCAGCGCGACAATCGCGAAGGGCCGTCCGCCCAGCTGCACCGTCAGCCACACCAGCGCCAGCGCGGTGAGGCCCATCGGGATCGCCATGATCCGCCGGAACCGCTCCATCCACGCGCCGGGCCTTGGCAGCATCCGCCGCAAGGGCGGCACGAAGCCCAGCGCCAGGAACGGCAGCGCCAGCCCCAGCCCCAGCAGCGCGAACAGCACCAGCGCCTGCGGGACCGGCAGCACCAGCGCCGCGCCCAAGGCTGCGGCCATGAAAGGCCCGGTGCACGGCGTCGCCACAAAGGCGGCAAGCAGCCCCGTGGCGAAGGCCCCGGTCTTCTCGCCGCCCATGCTGACCGAGATCGCAGGCAGCTCGAACAGCCCGGCAAAATTGGCGGTGATCGCAGCGGCGAGCACCAGCAGGCCGACCACCACGCCCGGCTGCTGCAACTGGAACGCCCAGCCGACCTGCTCGCCCGCCGCGCGCAGCGCCAGCAGCAATGCGCCGAGGCCCACGCAGGCGAGCACCACGCCCGCAGTATAGGCAAGCCCCTCGGCGCGCGCGCGCCCCTCATTGGCTGCCTCGCGCTCGCCGGCGCGGGCGAGCGCGATCGCCTTCAGGCTCAGGATCGGGAAAACGCAGGGCATGATGTTGAGGATGAGGCCGCCCAAGAGCGCGCCCAGCACCAGCGTCCAGACCGGCGGGGCGGCGCTATTCTGCGGCCCCGCGACCAGTTCGCCCCCCGTCGGCACCGCGCCGAGATCGGCCTTGAACGCGAAGCCGCCCGCATCGCTGTCGCCGAAAGCGAGGATGCCCGAGACGCTGGCGGCCTTGCCGGTCCCGAATTCGTCGAGCGGGATTTCCGCGACCAGCAGGTCGCCCCTGCGGCGGAAGGTCTGCGCCGCGCTGTAGGAGACGAGCCGGTCGTTGGCGATGAACACATGCGGCGCATCGAGCCCCATGGCCTCGGGCAGCGGGATCGCGAGGCGCAGGGTCTTGCCCGAAATCGCGAAGCGCGCGTTGGCATCGAGCAGCGGCGCCGCCGCGGCCCGCCAGCGGGCGAAGTCGCCGCCGGCCTGCGCAGACAGGCGCGCGAATTGCGGCACGCAGATCTGGTCGGTGCAGGCGAGGTAATCGAGCGTGCCCCCCACCGGCCCGCTCCAGCCCTTGACGCTCGGTCCCGGGGTGACCGGCACCAGCACCGTGTAGGGGCCGGCGTAGATGTGGTTCATCAGGCCGCTGACCACCAGCTGCCGGGGCACCGGATAGCGCGCCTCGCCCACCTCCCAATCGGGCGGCAGGTCGAGCTTCAATTGCATCCCCGCCCCCGCATCGCCAGGGTTCGACCAGTAGCCGTGCCATTCGGGGCCCCTGGGCACGAAATGGAGCGCGAGCAGCCATTCCCTGCCCTCGGCAGGCGCGCCCTCGGCGTGGAGCGTGACCGCGATATTGTCCGACCCGATCAGCGGATCGCCGCCTTGGCCGCCCTGCGCGATGGCGGGCGCGGCGAGCATCACGCTTGCGGCCAGCGCAAGCAGCCATGCAAGCAATTGACGCATCGGGGTCGTGAAGATTCTTGCGCGGTGCACTCGCTACCCTCTAGGCATGACAGGCCACATTCGCAATCGGAGCCGCCACGGTGACAGCAACTTCAGACAAGCCCCGCGACCTCGTCATCCTCGGCGGCGGCCTGGTGGGCATGACGCTGGCACTGGCGGCGGCGAAGAAGGGCCTGTCGAGCCACGTCATCGACCGCGCCGACCCGGCCGAACTGACCGCCGAAGGCTTCGATGACCGCGCCACCGCGATCTCGACCGCAAGCTGGCACCTGTTTGCCAATATCGGCATCGCCGAGGGCCTCGAACAATTCGCCTGCGACATCGCTGCCATCGCCGTGACCGACCAGCAGAAGCCCGGCCGCCTCGATTTCGTCCCCGGCGAGGGTGACGGCACCTTGGGCCGGATGTTCCCCAACCGCCGGCTGCGCCTCGCGCTGTTCGAGGCGGCGGCGAAGGAGCCGCTGATCGAATGGACCCCGCTCGCCACGGTCGTCGATCGCCAGCGCAGCGAATATGGCGTTGCCGCAGTGCTGGCCGACGGGCGCACATTCAAGGGCCGGTTGATGGTCGCTGCCGAAGGCCGCCAGTCGCCGACCCGCGATGCGGCCGGCATCTCCATCGCCAAGTGGGATTACAAGCACCGCGCGATCATCTGCGGGCTCACCCACGAACAGCCCCACGGCAATGTCGCCTGGGAAATCTTCTACCCCGCCGGCCCCTTCGCGCTGCTGCCGCTCAACGACGATGCCGACGGCACCCACCGCTGCTCGCTGGTGTGGACCGTGTCGGAGGATGACGCGGCGGGCGTTACCAAACTGGGCGACCGGGCCTTCCTCGCCGAGGTCGAGAAGCGCATGGGGGGCGTGTTGGGCCGCGTGCTCAGCGTCGGCCACCGCTCGTCCTATCCCTTGGGCTTCCACCACACCGCCAGGATCACCGCCGAACGCTTGGCGCTGATCGGGGATTCGGCGCATGGCATCCACCCCATCGCCGGGCAGGGCCTCAACCTCGGCCTCAGGGACGTGGGCGCGCTGGTGGAGGTGCTCGCCGAGGGCGCGCGGCTGGGGCTCGATCCGGGCGATCCAGAAACCTTGAAGCGCTATGAAAACTGGCGCGGGCTCGACAGCTTCATGGTCGCGCTGGCGACCGACGGGCTGACGCGGCTGTTCGGTGTCCCCGGCAAGACGGCCAGCGCAGTGCGCCGCCTCGGCATGGCGGCGGTGCAGCGGACGCCGCTCTTGAAGCAGTTCTTCATGGACGAGGCGCGCGGGGTCTCGGGCGATCTGCCGGAACTGCTGCGGGGGTAGAGTTGCGCATTCTCCGTCACTCCAGCGCAAGCTGGAGCCTAGGGCGGTCCGCACAACATTCCGTTGCTGACTCTGGTGTCGGGAGGACGGGAGAAATCCAACTGCTTCTCTCGAGGCCCAGCTGTTCCCCCCGCCAAGTCTTGCCTCCCGGCTTGGCTGAGAGCGCGATCAGTTTAGCGCAGTGCCTTGCGGTAACAAGTGTCGGCGCTGCGCCGCCCTAGGCCCCAGCGTTCAACCTTCGGTTGTGCTTCGCAACCGCTGGGGTGACGAGATGGGGGTCCGTCCACACTACAGACCATAAGAAAATCAGCGCTTTCCTACACGCCCCTGCCCTGACATGATCCGCCCATGACCCGCGCCGCGCGCCCTTCCTGCCCCGTCCAATCGCCGCCAGAAGGAGGGCAGCTCTTTCGCCCCAGGACAGTGTCTCATTGTCTCCTACACGCGCGGACGGGCCGGCCTAGGGCAGCACCAGCGGGCTCAGCGCGCGCACCGGATTGCCCGCTCCGTCGCGCACCCCGCGCTGGTCGAGCACGGTGGCGGTCTCGATCACTTCCAATGCGTCCATCGCCTTCTTGTAGCGTTCCGCGTCCCTGATCCAGGCTGCCGCCTTGGCCGCGCCGGGCATCCCGCGCACCTCGTCGATCGCGGCCTGGTACCGGCCCTGCTCCAGCGCCCAGCGCGCGCGTTCGAGGCGCTTGGCGGGCTGCGGCGAGGGGGTGGTCTGGCGGCGGAACACGAACAGCTCCTTCAATTCGCGCTTGAAGGCGCCCCACGAGGGGCCCTCGCTCGTCTGCTCGAGCTGCGGCCCGAGCCCCTCGAGCCGGGCGACGAGGCTGTCGAGCCGGACCGGGTTGCGCGCGAAGTCGATGATGGTGCCGACGGCGTTGGGCCACTGGTCGCCGAAGCGCAGGCGCAGCTGGTCGGCAAGGTATCCGAGCTCCGCACCGCGCTCGACCGCGCGGCGGGTGGCGAAGGCGATCAGCAGGCTCTCGGCGCGGGCCGCGTTGCCGGCCGCCGCTTGCGCCTGGAGGTCGAGCCGGGTGAGGCGCTGCTCGGCGGCGGCAAGGCGCTGGTCGATGCCGCCCTGCTGCTCGGCGACCTGTTCGACCTTGGCGGCAGCCGCAGCAAGCGGCGTGGGGCTCGGGCCAAGTGCAGGGACGGGTGCGGCAGCGGCGGCGGGCGAGGCGGCGGGGGCGAGGGGCTGCTGTGCAGGGGTTCCGGCGAGGTTGTACCACACCGCTCCGCCCGCCAGCCCCGCGCCGAGCGCGAAGGCAAGCAAGACGGCGACCAGCGCGCCGCGCATCGATCCGCCCGCGCGCGGCGGGGTGTTCAGCGATGGTTGTGGCTGCGATGCCATGGCGATCCGTTCTTGCGACCTGTGCTCTGCTGGCCCCAGCGCACGCTGCTACGGCTGCCGGGGCGGGATGGGGGGAATGGAGCGTGCCTCATCGCACAAGTCAAATGCCAATTGCAGCAAGGTGCCCTCGTCGGGCCGGGCGGCCGTGTGGACCCCGGCCCAGCCCTCGCCGGCGGCCGCCGCGATGCGCGGGCCGAGGGCGGCGAGGGTGATGCGGGCGCGGGCAAGGCCGAGCCGGTCGCACTCGGCGGCAAAGTGGCTGGCGGTAGCGGCCGAGTGCAGCAGCACCAGCGCCTCGCCCGACCCCAGCAGGGGGGCTGCCGGATCAAGCGGCAGGGGCGCGGAGCGGTAGGCGATCACCTCGGCGAAGGTGACGCCTGCGGGCGGCACGAGCGGCACATGCTCCTCGCCCGCGATGCGCAGCAGGTGGCGGGGGGGCGCGATGGCATCGAGCACGCCCTGGAGGCCGCCGCTGCCGGTCATGGCGACGCTCAGCCCGGCGGCCCGCGCGGCCGCCGCGGTCGCCTCGCCCACGGCGAAGACCGGCTTGGCGGCGAGGCGGGCGAGGTGCGGCCCGCCGTGGAGGATGGCGTTGGCGCTGCCGATCAGCAGGCCGTCGATGCCGGCAGGATCGGGGCAGTCCCAGGCGAGCGGGCGGATCGCCGAGAGCGGCAGGCCGGTGATCGCGGCGCCGCCGGTGCGGGCCTTGTCCAGCGTCGCGCTCAGCCCGGGCTCGGGCCGCACGGCGAGCAGGCGGAAGCTCAAACGCCCGCCCGGAAGTGGGCGGTGATGCTCTCGGGAGCGCGGGCGAGGAGGTCGGCGGCGAGCGCCCCGAGCGCGGCATGATCGCCACGGGCAAAGGCGGCGCTGCCCTCGATCCGCGCGGCCCCGTCGGGCGAGAACAGGGCGGCGCGCATGCGCAGGGTCTCGCCCGCACCCTCGCACAGCACCGCGACCGGCGAGTGGCAGGTGCCCCCGAGCGCTGCGAGCAGGGCGCGCTCGGCCTCCAGTTCGGCGCGGGTGGGGGCATGGTCGATGGCGGCGAGGAGCGCGGTGGTGGCAGCGTCATCGGCGCGGCACTCGATGGCGATGACGCCTTGGGCGGCGGCGGGGATCCACTCGTCCGGCGACAAGGGCGTGCCCACCGCGGACTGATCGAGCCGTTCGAGCCCGGCAGCCGCGAGGAAGGTCACATCGGCCTCGCCCTCGGCGAGCTTCCTGAGGCGCGTTGCGACGTTGCCGCGGAAGGTCACGACCTTGCAATCGGGCCTCAGGTTGAGGAGCTGGGCCGCCCGCCGCGGCGCGCTGGTGCCGACGGTGGCGCCGTGCGGGATCGCGGCGATGCTGGCCGCGCCCACCAGGCTGTCACGCCGGTCGGCGCGCGGCAGGAAGGCGGGGAAGTGGAAGGCCTGCGGGCGGATCGTCTCGACGTCCTTGGCCGAATGCACCGCGATGTCGATCCGCCCCTCGCCGAGCCACTGGTCGAGCTCCTTGGTCCACAGCGCCTTGCCGCCGATCTCGGCAAGCGGGCGGTCGAGCACCTTGTCGCCGCTCGCCAGCACGGGGACAAGCTCGACCGCATCCTCGGCCCAGCCGTGGGCGGCGCACAGGCGTGCGCGGGTCTCGAAGGCTTGCGCCATCGCCAGCGGGGAATTGCGGGTGCCGAGGCGGATGATGGGTGCGGTTCGTTGAGGTTCAGTCATGGCCGCGCTTGCTCTAGCCCGCACAAGGACTAGATGGAAGCCGGATGGGCTCAGCAGCACACACATCTGACACCGCAGCACCCGGGCGCCTTGTTCTGGGGATCGAATCGAGCTGCGACGAGACCGCGGTCGCGCTGGTGCGCGGCGACGGGACGATCGTGGCGCAGGCGATCGCCAGCCAGGAGGCCGAACATGCCCCCTATGGCGGCGTCGTGCCCGAGATCGCCGCGCGCGCCCATGCCGAGCGGCTGGCGCCCATGCTCGCGAAGGTGATGGGCGATGCGGGCATCGCCCTCGACAAGGTCGACGCCATCGCCGCGACCGCCGGGCCGGGGCTGATCGGCGGGGTCATGGTCGGGCTGGTGAGCGCCAAGGCACTGGCGATGGCATCGGGCAAGCCGCTGCTGGCGGTCAACCATCTGGAGGGCCACGCGCTCTCGCCCCGGCTCGCCGATGCCGGGCTGGCCTTTCCCTATCTGCTGCTGCTCGTCTCGGGCGGGCATTGCCAGATCCTCGCCGTCACGGGCGTCGGCCAATACCGCCGCCTTGCCACCACCATCGACGACGCGCTGGGCGAGGCCTTCGACAAGACCGCCAAGATCTTGGCGCTCGGCTATCCCGGAGGCCCCGCAGTGGAACGGCTGGCGCTGGAGGGCGATCCCAAGGCCGTGCCCCTGCCCCGCCCCCTCAAGGGCTCGGCCGAACCGCACTTCTCCTTCGCCGGGCTCAAGAGCGCGGTGCTGCGCGCGGTGGAGAGCGGCGCGCACCGCCCTGCCGATATCGCGGCGAGCTTCCAGCAGGCGGCGGTGGAATGCCTGATCGACCGGCTGGAACTGGCGCTCGGGCGCGCGGGCCCCTTCCCGGCGCTGGTGGTTGCGGGCGGCGTGGCCGCCAACAAGACGGTGCGCGCGGCGCTCGAAGCCCTTGCAGCGAGGCACGCGATGCGCTTCACCGCCCCGCCGCTGGCCCTGTGCACCGATAACGCGGCGATGATCGCCTGGGCGGGGATCGAACGCCTCGCGCAGGAGGGCGAGGGCTTTGCCGGCGACCCGCTCGATTTCGTCGCCCGCCCGCGCTGGCCGCTCGATCCGGCTGCCGAGGCGGTGCGCGGGGCAGGATACAAGGCATGAGCGGCGTGGGCACGACCGGCGTGGGCATGAGCGACCTCGAAACCATCGGCGTCATCGGCGCGGGCGCATGGGGCACGGCGCTGGCCCAGATGCTGAGCTGCGACGGGCGCGAGGTGATCCTGTGGGCCTATGAGCCCGAGGTGGTCGAAGCGGTCAACGCCGGACACCGCAACCCGCTCTACCTGCCCTCGGCGACCCTTGCCCCGACCATCCGCGCGACAGCGGAGCTGGCGGACCTCGCGCAACTCGACACCGTGCTGGTCGTGACCCCTGCGCAGGTGCTCGGCCGCGTGCTGGCGAGCCTTCCCGCCTACCCCCGCGATCTGGTGCTGTGCTCCAAGGGCATCGAGGCAGGGACCGGCAGGCTGATGAACGACGTCGCCCGCGAGGCGGCGCCGGGCAGCGCGGTCGCGGTCCTTTCCGGCCCGACCTTCGCGCACGAGGTCGCCGCTGGCCTCCCCACCGCCGTCACCCTCGCCTGCTCGGGAGGCCGCGAACAGTGGGAGCGCCTCGCCCCCGCGCTCGCGCGGCCCGCCTTCCGGCCCTATTACTCCGACGATGTCGCGGGCGCCGAGATCGGCGGCGCGGTCAAGAATGTGCTCGCCATCGCCTGCGGTGTGGTCGAAGGCCTCGGCCTCGGCCAGAACGCGCGCGCGGCACTGATTGCGCGCGGCTATGCCGAGATGCTGCGCTTCGGCGAGGCGCTGGGCGCGCGGGCCGAGACGCTCTCGGGCCTGTGCGGGCTGGGCGATCTGGTGCTGACCTGTTCCTCGACCTCGAGCCGCAACTTCAGCCTCGGCAAGGCGCTGGGAGAATCGGGGGGCGAAGGCGCTTCGGCTGCCGGCCTCATGGCCGACCGCCGCACCGTTGCCGAGGGCGCGCATACCGCCCCCGTGCTCGCCGGACTGGCGCAAGAACGCGGCATCCCGATGCCGATCGTCGCCGCAGTCGATGCGATCCTCAAGGGCGAGGATGCGCGCGCCGTGGTTGCCGGCTTGCTCGCCCGCCCGCTGAAAGCCGAGCGCGACGGGGCCGAACGGGACCAGCGCGCTTGACCACGCTTCCCGCCGCCTCCCCTGCCGCCCCTCCCGCCGCAGACGACACCGACGATCTCGCCAGGCTCGCCAAGGGCGGGCGCACCAATACGCTGGGCTTCGTGATCCGGCTGATCGCGCGCATCCCCTTCCTCGTCATCGCCACCCGCCTTTACGGTGCCGAGGCGCTGGGCCGCTTCGCTTCGGCGCTGGTGCTGATCGAGATCATCGCGCTGGTGTGCTCGCTGGGCGAGAAGCGCGGCCTTGCGCAGCGCCTGTCCGAGGGCGCGGGCGAGGACCGCGGGGCCGAGACCAATCTCGTCTACGATGGCATCCTGCTGGCGCTCGGCTATTCGGCGGTGGCGGCGGGGGTGCTGCTGGTTTTCCCCGAGCCGATGTTCCCCAACGGGATGAACTCAGCCTGGGACATCTGGCTGGTCGCCACCATCCCCGCCTTTGCCGTCACCGAGATCCTGCTCGCAGCGCAAGCCTACCGCTTCGATATCGCGACCACGGTGCGCGCCCGCGCGATCATCGAGCCGTGGACGATCTCGATCGGCGCAGGGGTGTTCTTCACCCTGCCCGCCACGCGCGAGAGCGGGCTGGCGCTGGCCTATATCGTCTCGATCTTCGCCGCCTTGCTGACCACCGCCTGGCCGTTCCTGCGCACCTATGGCCTGCCGCGCGGCTGGCAGCCGCGCCCGCGGGCGATGGCGGCGATGGCGGCGCGCGCCTTCCCGCTGGTCGGCGCCGACGCGATCGAGCGCGGCACGCGGCTGCTCGACATCTTCATCCTCGGCCTGTTCGCGCCGCCGCAGGCGGTGGGCATCTATTATGCCGCCCAGCAGATCGCGTCCCTTCCGCAGAAGCTCAAGACCAGCTTCGAGCCGATCCTCTCGCCGGTCATCACCAAGAACCTGCGCACCGGCAACATGGCGGCGATCGCCGCGCAGGTGCGGCAGGTGGGGTTCTGGATCATCGCCGTGCAGCTGGGCATCGCGCTGATGCTCGGCGTGCCGGGCGAGGCGGTGATGGGGCTGTGGGGGCCGGACTATGTCGCGGGCACCGCCGCGCTCGCCCTGCTGCTCGCCGCCGAGGTCGCCGCCTCGATGGCGGTCGTCTCGGAAAGCGTGCTGGTCTATATCGCCAGGAAGCGCAATCTGGCGATCTCGGTCGCGATCATCGGCTTGCAGGCGGGCCTGACGATCGCGCTGATCGAGGCGGCGGACCGCCTCGGGCTCGGCAACGGCTTCGAGGCGGCAGGCGCGGCCGGCGCGCTGATGGTGGCGCTGGCGGTTTCGAGCCTGGTGAAGGCGCTGCTCTTGAAGCGGCTGCTGGGCGCTCCGGTCTCCAACTGGCGCTGGGCGCTGGTCCACGCCGCTGCCCCTGCGGTGGTGGTAGGCTATGCCTTCACCTGGGCGCCCGAATGGGCCGAGCTCGTCCTCGGCATCCCCGCAGTGCTCGGCGTCTATGCGCTGGTGGTGTGGCGGCGCGGCTTCGGCGAGGACGACAAGGTCTTGTTCCGCAAGCAGGTTGTCCCCGATCCGGCGACCGACCTCGCCTGAAGCCTTGCACCAACCTGGTGCATGGGCGAAGCGCGCGCAGACTGCTAAAGCGCCCGACTTCTTAGCGATTCCCACCGGAGACCCCCGCCCCCATGTCCGCCGATCTGACCGCCTATCTCCCGCTGATCCTCATCGCGCTGGCCCTTCTGGCGGTGCTGGTGTGGATCATCAGCCGCACCAGTCGCCGCGCCCGGGTGACGGGCGAGGAGGGCGCGCCCGGCATTTTCCGCGACGTGCTGGAGGACGGCGCGGCCCCTGCCCAGCGCAACCAGGCGCTGATCGACGCGCCGCGCGGGATCGAGATCATCCAGGGCGAGCTGTCGGCGATGGCCAATGCGCAGGTCACCTCCGCCGCGCCGCTCGGCACCGACGAGGAGGCCGGACCCGCCCCCGACCCCGCGCCCGCGCCCGCGCCGGCCGCCGCGGGTCCGGCCGACGACCTCACCCGCATCAAGGGCCTCGGCCCCAAGCTTGCTGCCTTGCTCGGCGAATTCGGCATCACCACCTTCGCCCAGATCGCCGCCTGGACCCCCGAGGAGATCGAGCGCATCGACGCCAGGCTCGGCCGTTTCTCGGGCCGTATCAACCGCGACCAGTGGGTCGAGCAGGCGCGATTTCTCGCTGCGGGAGACGAGGCGGGCTTCACCGCAAGATTCGGCAATAATGGATGAGATTCCGCGCAGTTTGACGTCCAAACCGTGATACAGTCCCGCTCATGGGATTCGTTAACACGGGAGAGAACCGATGACTTTGCGAATCTTGGTGGCCGAAGACGAGTACATAACCGGCTTCGATCTGTGCGATACCTTCGAAGAAGCGGGTTACGAGGTGGAAGGGCCGCATGCCGGGATTTCCTCGGCGATGCTCGCCTGCCAGAAGGAACGCCCCGATGTGGCGCTGCTCGATATCGAGCTGGCTGACGGGCTGAGCCTGGAACTGGCGCAGAAGCTCATCGACGAGAATGTGCCGGTGATCCTCCATTCCGATCCCGAGGACACGCGCGCGCTGGCGATGCGCTTTCCCACGGCGACGACGCTGGTGAAGCCCTGCCCGCCGGCCGAACTGCTCGGCGCGGTGAGCCGCGCGCTGACCCCGGCCTGAGCGGCAACCACGCTCCGCCCCTTGCTCCCCCGCCTGAACCCTGCAATGGCTGGGACGAGCAAGACAGGCAGGAGCAATTGCGTGTGGCTGTAAGGCAAGCAGGCGCCCCCATGCCGGGATTTGCCGTCACGGGCCTCGGGCCGATTGGCCCGCAAGGCTGGACGGCCGCCCGCAGCGGAAGCGAAGCTGAACCGCGCCAGGCGGGACACCGGGCCGAAAGGCCGCGTGAGCGAGGATGTCGCGCGCCGGATGGGGTGCGGAAAGCAAAAGCATGAAACTCTACGGCTACTTCCGCTCGTCCACCTCCTACCGCCTGCGCATTGCCCTTAACCTCAAGGGCCTCGCCTACGAGAACATCCCTGTCGATCTGCGCACCGGCGAAAACAAGGATGCCGCCTTCACGCAGCGCAATCCCTTCGGCTCGCTTCCGATGCTCGAAGCGGGCGGGCGTGACCGCGCGCAATCGATGGCGCTGCTCGAATGGCTTGACGAGGCCTATCCGGCTCCGCCCTTCCTGCCTGCCGATATCGAGGCGCGCTACACGGCACGCGAACTCGCCTACGGGATCGCGACCGAAATCCACGCGGTGAACAACCTGCCGGTGCTCAAATATCTGAAAGACCCGCTCGGCCATACCCAGGACGAGATCGACATCTGGTACCGCACCTGGCTGAAGCGCACGCTCGATCCGGTCGAAGCCCGCCTCACACAGCTGGGGACGGGGGATTTCCTCCACGCCGGCGCGCCGGGGCTGTTCGAGATCGTGCTGGTCCCGCAGCTCGCCAACGCGCGGCGCTTTGCCTACGACCTGTCGGCAAGCCCCCACATGACCCGCATCGAGGCCGCCTGCCTCGCGCTCCCCGCCTTTGCAGCGGCGCACCCCGACAGGCAGATCGACGCGGTATAAATACATAGGTCTCGGGAGGACAAGACATGAAACTCGCAACCCTCGACAACGGCACGCGCGACGGGATGCTGGTGGTGGTCAGCAAGGACCTCACCCGCTGCTGTGCGGCAGGCTACATCGCGCCGACCATGCAGGCCGCGCTCGACAACTGGGAGCGGGTCGCGCCCGAGCTCGAAGTGCTCGCCCGCGATGTCGAGCACGAGGCGGTGCCGTGCGAGCGCTTCCACGAACGCCAGGCGCACTCGCCCCTGCCGCGCGCCTACCAGTGGGCCGATGGCAGCGCCTATATCAACCACGTGGAGCTCGTCCGGCAGGCGCGCGGGGCCAAGGTGCCCGAGCGTTTCTACCACGACCCGCTGATGTATCAGGGCGGATCGGACAGCTTCCTGCGTCCGCGTCAGGACATCCCGCTTAGCGACCCTGCCTGGGGCTGCGACATGGAGGGCGAGATCGCCTGCATCACCGGCGATGTGCCGATGGGGGTGACGCCGGAGGAGGCTGCCGCGCATATCCGCCTGCTGATGCTGGTCAACGACGTTTCCTTGCGCGGCCTGATCCCGGCCGAGCTGGAAAAGGGCTTCGGCTTCTTCCAGTCCAAGCCCGCCAGCGCCTTCTCGCCGGTCGCGGTGACGCCCGACGAGCTGGGCGATGCCTGGGCGGACTGCCTGATCCACCTGCCGCTGAGGGTTGAACTGAACGGTGCGCCCTTCGGCCGGGCAAATGCCGGGGCGGACGCGACCTTCAACCTCGCGCAGCTGGTGGCGCACGCGGCCAGGACCCGCAATCTTGCTGCGGGCACGATCATCGGCACCGGCACGGTCTCGAACAAGGGCGCCGATGGCGGGCCGGGCAAGCCGGTCAGCGAAGGCGGCGCGGGCTATTCGTGCATCGCCGAAATCCGCATGATCGAGACCATCGAGGACGGCGCGCCCAGGACCCCCTTCATGCAAGCGGGCGACGCGGTGCGGATCGAGATGCGCGATCGCGACAATCATTCGATCTTCGGCGCGATCGAACAGCACGTTGTCGCCGTATAGGGGCTTGTCCCGATCCCGCCCGACCCCACCTAGGCCTCCTGCCCATCCCCCCTGAAGGAACGCTCCATGACCGCCGCCTACCCGACCCTCAAGATGTTCATTGCCGGCCAGTGGGTGGAAAACGGCGATGCGGGGGTGATGGATGTCGTGAACCCGGCGACCGGTGCCGCCATCGCGCAGTGCCCCAAGGCGGGCCCCGCCCAGCTCGATGCCGCATTGAAGGCGGCAGGCTATGCCTTCCCGGCGTGGAGCGCGACCTCGGGGGCGGAGCGTCACGCCATCCTGCGCCGCGCTGCCGATCTGCTGCGCGAGCGGGCGCCGGAGATCGCAAGGGTTGTCACGGCCGAAATGGGCAAGCCGCGCGCGCAGGCGCTGGGCGAGATCACCGGCTCGGTCGATGTGCTCCACTTCCTCGGCGAGGAAGCCAAGCGCCGCGGCGGCCGGCTGATCCCGACGCGCGGGACCCAGCTGATCGCGCAGATGGTGACGCATGAGCCGATTGGCCCGGCGGTGCTGCTCACCCCGTGGAACTTCCCGGTGAACCTGCCTGCCAAGAAGATCGCGGGCGCGCTCGCGGCCGGGTGCACCGCGATCCTGAAACCGGCCGAAAACACGCCGGGCAGCGCACAGCTGCTGGTCCAGTGCTTCGTCGATGCAGGCGTGCCGGCGGGCGTGCTCAATCTCGTCCATGGCGATCCCGGTCCGATTGCCGAGCGCCTCGTCGCCTCGCCCGTCACCCGCAAGGTGAGCTTCACCGGATCGACCGCGATCGGCAAGCAGCTGGGCGCGCTCGCGGCGACCCACATGAAGCGGTTTGCGCCCGAACTGGGCGGGCACGCGCCGGTGATCGTCAGCAAGCACGCCGATGTCGCGCGTGCGGCGGTGATGTGCGCGCTGACCAAGTTCCGCAATGCAGGGCAGGTGTGCGTCTCGCCGACCCGTTTTCTGGTGGCGCGCGAGATCTACGACAGCTTCGTCGCCGATTTTGCCGCGGTCGCGAGCAAGCTCAAGGTCGGCGATCCGGGCGCGGACGATAGCGTCGACATGGGCCCGCTCGCCCACGCAAGGCGCATTGCCGCGATGCAGCAGGTGGTCGCCGATACGGGCGGGACCCGCGGCGAGGTGGTGACCGGCGGCGCGGCGATCGAGGGCAGCGGGTTCTTCTTCCAGCCCACCGTCATCGCCAACCCCGCGCCCGACAGCCGCTTCATGACCGAAGAGCCGTTCGGCCCCATCGCCGGGATCGTCCCCTTCGACACGATCGAGGATGCGGTCGGCATCGCCAACAGCCTGCGCTACGGCCTTGCCGCTTATGCCTTCTCGGGCAATCTCGACGAGGCGCATTACCTCGGCCGCAGCCTGCGGGCCGGGATGGTGGGGATCAACCAGCTTATCGTCTCTTCACCCGAAACCCCGTTCGGCGGGGTCGGCGACAGCGGCTTCGGATCGGAAGGCGGAGAGGAAGGTTACCTCGCCTTCACCGACACCAAGCTGGTGATGCTGGCGAAATCTGGCGGTTAGCCGAGAAAGCGCGAGAGCAGGGACCGGGGCTGCTGTTCCATCGGCTGGATGCGGCCATAGCGCGCCTGGCGCGATGCCTCGTCGTAAAAACAGACAGTGCGGCGCATCGGATCTGGCCGGCTCGACCAGAAAGTCGGTTTTTCCATCAGTCGCGTCCCCGAATCGCGTATTTTTAAGTTGCAGTAGCTAACACCAAAGCTGTGGATAAACGAGTCGTATCGTGCGCCTGCGCAAATTTCCTTAGGCGGGCGTCAATATCCTGAAGCATGTCCATCCGGGTTTGTTCCCGGGGTGTGGCAAAAAACCCCCTAGGGCCCGGTGCGACGGGCTCCGGCGGCGCGCACTTCGGCCAGCGTGGGGTAGCCGTTGACCGCCATCAGCAGGTCCGCCTCGGCAAGGATCGAGCGGAGCACCCACGCCGCGCCCTCGGCCCCGCCAAGCGCGAGACCATAGGTGTAGGGCCGCCCGACACCGACCGCGCGGGCACCCAGCGCGAGCGCCTTGACAGCATCGGTGCCCGATCGGATTCCGCTGTCAAACAGCACCGGGGTGTCGCCTGATGCCGCGACCACATCGGCCAGGAGGTCGATGGTCGCGATCCCGCCATTGGCCTGCCGCCCGCCATGGTTCGAGCAATAGACCGCGTCCGCCCCGCAATCGACCGCGCGGCGCGCGTCGTCGGGGTGGCAGATGCCCTTCAGCACGATGGGGAGCCTGGTCACGGACTTGAACCACGCCATGTCCTCCCACGTCAGCACCTGGCCGAAGGTGGCCGCCCAGGTGAAGATCGCGGCGGCCGGGTCTTCCTCGGGCGGGCGCGCCAGGAGCGAGCGGAACACGGGGTCGGTGAAGTAGTTCTGGAGCACCTTGCCCCGCAGCTGCGGGAAATTCGAGGCGTTGAGATCGCGCGGCCGCCAGCCGGTCACCCAGGTATCGAGCGTCACCACCAGCGCCGTGTAGCCGGCGTCCTCGGCGCGGCGGATCAGGCTTGTCGCCAGTTCGCGGTTCTTGGGCGTATAGAGCTGGAACCACGCAGGCGTCTCCCCGCAGGCCGCCTTCACCTCCTCGAGCGGATCATTGGCGAGGGTCGAGGCGCAGAAGGGCACCCCCGTCAGCGCCGAGGCGCGCGCGGCGGCGAGGTCGCCATGGCGGTCCTGCGAGGCTTCTCCGTTCAAACCGATGGGGGCCATGAACAGCGGCGTCGGGTAGCGGTGACCGAAGAGTTCGATCGAAAGGTCGCGCGTCGAACAATCGACCATCATGCGCGGCACCATGCCCCAATGGTGGAAGGCGGCCGCGTTCTGGTCCTGCGTATGCTCGTCCCCGCATCCGCCGGCGACATAATTGGTGAGCATCGGCCCCAGAGCCTGATGCGCGCGCTTTTCGAGGCCGGCGAAATCGACCGGCCAGGTGGGCAGGATGCCGCGCAGTCCGGCGTTGTAGATCTCGTTCTGCATCGCGCCGTAATTGGTCATGGCGGTTGGTCTCTCCCTGTGTCTTTGCACGGAAGATCAGCCGATGCGGTGCGTCAGGGCAAGGGGTTTTCGGGAGCATCGCGCGGAAAAGTGGGCACCGGTTTTCCGCTCAAGCGATGCGACAGCCAAAGCCTAGAACAGGCGTTGCAGGCGCGGGCGCAGGCGCAGGAAGCGCAAGTACAGCGCTTCGAGCAGACGCAGCACGAGGGGGTTGCTCGCCGCCAGCCCCAGCGGGCGCAGCACCGGGATCGCGCGCCACATCGCGGCGAAGGCCGCCGCGCCATCATGGATCACCCCGTCCTCTTCGGCATGGAAGCGCGCCAGCAGCTGCGCGCGGTCGACGGGGCAGGAGGGGTCCGCGCCGCTCGCGACATCGACGAAGGCGATGGCCCCGCGCCGGTCCAATCGCCGCATCAGCGCGATCTCGCGCAGGCACAGCGGGCAGGCGCCGTCATACCAGACCTTGACCGGGCCGCTCATGGCGCGATCCACAGGCGGATGATCCAGGCAACCGCGCCCAGCACCGCGACGCTGGCGGCCCAGATGCCGATCATCCACAGGAAGCGTTGCCAGAAGGGGGCGTCCTTGTGCGTTACCGCGTCGCTACTTGAGCGCGGGGGCTGTTCCGGCTCCGGCTCCAAGCTCGTGGGCGCCAGCATCAGTGATACCCCTCGTCCGCCACCTTGCCGCGGAACACCCAATAGGCCCAGGCGGTGTAGGCGAGGATCAGCGGCAGGGTCAGCGCGACGCCCACCAGCATGAAGGCTTGGCTGCGGTAGGGCGCGGCCGCTTCCCAGATGGTGACGCTTTCAGGCACGGCATAGGGCCAGATCGTGACGCCAAGCCCGCTCATGCCGAGGAAAAACAGGGCGATCCCCAGCCAGAAGGGCTTGGAATTGCGGTCCTTGAGGATCGCGCGCAGCATCGAGAGTGCGACGATCGCGGTCAGGATCGGCACCGGGGCGACGTAATAGACCTCCGGCGCCGACAGCCAGCGCGCGGCGTAATCGGCGTTCAAGGCGATGTTGTAGAGGCTCACCGCGCCCATCAGCACGATCGTCGCCGCGCCCCAGCGGATCGCGAGCTTGCGGGCGTGCGCCTGCTCCTCCCCGTCGAGCTTCCAGATCAGCCAGGTGCTCCCCAGCAAGGCATAGCCCGCCACCGTGCCGAGGCCGGTGAGGAGCGTGTAGGGCGTGAGCCAGTCCCACCAGCTGCCCGCATAGGCGCGGCCCTCCACCTCGATGCCTTGCAGCAGCGCGCCCAGCGTCATCCCCTGCGCCAGCGCCGCGACGAGGCTGCCACCCGAAAAGGCCATGTCCCAGAACGCCTGATGCGCAGGATCGCGCCAGCGGTATTCGAAGGCGACCCCGCGAAACACGAGGCCGAGCAGCATCGCGATGATCAGCGGATAGGTCGCCGGAAGGATCACCGCATAGGCGAGCGGGAAGGCCGCGAAGAGGCCCCCTCCCCCCAGCACCAGCCAGGTCTCGTTCCCGTCCCACACCGGCGCGATCGAGTTCATCGCCCGGTCCCGCTCGCGCCCGGCCTTGAAGGTGGGAAAGAGGATGCCGATGCCGAGATCGAACCCGTCCATCACCACATAGGCGAAGACCGCAAAGGCGATGATGAAGGCCCAGACGACGGTGAGGTCCATCACACCGGCTCCTTCTCGTCAGGCGCCTGCGTGGGCAGGGTTTCCGCGCCGCCCGGGTTCTGCGTCGGCCCCGGGGTGATGCCGGCAGTGCGGATCGGGCCGACATCGCCGCGCTTGACCCCGTATTCGCCCGGGTGCGGCGCCTTGCCCATCAGCTTGAGGATATACCACACGCCGATCCCGAAGACGGTGAAGTAGACGAGAATGAAGGCAAGCAGCGATGCGGCGACTGCGGGCGCATCCAGCGGGCTGGCCGCATCGGCAGTCCGCAAGAGCCCGTAGATGACGAAAGGCTGGCGGCCGACCTCGGTGGTGATCCATCCGGCGAGCACCGCGGCAAAGCCCGATGGGCCCATCAGCACGGCGGCGCGGTGCAGCCACGGCATGTCGTAGAGCCGTCCGCGCGCTCTGCCCAACAGGCTCCACAGCCCGATCCCGAGCATGGCAAAGCCGATGCCGACCATGATGCGGAAGCTCCAGAACAGGATGCCGACCGGCGGCTCGCGGTCATCGGGCACGGTGTCGAGGCCCTTCAGGGGCGCGTCCAGCTCGTGCTTGAGGATCAGCGAGGACAGCTTGGGGATCTCGATGGCGTAGCGCACGGTTTTCGCCTCGCTGTCGGGAATGCCGAACAGGATCAGCGGCGCGCCATCGGGGTGGGACTGGTAGTGCCCCTCCATCGCCATCACCTTGGCGGGCTGGTGCTCGAGGGTATTCAATCCGTGCATGTCGCCCGCGAAGATCTGCGCCGGGGTGACGATCGCCGCCATCCACATCGCCATCGAGAACATCTTGCGGGCATGCGGGTTGGCGCGGTCCTTGAGCAGGTGCCATGCGCCCACGGCTCCGACCACGAAGGCGGTGGTCAGATAGGCCGCCATCACCGTGTGGACGAGGCGGTAGGGAAAGCTCAGGTTGAAGATGATCGCGGTCCAGCTCTCGCCGGGCAGGAACTGGCCGTTCTCGCCGATCAGATAGCCGGTCGGCGTCTGCATCCAGCTGTTGACGCTGAGGATCCAGAAGGCCGAAACGAAGGTGCCCAGAGCCACCATGAAGGTCGCGAAGAAGTGCAGCTTCTTGCCGACCTTCTGCATCCCGAACAGCATCACGCCGAGAAAGCCGGCTTCAAGGAAGAAGGCGGTCAGCACCTCGTAGGCCATCAATGGCCCGATCACCGGCCCGGCCTTGTCGGAGAACACCGACCAGTTGGTGCCGAACTGGTAGGACATGACGATCCCCGAGACGACGCCCATCGCAAAGGCGATCGCGAAGATCTTGAGCCAGTATTTGAAGAGGTCGAGATAGACCGGCTTGCCCGTCTTCAGCCACAGCCCCTCGAGCACCATGAGGTAGCTTGCCAGGCCGATCGAGAACGAGGGGAAGAAGAAGTGGAAGCTCACCGTGAAGGCAAACTGGATCCGCGCGAGCAGCAGGGCGTCAAGGTTCTCGAACATGATCGGCAGGTAATCCCATGGCCTCGGCGATCAATTGCAATCGCTGCATGAGCTATACGGTTGGACAGGCAAAGGGTTGCAAACCGTCTCAGCCGCGCGCTTCGAAGGGTCGCGCTATCGCCATTCCGGCGAGCATCGCGGCAAGGAAGATCGCCGCCGCAAGCGGGTCTATGGCGAGCGCGGCAAAGGCCGGGCCGGGGCACAGGCCGGCAATCGCCCAGCCCACGCCGAACAGCGCCGAACCGGCTATCAGAGGCACGGTGATGTCGGAGCGGTCGGGAAGGGAGAAGGCCTCGGCCAAGGCGGGGCGCTGCATCCGGCGCTGGATCGCCCAGGCGATCGCCATCACGGCCACCGCACCGCCCATCACGAAGGCGAGCGTCGGGTCCCAATCACCGAACAGGTCGAGAAAGCCGCGCACCCGTGCCGGATCGGTCATGCCGCCGATGGTGAGCCCTGCTCCGAAAATGGTACCCGAGACCAGCGGGACGACCAGCGCGCGGATCATGGCAGCACCGCAATGCCGAGGGCATTCATCGCCGCCACGGTCGCAAAGCCGGTCGCCATGAAGGTCGCGACCGCCACCAGCGAGCGCTGCGAGAGACGGCTCATCCCGCATACCCCGTGCCCGCTGGTGCAGCCGCTGCCGAGACGGGTGCCGATGCCGACAAGGAGCCCTGCGACAATCAGCGGCAGCGGCCCGGCAAAGGCAGGCGCGGGGTCGCCCGTCAGACGCATCACGACCAGCGTGCCGAGCGGAAGCCCGACGAGAAAGGCGAAGGCCTGCGCACGCGGCAAGGCGCTGTCGGCGATCCCGAAAGCGCGCGCGGCAATCCCCAAGACCCCCGCGATCCGCCCCGCGCCAAGCAGCATCAGCGCAGCGGCAAGGCCGATCAGCACGCCGCCGCCAAGCCCTGCGACCGGCGCGGCATCGGGAAAGCCCGGCAAGGTCATACCGCGTTCACCGGCAGCTTGAGGTAGACGATGCCGTTCTCGTCCGGCGGCGGCAGGTGGCCGGCACGCATGTTGACCTGCACGCTCGGCAGGATCAGGCGCGGCATGGCAAGCCCGGCATCGCGGGCCTCGCGCATCGCGACGAATTCGTCCTCGCTGATCGCGTCATGGGCGTGCACATTGCCCGCGCGCTCGGCGGCAACGGTGGTCTCCCACACATAGTCGCTGCGGCCCTCGGGCAGGTAGTCGTGGCACAGGAACAGCCGCGTGGCAGGCGGGAGCGCGAGGATGCGGCGCAACGAACGGTAGAGGGTGCGCGCGTCGCCGCCCGGGAAATCGGCGCGCGCGGTCCCGTAGTCGGGCATGAACATGGTGTCGCCCACGAACACCGCATCCCCCACCGCATAGGCGATGCAGGCAGGCGTGTGGCCGGGGACGTGGAGGACCGTGACCGTCAGATTGCCGATGGCAAAGCTGTCGCCGTCCTCGAACAGTGCATCGAATTGCGATCCGTCGCAGGCAAATTCGGTGCCGGCGTTGAACAGCTTGCCGAACACCTGCTGGACCCGGGTGATCGCGGCGCCGATAGCGATTTTCCCGCCGAGCTTCTCTTGCAGGTAGGGCGCGGCCGAGAAGTGATCGGCATGGGCATGGGTTTCGAGCAGCCATGTCACTTTCAGATTTTGCAAAGTGACATGCGCAACCACCGCATCGGCAGAGGTGGTGGCGGTGCGGCCCGAGGCCGGATCGAAATCGAGCACCGAGTCGATAATCGCCGCCTCGCGCGTGGCGGGATCGTGGACGACGTGGGTGACAGTGAAGGTGACGGGATCGAAAAAGCTCGCGATTTCGGGACGCAAGGCGGGTTCGGCGAAAGCGCGTTCGGCATTTGCACTGGCCTGATCGAGCGCCGGATCATGTCTGTCCATCGCCGTTCCTCCATTCACTTTCATAAATCGTGTATATATATTGCAATGAGGCCGGTCAAGGACTATGCCCCCGGCATGGATCATCCCGCCCCGCCCCCGCGCATCGGCGACCTCGCCCCCGATTTCGAGGCGCGCAGCACCATCGGCCCGGTCAGGCTCTCCGCCCATCGCGGCCGCTGGCTGGTGCTGTTCTCGCACCCGGCGGACTTCACCCCGGTGTGCACCACCGAGTTTGTCGCCCTCGCCCGCGAGGCCCCGGCCTTCGCGCAGCGCGGCTGCGACCTCATGGCGCTCTCGGTCGACAGCCTCTTTGCCCACTTCGCCTGGCTGCGCATGATCCGCGACCGGTTCGGCGTCGAGGTGCGCTTCCCGATCATCGAGGATCCGACGATGGTCATCGCCCGCGCCTTCGGCATGGTCTGCGCCGCCGACCGCGACAGCGGCGCAGTGAGATCGTCCTTCTTCATCGACCCCCACGGGGTGATCCGGGCGATGACCTGCTATCCGGCCAACCTCGGCCGCTCGATCCCCGAGATGCTGCGCATGCTTGACGGGCTCAGGGCGGTCGATGCGCAAGGCGCGCTCGCGCCCGCCAACTGGCAACCGGGCGACCCGCTGCTCGAGGCGCCCGGCCACGATCTCGACGCGGTGTTCGACGCCGAAGAGGCGACCGCGTGGTTCCTGCGCCAGACGGGGCCTTCGGCGTGAGCATCGCCGAGCCGGCCCTTGTCGAGGCGCTGAAGGCGCTCGCCCACCCGCTGCGCTGGCGCATCCTCGCCGCGCTGGCGGCGGGCGAGCGCAATGTCGGCGAGATCGAGCAGGCGACCGGCATCGGACAGCCCGCGCTCTCGCAGCAATTGGGCGTGCTGCGCAAGGCCGGGCTGGTGGTCACGCGCAAGGATGCCAAGCTGGTGTTCTATGCATTGGCAAGCACCGCCATCGGCGAGGTGACAGGCGCGCTATCCGGCCTCGCGCCGGGCGGTCAGACCGCCGCAATCACCCCCGCCCCGCAACGTATCACCGCCCCCGGGGTCGCAAATTTCGCGCGGCTTTCCTGAGGTCTAGGCCGGCGGCGGGCCGGCCAGCGCGGCACGCAGGCGCCGCCGCACGAGGAAGGGTTCGAGCCGGCGGCCGAACAGATAGACCGCCGCAAAGATGCCCGCGAGCACATAGCCCTCGTCAGGCGAATGACGGCCCTCCTTGTCCTTGGCGTCCTTCTTCTTGTCCTTCTTCTTCTTGCTCGGATCTTCGGGCGCGGGCGCGCCGAGGAATTCGTCGACCGGATTGAGGGTCTTTGCCGCAGGCGGCTTCTTCTCGTCCTTCTTCTCGGCCTTAGCACCGGCCTCGGTGTCGGCAGCTTCCCAGGCTTTGATGGTGATCGCCAGCTGCGAAAAGCCAAGGAACAGCAGCGGCGCAAGGAAGCACAGCAGCAGCGCATGGCTGAACAGGTCGAAGCGCAGCACCGCGCCCGCGCCCGCCTGCTCGATCCACATCCGCCCGCGGGTGAAGGTCGCCAGCTTGTCCTGCGCCTGCGGGTTGCGCTTGGTGTAGGTCAGCACCCCGCCCTCTTCCGACACATCGGTGCCGGGGATTCGCAGCAGCGGATCGATCCGCGCAAAGGCTTCGGCCGCGGGCATCCCGGGATCGATCGGCACCTCGCCGCGCACGCGCCAGATATTGTCGATGAGCGGGAGCTTGAGCCCCGTGACCGCCCGCCGCGGCGCTTCGAGCGTTCCGGCGGTCCCGGTCACTCGGCAGGTTCCAGCGCGGGCTGCATCGCGCCCCCGCTACCGCCGCGAAGGCGCTTGGCAAACCACGCCTTCGTGTCGCGCCAGCCTTCGCGGAAGGGGAACACCATCGTCTCGCCGATATCCATGCGGCGTCCGCCTTCCATGCCCAGCTGTTCCGCCTCGCCATCGACGCAGGTGCCGAAAATGCGGTCCCAGATGATCCACGTCCCCGAATAGTTGCTGCGGGTCGCCTCGTAATCCTGCGAGTGGTGCACCGAGTGGTGTTCGGTGGTGTTGAAGATGAAGCGCCACCAGCGCGGTGTGTTGAAGCGCACGTTGATGTGCTGGTAGACGCCCACGGTCATGCCGATCGCGCCCGCCAGCAGGAAGGCGCGGGGCAGGAAGTCGAAGAAGCCGCCGATCCCCAGTCCGATCAGGAACAGCTCGACCGGATTGCCGACCGCGCCCTTCTGGACATTCAATTGGGTGATGTAGTGGTGCGGCGCATGGGTCAGCCATAGCGGGTGCCAGTTGTGCATCGCGCGGTGCATCCAGTACTGGCCGAAGTCGAAGATCATCGAGATCAGCACGGCCTGCACCAGCAGCGGCAGGCCGGTGAACCAGTCGAACTTCTTCCAGTCAAACGCGCCCTGCACCGCCTCGATTATCGCGCCGTCGCCGATGTAGGCATCGACCATGCGCAGGAAGGTCATGCCGAGCGCGACATAGAACAGATCGGTGGCAAACTCCTTCCACGTCAGCTGCCAGCTGTTGTAGCGCGGATTGACCCATTCGAGCGCCAGCAGCAGCACCGTCCAGCCGAGCCGGATGGCAATCGCGGTCGAAGCGACGGCAAGCCAGTTGGGCGCGTAATACCAGAAGGCAATCGCCGCAAAGAGCATGACGGGCTGGAAATATGTGAAGACGAACTGCTTGACCGGTCCGCCTTCGACCCTGCCGGTATTCTCCCAGCCGACGGTCACGGGCGCATCGGCCCCGATGATCCGCTTGCCAACCTGAACTCCGGCCATGACGCACCCCTGCTGAAAAAACGTTCAAATCCTGCGCCACCAGCCATGACAACCTCGCGCGCGCGAGGAAGTGGGCAAATGACGTAGACCTGTGCGAACCCGAAGCAAGTAACTGAGTTATAACACTGTAGCCGGTCAGTCAGACATGAGTCTGACAGCAATCGCTGTCGCCGCCGCACGGGTTTCTACCCCCAGTTTGCGGAACACCTGTTCGAGGTGCTTGTTGACCGTTCGCGGGCTTATACCAAGAATTTCGCTGATCGTCTTGTTGGTTTTGCCATAGCTCACCCACAGCAGCACTTCGGCCTCGCGGCGGGTGAGGCCGGCCTGCTTCTGAAGCGCGGCGATCTTGCCGTCCTCGCGCACTTCGGTGAGCTTGAGGAGCACCTCGCCCGGCCGGTCGCTGCCAAGCAGCACGAGGTCGATCTCCATGCCGCGCACGCTGGCGCGGATGCTTGCGGCCGGCTGCACCGGCTCGCCCGCAACCAGCGCGGCGACCGCTTCGCCGAGCGCTTCGGGAAGAGCCGCGTTTTCGGGGGTCCAGGCCGGATCGATGGCGACGAACAGGCTCTCTGCCTGCGGGGTCGACCAGGTCAGTACGCCGCCCTCGCCGAGCGCTGCAAGGCTGCGCCCGGCAAAGCCCAGCGCCAGACGCGACCGGTAGGCGCCGCGCGCATTGGCAAGGTGGACGCGGATGCGCGCCAGCAGTTCCTCGACGATGATCGGCTTGCGCACATAATCGACCCCGCCCGTGCCGAGCGCGGCGACGACATGTTCGGGATCGTTGAGGCCGGTGAGGAAGATCACCGGGATATGGGCGGTCCCGGGCGCGCGCTTGATTGCCGTGGTGGTCTCGATCCCGCTCAGCCCGGGCATCACCGCGTCCATCAGGATGAGATCGGGCTGGACCTCGCCGAGCAGTTCGAGCGTCGCCTCGCCGCTGCGCGCGATCAGCACCGTCATGCCTTCGGCATCGAGGGTGTCGACCAGGAACCGGAGCGATTCCGGGTTGTCGTCGACGACGAGGATCGTGTCCCTATGCGGCATCGGCCTGCACCGCTCTGGCAAGATTGGCGAGCGCTTTCAGATCGAAGCTGTCGAGCGCCGCGCGCATCCTTTCGGCGATCTCGCCGGTTTCGGGGGCGAGCGCGGCGAGGCGGTCGATCTCGGCCTCGATCGCGCGGACATGGCCGATGCGCACCAGCCGCTCGATCTCGGCGCAGTGCGCGGCGGCGGCCGGCGCGATGACCCGCGCAAGCGCGCGGGCGGCCGGCATTTCGGGAGCAGCGGCACGCGGCTCTCCGGCGGCGCGCACCCATTCGATGCCGAGCTGGCCCGCGACACAATCGAGCAGGGTCTCGAAGGCGAAGGGCTTCATGACGAAGCTGTCGTGATCGGCTCCTTCGCCCTCGGCGAGCGGGGCCTCGCCCGAGAGCATCACGATCCTGAGCGCCGCGCCGTGGCGGCGGCGCAGCTGTGCGGCGAGCGCCCAGCCGTTCTCGGCCCCCAAGGCCACATCGCACAGTACCAGATCGGGCTGGAACTGTGCGGCCAGCGCCAGCGCGGTTTCGCTGTCGCTGGCGGTGCAGACCTGGAAGCCCAGCGGCTCGAGCAGTCCGCGGACCATGGCAAGGTGCGCCGCGTCATCATCGATCAGCAGCACCCAGCGCTCGCGCCCGATATAGCCGGTGACAGCACCGGCTTGCGGAGCCGGTTCGCACGGCGGCGTGTGCGGCTGCGAGAGCATCAGCCGCACGGTGAAGCGCGATCCTTCGCCCGGCACGCTGTCGAGCCGGATCTCGCCGCCCATGATGTGCACCAGCGCCTGGGTGATGGCGAGACCGAGACCCACGCCGGGCCGCTCGGCCGCCGGGCCCCCGACCCGCTCGAAAGGGGCGAAGATGCGCTGCGCATCGCCGGGCGCGATACCGATGCCGGTGCCGATCACGGTGAAGGTCGCCAGCTCGTTGCGGTAGTCGACCTTGAGCGTCACTGTCCCGTGGTCGGTGAACTTGATCGCGTTGGCGATGAGGTTGATCAGCACCTGGCGCAGCCGCTTGGGATCGGCGTGAACGAACTCGGGCAGGCGTTCCGGCCGCTCCAGCACCAGCGCGAGACCCTTGGCCTGCGCTTGCAGATCGAGCATCGCGATCAGCTGGTCGAGGAACTCGGGGAAGCGGATCGCCTCGCGCGCAAGGGACATCGCCCCGCCTTCGACCTGCGCGATATCGAGCAGCCCTTCGACAAGGTGCGCGAGATGCTCGGCGCTGCGGCGGATCACGCGGGTGGCGGCAAGCGCGTCCCGGCCCTCGGCGCGTTCGATCAGCTGGGCATAGCCGTAGATGGCGTTGAGCGGGGAGCGGATCTCGTGGGCGACGCTGGCGAGGAAGCGGGTCTTGGCCTCGTTGGCAGCCTCGGCGGCATCCTTCGCGGCGGCAAGGCGGGCGAGCGCATCGGCCTCGGGGGATGCGGGATCGCCCCCCTCGCGTTTCAGCCAGTCGAGGATCCGCCCCGCCATGTCGCTACCGCGATGCGATGTAGGCGCGCCAGCCGCCCAGATGGGTGATGTCCTCAGCCCCCGTCAGCGCGCGCGGCTCGGCGACGAAGCCCTTGACGCTGCTGCCGTCGGCAAGCGTCACGGTGCCGATGGCGAGCGGCGGGGGGACCTCGGCGGTGAAGCTGCCGAAGCTGGCAAGGTCGAGCTCGTAGACCTCGAGCGCGATTTCCGCCCCGCCCTCGCCGACATGCACCAGCGCGGGCTTGGGGGGCACGCTATCGGCCATCGCATAGAGCCGGTAGGCGGGCGCAGTGGTGGCCGCGCCAACGAAGTTCGCATTGCGGCTGGTGAGCTGCCAGTGCAGCGGCATGCCTTCGAGGTGGGCGCCGACGACGGCGAGTTTGACGGTGTCCATGCGGTCTCCAAGGTCGAGTGGCGGGAGGGGCTTCAGGTCGGCTACGGACAGATAGGCACCCGCAAGTTCGATCAGGGCCTTGTCGGTATGGGCCGGGCCGATCAGGGTGATGCCGAAGCCGGTGCTGTTGGATTTCGTCCCCGCCGCGACGGCGATGGCGGCCATATCCAACAAATTGACGAAATTGGTGTAGCGCCCGAGGTTGCTGTTCAAGGCCACTGGCGCTTCGAGCAGTTCGGCCACCCGGTAGGTCGTGCCGGTGGTCGGGAAGGCGAGCGCATCGACCCCCTCCCACATGCCCTCGGCGGCCCGGGCGAGCTCGGCGAGGCGATAGATGCCGTTCCACAATTCGGTCGCCTTCATCGCCGAGCCCGGTGCGATCACCTCGCGCACCACGGGGTCGATGGCGAGCGGGTTGCTTTCGAGCAGCGCCGCCACGGCTGCGGTGCGCTCGGCCACCCACGGACCGCCGTAAAGCAGCTGCGCGGCCTCGAGCAGCGGGTCGATGTCGATTGCGACCAGCTCGCCGACCTGCGCCAGCGCCGCGAGCGCGCGGTCATAGAGGAACTCGGCCTCGACATCGCCGAAAAACTGGCGCTGACCCGCAAGCGGCACGCCGATGCGCCGGCCGCCGAGCGCCACATCGGCACGCGGGCGCGAGAAGGCGTCTTGCGCGTCGAACCCGGCGATCACGTCATCGACCAGCGCGGCATCGGCGAGCGCATCGGTGAACACCGTGATGCAATCGAGGCTCCGACAGGCAGGCACCAGCCCGCGCGTGCTCCAGCGGCCCTTGCTGGGCTTGAAACCGACGAGATGGTTGAATGCCGCCGGCACCCGCCCCGATCCCGCCGTGTCGGTGCCCAGCGCAAAGGCCACCAGCCCCGCCGCCGTCGCCACCGCCGAGCCCGAGGAGGACCCGCCGCTCACATAGTCGCGGTTATAGGCGTTTCTCGGAATGCCATAGGGACTGCGCGTGCCGACAAGGCCCGTGGCGAACTGGTCGAGATTGGTCTTGCCGACACAGATCGCGCCTGCCGCCTCGAGCCGCGCGATCACCGTTGCCGAGCGCGCAGGCGCATAGGCGAAGGCCGGACAGGCGGCGGTGGTCTCGAGACCTGCAACGTCGATATTGTCCTTTGCCGCATAGGGCACGCCCGCCAGCGGCAGGCGCTCGCCCGCTGCCACGCGCGCGTCGACGGTGGCGGCGGCCGCGCGCAAGGCGGCAGGATCGGCGCGGGCAATCCACACCTGCGGCTGATGCGCGTCATAGGCGGCAAGGCGCGCGACGGTCTCTTCCATCACGGCGAGTGCCGTCGTCGCACCGCTGTTGACGCCTTGCGCAATCGCGCCGGCGCTGAGGCGGGCAAAGGCGCTCACGAGGCCCTCCGCAATGCCAGCATCGGCGCGCCGGGGTGCACCGACTGGCTCTCGGCAATATAGACCGCCTCGACTGTACCGCTCGCCGGAGCCTCAAAGGGGCATTCCATCTTCATCGCCTCGATCACCGCGATCACCTCGCCTTCGGCCACTTCGTCCCCCGGGCTGACGAGCAGTTTCCACACGCTCCCGCCGAACGGCGCCTCGATGAGGTCCGCGCCCTCGGGGACCTCGATCGCCGCGGCATCCCCCGCGCCGCTGTCCGCGCCGAGCAGCGCGCTGACGCGGTCGAACTCGCCACTCGCTTCCCATGCCGCGCGTTCGGCATCGAAGGCCGCCTGGCGGGCGCCTTCGAAGGCGGCGATGCTGGCGGCGTTGTCCTTGAGGAACTGACGGTAATCGGCGAGGCGGAAGGTGGCCTCCTCGATGCGGATCGAGCGCCGCCCGTGGGGGAAGTCGCGCCGCCACTCGGCAAGCTCCCCGGCGCTGACGGGGAAGAAGCGGATCTGGTCGAAGAACCTGAGCAGCCACGGCTTGCCTTCGGTGAAAGCACCCTCCTGCCGATGCGTGTTCCACACCTGGATGGTGCGCCCGAACAGCTGGTAGCCGCCCGGCCCTTCCATCCCGTAGATGCACATATAGGCCCCGCCGATCCCCACCACATTGGGCGGGGTCCAGGTGCGCGCAGGGTTGTATTTGGTGGTCACCAGCCGGTGACGCGGATCGAGTGGCGTGGCGACGGGCGCGCCCAGATAAACGTCGCCCAAGCCCAGAACCAGATAGCTCGCATCGAAGATCAACTCCTCGACCGCCTTGGCGTCGGGCAGGCCGTTGATGCGGCGGATGAATTCGATGTTGTCGGGGCACCACGGCGCATCGTCGCGCACGGCGGCGATGTATTTGTCGATGGTCTCCTGCGTCGCCGGATCGCGCCAGCTCAGCGGCAGGTGGACGATGCGCGAGGGGGCCTCGAAACCGGCAAGATCGCCCATCGCCTCCTCGGCAGACATCAGCGCCGCGAGCGCGCCGGCCTGGTCGAGCCGCTCGCCATCGAAATGCAGTTGCAGCGAGCGGATGCCGGGGGTGATGTCGATCACGCCGGGAAGCGCTTGTCGCTCCAGCGCCTGCATCAGCGCATGGATGCGGATGCGCAGTTCGATATCGAGCACGATCTCGCCATATTCGACGAGGATGTTGCGGTCGCCCTGCTGGCGATAGGTGGTGCGCGGGCGGGTGGGGCTCGCGGGCAGTTCGGCAAGGATCGGCGAAAGCCCGGCGCGCGCGCGCGGCGCGGCGGTATCGGCGATGCTGACGGGAACGAAGCGCACGCGGTCATCGGGGCTCAGCTGCCCGATCTTCCAGCGATCCTCGGCGATCACCGTGAAGGGGCACACGAAGCCGCCCAATGAACGGCCATCGGGGCCGAGGATGATCGGCATGTCGCCGGTGAAATCGACCGCGCCGATGGCGTAGGGATTGTCGTGGATGTTCGACGGGTGCAGCCCCGCCTCGCCCCCGTCGCGCCGCGCCCATTCGGGCTTGGGGCCGACCAGCCGGACGCCGGTGCGGTTGGAGTTGTAGTGGACCTGCCAATCGGCGGCGAGGAAGGCGTCGATATCGGCAGGCGTGAAGAAATCGGGCGCACCGTGGGGGCCGTAGAGGACGCGCAGCTGCCATTCCCGCCCCAGTTCGGGGAGCGCCGCAGGGGCGGGCTCGCCTCTCGCCCCCTCGCCCAGATGCAGCACATCGCCCGCCACCAGCGCGCGCGCGGCAGGGCCGCCGAACTGGCCGAGGGTGAAGGTTGCAGCCGAGCCGAGATAGGGCACCACATCGAGCCCGCCCGCGACCAGGATATAGCCGCGCATCCCCCCGCCGCTCGCGCGGCCCATGGCAAGGGTCTGGCCTGCGGCAATGGCAATCGGCTCGCCGCGCGGGGCTGGCTCGCCGTCGATGGTCGCACCGAAATCCGCGCCGGTGAGGCAGATCGTGGCCGGAGCCTCGAACAGCAGGGTCGGGCCGCTTGCCGTGACTTCGAGCCCCGCGGCACCCTCGGGATTGCCGAGGATGCGGTTGCCGAGCCGGAAGCTCTTGTCATCCATCGGGCCGCTGGGGGGCACGCCGACGTTCCACAGCCCCAGCCGCCCGGGCCAGTCCTGCACCGAACTCGCCGTCCCCCCGCCGATCACGCGGATCGCGCGGCGCTGGTAGGCGACGCCTTCGAGGAGCCGAGTGGAGACATTGCCGCTGGTGAAGCCTTCATGCCGCACCACCTCGCGCAGCCACCTGAGGTTGGTCTCGATCCCGTCCACGCGGCTGGCACCAAGCGCGGCCTGCATCTTCGCGATGGCCTCCTTGCGGGTTGCCCCCCGCGTGATCAGCTTCGCCAGCATCGGATCGTAGAAGGCGCTGACCTCGCTGCCCGCCATCACCCAGGTCTCGGCGCGGATATCGGCAGGGAAGGCGACATTGGTGAGCGTGCCCACGGTCGGGCGGTAATCCTGTCCCGGGTCCTCGGCGTAGAGGCGGACCTGGACCGAGTGGCCGCAGGTCTGCGGCGCGGGCGCATCCAGCATCGCGAAATCGCCCGCTGCGCCGCGGATCATCCATTCCACAAGGTCGATGCCGGTCACCTCCTCGGTGACGCCGTGTTCGACCTGGAGGCGGGTGTTCATTTCGAGGAAGAAGAAATCGTCGCGCGCCGCGTCGTAAAGGAACTCGACCGTCCCCGCGCTCAGGTATCCGGCCGCCTCCCCGAGCCGCACGGCGGCGGCGATCAGTTCCTCGCGCGTGGCATCGGAGAGGCACGGCGCGGGCGCCTCCTCGACGACCTTCTGGTTGCGCCGCTGGAGCGAGCAATCGCGCTCGCCCAGCGCCATCACGCGGCCCTGCCCGTCCCCGAAAATCTGCACCTCGAGGTGGCGCGCGCGCGGGACATAGCGTTCGAGGAACACGCCGGCATCGCCGAAGCTCGCCTCGCCCTGGCGGACCACGGCGGCAAAGCCTTCGCGCAGCTGCGCTGCGGTCTCGCAGATGCGCATGCCGATGCCGCCGCCGCCGGCAGTGGCCTTGAGGATGACAGGATAGCCGATCCGCGCCGCAGCCTCAGCCGCCTCGTCCGCGCCGGTCAGCAGCCCGGTGCCGGGGGCGAGCGGCAGGCCGTGGGCCGCAGCCAGCGCGCGGGCGGAGTGCTTGAGCCCGAAGGTGCGGATGTTGTCCGGGGTCGGCCCGATGAAGGCGATTCCCGCAGCGGCGCATTGCTCGGCGAAGTCGGCGTTCTCGGCAAGGAAGCCGTAGCCCGGGTGGATCGCGCCTGCGCCCGTCTGCTCGGCCGCAGCCAGGATCGCCGCGACGTTCAGGTAGGAAAGCGCCGCCGGCCCCGGCCCGATGTACACCGCCTCGTCCGCCCCGCTGACGTGGAGCGAGCCTGCGTCCGCGTCCGAATAGACCGCCACCGTCCGCAAGCCCATGCGCTTCGCCGTGCGGATGATCCGCGTCGCGATCGCGCCCCGGTTGGCGATGAGGATGGTGCCCAACGTCACGCTGCGGGCATCTGGGCGACGATCATGCGCACCGGCGTCGGGTTGAAGCCGTTGCAGGGATTGTTGATCTGCGGGCAGTTGGAGACGACGACGATCACGTCCATCTCGGCCCTGAGGTCCACCGTCAGCCCCGGCGCGGAGATGCCGTCGACGATGCCGAGGGTGCCGTCATCCTCCACCGGAACGTTCATGAAGAAGTTGATGTTGGAGACGATGTCGCGCTTGCCGCGCCCCTCGCGCAAGTTCGCCTCGAGGAAATTGTCGACGCAGGCGTGCTGGTGCCTGGTGTGATGCCCGTAGCGCAAGGTGTTGGATTCGCACGAGCACGCGCCGCCGATGGTGTCGTGATATTCGACCGCGCTGGCGATGATGGTCATCAGCGGATTGCCCTCGTTCGAGAGCAGCACGCTGCCGGTCCTGAGGAACAGGTTGCCTTGCGCCGCCACGGTATCCTGCGCCGAGTAACGCTCGGCATCGTCGGCGGCGGCGTAGATCAGGAAATCGACCGCCTGGTTGCCCTCCAGATCGACGATCCGCAGCACCTCGCCCTCCCGCACATGGTGCAGCCACGGGGCGCGCGCGGGCACGATCTCGTCGTGAAGAATGGAGCCTGAGAGGCCGGAGAGGGCCGGGTCTGCGGTCATTTTTATCGTGCATCCAGTCGAAGTTAGCGGCGGTAGTAGTCCTCGGTGTTGAGGTAGGCGCGCAGGCCCTCTGGCGTGGCGGTGCGCACAGGATCATCTTCCGGCGTCACGCCTGCGCGCCATGCGGTGAGGCGCAGCGGGGTCGAGGCATATTCGGGACGCTGGTCGAGCACGTGGGGGCAGTTGGCGATCACCACGATCACCTCCATCTCGGCGCGCAGCACCACCGTGCGGCCGGGCGCGAAGGGGCCGACGAGGGGCGTGATGCTGCCGTCAGCCTCGATCCGCGTGCCCTTGAACAGGTTCACGCAAGGGTGGACATCGCGCCGGGTCAGCCCGTGCTTGGCCGCGCCCAGGATCAGGCGGTCGCGCCCGTTGGGGAAAGCGCCCGAATTGCGGCCTTCGCCGTATTTCCTGAGGTTAGCGGCCGCATTGGAGGCACCGCAGAAGGTGTCATGCCTCCCCGCGCCGTCTTCCACGATGCTCGCCAGCACGCGGCCCATGTCCGACAGCAGCAGCTTGCCCGCGCCCAGATAGGCATTCCACTGGACCTTGACCGTGTCGGCAACATTCAATCGCTCGGTCGGCATCTCGGCGTTGAAGATGTTGAGGCTCGCGCAGGCATCGCCCGCCTTGTCGATCAGCCGCAGCCGGGTGCCCCTTGCGATGCGGCGCGAGGTGTAGCCGCCGGGCGCGACGGTTTCTTCCCACACCAGATCGGCCGCCGCCACGCCCTCGGGCAGATCGTCGACCACGGGGGGCAGGACCGGCATGGTCTCGACCCGCGTGTTCCCTTGTGCGCGGGCGTGTTCGCGGGCGGCTTTCGGATCGGCGGTCGCGCTCATTCGGCCGCCTCCCGAGGAGAAATGGCGCCAGGGAGCACGTCCTGCTCGTGCAGCGGCGGGAGCAGCGCGGTGGTGGTGACCAGCTGCAATTGCTGCACGCCGCGGATCGCCCGCAAGGCATCGCACAGCTGCTTCAGCCGCACCGCCGGGCCCTGCACCAGCAGCACTTCGAGCGACTGGTCTTCCTCGAGGAAGACGTGCTGCGAGGAGATCACCTCCTTGAGGTAATCCCCCTGCGTCTCGGCAAGCTGCTGGCGGACTCGCCCGCCGCCGCCCTGGTAGACGATCGTCACCGTCCCCGCGAGCGTCTCGTCGGGCCGCGTCAGCGCCTCGTGCTCGGCGAGCGCATGGCGGATCAGTTCGGCGATCAGCTGCGAGCGCGACGGGAGCCCGCGCTCTTCGACCATCATGTCGAGCTGGCGGAACAGGTTTGCCGGCAGGCTCATGGACAGGCGCGCCAATCCTGCTGATACGGGCCCGGTGGGTTCGGAGGAGCTCATAGGACCGGCATCTCAATTATTACCTAATGTGTCAATCGTAATACCGACCTCTTCCGCCGCTGCGGCCAGCGGGACGGCTCCGGCCTGTTTGCGGGTCAGTTCGAGGTCATAGACCACGCCGGCCCCGTAGCGCTGCGGGGCGTGCGGATCGTGGCGGCGCTTGTCGAGCGTGAGCACCCGGGTGCCGAGCCCGAAGGCCTCCTTGATGTCGTGGGTGACCATGATGACGGTCAGGCCATTTTCGCGCCACAGGCGGGTGATGAGCGTGTGCATGTCGCCCCGGATGCCCGGATCGAGCGCGCCGAAAGGCTCGTCGAGCAACAGGTTGCGCGGCCGCTTGATCAGCGCCTGCGCGATGGCCAGGCGCTGCTGCATCCCGCCCGACATCTGTGCGGGATAAAGGTGGCGGCTGTCGGCAAGGCCCACTTGCTCGAGCATCGCCTCGGCCTCGGCAATGGCCGCGCGCCTTGCGCTGCCGAACAGCCGCGCGGCAATCGGCGAGGCGGCAAATTCGAGCCCCAGCAGGGTGTTGCCCAGCACCGTCAGATGCGGGAAGACCGAATAGCGCTGGAACACCACGCCGCGGTCCGGTCCGCATTCGGTCGGCAGCGGCGCATCGTCCAATGTGATCCGCCCGCGGCTCGGTTTTTCCTGCCCGAGAATGACGCGCAAGAGGCTGCTCTTGCCCGCGCCCGACGGGCCGATGATCGAGACGAAGCTCTTCTCGGCAATGTCGAGCGAGACGCGTTCGAGCACGACCTTATCGCCATATTCGACCCAGATGTTGCGCAGCGACAGCATCGCTCAGCGCCCTCCCGCGTGGGCCCAGCCGAACAGCCGGCGGCTGCCGTGGAACAGCGCGAGGTCCATCACCACCGCCAGCAGCGCGATCCATGCGACATAGGGGATGATGACGTCCATCGCGAGATAGCGGCGCACGAGGAAGATGCGGTAGCCGAGGCCGACATCGGCGGCGATCGCCTCGGCCGAGATCAGGAACACCCAGGCAGGGCCCAATGACAGCCGCAGCGCCTCGAACAGGCGGGGCAGCGATTGCGGCAGGGCAACGCGCAGGATCACGCCCCAGGAATTCGCGCCGAGGGTGAGCGCCTTGACCACCTGTTCGCGCGGCAGGGCGCCGATATGGCCCGCGACATCGCGGATCATGAAAGGTGCAACGCCGATGACGATCAGCGCCACCTTGGCGGTCTCGCCAAGCCCGAAGACGATGAACAGGATCGGGAGGAGCGCGATCGGCGGGATCACCGCGATGGCGGTCACCAGCGGGCCGAGCGTCGCCCTTACCGGCGGCAGCGCGCCCAGCAAGAGGCCGACCAGCAGCGCACAAAGCGTCGCGATCCCCAGCCCCGCGCCGAGCCGCCACAGGCTGGCGAGGGTGTCGGCCCAGAACAGATACTGGCCGGACAACTGGTCAGGCTCGAACAATAGCCCCGCCATCGCCGCGGCCATGGCGCCGGGAAGCGGCAGGATCTTGTCGGCGGGGTTATCGGCATGGCGCGCGGCGGCGGCGATGACATAGCCCAGTGCCAGCACCAGCAGCGGCGCCGCGCCAAGCAGCAAAGCGCCGCGCCGCCCCGGATTGGCGGTCACCCAGCGCACGGGCCTAGAGCTTTCCGTCCGCGGCGAGCTTCATGTAGGTGTCGTCGAAGCGCAGCGTGACCGCGGCCTTGTCGCCCAGCGTCTTGCCGCCCGGAAATTCCATCCCGACCGCATCGGCCGACTGCGCCCCCTGCCCGAACAACCCTTGCGCGAAGCTGAAATCGCGCACGCGGGTCATGGTGGTGAGCAGATCGCCCGATTGCATGGCGGCCACCGCCGCCTTGGGATCGGTGTAGAGGAAAGTGGTCGCAAGCTGGCCCTCGAAGGCTTCCGGCGTGGTGCCTGCAAGCTTCGCCATCGCGGCGCGCGCGGCGGCGCCTTCGGCATCCTGCCTCGCCATCAGCGCCATCGTCTCGAACCAGATCCCCGCAAGCGCCTTGCCCAAGTTGGGGTTGGCCTTGAGCGTGGCGGTATCGACCACCATCAGATCGAGAATCTCGCCCGGAATGTCGGCGCTGGTGAACACCGTTTTGGTGCCCGCCACGCCCTTCATGGTGGTGACCTGCGGGTTCCAGGCGACCGCGGCGGTGACCTCCGGCGAGGCGAAGGCGGCGGCAATGTCTGCATCCGAGGTGTTGACGGTCTTCACGTCGGCGAGCTTGAGGCCGCTGGTCTCGAGCGCGCGGGCGAGCAGGTAGTGCGAAACCGAGAGTTCGGCGAGATAGACCTGCCGGCCCTTGATCCCCGCAAGCGTTTCCGCGCCCTTCAGGAGCACCGCGTCATTGCCGTTCGAATAGTCGCCGAGGATGATCGCGCTGGTATCCTTGCCGCCCGCGGCCGGGATGGTCAGCGCGTCCATGTTGGCGACCGTCACCCCGTCGATCTTGCCGGCGGTGTACTGGTTGACGCTCTCGATATAGTCGTTGACCTGCACGAACCTGATCGTGATGCCGTATTTGTCGCCCCACTTCTTCACGATCCCGGCCTGCTGCGCATAGGGCCACGGCATCCACCCGGCATAGATCGACCAGCCGATGGCGAATTCGGTCTTGGGCGCGGCGGCCTCTTCTTCCCCGCCGGAACATGCTGTCACCAGCAGCGCGGCGAGGCCGAGGAGGAGGAAGCGGGCTGCCCGGGAGAGGTGGTGGAGCATGATTCGTCCCCTATGTTGCGCCTGCGAACATCCGCCTTGTCGGATCGTTTGTCCACCATGAATTATTACGATCGATTGCAAACGTAATATGGGTGAGATTGGTTCCACGATGGCAGGCATCGCGCCTTCATGCGGCGCGCTCCTCTCCCTCCCCTACCCTCGCATGGAGGCCGATTAGCCATGACCAAAAACGTCGCCCGCCCGCTCGCCGCGATCATCGCCGCGGTGCTCGCCACCTCGGCCTGCGCCGATGACAGCCCGCCCCCGAACGATGCCGTGGGGCCGGTGCCGGACCTTGCCGAAAACGCGCTGAAGGTGCCCGGCTTTGCCGATTTCCTCGCCATCGACGGCGATGCCGTGTGGGTCACCAATGACGGGCGCGTCGAGAAGTGGACACCCGCAGGGCTCGCCGCGAGCACCCCGGTGCCGCGCCCCTGCGGCGCGATGACGACCGCGGCGGGATCGCTGTGGGTCGCCAATTGCAAGGACGGCGATGTCTACCGCATCAACCTTGCCACGGCCGAGGTCGAGGCGAAGATCGCCACCGGCCTCGGCAATCCCAAGGGCGAGACCAATGTGGTCTCCGGCGCGGGGTCGGTGTGGGTGCCGAGCGACCCGGCAGGCAAGGTCGCGCGGATCGATCCGGCGACCAACACCGTGATCGCCACCATCCCGGTCACCGCCGAAACCTGGTACCTCGCCTTCGGCTTCGATGCCGTCTGGGCGGTGTCGAGCGAGGGCGCGTCGCTCGAACGCATCGACCCTGCCACAAACACCGTCACCGGCAAGGTGACGATGGGCAACACTCCGGGCTTCCTCGCGGCGGGCGAAGGCGCGGTGTGGGTGCAGGAACAGGGTGACGGCACGGTCGCCAAGGTCGATCCGGCGGCGCTCGCGATTGTCGGGCGCACCAAGGTGGGGCCGAAACTCAAATGGGGCGATATCGATACTGGCGCTGGCGCGGTGTGGCTGCGCACCACCGAGGACCAGACGATGGTGGTGATCGACGCCGAAAGCCTCGCCATCCGCGCCCGCATGGGGCCAAGCGTGGGCAGCGGCGCGCTGCGCTGGACGCCTGAGGGCGTGTGGACCTCGGCGCATGACAACCAGACGCTGTCATGGTGGAGCAAGCCTGCGCCGAAGTGACAAAAGAAAGCGCGCGGGGATCGGGTCGCTAGAAACCCCGCGCGCTTTCCCTTCTTCTGTCCTCGTGGCGTTGTACCCGAAGGGCCCGAAGATCAGAACTTGTAACCCAGCTCCACCCCGAAGCGCTGGCGGCCGCCGGGCGAGATGAACGAGCCGCCGAATTCGACCGCGGTGATGACCTCGTTCAGATATTTCTCGTTGAACAGGTTCTCGGCATAGGCCGTGACCGACCAGTTCGCTCCCTCGATCCCGACGCGCAGGTCCATCACCCCGAAGGTGTCGCGCCGCGAGATCGAATAGTCGGCATTGCCCACCACCGCCGGCAGCTGGAGCGCCGAGATCGGCAGCAGCCCGCTGAACAGCGTCGGGTTGGTATCGTCCTGCAAGGTGTGGAACCACGTCGGCCCGGTGATGCGGTAATCGGCGCGGGTGATGAAATCGATGCTGTCGGTCACCGGCAGATCGACCTGGGTGCCCAGGTTGATGGTGTAATCTGCGGTATAGGGCGACTTGTTGCCGACCGTCACCGGACGCGAGGCATTGGCCTTGATCTCGCTTTCGGTGACGTTGGCCGAACCGTAGAGCGTCCAGCCCTTGACCGGCTCGACCGTCAGGTTGAGCTCGCCCCCGTAGACCTCGACTTCGTCGATGTTCGAGACCACGCGCAACAGGCCAAAGGCCCCCACGAAGAACTCGAAGAACTGCATGTCGTCGATCTTGGTGTAGTAACCGGCCAGATCGAAGGTGACGACGCCATCGAGCGCCTTGCCCTTGATCCCGGCCTCGAAGGCGCTCGAGGTTTCCTTGCGGTACTGGTCGTTGATCTGGACGTTGGTGCCGATGAACTGGTTGAACGCCGAATTGACGATCGCCGCCGAGCCCTGGTTGTTGAAGCCCCCGGATTTGAAGCCGATCCCCCAGTTGCCGTAGAGGTTGATATCGGGGGTCACTTCGTAACGCAGCGAGATCTTGGGCTGGAACTGGCGGAAGGTTTCCGATTGCGGAGCGATCGGCTGGACCACGCCGCCCACCACCGCCTGACCGGGGTTGATCGGCCCGCCGGTGAAGGGATCGCGCACGGCCGGCACCAGGCTCGCAACATTGCGGTCCTCGATATCGTAACGCCCCGCGACGGTCACGTTGAGGCGATCGGTCAGGTCACCCTCGAGAGAGGCGAACACCGCGTAGACATCGGTCTTGAACGCGTCGTTGTAGAGCTGGGTGGTGGGGTTGGTGGTGTTGGGCGCATTGTAGAGCTGGCGCGTCACCCCCGCCCCCAGATCCGCGCCGAGGCTGACGCCCACCTCGCGGTCGATGTGGAGATAATAGGCGCCCACCTGCCAGTTGAACGGCCCGTCGCCGTTCGATGCCAGCCGGATTTCGCCGCTCACATCCTTCTGGTCGCGGATCTGGAACTGGGTGCCGTCGCAGGTCGTGGGGCTGTAGGGCCCGAAGGTCGATCCGGTCGCGGGGTTGAAGATGAACGGGACCGGGCTGGTGCCGATGAAGGTCGGCGCATTGAGCGGGTAGCCGGCGAGCGCGGTGGTCGAGGCCGCGCAGGCATTGGCCGCCGCGACCGATGCGGGGGTGGCGCCGGGGAAGGTGAAGCGCGCGAAATCGGCCGAGGTGCCGTCGGCGGTCAGCGACTGTTCGACATTGCTGTAGAGCATCCACGCCGTCAGCGTCGCTGCCTCGAACTTGTGCTCGATCTTGGCCGAAGCCTCGAAGGTGGTCTGGTCGTTGGTCGGACGGATGTTCGAATAGAAGTCGAACGGGTGATCGTTGACGTCTTCGAAGAATGCCGGATTCACGCCCGCGAAGTTGGGCAGGTGGAAGGCCGCGTTGAAGTTGATCGAGGCGCCCGACAGGTCGGCAAAGCGCGCCTTCACGTCAAGCTCGGTATCCGGGCCGAGATCGGCGACGAAACGCCCGTCAATGCCCCACACCTCCTGATCGTCGATGGTCGGCGAATTATTGAGGAAGCGGTTGCGGAAGAAGCCGTCGGTGGTGGAGTAATTGCCCGAGATCACCAGCCCGGCACCCTCGCCCACGGGGGCCGCGATATAGGCGCTGGCGAGATAGGTGTTGTCCTGCGCCGCGCGCACCAGCACGCCGCCTTCCAGCGTGTCGCCGGGCTTGAGGGTCTGGAGCACGATCGCGCCGGCGGCCGCGTTGCGACCATAGAGCGCGCCCTGCGGGCCTTTCAGGATTTCGACCTGCCGCAGCGTGCCCTGGTTCTGGTTCAGCTGCGCGGTGTTGGTCTTGAGGATCCCGTCGACCACCAGCGCGACCGAGCTTTCCGCGTCGCGCGCGCCGTTGATGCCGCGGATGTTGATCTGGGTATCGCCCGCTTCGGCGGTGCCGGTGACGATGGTGACGCCGGGCGTCAGCTGGACGAAATCATCGGCGCGCTGGACGCCGCTTTTCTGGAGGGTTTCGGCAGTCAGCACGGTGACCGAAGCGGGCACGTCGGCCAGCGTTTCGGACTGGCGGCGCGCGGTAACGATGATCGCGCCCTCTTCTTCGGCGGCCGGAGCGGCCTCGGGCGCGTCTTGCGCCATGGCGGGCGCGGCAAGGGCAATGGCGCCAAGAGCCGCGCCGGAGGCAAGAGTGAGACGGATATTCATAAGGCGGCTCTCCTGAGAGGGATGCGAGAGGTGGCAGACAAGATCAAACGAGCGGGTTGGCCCCGCTCATGTAGACGTAGACTTCCTGGAATTTGGGCCCGTCGGCACCGGTCCGCAGACGCCAGAAATTGGTGTTGTAGAGCAGCGTCACGCCGCCCTCGTGATCGTGAAGCTCGGCGGTGAAGCAGGCGGTGATGCGCCCGTTCGCCTCATCCACGGTGCAGGTGAAATCGCGGTGGATGATGGTTTTGTAGGCCGCGAAGAAATCCTCGAACATCCGCGCGATCTCGGCCTTGCCGCTGTGGCGGGTGAAGGCGGTCTGCACGCAGAACAGCGCGGTATCGTGGAAGCACGACAGCGCGGCATCGAGGTCCTTGGCATCGACCCGCGCGAAATACTTGTTCAGCGCGAAATCGATCAGCTCGGACCGCGACAAGGTGGGCTCGTACTGCATCAGGCGTCCCCTTCCTTCAGCAGGTTGTCACCCGACATGTAGACATAGACGCGGTGGAACAGCCGGTCCTTGAGGTAGAAGCGGTTGCAGTTCTCGTAGCGCAGCTCATCGCCGCTATTGGGGGTGATGAGCACGGTGAACTGCGAGCAGACCGCGTTGGTCGCAGGGTCCGCAGTATGGACGAAGTTGCCGTGCCAGATGCTCTCGAAATCGGCGAACAGCTTGACGAACATTGCCCGGATCGCCTCACGGCCCTGGTGGACGGTGTTGCTGGTGACTTCGGTCAGCACCGCATCGGCGGTGAAGCAGTCGAGGACCTGGTCCATCACCTTGTTGTCGACCCCGTCGAAATACCGCTTGGTGACGATATCGATATAGAAGGGATAGGGCAGCGGCGTCTGGCCCGCTGCGCCCTCTTGCCAGTCGCTCATCAGTACCAGCCCTTTCGGATATTGGCGTGCATCGGCACTTCGGGTGCAGGGAAGGCCTTCTTCGAGTGGGTGAGGCCCAGTTCGATCAGCGTCTCGAGGTTCTTGTAGGCGACCTGCCCGGGGTTGATGACCGGGACCGGCAGCTCGCTTTGAAGGTAGGCGGCGGACTGATGCATGGTGGTCGATCCCAGGACGATCACGTCCGCGCCGTCCTCCTCGATCGCGCGCAGGGCTTCGGCCTTCAGCTTGGCGAAGACAACTTCCTCCTTGCCCTCGAGCAGTTCGGTGACATCGGGGCGCGTGTCGATCGAGCGCACGCTTGCGCAGCGGCGCTCCCAACCGTGCTGATTCAGCACCTTCTGGTAGAGCGGGAACCACTGCGGCCACATCGTGATGACCGAGAATGTCTTGCCGAGCATCTGCGCGGCGGCAAAGCTTGCCTCGCCCGGGCCGACCACGGGGATGCTGAGCACCGAGCGCAGCGGCCACAGCCCGGAATCGCTGACGGTGTCGATGAGGACGCCGGAATAGCCTTCCTCCTCGGCCGTGACCCCGGCCTGGAAAACCGTCCAGTCCATCAGCAAGGTGTCGTGGTAGGAATCCCCCAGCGCCGCGCCCCAGCGCACCGCCTCGAAGGTGGGGACGAAGCCCGGATGCACGAAATCGGCGGGAAGCTGCTGCGCCCGGTTGGCGACGCCAGCTTCATCCATTGCGATCGGCACGATGACCTTGATGCGCTTCACGGCACTCCCCCGTTGCCTAGGGGTGCCTCGTTATTGTATACAAAACCTATCCGTCAAGTGGATATGTCGAATTCGGTTCTTGCAAGCTTCGAGGTGTGATTTTGTCGCCGCACGGTCTTGCAGGGTGCTGTTAGGCAACACACAAGGAAAGGGATGAACGTGCAGGATTTCCCCGACCAGCCGCCCCTCCCTCGGCAGACTCCCAAGCCATGAGCCGCGCCTCCGAACGCGCCTATGCCAAGATCCGCGCGCATGTACTGAGCGGATCGGTGGCGGCGGGAGAACAGCTCACCGAGGACCAGCTTGCGCAGATCACCGGCGTCAGCCGCACCCCCGTGCGCGAGGCGGTGCGCCGGCTGGAGGACGAGCTGCTGCTGGTACGCTCGGATACCAAGCGCCTGTTCGTCGCCGACTGGAGCCGTGACGACATCGAGGAGATGTTCGTGCTGCGCCAGATGCTCGAATGCCACGCCGCCGAACGCGCGGCCAAGCGCCTCTCGCGCGGGCAGATCGCCGAGCTGGAAGCCTTGAACCGCGACCTCACCGCCGCAGTCGATCAGACCCCGCCCGATGTGGCGCGCTTCCTCGAGGCCAATCGCGCCTTTCACGAAGCGATCATCGATGCCGCGCATTCGCCGCGGCTGGGGCAGCTGCTCGCCCGGCTGGTCGAGGCCCCGGTGGTGCTGCGCACCGCGCGCACCTATTCGCAGAGCGACCTGCGCCAATCCGCGCGCGATCATGACGAACTCGTCGCCGCCTTTGCCGCGCGCGATGGCGACTGGGCGCGCGCGGTGATGGGAAGCCACCTGCGGCGCGCCTTCCACACCTTTGCAAGGGCGGTCGGCCCGGCCAATGATCAGGGCACCGCAGAGCCGTAACAACGCTAGCCGACGATTGCGGTTCCTGCATCTTTTGCGGCTTCAAGCATGATTGCAATTGTATACAAAGCGGGTAATTCAGCCTCCCGGGTTCCGGCAGCAGCAACAGGCGATTCACGATGTCACGCGACTCAATCGAACTGGTCGAGGTCGGCCCGCGCGACGGCTTGCAGAACGAGCCGGACATCATCCCGACCGGAACGAAGCTCGGCCTGATCGATCGCATGATCGGCTACGGCGCGCGCCGGCTGGAGGTGGCGAGCTTCGTCCACCCGCAGCGCGTGCCGCAGATGGCGGATGCCGAAGCGGTGATCGCCGGACTTTCGGACCGCGCCGACTGCACATATGTCGGCCTCGTCCTCAACAAGCGCGGTGTTCTGCGCGCGCTTGCCACCCGCGAGAATGGCGCGCGCGGGATCGATCAGGTCGGCTGCGTGGTGGTCGCCAGCGATACCTTCGGCCAGAAGAACCAGGGACAGACCATTCAGCAGGGCATCGCCGAGACCCGCGAGATGCTGCGCTTCGCCCGCGCAGAAGGCATCCGCGCGCAGGTCACCATCAGCGCCGCCTTCGGCTGCCCCTTCGAGGGCGAGGTGAAGCACGAGACCGTCCTCGCCATCGCCGAGGCCATCGCGCAAGACGCTCCCGAGGAAATCGCGCTCGCCGACACCATCGGGGTCGGCACGCCGCGGGAGGCGGGGGAACTGTTCGGGAAGCTGGGCGCGTTGCTCGGCAGCAAAATCCCGATGCGCGCGCACTTCCACAACACCCGGGGCACCGGCATCGCCAATGCCTGGGAGGCCTACCAGGCCGGCGTGCGCATCTTCGACGCATCCTTGGGCGGGCTCGGCGGCTGCCCCTTCGCCCCGCGCGCGACGGGAAACATCGCGACCGAGGACCTCGTCTACATGATGCAGCGTTCGGGCGTGGACACAGGCATCGATCTCGACGCGGCAATCGCCGCCAACAAGTGGTTTGCGGGTGTGCTGGGGCGGGAACTCCCCTCGGCAGTCGCGCGTGCAGCATAGGCAAGAGGACAGGGCATGACATACAGGCTGGGTGTGGATGTGGGCGGGACTTTCACCGACCTCTTGCTGTTCGATGAGGCGAGCGGCGCTTTCTGGCGGCACAAGACCCCCTCGACCCCGCACGATTCCTCCGAAGGCATCCTCAACGGGGTCAAGGCGATCATGGCGACCGCCGGGATCACGGCGGCCGAGATCAGCTATTTCCTCCATGGCACGACCGTGGCGACCAATGCGGTGCTGGAGGGCAAGGGCGCGAAGGTCGGGCTGGTGACGACGCAGGGTTACCGCGACATCATGCAGATCGCGCGCTCTTATGTGCCCGGCGGCCTTGCCGCGTGGATCGTGTGGCCCAAGCCGCAGCCTTTGGCACGGCTCGAACACACCGTCGAGGTTCCGGGCCGCATGGACGCAGCTGGCCGCGAGGTCGCCCCGCTCGATGAAGACGCGGTGCGCGCGGCGCTGCGCAAATTGAAGGGTGACGGGATCGAGGCGCTGACCGTCAGCCTGATGAACGCCTACCTCAACGGCGCGCACGAGGCCCGCATCGGCCAGATCGCGGCCGAGGAACTCCCCGGCATCCCCGTCTCGCTCTCCCACGAGGTCCTGCCCGAAATGCAGGAATACGAGCGCACCTTGTCGACTGTCGCCAACGCGGCAGTGCGGCCGGTGGTGAGCAAATATGTCTCCAACCTGCGCACCAAGCTGGAAGCCGAGGGGCTGAAGGGCCGCCTCTCGCTGCTCCGTTCCGATGGCGGGTTGATGAGCAGCCAGAAGGCCGAAGAGCACCCGGTCAACATCCTCATGTCCGGCCCCGCCGGCGGGGTGACAGGCGCGCTGTGGGTGGCCAAGAACGCGGGCTTTGAAAACATCCTGACGCTCGATGTCGGCGGCACCTCGACCGATGTGGCGCTGATCCAGGGCCTCGAGCCACGCCGGCAGCGCACCACCGAAGTCGGGCACCTCTCGGTCCGCGCCTCGGCGCTCGACGTGAAGACGGTGGGCGCAGGCGGGGGCTCGATCGCCCACGTGCCGCAGCTCACCGGCGCGCTGCGGGTCGGGCCGGAGAGCGCGGGCGCGGTTCCCGGACCCGTCGCCTACAACAAGGGCGGCACGCTCCCGACGGTGACAGACGCCAATGTGGTGCTCGGCTACCTTCCCGAAGACCTCCTCGGCGGCAGCTTCAAGCTCGACCGCGAGGGCGCCAAGGCGGCGGTGCAGACCATCGCCGATGCGCTCGGCGTCAGCCTGATGGAGGCCGCGCGCGGGATCATCGATATCGTCAATGAAAACATGTTCGGCGCCTTGCGGATGATCAGCGTGCAGCAGGGTTACGACCCGCGCGAATTCGCGCTGATGGGCTTCGGCGGGGCGGGCCCGCTCCATGTCAACGCGGTCGCCCGCCTGATGGGAAGCTGGCCTGCGATCTCGCCCGTCTCCCCCGGCGTGCTGTGCGCCCTGGGCGATGCGACCACCCGCATGCGCACCGAGACCGCGCGCAGTTTTTCGCGCCTTGCCAGGGACACCAGCATCGCCGACCTCGTCACCGTGCTCGATGACATGGCCGAGCAGACCCGCGGCGAGCTGGTCGCGGACGGCATCCCAGACAATCAGATCACCTCGCTGTTCGAGATCGACGTTCGCTACGCGGGCCAGGCCTTCGAAGTGCCGCTGACGATCACGCAGGACATCCTCGAGAAGGACGGGATCGAAGGCATCCTCGCCCGCTTCGACGAGGAGCACTTGAGGCTCTTCACCTTCAACATGGATACCCCGCACGAGATCGTGAACCTGCGCGCGGTGGCACAAGGGCAGGCCCCTGCCCTCCCCGCCGCCGAGCTCCCCAAGGGCGACGGCGATCCTTCGGCGGCGAAAATCCGCGACCACCTCATGTGGATCGGCGGCGAGGAGCGCCCCGCAGTGATCTACGACCGTGCCCGCTTGCGTCAGGGCGACGTGATCGAAGGCCCGGCGATCATCACCGAGATGGATTCGACCACGCTGGTCGAACACGATTGCCGCGCGGCTGTGGACGCTGTCGGAAACATCCTCATCACTCTGAAGACGGAAGGCTAGGACCATGCCGGCTCGCATCATCGAAACCAACCCCATCCCGTTCCAGACGGTCGCCATCGATCCCGTCACGCTCGACATCATCGAGAACGCGCTGCGCAACGCGCGCATCGAGATGGACGCGACTCTCGTGCGCACCGCGATGAGCCCCGGCATCCGCGAACAGGGCGACGCCTTCCCGCTGATCTCCGACCCCGCCGGCAAAATGATCGTCGGCCAGTTCGGCAGCTTCATCGACGGCTTTCTGAAGCAGTATGACGGCACGATCGAGGACGGGGACATGATCTTCCTCTCCGATCCCTATTCCTGCGGCGGCGCGGTCAGCCACTCGAACGACTGGCTGGTGCTCCTGCCCGTATTCAAGGATGGCCGCCTGCTCGCCTACACCGCGATGTTCGGGCACCAGAGCGACATCGGCGGCAGCGTGCCGGGCTCGATGCCGATCGGCGCGTCCTCGATCTTCGAAGAGGGCGTGCGCATCCCGCCGGTGAAGATCTGGAAGCGCGGCGAATATAACGAAGACCTGATGAAGCTGGTGATGCACCAGACCAGGAAGCCCGACTGGTGTCAGGCCGATCTCAACGCCCTGATCGCCAGCTGCCGCGTCGCCGCGCGCCGCGTGATCGAGATGGCCGACCGCTTCGGTGACGATGTCTATGTCTCGGCCACGCAGGAGCTTCTGGCGCGCAACCACCGCGCGATGAAGGCGCTGCTGGCGATGGCGGTCGCCGAGGAGCCGGTCAGCTTCGAGGATTACATCTGCGACGACGGCAAGGGCTACGGCCCCTACAAGATCCGCTGCACCATGTGGCGCGACGGGGACAAGGTGATCCTCGATTTCGCCGGAACGGACCCGCAAAGCGCCGCCTCGATCAACTTTTTCCTCAATGAAAACATGTTCAAGATGTTCTTCGGCATCTACATGATCATGGTCTTCGATCCGCAGATCCTGTTCAATGACGGGTTCTACGATTTGATCGAGGTGCGCATCCCGGAAGGCTCGCTCTTGAAGCCGCACTTTCCCGCCGCGCTGTCGGGCCGCACGCACGCGCTGGGGCGGATCTTCGACATTCTCGGCGGGCTGCTTGGGCAGAAGACGCCGGAATTCCTCAATGCCGCCGGGTTCTCCTCCAGCCCCCACCTGTTCTATTCGGGCTGGGACGCGCGCGAGGACGGGACGCGCGACTGGTTCCAGCTGTTCCAGATCGGCTTTGGCGGCATTCCGGGCAGGCCGCTTGGCGACGGGCCGGACGGGCACTCGCTGTGGCCGGGCTTTACCAATGTTCCCAACGAGTTTCTGGAGCGCTATTTCCCGCTGCGCATCGAGCGATACTCCACCGCGCCTGACAGCGGTGGGGCGGGCCTGCATCGCGGCGGCAACGGCATCCACATGACCTACCGCTTCCTCGCCGATGGCGAGATCGCGATCCATGACGACCGCTGGTTCGTGCCGCCCTGGGGCGTCAACGGCGGGCATCCCGGCGCGCGGGCGCGCAAGGTGCTCGAACGCGCCGACGGGACGCAGGAAATCGTCGGCAACAAGGTCGAGAGCGTCAAGGTGAAGGCGGGCGACCTTCTCCACTTCATCACCTGGGGCGGCGGCGGCTGGGGTGACCCGCTGGCGCGCGATCCCGCGCTGGTGGGCCTCGAAATCCGCCAGGGCCTCGTCACTCCCGAAGGCGCGCGCGCCTATGGCGTGGTCGTGGATAGCGAAGGCGCGGTCGATTATGTCGCCACCGAAGCCCTACGCGCCGAGATCGAGGCCGGGCGCGGCGAACTCCCGCTGTTCGACTATGGCCCCGGCATCGCGGCGCTGCGCGCCAATTGCGAGGCCGAAACGGGCCTTGCCCCCCCCGTCCAGCCGGTGTGGACCACCTTGCGGGAGGCGGCGGAATGAGCGGCGCCCTTGCAGGGATCAGGGTCGTCGAAATGGGCCAGCTGCTGGCGGGCCCCTTCTGCGGGCAATTGCTCGGCGACATGGGCGCAGACGTCGTCAAGATCGAGCCGCCGGGCGCGGGCGATCCGATGCGCAACTGGGGCCAGGGCGACGAGAAGGTGCAATGGGAAGTGATCGCGCGCAACAAGCGCTCGGTCACCTGCAACCTGCGCGTCCCCGAAGGCCAGGCGCTCGCCAAGCGCCTGATTGCCGAAGCCGACGTGTTGATCGAGAACTTCAAGCCCGGCACGCTGGAACGCTGGGGCCTCTCGCCTGCGGAACTCCACGCGCTGAACCCCGGCCTCATCATCGCCCGCATGTCGGGCTACGGCCAGGACGGGCCCTATTCCGACCGCGCCGGCTTCGGCGGGATCGGCGAGGCGATGGGCGGCTGGCGCTACATCGTCGGCGAGCCCGACCGGCCGCCGAGCCGCATGGGCATTTCCATCGGCGATACCCTGTGCGCGACCTATGGCTGCATGGGCGTGCTCGCCGCGCTCCACCACCGCGAGAAGACCGGCGAAGGCCAGGTGGTCGACTCCGCGCTCTATGAAGCGGTGTTGCAGGTGATGGAGGGTCTCGTGCCCGAATATGACCGCAACGGGGTGATCCGCGAGCGTTCGGGCTCGGTGCTGAAGGGCATTGCGCCGTCGAACGTCTATACCTGCAAGGACGGCAGCTACATGATCGGCGCAAATGGCGATGCGATCTTCACGCGGCTGTGCCAGGCCATGGGCCGCCCCGAACTCGCGCAGGACGAACGCTACGCGACCCATATCGCCCGCGGCATCCATCAGGACGAGCTTGACGCGCTGGTCAACGCATGGACCGGCACGCTCACGGTGGATGAAGTCGATGCGCTGATGACCGAGCATTCGATCCCCGCCGGCCGGGTCTATCGTGCACCCGAAATGCTCGCCGATCCGCACTTCCGGGCGCGCGAGGCGATCGTCGAGGTCGAGACACAGAGCCGCGGGCGCATCAAGATGCAGAACGCCTTCCCCAAGCTCTCGAAGACCCCCAGCACCATCCGCCGCCCCGCGCCCGCGGTGCCCGGGCAGGACAATGCCGAGGTGTTTGCCGAGCGGCTCGGGATGGATGCCGCCGAACTCGGGCGGCTGGCGGCAGCCGGGATCATCTGATGGCAGGGCCCTCGGCATCCGACAATTATGCAGGGGTCTACGAGGGGCGGCTCCAGCCGGGAACGCGCCCTGCCCTGCTGATCGTCGACGTCGTGACGGCCTATCTCACCGAGGGCGCGGCGCTGTTCATGCAAGATGCAGCGGCGGCGCGCGACAGCAACGCGCGGCTCGCCGCAGCCGCGCGCGCGGCGGGCGTGCCAGTGGTCTTCACCAATGTCCGCTACAAGCCGGACGGATCTGATGGCGGGGTGTTCTATCGCAAGGTCCCGGTGCTTGCAGCCTTCGTCGAGGGCTCGCCGCTCGGTGCCTTTCCGCCCGAGCTGACCCCGCTTGCCAACGAGCGGGTGGTCACCAAGCAATATCCCAGCGCCTTTTTCGGCACCGGGCTTGCCGAGGCGCTGCACGCCGACGGCATCGATACCCTGCTGATAACCGGCTATTCCACCTCGGGCTGCGTGCGCGCCTCGGCGCTCGATGCGATGCAATACGGCTTCGTGCCGCTGGTGGTGCGCGAAGCCTGCGCCGACCGTCACCCTGGCCCGCACGAGGCGAACCTCTTTGACCTCCAGGCGAAATATGCCGAGGTCATCAGCGAGGCGGAGGCCATGGCCTACCTCGCCCGCTGGGCTGCCTGACGCGGCCGCCGGCCACCCTCAGGACCAGCGCCTGCCAACCCTTGA
>NZ_ANFX01000032.1:0-169008 GCF_000331285.1 Porphyrobacter sp. AAP82 | reverse complement strand
GCAGCCCATTGCTTCAACCGCGCCGATGCGCAAAACAACCGCCAGACTCTAATCCAAGCTGGGGGACACGTCAGTCGATTTCGATTTGCATGACATAGATTCCTATCTGAGATAGTATCTATGATAGTTTGGCTCTCTTTGCAAGCGATTTGAGGGGTCTCAAGGCTTCCCCCCCATCCGCTTATACCGCGTCTTTCCAAAGCGCGTCTTTCTCGTCCCCGGCTTACCCTCGTTCGAGCGCCCCACGATCGGTGCGCGTCTTTGTTGGCCTACCGCTGCGCTGCTTGAGGCCGCGTCCGGGAGCCCAAGCTCGTCCGCTTCCAGCCGCCGGATTTCGTCGCGAAGCCTGCCGGCCTCTTCGAACTCGAGGTTCGCGGCGGCATCGCGCATGCGTTTTTCGAGGTCCTCGATGTAGCTTCTGAGATTGTGCCCGACGAGGTTGTTGCGCTCGTCATCGCCCGTGTCGACCAGCACGCTATCCTGCGCCGCGGTGTGCGCGACGATATCGTGGATGTTGCGCTTGATGGTCTGCGGCGTGATCCCGTGTTCCTCGTTATAGGCCTGCTGCTTGGCGCGCCTGCGGTCGGTTTCGGCGAGCGCGCGTTCCATCGAGCCGGTGATGCGGTCGGCATAGAGGATCACCCGCCCATCGACATTGCGCGCGGCGCGGCCGATGGTCTGGATCAGCGAAGTCTCGGAGCGCAGGAAGCCCTCCTTGTCGGCGTCCAGGATGCACACCAGCCCGCATTCGGGAATGTCGAGGCCTTCGCGCAGCAGGTTGATGCCGACCAGCACGTCATAGACCCCGAGCCTCAAGTCCCGGATCAGCTCGATGCGCTCCAGCGTCTCGACGTCGGAGTGCATGTAGCGCACGCGCACGCCCGCCTCGTGCATGAATTCGGTGAGGTCTTCGGCCATCCGCTTGGTGAGCGTCGTCACCAGCGTGCGGTAGCCCAATGCGGCGACCTGCTTGCACTCGGCGATGCAGTCCTGGACCTGGTCCTCGACCGGGCGGATGGTGACGGGCGGGTCGATGAGGCCGGTGGGGCGGATCACCTGTTCGGCAAAGACGCCGCCGGTCTGGTCCATTTCCCAGCCGCCCGGCGTGGCCGAGACGGCAAAGGTCTGCGGGCGCATCGCGTCCCATTCGTTGAACCGCAAGGGACGGTTGTCGATACAGGAGGGCAGGCGGAAGCCGTATTCGGCGAGCGTCAGCTTGCGCCGGTGGTCCCCGCGCGCCATCGCGCCGATCTGCGGCACGGTCTGGTGGCTTTCATCGACGAACAGGAGCGCGTTTTCGGGGAGGTATTCGAACAGCGTCGGCGGCGGCTCGCCCGGCAGGCGGCCGGTGAGGAAGCGGCTGTAGTTCTCGATCCCCGCGCAGGAGCCGGTGGCGGCGATCATTTCAAGGTCGAAATTGGTGCGCTGTTCGAGGCGCTGGCGTTCGAGCAGCTTGCCTTCGGCCTCCAGCTCCTTGAGGCGTTCTTCCAGCTCGAACTTGATCGCCGCCGCCGCCTGCTTCATCGTCGGCCCCGGCGTCACATAGTGCGAATTGGCGTAGACGCGGACCTTCTCCAGCGCGGCCCCCTTGGTGCCGGTCAGCGGGTCGAATTCGCTGATCGCCTCGATCTCGTCGCCGAAAAAGCTCACCCGCCAGGCCATGTCCTCATAGTGCGAGGGGAAGATTTCGAGGCTGTCCCCGCGCACGCGAAAACACCCGCGGGTGAAGGCGGCGTCGTTTCTCTTGTATTGAAGGGCGACGAGCTTGCGGATCAATTCGCGCTGGTCGACCACTTCGCCCACTTTGATGTCGAAGATCATCGCCGAATAGGTCTCGACCGACCCGATCCCGTAGAGGCACGAGACCGAGGCGACGATGATCACGTCGTCGCGCTCCAGCAGCGCGCGGGTGGCCGAGTGGCGCATCCGGTCGATCGCCTCGTTCACGCTCGACTCTTTCTCGATATAGGTGTCCGAGCGCGGCACATAGGCTTCGGGCTGGTAGTAGTCGTAATAGGAGACGAAGTACTCGACCGCGTTTTCGGGGAAGAAGCTCTTGAACTCGCCGTATAATTGCGCGGCGAGGATCTTGTTGGGGGCAAGGATCAGGGCGGGGCGCTGCAGGGTCTCGATCACCTTGGCCATGGTGAAGGTCTTGCCGCTCCCGGTGACGCCCAGCAGCACCTGCGTCTGCTCTCCGGCCAGCGCGGCCTCGGTCAGCTCGCGGATCGCGGTCGGCTGGTCGCCCGCGGGCGCGTAGTCCGAGACCAGCGTGAAGGGGATGCCGCCCATCGACTTGTCGGGGCGGGCGGGGCGGTGGGGGACGAAATCGGCGCCCGTTTCGGGCTCGTCCAGTCCGCGGCGGATCACGAGTTCGGCCATGGGCCCTGTATGGGGAACAAAGCGGGGACGCGCAAGGCGCGGCGCGGATTTGCGGGCACGCTTCGGCGCGAAAGCTGTTATGCATGAGGCAAGCATCAGGAGAGCGCCCCATGACCCGCACCACCATCCTCGCCGCCGCCGCCGCCGCTGTCACCGCGCTGCTGGCGGGCTGTTCGGGCGGAGGCACCGCCGAGAGCGGCAAGAACGGCACGGCCGGCGGCACAGAGGCGGCCGAACAGGCGCAAGCCCAGATTCCCCGCCCCCGGCCCGGGCTCTACAAGACCACCGTCACCATGACCAATATCGCGATCCCCGGCGTTCCCGACGGGCACGGCGCGGGCCAGATCGTCACCACCGAGGACTGTCTCACCAAGGCCGATGTCGACAAGGGCTTCGAGGAGATGGTCCGCCAGGGCCAGGATGGCGAGTGCACCTATGAACGCTTCGCCATGGCGGACGGCAAGCTCGATGCGGTGATGGTCTGCGCCGCAAAGGGGCGCACCTCGCGGATCGCCATGCAGGGGACGATCACCCCCACGGGCAGCGATCTTGAAGCCGCGACCGATCTCGAATTCGAAGGGATGGGCAAGGGCCGCATGACCTTCACCGTGAAGCATGAACGCCTCGGCGAATGTCCCGCAGCGCAAGCCTCTGAAAAACCTGCCGGATAAAATGTGTCGGAATTGTTACGCATGTTACAATTAATTGAACGATCAGAGGGAATCTGGTTGGGTCGTGTCAATGGCCCAGCAGCGTTTCCTCCCCGAATTGCCCCGCTTGCCCGCCCCGCTGATGGCGGCGGCGAGCGCTGCGGGTGCGCAGGCGCAGCAGGCCTATAGCGCGAGCCTCTTCGCCCGCCGCGTCGCCCTGGCGCGCGAGGCCTGTCCGGAAGAACACGAACTCGGCAAGCCGCGCCTGATGCGCCTGCTGGGCGAGGCCGGGGTGCTGGCCGAACCGATCCGCCGCCCGCGCCGCAAGCTCGCGATTGCGCCCACCAGCAATCCGCAGGTGGCGATGATCCTCCCCGGCTTTGCCACCCACCCGATGCGCATGCGCTACCTCGCGCGCGCGCTCGAGGCCGCCGGGCACACCACCAAGCGCTGGGGGCTGGGCCGCAACTGGGGCCCCGATCCCGAACGCTTCGACGCGATCGAGGAGCGCCTGCTCCAGCTCCACGCGCGCCACGGCCGCAAGGTCGTGCTGATCGGCTGGAGCCTCGGCGGGCTCTATGCGCGCGAGATCGCCAAGCGCCAGCCGGGCAGCGTCGCCAAGGTGATCTCGATGGGCTCGCCCTTTTCGGGAAGCCCCCGCGCCAACAACGTGTGGCGCGCCTACCAGTTCATCACCGGCCATTCGGTCGACGCGCCCCCGATCGCCGCCGAGCTCGCCGTCAAGCCCCCGGTCGAGACGGTCGCGCTGTGGAGCGCCAATGACGGCGTCATCGGCCCGCGCTGCGCCGCCGGCCGCCCGGGCGAGCGCGACCGCGCGGTGGCCGTGCGCTGCACCCACATGGGCTTCACCTACGACCCGCAGGTGATCGCGACGCTGCTGGCGGAGCTGGAGAGCGTGCGGGGGTAAGGTTGCTGCGGTTCGTCACCCCAGCGAAAGCTGGCGCCCAGGGCTCCACAATCTATTGCTTGCGGCTCTAGGTGCCAGCTTTCGCTGGGGTGACGGACCAAGCTTGAGGTTTGTGTCCACCCCCATCTACGTCAAATGCCCCATCCGCTTTCCTTTTGCGAAAGCGGGGTTAGAGTGGCCGGACTAAGTCATTCAGCGGGGGTCGATGCAGGCGCGGGGCGGGAATTTCGACGAGATGTTCGACGAGGCAGGCAATACCCGCCCGGCCTATGCCGAATATTGCCGCTGGTATCACGAACAGCCGCCAGAATTCCTGCGCCGCAAGAACCGCGAGGCGGATGACACTTTCCGCCGCACCGGCATCACCTTCAACGTCTATGGCGAGAACGAGGCCGAGGAGCGGCTGATCCCCTTCGACATGGTGCCGCGCATCATCACCGCGGCCGAATGGCGCAAGCTGTCGAAGGGCATCGAACAACGGGTCCGCGCGCTCAACTCGTTCCTCTATGACCTCTATCACCGGCAGGAAATCGTGCGCGCGGGCCGCCTGCCCGAACGCCTTCTGCGCAGAAACGACGCGTGGCTTGCCAACATGGTCGGCTTCACCCCGCCGGGCGGCATCTACACCCACATCGTCGGCATCGATCTGGTGCGCACCGGGCCGGACGAATTCTTCGTGCTCGAGGATAATGCCCGCACCCCCTCGGGGGTCTCCTACATGCTCGAAAACCGCGAGACGATGATGGGGATGTTCCCCGATCTGTTCAGCCGGATCGGGGTGGAGAGCGTCTCGAACTACCCGCGCCGCTTGGCCCGCAGCCTTGCCGCCTGCGTCCCGCCGGCGTTCGGCGGGGGCAAGCCGACCGTCGCGGTGCTGACGCCGGGCATCTTCAACTCGGCCTATTTCGAACACGCCTTCCTTGCCGACCAGATGGGCGCCGAACTGGTCGAGGGCAGCGACCTGCGCGTCACCGGCGGGCGCGTACAGATGCGCACCACGCGCGGCTACAAGCCGATCGACGTGCTCTATCGCCGGGTCGATGACGAATTCCTCGATCCGCTGACGTTCAATCCCGATAGCGTGCTGGGCGTGCCGGGGATCATGGACGTCTACCGATCGGGCGGGATCACCATCGCCAATGCGCCGGGCACAGGCGTTGCCGACGACAAGGCGATCTACTCCTTCATGCCCGAGATCGTCGAATTCTACACCGGCGAGCGGCCCTTGCTGCCCAACGTCCAGACCTGGCGCTGCGCGGACAAGGACTCGCTGGCTTACGTGCTCGACAATCTCGCCGAGCTGGTGGTCAAGGAAGTCCACGGCTCGGGCGGCTACGGGATGCTGATCGGGCCAACCTCGTCGAAGCGCGAGATCGCGCTTTTCCGCGAAAAGCTCGTCGCCAAGCCCGACAATTACATCGCCCAGCCCACGCTCGCGCTGTCGACCTGCCCGATCTACACCGCCAAGGGCCTCGCGCCCCGGCACCTCGACCTGCGGCCCTTCGTGCTGGTCTCGCCCGAGGGGATCGACATCACGCCCGGAGGGCTCACGCGGGTGGCGCTCAAGAGGGGCTCGCTGGTGGTCAATTCCAGTCAGGGAGGCGGCACCAAGGACACCTGGGTGCTGAAGGACTGATGGTGCGGACCGATCGCCTTGCCAAAGTCCCCCTCCCGCCTGCGGGAGGGGTTACGGGTGGGCCCGTCAAGGGGCGGTGTGCGGCTTCGTGCCCACCCCCGGCCCCTCCCGCAAGCGGGAGGGGAGTATGCTAGGCAGAACCGCCAACGGCCTGTTCTGGATGTTCCGCTATCTCGAGCGGGCCGAGAACACCGCGCGCCTGCTCGAGGCGGCGCTGCGCATGGCGCTGACCCGCGATGTGGTGACGGCCGAGGCGGAATGGCGCTCGGTGATCGCGACGCTCGGCTTGCAGAAGCCCTACGAGGCCGCGCACGAGGCCTATGACGGCATCTCGGTCTGGAACTTCGTGCTGCGCGGGCCTTCCAACCCCGGCAATGTCCGCAACATGTTTGCAACCGTCCGCTCCAACGCCCGCGAGAGCCGCATCAACATCTCCTCGGACCTGTGGGAAGCGGTCAACGAGAACTGGATGCGCATCGACCGCCTGCTGGCGCGGCCCGTCGGCCAGAGCGCGGTCGGCGAGGTGCTGGCGGCGATCCGGCGCGCGGGCACGCAGGTCCACGGCGCCTTCGACGGGTCGATCCTGCGCGACGAGGGCTACCACTTCGCCCGCGCCGGCACCTTCATCGAACGCGCCGACAGCACTGCGCGCATTCTCGACATGAAATATTTCCTGCTGCTGCCCTCGCTTTCCTATGTCGGATCGAGCCTCGATACCGGGCAGTGGGAACAGGTGCTGCGCTCGGTCGCGGGGGCGCGGGTCTATAGCTGGCTCAATGCCGGGCAGATCGAGGCGCGGGGGATCGTCGAATTCGTGGTGCTCGACTACCGCTTCCCGCGCAGTCTCGCCTTCTGCCGCAATGCCCTGCGCGATTGCCTCGGCGCGCTCGCCCGCACCCACGGCACCGAAGGCAGCGCGGTGACCCTGATGCGCGAGGCGGACACCAAGATCAGCCACCTCACCGTCGACCAGATCTTCGAGCAGGGCCTGCACGAATTCCTCGTCGATTTCCTCGCCCGCAACAACGCCATCGCCCGCGCGATCGCCGAGGATTACCGGTTCCACGCATGAGCAAGCTGAAACTCCAGGTCCGCCACACCACGCATTACGCCTTCGCAACGCCGGTGGTCCACGCGCTCCAGCGGCTGCGGCTGACCCCCAAGGAGACGCAGGGCCAGCGCATCCTCGACTGGCGGATGAGCTTCGAGAATGCCCATGCCGAACTCCACTATGACGACCAGCATTTCAACCATGTCACGCTGATCGGCCTGACGCCGGGCGCGCAGGAGGTGACGGTGACCTGCGAGGGGGTGGTCGAGACCGAGGACAATGCCGGGGTGATCGGCCGCCATTCGGGCCACCTGCCCTTGTGGAGCTTCCTGCGCCAGACCCCGCTGACCCGCCCCGGTGCGCGCCTGCGCGGTCTGCTGCGCGATGTGCCGGCGAGCGACACCAGAAAGCCGCTCGACTTCCTCCACGCGCTGTCTGCGCTGATCCGCGAGCGGATCGTCTACGAGACCGGCCGCACCCATTCGGCCACCACCGCCGAGGAAGCTGTCGGGCACGGGGCGGGGGTGTGCCAGGATCACGCCCACATCTTCATCGGCGCCGCGCGGGCGAGCGGGGTCGCGGCGCGCTATGTCTCGGGCTACCTCTTGATGGACGACCGGATCGAGCAGGAAGCAACCCACGCCTGGGCCGAGGCCCATGTCGAGGGGCTGGGCTGGGTGGGCTTCGATGTCTCGAACGGCATCTCGCCCGATCCGCGCTATGTGCGCGTCGCCACCGGCAGCGACTACCGCGATGCCGCGCCCATCACCGGCATCAGCATCGGCGCTTCCGAGCAGGTGCTGACCGTGGGCGTGGCGGTGGAAGCCCAGCCGGTCGCCGCCCAGAGCCAGAGCCAGAGCCAGTCCAACCAGTAATCCGCCGGACACATCTCCCCGCCCCCTCTTGCGCCCGGCCCCGCCTTTGCGCTTGGCCGCGCATCGCGCTAGGGCAGGTCAGGGAGCGGCAGGGAGAGAATGCTTTCATGACCTATTGCGTTGGCATGGTGCTCGACAAGGGGCTCGTCCTGATGAGCGACACGCGCACCAATTCGGGCGTCGACAACATCTCGACCTTCCGCAAGCTGTTCCACTGGAGCGTGCCGGGCGAACGCATCATCGCGGTGATGACCGCAGGCAACCTTGCCACCACGCAGGCGGTGATCAGCCAGCTGGAGGAACGCACCAAGGCGCCCTCGGAGCGCGAGAACTGCCTCATCAAGGGGCCGACGATGTTCCAGGTCGCCACCGAGATCGGGCGGCTGCTGCGCACCACCATCGAACAGGCCCAGCGCGACAACGGGCCGGACGGCAAGGGGCGCTTCACCGCAACGATGATCGTCGCCGGGCAGATCGCCGGGATGCAGCCGCGCCTGTTCATGATCTACCCCGAAGGCAATTTCATCGAGGCGAGCTGGGACACGCCGTTCTTCCAGATCGGCGAGACCAAATACGGCCGCCCGATCCTGATCCGCGGCTACGAGAAGGACATGAGCTTCGAGGACGCGGTCAAGCTGATGATGGTTAGCTTCGATTCGACTCTCAAGGCTAACCTGTCGGTGGGTTTGCCGCTGGATCTGCTGGTCATATCGAAAGACAATTTCAAACCTTTGCATGAACATCGCGTCACCGCCGAGGATGAATATTATGATGCCATTTCATCGGGTTGGGGGAACGCGCTGCGGTCGGCATTCCATTCGCTGCCGCCCTACAGCTTCAGCGATGACACCTAAGGGGCAGGCCTGATCTGGCTCCGTTCCGGAGGTAAAATACTTTTAAAATAGAGATACTTGACCTTTCGGGGAGACGGTAAATCCTCCGGATCGGGGGCGCTCCTGCGTGAAACCCATAATCGGTTAGCGCAGACAGGCTCACATGACACGCAAAGCCTCCCTCCACTTCATCGACTCGTGCAGCCGCCAACGCGCCGAACTGGCTCGTGTAGGCTTCGCGCTTGGCCACCACTGCGAGGTCTATGGTGACCTCTCCGAACTCGCGGTCCACCCGCCGAGGGAGGGGATCATCATCGCCCGCGACACGCCCGAGGAAGGCGGGGTGGGGATGATCCTCGACCGCCTCGGCAGGCTCGGGATCTGGCTCCCGATGATCGCGGTCGAAGTGCAGCCCCGCCCGGGCCGCATCGTCGAGGCGATCAAGGCCGGCTCGCTCGATTATCTCGCTCTCCCGCTTGACCCTGAACGTTTCACCCGCTGCCTGCTCCGCATCGAAAAGGAAGCCGAACAGTTCGGCGCCGCCCGCCGCCGCATGATCGAGGCGCGCGATCGCATCTCCACCCTCTCGGCGCGCGAGCGCGAAGTTCTGGACTGGCTGGCCGAGGGCAGCAGCAACAAGGCCATCGCGCGCGAGCTTGATATCAGCCCGCGCACCGTCGAAATCCACCGCGCCAACATGATGACCAAGCTCGGTGCGCGCCACGCGGCTGAAGCGGTGCGGCTCAAACTGGAGGCGAAACTCGAACCCAAGCTGCGCGCCTGATACCACGCGCCCGCGACTGTCCCGGCCCTTTCCCCCCCCTTGAGGGCACCAGCCGCCAGCAGCCTTGGATTGAGAGTTTTCGTCTTCTCGGCGGCCCCCTTGCCGGTGATCCGGTGAGCGGGGCCGCCAACTTGTCCCGGCGGGACCGGGCGTGCATCGCGCTTGCGCGGGTCGCCGCCAGAGGTGGGGGCAGGGGGTGGAGGCGGCGTGCCGGCTCACCCGCCGCCACGCGGCCGGCGGCTCAGCGGCAGAACTTCGCGCCGGTGCCCTCGAGGTGGAAGTGATCCTCGTGCGCCGCATTGTATGCGGGGCCGAGCACCGTGCCGAAGCGCTTGCAGGCGCTCTTGTGCACCACCCGCAGGAACTCGCGCGTCGCCGCATCGCCGCCCTGCCAGTCGCGTTCAAGGACAATGCGCCGCCCGTCGGCCAGCACGAAGGCCGACACGTCGATCGCCTCGGCGCGGGCATGGGCCGAACGCACCCCGGTCCCGGCGACGTTGCGGCAATTGTAGGAACCCATCGTCTCGATCCGCGCGAGCCGGCTGCCGAGCAGCTGGCGCGCGGCGCGGTCGACGCCGAAGCGCGCCCAGTCGCCGAACGCCTTGGCGACCTGGCACTGGACCGGGCCGAGGTTGGCGATGGAGAGCGGCGCGCGGTCGCCCGCCAGCGCCATCAGCTGCACCGTGCCGAGCTGGTTGCAGCCCGGGGCGGCATAGGTGTCGGGCACGGGATCGAAGCGTGCTCCGCTGGCGCCGAGATCGGCAAGGCAGTTCGCCTCGCCCGGCCGCGGCGCAAAGGAGCGCGGCGCCGAGGCGACCGCCACGGCCGGACGCGCCGGAGCGCTCGCGGTGCTGCGCGCCGCGCGCTGCGCCCCGCCGCTCACGCCCGGAACCACCGAGCCGCAGCCCGCCAGCAGCGCCGCCGCGCCTGCCAGCCAAGCCGTTCTGGAAAGAAGTGTCATATGCCGCATTGCTAGGCATTATTGCGCAGGCATAATTAAGACCCGCGCAAGAAACTCGGTTAAGAAAAGCTTGCGTGGTTACCGGGTATCCCTAACGGGGTGCTGCGTTATGGCAGACGGTCCTCGACCTGCTCCCACAGCTCGATCTTCACCCCGTCAGGGTCGAGCAGCCAGGCGAACCTGCCATAGCCTTCGTCCGCCTCGCCGAGGATATCGACGCCTTTGGCGCGCAGGTCCGCCACGAAACCGGCGAGGTCATCGACCCTGAGGTTGATCATGAAGCCGCCCGTGCCGGGCTGGATGTAGCTGTCATCGCCGAAATGGCTGATCAGCGAATAGGGGTGCGCGCGCGGCTCGTCCGCCCAGGCCAGCTGCGGGCCATATTCGCCATCCAGCCCCAGCACCTCGCGATACCACGCGCGGCTCGCGGCCGGATCCTTCACCCTGTAGAAAATGCCGCCGAGCCCGGTGATCCGCCCGCCGCTGCCGCCTGCCGAATGTCCCGCCATGCCGCGTCCTCCCCGGGCCGGGAGTATGCCGGAAGCGGGGCCCGGTGAAAAGGGCGCGAGGCCCGCATCGGCGCGTCGCTGGAGGGGGGACGGCCGAGCGGGCCTCGCTCCCCCCGTTTCGCGCCGCCGGCGTCTGCGGTTATACCTGCGCCTTGCGCGGCGCGGTGAGGCGGCTGACCACCAGGATCGCCAGCAGCGAGGCGGCAAAGCCCGGCACGATCTCGTAGAGCCCCGGGCCGCCCAGCAAGGCCTTGTTCCAGCCGAGCGCGATCCACCCCGCGACCACCGCCGCCCCCGTCACCAGCCCGGCCACCGCGCCCGCGCCGGTCATCCGTTCCCAGGTCAGCGCGAGCAGGATCAGCGGGCCGAATGCCGCGCCGAAGCCCGCCCAGGCGTTGGACACGAGGCCCAGCACCTCGCTGTCGGGATCGGCCGCGATCACCAGCGCCGCGCCTGCGACCAGCGCCACGCACAGCCGCCCGATATTGACCGCCTCCGCCTCGGTCGCGTTGCGGCGCAGGAACAGGCGGTAGAAATCCTCGGTGAGCGAGCTCGACGAGACCAGCAGCTGCGAGGAGATCGTGCTCATGATCGCGGCGAGCAGCGCGGCGTAGAGGAAGCCCGTCACCGCCGGGTGGAACAGGATCTGTGCAAGCAGGATGAAGATCGTCTCGGGGTCCTCGACCACGGGGCCATGGGTGTCGGCATAGACGCGCCCCGACAGCCCCACCGCCACCGCGCCGACCAGCGAGATCACCATCCAGATCATGCAGATCCATCCGGCAAGCGGGACGTTCTCGACCTTGTCGATCGCCATGAAGCGCACGATGATATGCGGCTGGCCGAAATAGCCCAGACCCCAGGTCACCGCGCTGATGATGCCGATCAGGCTCGCCCCGTGGGTGAGGCTGAGGAAACCCTCGGGCGGCCGGGCGGCGAGCGTGCCGGGTTCGGTGCCCGTCAGGATCACCAGCGGCATGATCACCAGCGCGGACATCATGATCACCCCTTGCACGAAGTCGGTGAGGCTGACGGCCAGAAACCCGCCGATCATGGTGTAGACCAGCACGATCCCCGCGGTCAGCAGGATGCCGACCATGTAATCGCTCATCCCCGCGACCGGCAGCGCGCCCGCGAACGCCGTCTCGAACAGCTTGCCCCCGCCGACCATGCCCGACGCGGTGTAGACGGTGAAGAAGCCGACGATGATGACCGCCGAGGTGACGCGCAGCAGCGTGCCGGCTTCGGGAAAGCGGTTGGCGAGGAACTGCGGGATGGTGAGCGCATCGCCCAGCCGCTCGGTCTGCTCGCGCAGGCGCGGGGCAACGATGATCCAGTTCAATGCCGCGCCCGCCGTAAGCCCGATGGCGATCCACGCCTCGACCAGGCCGGAGGCAAACAGTGCCCCCGGCAGCCCCAGCAACAGCCACCCCGACATGTCGGAGGCCCCTGCCGAGAGCGCCGTCACCGCCGGCCCGAGATTGCGCCCGGCAAGCAGATACCCCGAAGAATCCGCCCGGGTCTTGGCCCAGGCATAGATGCCGATGGCGACCATCAGCAGGAAATAGGCGGCAAGACTGGCGAGGGTGTAGGTGTTCATGGAAGCGAGGCGTAACGGGTGCGGGCGGGGTTGGCCACATTTCACCCGACTTTATCCAGCAGCATTGTCGTGGCATATTGGATCACATGCCGCGAACGACGACCCTAACCGAAGCCTTCGCTCATTTTGGAGCTTCGTCTCACAACATTCGCCAGGCGTGGTCCGCCGCAAGTGAGGATGGCAGAACGGTCGTTCTCACGATCTGGAGGCACAAAGCCGCGGCTGATCGCTCCGTCGATTATTTCGACCCTTCCGGCGCTGCCCGATGGCAGCATCTCTGGGGAAACAAGGAGCGCAAGCGCCATATCCGTCATGCCCTCGATCACTGCGCAGGCCAGATTCGAGTGGTCTGGGTCATCGCTCAGGACGAAAAAGCACATCCCAAGACGATCAAGGACAGAGTCGCCGACCTTGATACGGTCATGCAGATCACGGCCTTCGATGAGGTCACGGGCGAGTTTGCTGCCCGCCCGATCTGACCATCAATCCTCCTTCTTGCGCCGCGCCTTCTTGCGTTCGTGCGGGCACAGGATCGCCTTCCTGAGGCGGATCGACTGGGGGGTGACTTCGACCATTTCATCATCGTCGATATAGGCGATCGCCTGCTCGAGGCTCATGCGGCGCGGGGGGGTGAGGCGGATCGCGTCGTCCTTGCCGCTCGAGCGGATGTTGGTGAGCTGCTTGGCCTTCAAGGGGTTGACCTCGAGGTCATCGGGCTTGGCGTTCTCGCCGATCACCATGCCTTCGTAGACCTTCATCTGCGGGCTGATGAACAAGGTGCCGCGCTCTTCCAGCGAATTCAAGGCATAGGCCACCGCCTCGCCATCGCCGTTGGAGATGAGGACGCCGTTGATGCGGCCTTCGATGGGGCCCTTGTAGGGGCCGTATTTTTCGAAAAGGCGGTTCATGATCCCCGTCCCGCGCGTGTCGGAGAGGAATTCGCCGTGATAGCCGATCAGCCCGCGCGAGGGGGCGCTGAAGGTGATGCGGGTCTTGCCTTGCCCTGAGGGGCGCATTTCGGACAAGTCGGCCTTGCGGCGCTGCATCTTCTCGACGACCGTGCCCGAGTGTTCGTCATCGACGTCGATCACGACGGTCTCGTAAGGCTCCATGCGCTTGCCGCCTTCCTCGCGGAACAGCACGCGCGGGCGGCTGATGCCGAGCTCGAAGCCTTCGCGGCGCATGGTCTCGATGAGCACGCCCAGCTGGAGTTCGCCGCGCCCGGCGACCTCGAAGCTGTCCTTGTCCTCGGATTCGGTGACGCGGATCGCGACGTTGGTTTCGGCCTCGCGCAGCAGGCGGTCGCGGATCATGCGGCTGGTGACCTTGCTGCCCTCGCGGCCCGCAAGCGGGCTGTCGTTGACCGAGAAGCGCATCGCCAGCGTCGGCGGGTCGATCGGCTGGGCGGCGATGGGGTCGGTCACCGAGGGATCGCACACGGTGTTGGCGACGGTCGCCTTCTCGAGCCCGGCGAGCGCGATGATGTCGCCCGCCCGCGCGACCTCGACCGGCACGCGTTCGAGCCCGTCGAAGCTCATCAGCTTGGTCGCGCGGCCGGTTTCGATCACCTTGCCGTCCATGTCGATCGCATGGATCGGATCATTGACGCGGATCGTGCCCGACTGGACGCGCCCCGTGAGCACGCGGCCCATGAAGTTGTCGCGATCAAGCAGGGTGGCGAGGAAGGCGAATTTGGCATCGGGGTCGAGGCCGGGGGCCGGGACGTGCTCGATCACCTTGTTGAACAGCGGGGCGAGCGTGCCCTCGCGCGCGTCGGCGCTCTCGCTGGCGTAGCCTTCGCGTCCGCTCGCGTAGAGCACCGGGAAATCGAGTTGCTCGTCATTGGCATCGAGGCTGACGAACAGATCGAACACCTCGTCGAGCACTTCCTGCGGGCGGCCGTCGGGGCGGTCGATCTTGTTGACGACGACGATCGGGCGAAGGCCCAGCGCGAGCGCCTTGCCGGTGACGAACTTGGTCTGCGGCATCGCCCCTTCGGCGCTGTCGACCAGCAGGATCACTCCGTCGACCATGCTGAGGATGCGCTCAACTTCCGCGCCGAAGTCGGCGTGGCCGGGGGTGTCGACGATGTTGATGCGGGTGGTATCACCGCCGGCTTCCCACTCGACACTGGTGCACTTGGCAAGAATGGTGATCCCGCGTTCCTTTTCGAGATCGCCCGAATCCATCGCGCGTTCCTCGACGCGCTGGTTGTCGCGGAAGGTGCCCGATTGACGGAACAGCTGGTCGACCAGCGTGGTCTTGCCGTGGTCGACGTGGGCGATGATCGCGATATTTCTGAGGGCGGACGACATTTTTGCGAAAACTTCCGGTGAAAAGCCGGCTGCGGGGCGCATCCGGGTTAGAAAAGACAGGTGGCGGGGCAGGAAACGGGGCGGGCGCGTAAAGGCAGCCCGGTTAGGCGGGGTTTGTGGCGGGTTGGCGACAGCGCCGGACGCTACGGCATGCGCCGAAGCTGCGATCTGGCGCTGCGATGCAACATTGTGCGCGCGCCTAGCAGGGGTCCGCCCGAGGGGCAAGCGCCGGGGCATTGCGGAGGATTGCAAGGGCGGGCGCGAGTGTGACTCTTGCGCAACATACACGTCACCTGCCCGTCAAAACCGCGAGGGTGCGACTTGTTACAATCGCAGGCCTCGCTTATGACCGCCGGCACACGATCTCGGGAGAGAGCGCACTGGGACGGTGCGTGCCCGCAACAGGGCGCCGGGGTCGCGGGATTTTTGGAGAGGAGCTTCCATGCGTTCGACCATCACCGGCGCTGCCGGCGCATATCGATTCACCCTGCTTGCGGGCGCTGCCTGCCTTGCCATGCCGGGCGTCGCCCTGGCGCAGGACGCCGAGCCCGAGGCCGGTGACCCCGAAGCCAGCAACGTCATCATCGTCACCGCGTCCAAGCGCGAGCAGACCCTGCAGGAAACCCCGATCTCGGTGTCGGTGACCAGCGGCGAAGTGCTCGAGCAGGCGCAGATCCGCGACGTGCTCGACCTGCAAACCGTGGTGCCCTCGCTGCGCGTCAGCCAGCTCCAGAGCGCTTCGGCGACCACCTTCATCATCCGCGGCTTCGGCAACGGCGACAACAATTTCGGGATCGAGCCCTCGGTCGGCGTGTTCATCGACGGCGTGTTCCGCTCGCGCTCGGCCGCGGCGCTGTCCGACCTCAACATGGTGAGCCGCATCGAAGTGCTGAACGGGCCGCAATCGACCCTGTTCGGCAAGAACGCGAGCGCCGGCGTGATCTCGGTCGTCACCAAGGAGCCACAATACGAATTCGGCGGCCTCGTCGAAGCGAGCTACGGCAACTACAACGCCGTGGTGCTCAAGGGCGAAGTGACCGGGCCGATCGCCGAGAACATCGCCTTCTCGATCGACGGCAGCTACAACCGCCGCGACGGTTATGCCCGCATCACCAACCTCAACACCGATACCTCGGACCGCAACCGCTGGGCGGCGCGCGGCCAGCTGCTGATCGAGCCGACCCCCGACTTCAAGGTCCGCATCATCGGCGACTACGCCAAGATCGACGAAAGCTGCTGCCTCGTCTCGACCCTCGTCGCCGGCCCGACCGCGCCCGCGATCTTCGCGGTGGGCGGTGCGCTCAGCACTGACTTCTTCAGCTACAACACCTTCCTCAGCCAGAAGCCGCTCAACACCGTCGACAACTACGGCGGCTCGATCCAGGCCGACTGGAGCACCGGTGCGCTGACCTTCACTTCGATCACCGCCTATCGCGAGCTGAAGAACTTCCTCGATCAGGACGTCGACTTCACCAGCGCCGACGTGGTGACCGAAACCCGCGACCAGCAGGTCAACACCTTCACCCAGGAACTGCGGCTGACCTCGGACTTCGATGGTCCGATCAACTTCCTTTTGGGCGGGTTCTACTTCGACGAATCGATCTCGCAGGACAGCCGGCTCACCACCGGTGCCGACACGCGCACCTTCTTCGCGCTGCTGACCGGCAACCCGGCGACCTTCAACGGCGTCGAAGCCGCGCTCGGCCTGCCGCAGGGCGCGATCTTCAGCCCCGGTCTGCTCACCGCCGAGCAATATTCGATGGACAACACCGCCTGGTCGGTGTTCGGCACCATCGACTTCGAGCCGATCGACGGCCTCGTCTTCACCGGCGGGTTCAACTACACCGATGACAAGAAGGACTTCGCGCTCGCGGGTCAGGCCTTCGACGAGCTGGCCAACATCAACCTCGTCGATGCCTTCATCACCGGTGCGACCGTGGCCAACCCGGCGCTGCCCGACGTGTTCACCCGCGCGCAGTTCCAGGCCCTGCCGGGTGCGGTGCAGCAGCAGCTGCTCGCCGCGGCGACCAACCCGGCGACCAACCCGCTGCTCGGCCTCTCGCCGTTCCAGTTCCAGCCGCCGTTCCTGAGCATTCCGAACGCGGTCGAACCCGGCCAGACCCGCGACGACAAGTTCACCTACCTGCTGCGTGCCGCCTATCAGGTCTCGAACGAGATCAACGTCTATGCGAGCTACGCGACCGGCTTCAAGGCGAGCTCGATCAACCTGTCGCGCGATAGCCGTCCGGCGTTCGGCGACTATATCCCGGGTCCGGGCCGCTCGCGCTTTGCGGCGCCTGCCTCGCCGATCACCAATGCCGGACTGGCGGTCGCCAACCTCGGCACGGGTTCGCGCTTTGCAGGTCCGGAAAATGCCGAGGTCTACGAACTGGGCGTGAAGGCGCAGTGGCAGGGCTTCGGCTTCAACCTTGCGCTGTTCGACCAGACCATCAAGGGCTTCCAGAGCTTCCTGTTCACCGGCACCGGCTTCCAGCTGAACAACGCCGGCCAGCAGTCGGTGAAGGGCTTCGAGTTCGACAGCAATGTTTCGCCGACCCCGGGCCTCGTGTTCAACTTCGCGGCGACCTACCTCGATCCGAAGTTCGACAGCTTCACCCAGAGCCCGGTGGGCAACCTGACCGGCGCGCGTCCGGGCGGGATCCCCGAGTGGAACCTGCGCGTGGCCGCGACCCACACCCACGAGTTCGGCTCGAGCGGCACCAAGCTGGTCAGCCGCCTCGATTACAGCCACGAAAGCAACGTCAACATCAACAACGGTCTGCCGACCTTCAACACCGCGCTCGGCAACACCCGCATCTTCGAGCGCGAGGTCAACCTCGTGAACGGCTCGATGACGCTCCAGCTCGAAAACGGGCTCGAGGTCGGCGTGTGGGCGCGCAACCTGCTGGAGGATCAGTACATCATCACGGTGTTCGACGGCGTCGCGCAGTCGGGCACGGTCTCGGGCTACCCGAGCCAGCCGCGCACCTATGGCGGCATCGTGCGCTTCAAGTTCTGATCGGCCTTTTTGACCGGGCAACAGGCAGGGGGCCCCGCACCAGATGGTGCGGGGCCCTTTGGCTGTGTGGAGCATGGTGTGCCGAGGGCTTGCGCGCGGGCGCGCGGCGGGAGATGAGGAACCCATGCTTACCAGCCTGATCCAGCCGATCCGCCGCAGCTTCGACCTTCGCGGGCGGGCCAGGCGCACCGAATACTGGGCCTTCATCCTGTGGCAGATCGGCTTTCTCGCAGCCGCGCTCAACCTTGCCTCGCTGCTGCCCGAGGGCAGCCTGCGCGAGAATATCGTGCTGGCGGTGTTCGGCCTCTATGTCCTCGCCTTCGCCGTGCCGACCCTCGCGCTACAGGTGCGCCGGGTCCACGATCACAACACCAGCGGGTGGATGCTGACCGTCATGTTCCTGCCCTATCTCGGGGTGGGCTGGATGCTGTGGCTGATGCTTGCGGCCGGAACCCCCGGGCCCAACCGCTACGGCAGCGATCCGCGCGCGATCGATTACGAGGCCGCGCTGTTCGATTAGGGCCGGGGCAAGGGCGCCTTTCCCGTTGCAACAGGCGCTTGCACCATGCATCCTGCGTTCGCGCGGCAGCCCGGACCGGGGATGACCGCAGGGGGACAATCATGATCGATATCGGACGCGTGTTTGCGACCAGCTGGACGATGCTGCGCCAGCGGTTCTGGCTGCTGCTCGGCATGTTCGCGGTGTTCTTCGCGATCCAGATGGTGGGCTCGGTGGTGCTCGGGATCGTGATAGCGATCATGGGCACGGCGGGCGCGGTGGGCATCGGTGCGGGGCTTGACGATCCGGCCGCGGTGACGGGGATGGGGGTCGTGTTTTTCCTCGTCATGATGCTGTTCTATGCCGCCTATGCGGTGCTGGCGCTGGTCCAGCAGGCGGCGATGGTGACGATCGCCTCGCCGCTCGAGGAGCCCTCCTTCAGCTCCGCGATGGTGCGCGGTTTCAAGAGCGTGCTGCCCTTCATCCTCATCTCGCTGATCCTGGGGCTGGCCTATCTCGCGCTCGGCGCGGCGGTGCTCGCGGTGGCGGGCGTGGCCGGGCTCGGCGGCGGCACGGCCGGGAGCATCGTGGGCGTGTTGCTGGTTTTGCTGTTCATGCCGGCGGTGGTATATCTTGGCTGCCGGCTTGTGGTGCTGGTGCCGGTGGTGGCGGTCGACCAGGTGTGGGGTCCCGTCGCCGCGATCCGGCGCAGCTGGGCGGTGACCGAGGGCCGGGTGCTCGGCATTTTCCTGGCGATGCTCGCGCTCGTGGTGCTGACGCTGGTGATCTTCGGGCTGCCTTTCGGCCTCGTGTTCACCACCGCGATCAGCGCCGATCCGGCCTCGGGCCTGCCGCTCTTGATCCTGCTGCTGCCCTTCGTGCTGCTGCCGCTTTTCGTCATCTACGTGATGTTCGCCTCGACCTTCATCGCGGCGCTGCACAGCGAGGTGACCGGCGGCGGTTCGGAGCGGCTCGAAGAGGTCTTCGCCTAAAGCTCGCGCAGCGCGCGCGCCGGTTTCGCGCCCAGCAGCGGGAGCGATCCGGCGAGCGCGAAGCCCAGCACCAGCGCGGTGCCGAGGCCGAGCACACCGAGCACCTCGCCCCAGTCGGGCAGCCAGTCGAATGCGAACAGCCGGGTGACGATCACCCAGGCGAGCCCCCCGCCAAGCCCCAGCGCGACCAGCGCCAGGAGGCCGGCGAGGAGGCCGTATTCAGCCAGCTGCAACAGCAGGATCTGCCGCCGGCTCGCCCCGAGCACGCGCAGCATCACCGTGTCATAGGTGCGCGCCGCGCGCGCGGCGGCGATCGCGCCCATCAGCACCGCAAGGCCCGCCAGCACCGTCACCGCGGCGGCAGCGAGGGTCGCAAGGCTGACCTGTTCGAGCAGCTTCCTCGCCTCGACCAGAATGCCGCCGACTTCGATCACCGAGGATGAGGGCATTTCCTTCACCAGCGCGCGCAGCAGGCGGCCGCGCGCGGCAGGATCGGCGCCGTCGGGCAGGTCGATGGTCGCCGAAAGGTTGTGCGGCGCATCGGCGATCGCATTGCGGCTGAACACCAGCGCGAAGTTGAAGCCCATGCTCTCCCAGTCGATCTCGCGCAGGTTGGCGACCCGGGCGGTGCGTTCGACCCCGAGAATGCCGATGGTCAGATAGTCGCCGACCTTCAGGCCGACCGCCTCGGCAAAGCGCGCATCGACCGAAACCAGCGGCTCGCCCCGGTGGAGCGGGCTCCACCACTCGCCCGCGACGATGCGGTTGCCCTGCGGCAGACGGTCGGCATAGGTCAGCCCGCGCTCGCCGCGCAGGGCCCAGGCGCCATCGGGGATTTCCTTGAGGTCGGCGACCCGGGTGAGCTTGTCCTTGGGGCCATAGGCGAGCACCGCGCCGCGCAGCGTGGGGACGGTGCGGATGCCGGCCTTGGGAAACGCGCTCTGGATCAGCGTGAAGAAGCGCGGCTCCTTGGCGGGCGGCACATCGAGCACGAAATAATCGGGCGCCTCCATCGGCACGCGGCGGGCGATATTGCCGTCGATCGCGCTCTGCACCGCGGCGAGCAGCACGAAGGCGGCCAGCCCGAAGCCCAATGCGGTGACCAGCGCCCCGGTCGGCGCGCCGGGGCGGTGGATGTTGGCGATGGCGCTGCGCAGCAAGGGATTGCGCGGCCGCGGCAGGCGGCGGGCGAGGCGCTGGATGCCCCAGCCGATCCCGGCGAGCAGCGCCAGCGCCGCGCCTGCGCCGAGCAGAAACCCGCCCGACAGCAGCGGTTGCGCGGTGGTGGTGAGGGCCAGCGCGCAGACCCCGGCGATGCCGATCGCGGTCGCTGCCAGCGCGCGCCGGTCCCGCGCCAGCGGCACGATGCCTGAGCGCATCAGCGCCATCGCCGGGAAGGTCCGCGCCCGCAGCAGCGGCGCGGCGGCGAAGGCGAAGGCGACCAGCAGGCCGTAACTCGCCGCCAGCAGCAGCGCGGGGGGCGAAATGATGAAGCCGCTCTCGACCGGCAGCAGGCCTTCGAGGGCGCCCGCCAGCAGCGGGGTGACGAGCACGCCGGCGACCAGCCCCGCAAGGCTCCCCGCCAGCGCCGCGGCGCCGATCTGCATCGCATAGATGCGCACGATGTCACCCGAGGTCGCGCCCAGCACCTTCAGGGTCGCAATGCTCGCGCGGCGCTGGTCGAGATAGGAGGACACCCCGCCGGCAATCCCGATCCCCGCGATCACCAGTGCGGCGAGCCCCACCAGCGTCAGGAAATCGCTCATCTGGCGCACGAAGCGGTCCGCCCCGGGCGAGGCGCGGTCCCGGGTGCGGATGTCGAACCCGGCGGTGGGGAATTTCCGGGCGAGCGCCTCTTCCACCGCCGCAGGATCGCGCGCAGGATTGGCAAAGGCGATGCGGTGCTTGCTCTGGTAGAGCGCGCCCGGGGCGACGAGGCCGGCCTCGGCGGGGATGCCCTCGGCAACGATGATCGTCGGGCCGAGCTGGAAGCCTTCGGAAAGCCGGTCGGGCTCGTCCTTGATGATCCCTGCGGCCCGCAGCGTGACCGTGCCGACCTTGAAGCTCTCGCCCACCTTGATCCCGAGCCGTTCGAGCGCGGTGGCCGCGACCCATGCGTCCTTGCCCGCAGGCGCGCCGGCGCGGCGGCCATCGGCGAGGGTGAGCGTGCCGTACATCGGCCACTTGCCGTCGACCGCCTTCAGCTCGATCGGCGCGGCAGCCTCGGGCGTGCTGGCCATCGCCTGCATCCGGTAGCCGCTCGAGATGGTGCCGTAAGCGCCGAGCGCCTTCCTTTCGGCCGGGGTGAGGGTGCGCTGCCACACCTCGACTTCAAGGTCCCCGCCGAGCAGCGCCTGCCCGCTGGAGGCAAGCTGGCTCTCGATCGCCGCGGTCAGCGTGCCGATCGCGGCCAATGCGGCGGTGCCAAGGACAATGCACACCAGCAGCAGGCGCAAGCCCCGGAAGCGCGCGTTGAGATCGCGCCGGGCAATCGCCCATGCGGTCCTTGTCGGCAGGCTCATGCGCCAGCCGAAACCACAGGAGCGGTGTCCGAGACTATCCGGCCATCGGCCATGGTCAGCACCCGTTCGCAGCGTGCGGCGAGGGCGGCGTCGTGGGTGATGATCAGCAGCGTCGCCCCGGTCTCGGCACGGCGGGCGAGGAGCAGCTTGATGATCTCCTCGCCGGTCGCGGCATCGAGATTGCCGGTCGGCTCGTCGGCGAAGATCAGGCCGGGGCGCGGTGCGGTGGCCCGCGCAATGGCGACGCGCTGCTGCTCGCCGCCCGACAGCTGCGCGGGGTAGTGCCCGGTGCGGTGCGCAAGGCCGACCGCTTCCAGTTCGGCGAGCGCGCGGGGGGCGGCATCGGCCATCCCGGCCAGTTCCATCGGGGTGGCAACATTCTCGGCTGCGGTCATGGTGGGGAGCAGGTGGAAGGCCTGCAAGACGATCCCGATCCGCCCGCGCCGCGCCGCCGCAAGGCCATCCTCGCCCAGCGCCGCGAAATTGGCGCCCGCCACGTCAAGGCTCCCCCCGCTGGCGCGTTCGAGGCCCGAGAGCACCGCCATCAGCGAGCTCTTGCCCGATCCCGAAGGCCCGAGCAGCGCCACGACCTGCCCCTGCGGCACATCGAGATCGATCCCGCGCAGGATCGTCACCGGCGAAGCGGTGCCGCCGAGCGTCAGGGTGAGGTTGCGGGCGCTGATGGCGAGAGAGGGACTTGTCACAATTGTCCGATGGCATAGGTGGGGGGTGGCGACAAGCTACAGGTATGGAAGGCTGGCGGATGCACAAGCGCTCTTGGTCGATTATTGCTCTGGCAGGCGGCGCGTCGCTGGCGCTGGCGGGATGCTCCGACAAGGCCGGGGACGCCGCCAACGCCCCGGAAATGGCCGAGGACGGCCAGCCGGCGCTCCCCGCGGTTCCGGTGATGGGGCCCGAACGCAAGGTCATCGCTTTCGGCGACAGCCTGTTTGCAGGCTACGGCCTCGATGCGCGCGATGCCTATCCCGAAAAGCTCGAGAACGCCCTGCGCGCCAAGGGGATCAATGCCGACGTGATCAACGCCGGGGTCTCGGGCGATACCACTGCGGCAGGGCTCCAGCGGCTCGAATTCACCCTCGCCGCACAGGAGACGCCGCCGGCGCTGTTCATCCTCGAACTGGGCGGCAATGATCTGCTGCGCGGGCTGAAGCCTGACGAGACGAAGGCAAACCTCGGCAAGATGCTGGCGATCCTCAACCAGGAAAAGGTGCCGGTGCTGCTGATGGGGATGCGCGCGCCCCCCAATTACGGGCCGGAGTATCAGGCGGCCTTCGATGCGATCTATGCCGATCTCGCCAAGGAACATGGCGCGGCGCTGATCCCCTTCTGGCTGGAGGACATCTACCGCGAGCCGGCGCTGTTCCAGTCGGACAAGATCCACCCCACCGCCGAGGGGATCGAGCGGCTGGTGGCCGCCACGCTCGGGCAGGTGGAGAGCGCGCTGCCGCCCGCGTCCGGCGCTTCGCCTGCCATGCCCGCACCGCGCTGACCGGGGCATTTTCCTACACGGGTGTGCGGCGCTATGACGGGCGGGCTCTTTCGCATTGTCGAGGCGATCATCCCGCTTGCAGCTGGCGGCGGCGCGCACGAAATCTGTGTGAACTTCGATTTCGGCCTTCAAGCCGCTGAATGCATTGCAGAAAGCCTGTAGGATTGCGCATTTTGCAATATGAACTTCGTGAACTTCGCTAGAGAGGCTCCACGCCCCCGCCCGAAACCCGCCACACCGCCGCCTCGCTGCGGATGGCATCGAAGGGGGCAAGCTCGGTGCCGGTCATCCATACCTGCGCGCGGCCTTCCCTGAGGCGCCGGAACAGCTCGGCGCGGCGGACCGGATCGAGGTGGGCGGCGACCTCGTCGAGCAGCAGCACGGAAGGGCGGCCGGCGGCGGCGAGGATGCCGTGGGCCAGCGTGATGGCGATCAGCATCGCCTTCTGCTCGCCGGTCGAACAGGCGGCGGCGGGGTGGCCGGTGGAGGCCATGCGCACCTCAAGCTCGTCGCGCTGGGGCCCGGTCAGTGCGCGGCCTGCGGCCCGGTCGCGCGGGCGGGCGCGGGCGAGTTCGGCGCGCAAGGCAGTCTCGTCCGCCGGGCCGCCGGGACGATAGGTCAGGGCTGGCCGTGCGAAGGGTTCGGGCGGGAGGGCGGACAGCTCGTCGGCGAGGCGCGCCACCAGCTCGCCCCGGGCGCGGGTGACGGCGGCGCCGTGATCGGCGGCCTGGGCCTCGACCGCATCGAGCCAGCGCGGGTCGCCGCCGCTGTCCAGCAGCTTGCCGCGTTCGCGCAAGGCGCTCTCCAGCGCATTCACCCGGCGCGCGTGATCGGGGGCGAGGGCCAATGCCATGCGGTCCATGAACCGCCGCCTTGCGCCCGCGCTGTCGGTGAACAGGCCGTCCATCGCCGGGGTGAGCCATGACAGGGCGAGCCACTCGGCAAGGCTCGCGGCGGTGGCGGGCGCGCCGTTGACGCGCACCAGCCGCCGTCCGGGGCTGCCGGCCTCGGTATAGGTGCCGATCCGCGCCGAGACCGTGCCCGCCTCGGTCAGGCTCGCGCCGATCGCGAAGGGCAGGGGGGCAGCGCCCGGCGCGGTGCGGCGGGCGAGGTCGGCGAGGTTCGCGCGGCGCAATCCGCGCCCGGGGCCGAGCAGCGACAGGGCTTCCAGAAGGTTGGTCTTGCCCGCCCCGTTCTCGCCCACCAGCAGGTTGAAATGCGCGGTTTCGGCGAGCGTGGTCGCGGGGTGGTTGCGGAAGTTTTCAAGGCTGATGCGGCTGAGGCCCATGGCAGGCGCGGGGGTAGCGGGAGGGCGGCGTTTTGGCCAGTGCGGCGGGCGCAAAATCGCCGATCCCGATACTTGGGAAAAATTCCCAAGCTTTCGTTCGGGTGAACGGCGCACTTGCGGGGCGAAAGGTGCGGAACCGCAGAAATCCGCCGTTTTTCAAGTTTGGCACGACCCGTGCAAAGTATCCGGCATCCCCGGGACAGCCCCGGCAACACAGCAACAGGAGACACACAATGTACGCCAACGAAACCTCCAGCCGCCTCTTCGCCGCCGCCTTCTCGGTCGTGATCTCGGCCGCCTTCTTCGCCTACGCCATCATCCCCGCCAGCCCCTCGCTGACCGCCTGACCCGCCCACTCTGACCAAGGACCAAGACCCATGTTCGGACAAGACAACACCGCCCGCCTTGCTTCTGCCGCTTTCGCTGTCATCCTGACGGTTGCCAGCTTCGCCTATGCGATCCTCCCCGTCAGCCCCTCGCTGATGGCCTGATCGCCTCTCGTTTTCACAGGAGTTCGACCACCATGAACGATATCAGGAATTCGGGCAGCACCCCGCCGAGCCGCAGCTTCCGCCTCGACAAGGGCAATGCCAGGCTTGCGGGCGTGTGCTCGGGGATCGGCAACTACTTCGGCATCGACCCGCTGCTGGTGCGCGCCGGCTTCGTGATTGCCACGCTGGTCGGTTTCGGCAGCCCGGTGCTGATCTACGCCGCAATCGCGCTGATCGCGGATTGAGGGGGGAGCAATCCCCCCTCCCTCACATCGCCGAGATGCCGCCATCCAGTTTCAGCTCGGCGCCGGTCATGAAGCGGCTTTCATCGCTCGCCAGATAGAGCACCGCGTTGGCGATGTCGTTCGGCTCGCCGACGAACTTCAAGGGAATCTGCCGCGCCAGCTTCTCCATCAGCACCGCCTTGTCGAGCGCGTGCGCTTTTGCGGTGCCATCGAGGATCGGGGTGTCGACAAAGGTCGGGTGGACCGAATTGCAGCGGATCTGCATCCCCTTCTTCGCGCAGTGGAGCGCGATCGACTTCGACAGCATCCACACCGCCGCCTTGCTGGCGTTGTAGGCGGGCATGGTGTCGCTCGCGATCAGGCCGGCGATCGAGGAGATGTTGATGATCGAGCCCGGCGCATGCTCGCGCATCAGCGGCAGCGCCTTCTGGCAGCCGTGGAAGATCGAGTTGACGTTGATGTCGAAGCAGCGCTGCCAGTCGCCGAAGTCGCAGGCCTCGATATTGCCGGGCACGCCGATCCCGGCATTGTTGACGAGGACGTTCAATCCGCCGAGCTGTTCGCGCGCGGCATCGACGGCGGCGTCCCACTGGTCGGGGCTGGTCACGTCATGCGCCATGCCGAAAGCGGTGCCTTCGCCCAGCTCGGCGTTGATGATCGCGGCGGTTTCCTCTGCGCCCGCACCGTTGATGTCGGTCGCCAGCACCCGCGCGCCTTCCTGCGCCAGAGCAATGCAATGCGCGCGGCCGAGGCCCTGCGCAGCCCCCGTCACGAGGGCCATCTTGCCCGCTACACGTCCTGCCATATCTGTCATTCCTCTCCCAAATATCCCGGCGTCAGAAGCATCGCGATCCTGACATCGACCGCGTGGCCGGCGCGCCGCCACTCGGCCACAAAGCGTGAAAGATCGCGCAGCGCAACCCGGTGGACGATGATGTTCTCGTCTTCCGTCCCGCCGCCCTCGCTCACCCGTTCGAGCGCCGTGGCCTTGAGCAGCGTGAAGCTTTCCGAGACCATGCCCGGCGAGGAGTAGAATTCGCCCAGCACCTCGAGCCTGCCGGCGCGGTAGCCGGTTTCCTCCTCCAGCTCGCGCGCGGCGGCAGCAGTGGCTTCCTCGCCTTCGCCGCCCGCATCGTCGCCGACCAGTCCTGCGGGGATCTCGAGGCTGAAGCGCCCCAGGGGCACGCGGTACTGGCTGACGAGGATCACGTGGCGGGTGCCATCGGGGTCATCGTCCAAGGCAATGATCGCCGCCGCGCGGATGCCGCGCGCGCGGCCGACATATTCCCAGCGCCCCCGCGTCCTGGCGGTGATGAAGCGGCCCTCCCACTGCACGATCTCGGGCAGGTCGGCGTCGCGGTCTTTCTGCAAGGGGGGCTCCGTCGGCTGGGGGAGGGCAGGGAGCGCCCTTCGACAGGCTCAGGGCATCAAGGTCAAGGCCTAAACCTCGATCAGCCGGTCGGGCAGCTCGTTCACGTCACCCGCCCCCCGCGGGAAATGCTCGGCGAGAATAAAGCCCACATCGCTAATGCCGACTGCGAGCCCTTCGGCGATCGCGCCCTTGCGGATCTGGGCGAGCATGTCGCCCATCGCCTCGCCCCACACCTCGGCCGGGACTTTTGCCGCGATGCTTTCATCGGCGACGATTTCGGCGCGGCGCTCGCGCATCGAGAGGTAGATGAGCACGCCGGTGCGCCCCGTGGTGCGGCGCTCGGCACCGACCCTGAACTGGCGCACCGCCTGATTGTGGACGCGGATCGTCTTCACCGGGCCGGGCACCAGCAGCCATTTCAGCGGCTGCCATTGCTGGACCAGCCACACTCCGAGGAATTTCACGAGGCCCAGCGCGATCACCATGCTGGCGATCTCGCCGCTCGTCCATTCGTGGCCCCAGCCGCCGGTCATGGCGTCCCACGCTTCGAGGAAGGGCGCGGGGAAAGCCGCAAACACGCTCATCGCGGTGAACGCCGCGCCCGCCGCCCACAGCAGCGCGACATCGGTATAGCCGTCCGAGCTGTCCGCGAGCACGGTGACGATCTCGCCCGAGGTCGCGCCCTCGGCCGCGGTCACGGCGTCGCTGACCAGCTGGCGGCCGGCATCGTCCATCATCGCCATCGCCTACCAGCTCCCCCCGGCGCCGCCACCGTTGAAACCCCCGCCGCCGCCGCCGAAGCCGCCGAAGCCGCCGCCTCCGCCGCCGCCCCAGTCACCGCCGCCGCCGCCGCGGCCTCCGCCGCTGTTGATGAGGCCGCGGGCGATCGCGCTGCCCACTTCCCACAGGATCACGTCGCGCGCCGTATCGCCAAGATCGCGACTGCCCCACGGGCCTGCCCCGCGCGAACGATAGCGCCGCCGCCGGCCGCGGCTGGCGATGATCGGCAGGATGAAGAAGAAGAACATGAAGGCGAGCCAGATCAGCACGCCCACCGGAAAGCCGCCCTCGTCGCTGCTGTTGCGCTTGGCTGCCGCCTCGGCCTCGGCGATCGCCTTGGCATCGGCGGGCGAGAGGTTAAGCCGCTCGATCATCTGGTCGGTGGCTCTGGCAATGCCCCCGCCGAAGTCGCCCTCGCGGAAGGCCAGGCGCAGGGTGGTGCGGACGACCTGGCCGGTGAACAGATCGGTGAGCCGGTCCTGCACCCCGCGCGCGGTGGTGATCCACATCTCGCGTTCGTTGGGCGCGATCAGCAGCAGCACGGCCTCCTCGGTTTCCTTGCCGCCGAGGTCCCACGCCTCGGCAAGGTCGCGCGCGTAGGTCGCCGGATCCTGCCCCTCGAGCGAGCTGACCGTCGCCACCGCGATCACCCGCCCGGTCGCCTTGGTATAGGCGCGCAGCTTGGCATCGAGCGCGGCCTCGTCGGGTTCAGGGATGATCCCGGCCTGATCCAGCACCGGCCCGTCGGGGCGCGCGGGCAGGGTCTGGGCCGCCAGCGGCGCCGCGACAAGCGCGAGCAGCGCCCAGCACAGGGCGAGAAGATGGCGCAGGCTCACGGCCGGCTCCCGGGCCCTGCCCTTATGCCGGCGCGTCGAAATTGACCTCGGGCGCCTCGTCCGCGCCGGGCTTGGCCTTGAAGCCCTGCATCGGCTTGGCGCCATGGATGATGTTGGCGCCGATGCTGTCGGGGAAGGTGCGGATCGTGGTGTTGTAGTCTTGCACCGCGGCGTTGTACTTGGTGCGCGCGTTGTCGATGCGGTTCTCGGTCCCCTCGAGCTGGTCCTGGAGCGCGAGGAAGCCCTCCTGGCTGCGCAGCTGCGGATAGTTCTCGGTCACCGCCAGCAGCCGCGAGAGGGTCGCGCCGACTTCGCCCTGGGCCTGTTCGAAGGCCTGGAACTTGGCCGGATCGTCGAGATCGTCGGCCGAGATCTGCACCGCGGTGGCGCGCGAGCGGGCGTTGATCACGTCCTCGAGGATCTTGCCTTCCGAGGCGGCCGCGCCCTTCACGGTCGAGACGAGATTGGGGATGAGATCGGCGCGGCGCTGGTAGGCGCTCTCCACATCGGCCCACTTGGCCTTGGCGGCCTCCTCCTTGGTGGGGACCGAGTTGATCCCGCAGGCCGCAAGGCTGAGCGCGGCAGCCGCCGCCAGCGCGCCGCGCAGCATGGTGGTGAAGTTCATCGCGTGGGTCCCTCCTCGAGCGGCGGGGTCTGGCCCTGCCGGAATGTCTGTATTGCGCATATAGCACACCTCTGGCCCCGTTCAAGCGGTGGACGGCACACGCCCCGCGTCTTGGCAGGGCTGCGGGGCGGTGCCAGACAGGGTTAACCGCCAAAAACAATGGGGATCATCATGCTGTCGGAATTCCGGGCCTTCATCGCCAAGGGCAATGTCATGGACCTCGCGGTCGGCGTCATCATCGGCGCGGCCTTCGGGACGATCGTCAAGTCGCTGACCGATGACATCATCATGCCGCTGATCGGCTGGGTGTTCGGCAGCGTCGACTTCTCGGACCGCTACATCATCCTGTCGGGCGACGTGATCGAGGGCGCCCCGCTCGAGGCCGCGCGCCAGGTCGGCGCCAACGTGCTGGCGGTGGGGGCGTTCGTCTCGACCATCATCAACTTCGTGATCCTGGCCCTCATCATCTTTCTGATGGTGCGCTATGTGAACAGGGCGAGCGCGAGGCTCGCCAAGCCCGAAGAGCCCGCCGCCCCCGCCGGCCCGACCGAAATCGAGCTGCTGGCCGAGATCAGGGACGCGCTGAAGAAGTAGAAGATTTCCCCCCTCCCGCTTGCGGGAGGGGTCGGGGGTGGGCAAGCGAACCGTCGCGCAGGCCCACCCCGCTGCGACTAAGCCCCGGATCAAGTCCGGGGCAAGTCTCGCCCCCCTCCCGCAGGCGGGAGGGGGGATACACTTCACATTCAGGATTTCAGCGCTATATCCACCCGCGCCGGCCTCGGCCGGCTATGGCGATAAACTGCTGCGTGCAATAGATGCAACGGACCCGGGGGCAGTACCCGGCGGCTCCACCATCTGAGCTCACGGTCGACACGCGTGAAGCGTGCCGACCGAGCGGCTCAGCTGGAGGGGCCGAACCAGGATCGACGTGTGTTGAAAGACGTAGTTTTTGCCCGGGCTGAGTAACCCGCATAAGGCTCACAACCAATAAGTGCCAACGACAACGAAGCACTTGCTCTCGCCGCGTAATGTGACGGCTTAACGGCCTGAATTTACAACGCTACGAGCACGGTTCGGACCGAACCGGGTAACAGAATCGGAAACCGGGCGCCCGGGGGAGCGTAGCAACAGAATCCCCCACCTTTCGGCCGAGGGAGAGCGCAAGCTGGCCGATCCGGGCAACGGTCCTCGCCCCCCTTCACAAGGGCGCGGGCGTAGCAACAGAAACCCCCACCTTCCTGCGATGGATGGTGATCAGAGCTGCCGGTCACCGGCCGGGCGGTGGCTTTGTGTGAACCTAATCCGGCTGGGCAAGGCGCGCCGCGCGCAGTTCGGCCACTTCGCTCTCGAGCTTCAGGCAATCGAGGATCTTCGCCCCCGCCAGAAACACCGCGCCGGTCGTCGCTAGGAACAGGAGCTTGCCGCCGAAGCCCGGGTATTCGTGGAGATAGACCATGCCCCGCGCGCTCGATCCGAGGGCGAGGGCGTAGATGATCAGGAACGCCTCGAAGCGGTTCTTGATCACGAATAGCCGTCCCAGCTTGCGCAGCATAGCGTTCCTCAACCCGTGGGCGGCCCGCCGGATGCTGAGTCGCCTTTACAATGAAGTAACCTTACGCCTGCCGGCCCGCATCGCCAAATGCGTTAACCAAGCTGTGCCAGATCGAGCGCGTCGAGCAGGGCGAGCCGTGCAGCGATCACGCTGTCCGCGAGGGTCTGCGTCCCGATATCGGACGGGTCGATCTGCAAAGGCCAATGCGCAGCGATGGTGCGCTCCAGCAGATCGGCCTTGGCTTCGCCCAGCAGGAAGCGCGGATCGACCGTGGCCGGATCGCACACCACGCGCAGGCGCAGGCAGGCAGGTCCCCCGCCATTGGCCATCGACTGGCGGACGTCGACCGGGATCACCTGCCGGATCGGGCCGTTTCCGGCGAGCATCGCTTGCGCCCAGCCCCACACGGCGGGGCTTTCGCGGCATTCCTCGGGGACGATCAGCGCCATCTCGCCGCCCGGCAGGGTCAGGAGCTGGGCGTTGAACAGATAGGTGCGGATCGCCTCTTCCAGCGACACGGCGGAGGAGGGCACCTCGACCACCTCCAATGCAGGGAAGGCCTTGCGGATCGCCTCATAGGCCCCCTGCTGGTCGGCGAAGGCCTCGGCATGGGTGAAGAGCACGCGGCCGTTCGCCACGGCGACCACGTCATTGTGGAAAGCGCCCGCCGCGATCGCCTCGGGGTTCTGCTCGATGAAGACGGTGCGCGCGGAATCAAGCCCGTGGGCGCGGGCGACGAGGCGGCTGGCCTGTTCGTGCTGGCGCGCGGGGAAGCGGCCACCCGGCCTGCCATAGACGAACACCTCGACGCCTTGCCGCTCATGGCTCTCGCACAGCCGCATGTGATTGGCCGCGCCCTCGTCGCCGAAGGTGGGGGGCACGGCATCGTGCACTGCGAAGTGCCGCGTGTCGCCGAAAGCGATCCTGAGCTGGGCCTGCGTATCGGGCCATTCCTGCGCACGGTGGAGCATGGTGACGAGGTTCGCCGGCGTCAGGTGGCAGCGCCCGTCCGCGGTGTCGGGGGCGGGCGAGACAGTCGCGGCATTGGCGGTCCACATCGCAGAGGCCGACCACGGCGCGGCGCGCAGCTGCGGCGGCTCTGTGCCGTCGAGCGCAAGCGCCTGCCGCAAGGCCCCGTTGGGGCGCGGCAGCGGCAGCAGGAAGCCCTGCACGCCCAATCGCGCAAGATTGCCGCGCATCTTCGCCACGCCCTGCAAGGCGGCGGCGCGCGGGTAGGAGGGATCGCCCGCATGGCCCTGGCTGGCGATATTCCCGAGGCTCAGCCCCGCATAATTGTGCGAGGGGCCGACGATCCCGTCGAAATTGATTTCGGCAAGGCTCATCGTGCCACACTCCACACCGCGTCGCCCGCGCACACGTCGAGGAGGTCCGCACTCGCCGAATCGATCGCGATGCCGCCCGCCCCGTCCATCACCCGCGCGCCGAAGCAGGCGCGGAAGGTGCCGAGATGGCCGGTGGCAAGGATCGCGCGCTCGCCCTCGGCGACGTCGAGCGCGGTGACCTTGGCGTGGGCTGCGTTCCTGACGCTGGTGACACTGTCGGTCCAGGCGGTCATCGTCGGCCCGCCATCGAAGATGTCGACATAGCCATCGTGGCGGAAGCCTTCGCCCTCGAGCATCCGCATCGCCGCGCGCCCCGTCGGGTGGGGGACGCCGATGACGCTGCGCGCATCCTCGCTCAGCATCGCGATATAGACCGGGTGCTTGGGCATCAGGTCGGCGATGAACTGGTTGCCGTTGATCGCGTTGAAATAGTCCGCCTCCTGGAAGCCCATCCCGAAGAAGCGCCCCGCGACCCCGTCCCAGAAGGGCGATCCGCCGCGTTCGTCGATGATGCCGCGCAGCTCGGCAAGGATGCGGTCGGCAAAGCGCGGCCGGTGCATGGCGACGAACAGATAGCGCGAGCGGGCGAGCAGCAGGCCGAAGCCTCCGGCGCGCTCGCCCGGGTGGAGGAACAGCCCGCCGACCTCGCTCGACCCCTCAAGGTCGGTGACGAGGCTGAGCAGTTCCGCGCGCACGGTGCGGTCCAGTTCCTGCGAATACTGGGTCAGCGTGTTGAGGCGGTAGGAATAGAAGGGCCAGCGCTGCCCGACCTGGGTCATCAGCTGGCAGGTGCCGCGCACCGCGCCGTTGCGGGCGTTTTCGAGCACCAGCACGAATTGCTCGTCGGCCAGCGTGTCCTGCGGCCTCGCGAAGGCGGCCTCGGCGCGCTCGAGCTTGGCCTTCAATGCCGCGCGGTCGGGCGGCAGGTTGGTGAACCCCCCGCCGGTGAGCTTGGCCATTTCGTAAAGCGCTTCGAGATCGGCGGGGCGCGCAGGCCGGAGGCGAAAGGTCACTGGAGGGCTCCCTGAGCGAGACGCTCGATGACGCGGGCGCTGAGTGCCGCGCGTTCGGCAAGGCTGGGGACGATCAGATACTCGTCCGGCGAATGGATCGCGCCGCCGCGCACCCCCATGGTGTCGACCACCGGGACGCCGCAGGCAGCGATATTGTTGCCGTCGCACACCCCGCCCGAGGCTTGCCAGCGGATCGTCTGGCCAAGCTCGGCGCCGCATTGGCGCACGAGATCGAACAGCGCCTGCGCGCGCGCATCGACCGGCTTGGGCGGGCGGGTGACCCCGCCGTGGCGGTGGGCGGCAATGTCGTGTGCGGCCGCGATGCTGCGTAGCAAAGCGTTGAGATGATCGTCGAAGGCCTCGGCGGCGGCGGTGGTCCGGGGGCGCACGTTGAAGCGCAGCACGGCCGTGTCGGGCACGACATTGTTGGCCGCCCCGCCTTCGAGCCTCGCGGGATTGATGGTGATCTCGCCCGTCTCCAGCGCCTTCAGCCGCAGGATCAGGTCCGCCGCCGCGACGATCGCGTTGCGCCCCTCGTGCGGATTGCGCCCCGCGTGGGCGCTCTTGCCGGTGACGGTGATCGAGTAGTTGCCCGTGCCCCCGCGATCGTGCGCCAGCGTGCCATCGGGGAGCGCTGCGGGTTCATAGGTCAGCGCCGCGAGCTTGCCCGCCGCGAGTTCCGCGATCAGCGCGGCGCTGGCGAGCGAGCCGGTCTCCTCGTCCGAATTGATGAGCACGTCATAGCCCAGCGCCGAGGCGTGGGCGGTGCCTTCGAACGCCAGCAGCGCGTGGAGCATCACCGCGATCCCGCCCTTCATGTCGGCGACACCCGGCCCGTTCAGCGTCTCGCCGTCGAGCCAGGTCTGGCGCTGGAAGGGGTGATCGGCCGGGAACACCGTGTCCATGTGCCCGGTCAAGAGGATGCGCCGGTTCGCCTGCGGGCGCACGCGGACAACCAGATGCTGGCCGTGGGGCTTCTCGTAAGCCGAGCCATCGGCGGCGATCGCGGTGACGGGGGCAGGGTCGACCAGTTCCACCGTGCCCGGGAGCGCACCGAAGGCCTCGGCCAGCATCGCGGCCTGCTCGCCAAGGCCTGCAAGGTTCGCGGTGCCGGTGTTGAGCGCGCTCCATGCCTGCACCTGCGCCAGCATTTGCGCGCTGTCGATTGTCGCTCTCGTCCCGTCCATCCCCACCCTCTAGCCGCGCCAGCGCGCGGGGCCAAGGCGTTGCAATCGCCTCTCCCCTTTGCCATAGGGCGCGCGTCCTCTCCTCCCCGGATTTGTTCAACCGACGAGGACACCGATGACTGACATGATCCCCCGCGCCGGCCTTGCCGTGGACGCCGCCCTTGCGAGCTTCCTCGAGCGCGAGGTGCTTGCCCCCCTCGGGCGCGACGTGGACGCCTTCTGGCAGGGCTTCGCGGCGCTGCTCGCCGACTTCGCGCCCCGCAACCGCGCGCTGCTGGCCAAGCGCGAGAGCCTTCAGGCGCAGATCGACGCATGGCACATCGAGCGCGCCGGCAAGCCGCATGATCCAGCGGCCTACAAGGCGTTCCTCACCGCAATCGGCTATCTGGTTCCCGAGCCCGGCGACTTCCAGATCGGCACCCAGAACGTCGATTCCGAGATCGCGACGATGGCCGGGCCGCAGCTGGTGGTGCCGATCCTCAACGCGCGCTTCCTTTTGAACGCCGCCAATGCGCGCTGGGGGAGCCTCTACGACGCTTTCTACGGCACCGATGCATTGGACGCTCCCCCGGCGCGGCCCGGCGGCTATGACGAGGCGCGAGGGCAAGCGGTGATCGCGCGCGGGCGGCAGTTCCTCGACGCGACCTTCCCCCTCGCCAGCGGAAGCTGGGCCGACCTTGCGGGCCGCGAGACAATCGCGCTTGCCGATCCAGCGCAGCAGGTCGGCACCACCGACAAGGGCATTCTGCTGGAAAACAACGGCCTGCACGTCGAAGTTGTGTTCGATTCCAGCACCCCTGTCGGCAGGGCCGACAAGGCCGGCATCGCCGACATCATCGTCGAAGCCGCGCTTACCACCATCGCCGACTGCGAGGATTCGGTCGCGGCGGTGGATGCGGCAGACAAGCTCACCGCCTACACCAACTGGCTCGGCATCATCCGCGGCGATCTGTCGGAGAGTTTTGACAAGGGCGGCAAGACCCTCACCCGCACGCTGACGGGCGACAGGAGCTTCACCGCCACAGATGGCACCGCGCAGACCCTCAAGGGCCGCAGCCTGATGTTCGTGCGCAATGTCGGCCACCTGATGACCAACCCGGCGATCCGCCTGCCTGACGGGAGCGAAATTCCCGAGGGCATCATGGACGCGGTGTTCACCTCGGCGATCTCCACGCTAGACGTCGAAGGCCACGGGCGCTTCGGCAATTCGCGCAAGGGCTCGATCTACATCGTCAAGCCCAAGATGCACGGGCCGGAAGAATGCGCCTTCACCAACGATCTGTTCGATGCGGTGGAGGATTTGCTCAAACTCCCCCGCCACACCATCAAGGTCGGCGTGATGGACGAGGAGCGCCGCACTTCGGCCAACCTTGCCGCCTGCATCTACGCGGTGAAGGACCGGATCGTCTTCATCAACACCGGTTTTCTGGATCGCACCGGCGACGAGATCCACACCTCTATGCGCGCAGGACCCATGCTGCGCAAAGGCGCCATGAAGACCAGCGCGTGGCTCAAGTCCTACGAGGCGCGCAATGTCGCCATCGGCCTTGCGCACGGCCTTTCGGGCAAGGCGCAGATCGGCAAGGGCATGTGGGCCGCGCCCGACCTGATGGGCCAGATGATGGTCGAGAAGGTCGGCCACCTGAAGGCCGGCGCGAACACCGCATGGGTCCCGTCACCCACCGCCGCGACGCTCCACGCGCTGCATTACCACCAGATCGACGTGTTCGAGGTGCAGCAAGCTCTGCCCGAACCCGCCGGTCTCGATGACCTCCTCGCAATCCCGCTCGCGGAAGGGGCGAACTGGTCGGATGAGGAAGTGCGCGAGGAGCTCGACAACAATTGCCAGGGGCTATTGGGCTATGTGGTGCGCTGGATCGATCAGGGCGTTGGCTGCTCCAAGGTGCCCGACATCAATGATGTGGGCCTGATGGAGGACCGCGCGACGCTGCGCATCTCCTCGCAGCACATCGCCAACTGGCTGCTGCACGGGGTGATTACCGAAGCGCAGGTGCTGGACAGCCTCGCCCGCATGGCCGCCAAGGTCGACGCGCAGAACGCGGGCGATCCGCTCTATGTGGCGCTCACCGGCAACGAGGACGGCGCAGCCTTCAGCGCGGCCACGGACCTGATCTTCAAGGGGGTGGAACAGCCGTCGGGCTATACCGAACCGCTGCTGCATGCGTGGCGCTTGAAGAAGAAGGCGGGGTAGGGCGCGGTTGCGCCGCCTGTCCGGCTGAGCGAAGTTGGAAGGGCAGCGCGCGCGCCGGGCTGAAAATCGGCGCTTTCCTACTCGCCTTGCGTAAGGCAGGCTTGCCCTTATGGCCCGCCTTTTCTCCCTTCGCGATCGTCTGGAAAGCGCGCTCGCCAAGGGGCACGTTTTTCGCCTCAGGACAGTGTCTCATGTGTCTCCTACACGCTCTGGCGCGGGCCGGAGCGGGCGGGCGGGTCACCCCTGCATCGCGCGGGCCAGCGCCACGAACTCGGCGACGCTGACGGTCTCGGCGCGGCGGGTCTCGTCGATGCCGAGGCTGGCAAGGGCCTCCAGCGCGCCCGGCACGCCCTTGAGGCTCTGGCGCAGCATCTTGCGGCGCTGGCCGAAGGCGGCTTCGGTGAGGCGCTCGAGGGTGCGCAGCGCTACGCCCTCCGGCATGGCGGCGGGCGTGACGTGGACGATCGCGCTCATCACCTTGGGGGGCGGGGTGAAGGCGCTGCGGTGGACCTTCATCGCGAGCCGCGCCTCGGAGCGCCACTGCGCCAGCACGGCAAGGCGGCCATAGGCGTCCTCGTGCGCGGCTGCGACGATGCGGTCGGCGACCTCGCGCTGGAACATGAGGGTGAGCGAGCGCCAAAGGGGCGGCCATGCCTCGCCGCCGAGCCAGCGCACGAACAGCGCGGTGCCGACGTTGTAGGGGAGGTTGGAGAGGACGTGGAAGGGCTCGCCCTGCATCAGCGCGGCATGGTCGAGCCTGAGCGCGTCGCCCTCGACGATGGTGAGCTGGTCGGGGAAGGCTTGCCCAAGCTCGGCAAGGGCGGGGAGGCAGCGGCGGTCCATCTCGATCGCGGTGACGCGCGCGCCGGCCCTGAGCAGCGCGCGGGTCAGCCCGCCGGGGCCGGGGCCGACTTCGAGCACCGCCTGGCCGGCAAGGTCGCCGGGAAGCGCGGCGATGCGGGCGAGGAGCTGCTCGTCGAGCAGGAAGTTCTGCCCGAGCGCCTTGGAGGCGGCGAGGTTGTGGCGCTGAATGACGTCGCGGATGGGGGGGAGGGTGGTCACGTGGTCAGGCACCGGCGCGGGCCCGCGCGCGCACCATCTGCGCGGCCATGGCGATGGCGGCGGCCATCGCGCCGGGATCGGCCTTGCCTTGCCCGGCGATGTCGTAGGCGGTGCCGTGGTCGGGCGAGGTGCGGATGATGGGCAGGCCGAGCGTGACATTGACCCCCTCGTCAAAGGCGAGCGCCTTGAGGGGGATGAGCGCCTGGTCGTGGTACATGCACAGCGCCGCGTCGTAGGTCTCGCGGGCGCGGGGGGTGAACAGCGCGTCGCCCGGGACAGGGCCGGTGACGGCGAGGCCCTCGGCCCTAAGGGCGGCGATGGCAGGCGCGATCAGCCTCGCCTCCTCGTCCCCGAACTGGCCCTGCTCGCCCGCATGGGGGTTGAGGGCGGCGACGGCGAGGCGCGGCTGCGCGATGCCGAAGTCGCGGGTGAGGCCAGCGGCGACGATGCGGGCCTTGTGGACGATCAGCTCGGCCGAGAGCAGCGTGGGCACCTCGGCGAGGGCCACGTGGACGGTGAGCGGGACGGTGCGCAAGGCCGGCCCGGCGAGCATCATCACCGCGTCGCGATAGGGGCGGGCGCAGGCGTCGGCGAGGAACTCGGTCTGGCCGGGGTAGTCCCAGCCGATCGCGGCGAGCGCGCCCTTGGAGACCGGCGCGGTGACCACGCCCGAGGCAGCGCCCGCGCGCACGCAGCGCGCCGCCCACTCGAGCGAGGCAAGCGCCAGCCGCGCGCCGTCGGCCGAGGGGCGGGCAGGCTGCCACGGCCCGTCGAGGAGGGCGAGGACCGGCAGGCCCACGGCGCAGGCATAGGCCGCCTCGGACGGGTCGGCGATGGGAATGATCGGGCAGTCGATGCCGAGCGCCTCGGCGCAGGCGCGCAGCAGCTCCGGCCCGCCGACCACGAAGGCCGGCGGCGCGCCGCCCCCGGACCCCAGCCGCGTCCAGGCGCCGAGGATCACCTCGGGCCCGATGCCGGCCGGATCACCGAGCGATATGGCGAGAGGTGCAGAAAGTGCGGTCAATTGTACTCGATATAGGCGTCATTGCGCAGGTCGCGCATCAGGCGCTGGGCCTGCTTGTTGACCCGGTCGTCCTCGATCTGCTTCATCACCGCCTGGAAGGTCGGCGCGCCCGCATCCTTGGGATCCTCGCGCCCGCACAGCATCAGCACGCGCACGCCTTCCTGGATGCCGCCGAAGGGCGGGGTGGCCTGGCCGATCTGGAGCTGGAGGACGATGTCGCGCAGCTGCGGGGGCAGGTTGGCCGCCTTGATCTGGTCGTTCGCAATCACCTCGGCGCCGATCTTCGCCGCGCCCGCCTCGACATCGGCGCAGCCGCGCAACGCGCTGAGATACTGGCCGAAAGCGTCAACCTTGGCTTCGGCCTGTTCCTGCGTGACGCCGGGCGCGAAAGCGATCGAGATCTGCTTGAGGCTCAGCAGCGCCTCGGCCGGGTCGGGCATCAGCACCTGGCGCTTGTTGATGAGGTAGATGATCGACAAGCCGCCCGGGATTTCGATCGGACCGCCGAGCTGGCCGGGCTGCATGGTGCGCACCGCGGCGGCCAGCTGCGGGGGCAGCTGGCCGGCACGCACCCAGCCGAGGTCCCCGCCGACGACCTGCGTGCTCGCCTCGGAATATTGCCGCGCATAGGCAACGAAGCTGCCGCCCTGCTGCAACTGCTGCATGATCGCCTGCGCGTTCTGGAGCACCGCTGCGCGGTTTTCGGTGGTCGCGGAAAGGTAGATCTCGCCCAGCCGGTATTCGTCGGTGCCCTTGGCCGCTTTCATCCGCTCGAGGACTTCATTGACCTCTTCGGCCGAGACATTGACGCGCGGCATGACGTTGCGGCGCAGCAGGTTGTCCCACGCCACTTCTCCTTCGATCTGGCGCTTGAGCGATGCGGCCGAGGAGCCGATCGATTCGAGATAGGCGTCCATCTTCTTGGGATCGCCGGCGAAGTTCTGCGCGGCGAGCTGCTGGTAGGTCTCCTCGATCTCCTCGCGCTTGGCCTGGACCTCGTCGGCCTCGGCGGCCTGGATGCGCAGCGTCTCGTCGATGAGGTTGCGCAGCACCTGGACGCGCAGGCGCAGCATCTCTTCCTCGGAAATCGGCGCTTCGGAGGCCGAGGTCACCAGCGCGACGCGCTGGTCGATGTCGGTGCCGGTGATGACGAAGCCGTTGACGATGGCGGTCGCGGTGCGCTTGTCCGGGTCGGCCTTGCCGAACAGGGTGATATCCTCGGGCAGGCCGAAGGGGTTGTCGGCGGTCGGCACGGCGACGGTCTGCGCGCCCGCGGCCATAGGCGCTGCGGCAAGGCCGAGCATCGCGGCCCCTGCCAGCGCGGTTCCGGTCCTGGCGAAAAGCGCCTTCGAAAACAGCTTCACACTCACTCGTTCAATCCCGCCTTGTGGCCATTGCCGGCGTGCCAAGCGCACGCTGCCGTGTTGCCGATGCCGCGCACCGGCTGAATGAAAGCTGAGCCCCGGGCGATCCCGCACCCTCTGGCCAGCTTGCCGCGGTCGGCTCCTTAACGCGATTTGCGCGCCCTGCCAATTCTTGCAGATGCCAGGCGGGGGATCAGCGGAAACCCAGATTGCGCAGCGCGAAGAAGATCTGGAACGCATTGCCGCGCCGCGCGTCCCCTGCGTCGATGAAGTCGCGCCGCCAGGTCGCACCGAACTCGATGCAGTCATCGGCATAGGCGACCCCGAAGCGGGTGCGGATCGGCTGGAAGCCGTCGGGCTGGAACACCGGGTCCTCGTCGCGGTCGGTGAGGTTGAAGACCCCCGAGCCGAACATCGACCACCTGCGCCCGATCGCCACGCGCGCAGCGGCGCGCAGCTCCTCGCGGTCACGCAGGTCCTCGACCGTGGCGATGTCGCGGTTGAGGCGCAGGTAGCCGACCTCGACATAGGTGCGCCGCGAGCCGATCGTCGCGTCCACTTCGTTGCGGCGGATCGCGAGGCTGTCCTTGTCGAGCCGGAAACGGTGGGTGAACTGCACGAGATTGCGGAACCGCACCTCAGTGCGGCCGACGAAATCAGTGACCCGCTCGGACAGGCCGGTGCCTTCAGGGAACAGGCCGGGGCGCGGCTCCTCAAGGCGGAAGGACTGGCCGATGGTCGATTTGATGCGCCAGCCCGGGCGCTGCAATTCCCAGTCGAGCCCCCAGGTGATGCGGCTGCCATCCTCGATGCGGTCGTAGCCGGGGAAGCGGTTGAGCGCGAAGAGGTTTGAATCCTCCAGGTCGATCGCGCGGGCATCCTCGTTGGGGACGGCAAGATTGCGGATGCGCGGGGACGCCACGACTTGCAGCCGCGGCTTGAACACCTGCGTGCCGCCGAAGGCCTTGCCCACGAAGGGCCACTCGATATCGAGCGCCGCGGTGGCGATGCCGCGCGCGTTCCAGCCCTCGGTCCCGCGATAGGCGAGCGTGGTGGTCGCAAGGCTGTTGCGGGTGTTGTAGACATCGCCCCGCACCAGTGCGGTCAGCGTCACCACCTGTCCGAGCGGGGTGAGGCGCTTCAGGTCCCACTGCGCGCCGGCAAAGGCGCGCTGGGTGTCCTGACCCTCGTTGCGCAGCAGCGCGAGGCTGTTCGCCTGGAACATCAGATTGCCGCCCAGCACCGGATCGGCGATCTTCTGGCGGTAGTCGATGGCCGGCAGCGCGAGCGGCACCTGGCCCTGGTCGGCGTTCAACCGCAGCGTTTGTGTCGCCCAGCCGGCGATCGAGAAATAGGAATTGTCGGTGACGCGCTCGAGATTGATGGTCGAGCGCAGCCGATCATCGCGGCTGATATCGTAGCGCCTCAGGAAGGTGCGGTCCGAGGCGAGGCGGATCGATCCGGTCAGGCTCCAGTCGGGCGAGAACTGGAAGCGGCCATTGGCATCGAGGTAGCCGCGCGGATCGTTGCGCAAGGATTGCCCGCCGGTGAGATCGGAGGCGCGGTCGGAGAAGGTGACATAGCCGGTTGCCTGATAGGCGCCCTTCTCGGTGAGGTGGCGCCACTTCGCGCTCGCCATCGGCGCGGTGTTGGAAAACACATAGGCGCCCAAAGTCAGGTCGGCATTGTCGGCCATGCGCCAGTAGTATTCGCCCGAAAGCTCGAGCCCGTTGACCTGCGTCAGGCGCACATCGGGGACGAGGAAACCGCTCTCCGACTTGCCGTCGGTGCGCACCGCGAGGCCCGGCATGGGCAGGACCGGCGTGCCGAACAGTTCGAGCATCGCGCCCTCGAAGCGCACGCGGCTGGCCTTCTGGTCATAGATCACGCGGCGCGCGGTGACGCGCCAGCTCGGGTCCTTAGCGCAGCCTGCGGCATCGACCACCGGGCAGGCGGTGTAGGTCGCATCGGCGAGCACCGCGACGCCGTTCTCCCCGCGGGTCGCCGAACGCGCCGCGAGCCGTCCGCCGGCGCGCAGGGCGATCAGCAGCTCGCTCATCGCGCCGGCATCGAATTCTTCCGTCAGCTCGACCTGATCGGTGAACAGCTGGTTGCCCGCCTCGTCGACGAGGCGGATGTTGCCGGTGGCGATGATCTTGCCGGTCTTGCGGTCCCAGGTGACCGCGTCGGCGCGCACCGAGCGGTCCTCGGAACGCAGGATCACATCGCCGCGCGCGGTGACGGTGTCGGTCTGGTCGTTGTAGGCGAGCTCGCGTGCCTCGAAGTCGATCCGGCGGGGGGGGCGTGCACCGGCGGCCGGGGCGGGTGCGAGGTCCCGGGCGGTGATCAGGACGGGCTCGGCCAGGTCGGCAGGCGGGCGGCGGTGGCCGTAGCCGATCAGGTCCTGCTCGATTCGCTCTTCCATGGTGCGGTCATCGACCGGCGCGGGCGCCGGCGCGGGAGCCGGCGTCTCCTGTGCGGCGAGCGGCTCGGCGGCGAGCGCAAGCGCCAGGGCGAGCGCGATACGCGACACCGATCCTCGCGCCGGGAAGCGCGGGGCGTGGCGCGCGGCCACGCGCGGTGCGTCTTGCAAGCCTCCCGACATGGCCTTGCCTATTGCACCGCTCGCGCTTAATCGCAATCGCCATTGCGCAAGGGCGCGCGCGGCCTGCCGCAGGGGCCACGCGCCCAGTCCGCCCCGGCGTTTCCAAGTGTCCTTCGGAGTGTCCATGCAAATCCATCTCACCGCCGCCGCCCCTGCCGAAATCCGTCTTCATGCGCGGGTGGTCAATCAGGGCCAGGCGCTGGCCGGTCTCGATCCGGCGCTGGTCGAGGGCGCGGCCGCCTCGCGCTTTTCGGGTCGCGCGGGTCAGGTGTTCGAAGGCTTCGCCAGCCTCGATGGCGGCGTGAAGCGCATTGCCATTGCCGGGCTGGGCGAAGCGGGCAGCGCCGATCGCCGCCACCACTGCGAGCGTGCGGGCGCGGCGCTGACCGCGAAGTATCTCGTCTCGGGCGAGACGGCGATGGTGCTCGACCTTGGCGGTGCAGGCCTTGCGGCGGACGATGCCGCCGCGCTGCTGCTCGCGCTGCGCCTGCGCGCATGGCGGCATGACACCTATCGCACCCGGCTGCCTGCCGACAAGCGCCCCTCGCTTGACGCCGTCCATGTCGTCAACGCGCCCGAGGGCACGGCTGCGGCATGGGAGCGCGAGGCGGCGCTGGCGAAGGGCGTGGAATTCACTCGCGGTCTCGTCACCGAACCGGCCAACATCCTCTACCCCGAAAGCTTCGTCGCCGCCTGCCGTGAGGCCTTCGCGGGGACGGGTGTCGAGATCACCGTGCTCGGCGAAGCAGAGATGACGGCGCTCGGCATGGGCGCGCTGATCGGCGTCGGGCAGGGCTCGGCGCGCGAATCCCAGCTATTGGCGATCCGCTGGAATGGCGGCGCGCAAGGCGAAAAGCCGACCGTCTTCGTCGGTAAGGGTGTGACCTTCGATACCGGCGGCATCTCCCTGAAGCCGCCGCCGGGGATGGAAGACATGAAGTGGGACATGGGCGGGGCGGGGGCCGTCGCGGGGGCGATGCTGGCCTTGGCCTCGCGCAAGGCGAAGGCCAACGTCATCGGCGTGATGGGCCTGGTCGAGAACATGCCCGACGCCGCCGCCCAGCGCCCCGGCGACATCGTCACCACCATGAGCGGCCAGACCGTCGAGGTCCTCAACACCGATGCCGAAGGCCGGCTGGTGCTGTGCGACGCGCTGCACTGGGCGCAGGAGCAGTATGACGCGGCGCGGATCGTCGACCTTGCCACGCTGACCGGTGCGATGATCATCAGCCTCGGCAACGAATATGGCGGGATGTTCGCCAATGACGACACGCTCGCCGCGCAGCTTTCGGCGGCGGGGCAGACCAGCGGCGACAAGCTGTGGCGCATGCCGCTCGGCGCCAATTACGACAAGCTGATCGATTCGCCCGTCGCCGACATCAAGAACGTCGGCCCGCGCGAGGCCGGTTCGATCACCGCCGCGCAGTTCCTCCAGCGGTTCATCAAGGACGGCACCCCCTGGGCGCACTTGGATATCGCCGGCATGGTGTGGTCGCAGAAGCCCGGGCACACCTGGGAGAAGGGCGCGACCGGTTTTGGCGTGCGCCTGCTCGACCAGTTCGTGCGGGATGTGGTGGAAGGCTAAAGGGGAGTTTCTGCCATCCCCAAGATGCGCAAGAAGAGCGATCTGCCGACCAAGACCTGCCTGACTTGCGGGCTGCCTTTCGCATGGCGCAAGAAGTGGGAGCGGGACTGGGACAATGTGAAATATTGTTCCGACCGCTGCCGCGCAAACGCGAAGTCGGGGGCCAAGGGGGGATGATGATGCGCTGGTTCCTGCGGGCAGGCGTGGCGGCAGCGGCACTGGCGAGTGCCAGCCCGGCGCTCGCCAGCGATTTCTCGGGGATCGGGCGGATCATCGCGTGGGGCGTGCTCGCGCTGGGGGCGCTGATCGTCCTGCCGCTGGTTCTGCTGCTGCGCAAGGGACGCAGGGGCAGCCCGGAGGGCAACGCCGCGATCGCCATCACCGCCGCCGTGATCTTCGCCCCGGCGATGGCCTTTCGCGACTATGACCAATGGGTCTACACCCTCTTCCCCGGCACCGCAGCGGCGATGCTTGACGGGCGGTGGGGGTTGCTCTGGCCCGTGCCCCTGATCTCGATCACTTTCTGCGCGCTCGGTGCCTATTGGCTGCTCCAGCGCATGGACGGGCCGGCCGGGGAAGGTGAGCGCCCGCAATGAAGCTCGATTTCTGGCAGGTTACCGACGATCCCGTAGAGAAGGTTGTCGCCCTCATCGCCCGGCGCGTGCTGGACGAGGGCGCGCGGGTGCTGGTGGTCTCGGCCGATCCCGGACAGCGCACTGCCATCGCCGCGGCCCTGTGGCAGGCCGGGCCGGAGAGCTTTCTGGCCAATGGCGAGGCCGATGCCCCGGGCGCGGATCGCCAGCCGGTGCTGCTGTCCGATGCGCCCGCACCGCTCAACGGCGCGAGCCATATGATCCTCGCCGATGGCACCTTCCGCGAGACCGAGGGCTTTGCCCGCGTCTTCCTGCTCTTCCCGCCCGAGCTTGCCCCGCAGGCGCGCGCGGCGTGGCGCGCGGTTGACGGGCGCGACGGGGTGGAGCGCGCCTATTTCGCGCAGGAAGCGGGCCGCTGGGTCAAGAAGGCCTGACCCTTGACCGAATCCCCGCGATGGGGGATGCTCCTCCCCGATAGCTTCAGGGGGGGACAGGCACATGCGCATCGTCACAGCCATGCTCGCAGGCGGAGGCGCGGCGCTGCTGCTGTCGGCCTGCGGATCGCAAACCTCGGGCGAGGTGACCACTGCGGACGGCAAGGACGCGCGCTACACCATCGACAAGGCGACCGGCGAGACCAGCATGACCATCACGGGCGATGATGGCGATGCGACGATGCGCTCGGGCCCCGCGGTGCCGGTCGATCTGCCGCAGGGCTTCAGCCTGTTTCCCGGATCGAAGGTGATCGCCAACACCCTCGTCAACCAGCCCGATGGCGAGGCGACGATGCTGACCTTCGAGGCGGGCGCCCCTGCCGACAAGGTCGTCGCCCATTTCAAGGGCGAGGCCAAGGCGGCCGGGTTCGACATCCAGATCGAGATGGACACCAACGGGACCCGCATGATCGGCGGCGAGCGCAAAGAGGACGGCGCGACGCTCTCGGTCACCGCGAGTGCGGGCGAGGGAGGGGCCGTCACCACCGGCCAGATCATCATCGCCACCAAGAAGGGCGGCTGAGCAGGCCTCAGCCTTCGCCGAGCACGATGTCCCAGCGGTAGCGATCGGCCTCGGCCTGCTGCTGTGCCATCGCCGTCACCGCGTCCTCGCCGAGCTGCCTGTAGAGCGCGTCCTGGCTGTTGGTGGCGTAGTCCTCGGTGAAATACATCTGGGTGATGAGCCGCTTCTCGCGGCCCTTGATGTCGAAGTGGATGTGCGGCGTGCGGTGGCCGATCGGGCTGTCATAGCCCGAAGGCTTGATGGTGCGGATGCGCCATTCGCCGCTGGCGCCGGTGACGAGCCTCGCAAAACCCTGGAAGTTCGGATCGAGCGGCGCTGTGGCGATATCGCCCGGATGCGCGTAGCGTCCGGCGGCATTGCACTGCCACAACTCGAGCACGGAGCCGCGCACCGGATTGCCCTTGCGGTCGAGCACGCGGCCGGTGACCTCGATGACGCGGCCCAGCGCCCGGCCCTTGCGGCCCTTGATGTGGGTCATGTCGAAATCGTCGTCACCCGGGCGGATCACCGGGTAGAACGGCCCGAGATCGCCGCCCGCGGTCTGCGCCTGCTCCGCTGCACGGGCAACCCCGCCGCCCAGCACAAGGCCCGCAGCGCCCAGCGCCGCCCCTGCAAAATGCCGCCGCGAAAGTCCGGTATCGTGGTCCATGCTATCCCCCCTCAAGCAATCCCTTCCCCACCATAGCACGCCTCCGGGCGGTCGGGAAACACCCGGTCCCTATGCCTCGGCATGGCGCCTTCCTCTTTCCTTGCGCCGGGCCATGATCGGCTCCGTGCCAATGCTTGCACCCCAGCGCGACAGGCTCTAAGGGCGCGGCCAACGATCCCCCACAACGAAAAGAGTTCACAGGAGCATACTCATGGCGGTCACCCGCACCTTCTCGATCATCAAGCCCGACGCCACCCGCCGCAACCTTACCGGCGCGGTCACCAAGATGCTGGAAGAAGCCGGCCTGCGCGTCGTTGCGAGCAAGCGCATCCACATGACCCGCGAGCAGGCCGAAGGCTTCTACGCCGTCCACAAGGAGCGCCCCTTCTTCGGCGAGCTGGTCGAATTCATGATGAGCGAGCCGGTGGTCGTGCAGGTGCTCGAAGGCGAAGACGCCGTGACCCGCAACCGCGACATCATGGGTGCGACCAACCCCGAGAACGCCGAACCCGGCACGATCCGCAAGGAACTGGCGCTGTCGATCGGCGAGAATACCGTCCATGGTTCGGACTCGGAAGAAAACGCCGCGATCGAGATCGCATTCTTCTTCAAGCCCGAAGAGATCGTCGGCTAAGTCTTCGGACTTCGCCGCAACCAAAGGGCCGTCCCGCGAGGGGCGGCCTTTTTGCGTCAGGCCCCGGCAAAGCGCGCGAGCTGTTCGGCATGCTGGCGGTGGTGGCCATCCTCGCTCGCGGCCATGACCTTGCGCATCGCGGCGCGTGCTTGCGGGGTGAGTGCGAGGCCGAGATCCCGGTAGATGCCGGCGATCGCCGCCTCCCAGCCATGGTTCAGCGCATCGAAGCAGGCGCGCGCGGCCGGGCCCTCCCAGCCTTCGAGCGCTGCGGCCATGCGTGCCTCGCGCAGCGCGATCTTGTGCCGCCAGCGTGCTTCGATCGCCTCGAGGCAGCACGTGTCGGACTGCATCGCCATCTGGTTGGCCGCGAGGCTGATCGCGCTCTTGAGCACCGCCTCGTGCTCGCGCGTCGCCAGCACCAGCCGCGCGTCGGGGAACAGGGCGAGGAGCGTCGATAAATCCTCGGCAAAGGCGGGGACCTTCAACACACGCGGCTTGTCGGCGATCCCGCGATGGGCGGCGTCGGTCTGGAGAATGCGGCGGAACTCGCGGTAGATCGGCGCAGGCCCGCGCGCCTCGCTCCATGCCGAATAGGCCGGAATGTGCCATTGGCTCTCGTAGATCGAATGGTGGAGCGCGGCCGAAAGCCACGCCAACTCCTCCTCCACCGCCGCGGGGGCCATCGGGTGGATCGACTGCATCCACGGATTGAGGAGCCCGAGCATCGCCAGCTCCATCGCCGCCTTGACGCGGTTCATGCCGAGGCGCGCCCCCAATCCTAAGGGCACGGGGTGATAGGCGTCGCAGTAGCGGGTGTGCGAATGCGCCGGATCGGCGGCCAGCAGCGTGTGGATGCGGGTGGTGCCGCTGCGCATATGGCCGATGACGATGATCGGCGGGCCGAGCGGGGTTTCGAGCAGTTCGGGCCGGTCGCGCCACAGCGCGCCGAATGCCAGCCGGTTCTTCACCACGCGCGACAATTGCCCCCAGGCCATCGCCCGGCCCAGAGGATTGAGGTGAGCCTCGTCCTCGACGCTCGCGATCAGCCGGGCGAGCCGCTCGCGGAAATCGGCGACGTCCTCGTCCGAGCGCCCGCCATGCTCCGCCGCCTCGGCGCGCGCGCCATAGGGCTTGGCGGCGAGCGCCCACAGCGCCTCGGGGTGCAGCTCGGGCGGCGGCAGCCACCCGCGCTCCCATGCCTTGCCGAGAAAGGCGTTGGCGCGTGTCGCAAGGGGCCCGCGGGCAAGCAGGTGGTCGCGGGTCGGCGGGGGCATCAGAATTCCTCCGCCACGTCCATCAGCCGCGTGAGCCGCCTGGGCGCCGCGCCGCGCCAGCTGCGCTCCAGCCATGCGGCAACCGCATCCCAGTCCACCCCCGGGCGGTTGAGGATGATCCCGATCCACCCGCTCGCGCCGTAATAGGCGGGTTTGAAATAGACCTCGGGCTGATCCTCGACCAGCGCGAGGAGTTCGTCCATCGATCCGGTGCGCACCAGCAGCGCGATGTGCGGCGTGCCGTGGTGCTGGTCGGCGAAATAGGCGAAATACTTGCCGGTCTTCTCGCCCCCGACGCGGAAGCCGGGGCTGCCGTGGCTCTCGCGCTCGTCGGTATCGGGCAAGGCAAGGGCGAGCGCGCGGAGGCGAGCCAGCAGCGCCGCCGGATCGAGCCAGCGGCTGACATAGTCGGCGACGGCGCGCGGGTAGAGCTGGTGCTCGGCAAGCTTGACGCGCGCGGCGAGGCTCTCCGGGGTGTCGGCGGGCGTGATCGGCACCGCGATCTGCGCCAGCACCTCGCCCGAGTCCAGTTCCGGCGTCACCAGATGCACGCTCGCGCCGCCGTGGCTGTCGCCGGCCGCGATGGCGCGGGCGTGGGTGCCGGTGCCCTTGTAGAGCGGCAGCAGCGAGGGGTGGATGTTGAGCATCCGTCCCGCCCAGCGGCTCGCGAACCCGTCCGACAGGATACGCATGTAGCCCGCGAGCACGATGTGGTCCGCGCCCGCCTCCAGCACGGCGGCTTCCATCGCGGCATCGTGCGCCTCGCGGGTCAGGCCCTTGTGGGGCAGAGCGAAGGTCGCGATCCCCTCGGCCTGCGCGAGCGCGAGGCCTGCGGCTTCGGGGTTGTTGGAGCCGACCAGCACCACCGCGTAGGGGCTCTCCGGCATACGGCTGGCATAGACGAGCGCGGCCATGTTGGTTCCCGCGCCGGAGATGAGGACGGCGATTCTGGCTGTCACTTCTCCCCTCCCGCTTGCGGGAGGGGCAGGGGGTGGGAATGCGGCGAGGGCGGTGACGCGCCCACCCCTAACCCCTCCCGCAGGCGGGAGGGGGACTTGCGGGCGTTAGCCCACATGCGTCGCGCTCCAATCGCTCTTGGCCGACCACGTTTCGACTGACCCGCGCACGGTGCAGCCCTTCTCGCCGCCCTCGATCCGGCCCACCGTGACGACGGTCTCGCCCGCAGCTTCGAGCTTGGCGGTGACCTCGGCGACGTTCGCCGCGCCCACGCTAAGCACCATGCCGAGGCCGCAGTTGAAGGTGCGGGCCATTTCTTCCGGCTCGATATTCCCCTGCGCCTGAAGGAAGGCTATCAGCCGCGGCTGGGGCCACAGATCGGCATCGACATGGGCGTGGGCGCCTTGCGGAAGGATGCGCGGGATGTTTTCGAGGAGGCCCCCCCCGGTGATGTGGGCCAGCGCATTGATGCGGCCTTCGCGGATCAGCGGCAGGAGGCTTGCGACATAGATGCGCGTGGGGGCGATCAGCGCGTCGATCAGCAATTGCTCCTGATCGAACAGGGCGGGGCGGTTCAGCTTCCAGCCCTTGTCCGCCGCGAGCCTCCTCACCAGCGAATAGCCGTTGGAATGGACGCCGGAGGACGCCAGCCCCAGCAGCACATCGCCGGGCGCAACCTTGTCGCCGGTGAGCTGCTGCCCCCGCTCCACCGCGCCGACGCAGAAGCCGGCAAGGTCGTAGTCGCCGGGCGCATACATCCCCGGCATCTCCGCCGTCTCGCCGCCGATCAGCGCGCAGCCGGCGATCTTGCAGCCTTCCGCGATCCCCGCGATCACCCGCTCGGCAACCCCGTTCTCGAGCTTGCCGGTGGCGAAGTAGTCGAGGAAGAACAGCGGTTCGGCGCCCTGCACGATGAGATCGTTGACGCACATCGCGACCAGATCGATGCCGACCGTGTCATGCCGGTCATGCTCGATCGCGAGCTTCAGCTTGGTGCCGACGCCATCATTGGCCGCGACCAGCAGCGGATCGGCATAGCCCGCTGCCCTCGGATCGAAGAACCCGCCGAAGCCGCCCAGCTCGCTCGTCGCGCCGGGGCGTGCGGTGGCCTTCGCCAAGGGGGCGATGGCCTTGACCAGCGCATTGCCCGCAGCGATCGATACGCCCGCATCGGCATAGGTATAGCCCGGGCCTTGCGGCGCGATCTCGTCGTTTGTCCCCGAAGTCATGCATAGGCCCATAGCCTTTCGCGCTTGGAATTCCACCCGCCTTTGGGCAAAGGGGCACAGGCTTTCCCCATGCGCGCGACGCTTTTCCCTTCCGCCCCCAGCGTGGCCCCTTCGCAAGCGCTGCGGCGCTGGCTGGTGGGCATTGCGCTGACGCTGGGCCTGCTCGGCGGCGGCTTTGCCCTGTTCGCGCAGGTCGCGGGCGAGCGCGGGATCGCGCCGACCGCGGCAAGCTCCGACATCGAGGTCAAGGGCATCAGCATCGACGTGCAAGGCAAGAGCGCCGAGGACGCGCGCACCAACGGCTGGCGCGAGGCGCAGAGGAAGGCGTGGGAGACGTTGAAGGGCCCCAAGCTTTCCGACAGCCAGCTCGAAGGCCTCGTCTCGGCGATCGTGATCGAGCGCGAGCGGCTTGGCCCACGGCGCTACATCGCGACGCTGGGCGTGGTCTTCGACCGCAGCCGGGCGAGCGGCTATCTCGGCGGGGCGCAGCAGGCTTCGCGCTCGGCACCGCTGCTGCTGATCCCGGTGCAGGAGAGCGGCGGGGCCTTCATCACCTTCGAACAGCGCAACCCCTGGCAGCGCGCCTGGGCCGACTTCAACCCGGGCGCGAGCAGGATCGATTACGTGCGCCTGAGCGGTGCGGGAGGCGATTCGCTGCTGGTCAATTTCGGGCAGACCGCCCGGCACAGCCGCGCCTGGTGGCGCTCGACCCTCGACCAGTACGGCGCGACCGACGTGCTGATGGCCTTCGCCCGGCTCGATCATCAATTCCCCGGCGGGCCGGTGACCGGCACCTTCACCGCGCGCTACGGCCCCTACAGCCGCCCGCTCGAAAGCTTCACGCTGAAGGCCGACAGTGCCGAGGCGCTGCCTGCGATGCTCGGCCAGGCGGTCGAGCGGATGGACCAGATTTTCACGGGCGCGCTGGCCTCGGGCAAGCTGCGGCCCGATCCCTCGCTGCGGCTGGGCGCGGGCGGCGCGATTGACCCGGCAATCCTGCGCCTCATCGAGATCGGCCGCGCCGCGCAGGCACGGCGCTCGGCCGCGGCCGCTGCGGCCGCCGGCACCGCCGGCCCGCGGATCGAGGCGCTGCCCGTCACCGGCATCGAGCCCGGCGAGGCTGCGGTGCGCAACATCACCGTCCAGTTCGCCAGCCCCGATGCCGGGGCCTTCGATGCGGCGCTGGGCGCGGTGCGCTCCACCGGCGGGGTGCGCGGCGTAGGCGTTACCAGCACCGCAATCGGCGGCACCTCGGTGATGAGTGTGAGCTTTGCCGGATCGCTCGAAGACCTCGCCGCCGCGCTCGAGGCGCGCGGGTTCAACGTGCGGCGCGGGGCGAACGCGCTCGCCATCAGCCGCTAGGGGCCAAAGCGCCGCGATGGGCGAGCCGTCCCAGATTGCCCTCCCGCTGTCCGCCCGCGGCGCCGCGCAGCGGATCGTGCTGGGCGATGCCAATGCGCAGGTGATCGAGGCCTTGCAGAACCCGGCGCGCTGGCCGTTCCATGTCGCCGTTCTCACCGGACCGGAGCGTTCGGGCAAATCGCTGCTGGCGCGCTGGGCGGGGGCCTTGCATGGCGAGAGCCTCGAGGTGATCGACGATGCCCACACCCACGACGAGACCGCGCTGTTCCATCGCTGGAATGCGGTCCAGCAGGGCGGCACAAGAGAGGGCGGGGCGCTGCTGCTGGTCGCCGCCGCAGGGCCGCTGGGCTGGCAGATCGGGCTCCCCGATCTTGCCTCGCGCGTCGGCGGATCGCTTGCACTGGAAATCGGCGCGCCTGATGATGCGATGGCGGGCGAGCTGATCCTCGCCCATGCCGAAGCGCGCGGGCTGAGCCTCCCCGAAGGTGCGGCGGATTATCTGGTGCCGCGCACGACACGCAGCTTCGCCGCGATCGAGGCGCTGGTCGCGACAATCGACCGCATCTCCCTTGAACGCCAGACGCCCGCCACCATGTCGGTGTGGCGCGCCGCGCTCGAGGCCCTGCACGGGCCCGAACAGCAGCGGCTGCTCTAGGGTTCGCGCGCTCCCGATTGCATCGGCGGCGTAATGGTGGGAAAAGCGTGGGGATGTTTGACCGTCTTGCCAGCTATCTGGACTCTGTCCGTGCCCGTGACCCCGCGCCGCGTTCGCGCTGGGAGATCCTGCTCTATCCCGGTGTCTGGGCGCTGGGCTTTCACCGCATCGCGCACTGGCTGTTCGAGGCGCGGATGTATTTCCTCGCGCGCTTCGTGAACCACATCGCGCGGCTCCTGACCGCGATCGACATCCATCCGGGCGCGAAAATCGGGAAGAATTTCTTCATCGACCACGGCTTCACCGTCATCGGCGAAACCGCCGAGATCGGCGACAACGTGACGATCTACCAGTGCGTGACGCTGGGCGGGACCAACCCCGCCAACGGCAAGGGCGGCAAGCGCCACCCGACGCTGAAGGACAATGTCATCATCGGTTCGGGCGCGCAGATCATCGGCCCCATCGTGGTTGGCGAGCGCGCGCGCGTGGGCGCCAATGCGGTGGTGACGGACGATGTGCCTGCGGGTGCGACGATGGTCGGGATCAAGGCCCGCTCGACGCTGGTGCCGGCGGAAGAATGGCTGCGCGAATTCACCCCCTACGGCACGCCCTGCGATGATCCCCCGTGCGACGATCAGGGCAGGCCGCGCCGCGACTGTGTCGAAAAGCTCGAGGCCGAGGTCGCCTCCATGCGCGAGGAAATGGCGCTGCTGAAGGCGATGCTGGCCGAGCGTGAAGCACCCGCTGCGGCACCCGTTCCGGCGCGGCTGCGCAAGAGCGGCACCAAGGACTGAGGGCGAGAATGGCCGCACCACAAGCGCCCGGGGGAAGCCCCGGACAGGTGGTTCCCTTCCCAGGCCGGGCGGCCGATCAGGTCGGCTTCGAGCGGCCCGAACTGATGCGCATCCTCGACCTCTATGGCCGGATGGTCGCTGCGGGCGAATGGCGCGACTACGCGATGGACTTCACCCGCCACGCCGCCACCTTCGCCGCCTTCCGCCGCGCCGCCGAACGCCCGCAGGCGCGGCTGGAAAAGCGCCCCGCGCTGCGCGGCAAGCAGGGGATGTGGACGCTGTTCGGCGAACACGGCCAAGTGCTGAAGCGCGGGCATGATCTTGCCAATGTCCTCGCCCCGATGGAGCGGCGGTTATTGAAGGCGGTGGACGACTAGCGCGAGCGCGCTCACTCGAAAATCTGCGCCGCTTCCAGCCCGTCGGTCTGCGCGGCCGTGATCTGGCGGATGATCCCGAGCAGCAGCCACGCACTGAACAGCGTACAGAAGCTCGAGGCGAGGCCCAGCGCAATGGCGAGCTGGATGGTGGTGCCGTCACCCAGCAGGCTCAACCTTGTGCTGATATTGCCGAGGATATTGCCGACGATCCAGAGGCCCCACCATGCGCCGAGGTTGCCGGGCGGATCGGCGCTGAAGCTGTCGGAAGTCTGGTGGCTGTCGGTCCACAATTCGCGCATCGCCTGGAACGGCTTGAACAGGTTGGCGATGGGGATGAAGTACCAGCCCACCGCCCAGCCGGGGGAGAACTTGAGCGCCGGAAGGCCCGCCTCGTGCAGATTGGCATGGGCACGGTAGATCCACATGGAAATCGCGATGACCGATGCGATGAACACCGCAAGATTGGCCAGCATCACCGCCTGATAGACCACCGCCAGCGGCGCGTCCGGGGCATCGACGAGATCGATCACCCCGCCGAGCTCAAGCATCTCGCCGATCGCCCCGAGCCCGACGAACGCGAATGTCGCATAGATCGTGACAGCCGCAAACTTCTCGCGCTGGCGCAGGATACCCACGCCTGCCGCAACACCTTCCTCCTGCATCATGGCCCCCTTTTGGCAGGGCCCGGCAACATAGCCAAACGCCCCCGCGCATTTCTGCACGAGGGCGTTGCTGTTGCAAGACTTTCGGCAAGCCGGGCGGGGATTACCCGCGCGCGCTGGTCGGCCCCGTGCCGGTCACCTTCTGCATCGCGCGCAGGATGTTGCCCGATTGCTCGCTGCCCGACTGGGGAGCGATGAGGTTGGTGAAGGAATTGATCTCCTCCCACCGCGCGGCGAAGCCTTCGAGGGTGCGCTCTTCCTCCGGCAGCCACACGGCATCGTTCATCACCGTCCACGAGGAGTGATAGCCGCCCGCGCCCGCGCCGACGATGGCGTTGGTCGGCGCGTCTTCGGAAACGAGGAACAGCGCGGCCGGGACCACGTTTTCCGGCGCGAAGAGCTTGAAGGCTTCCTCGGGGAAGAGGTCTTCGGTCATGCGGGTGCCCGCGACCGGCGACAGGGTGTTGCAGCGCACGTTATACTTCGCGCCTTCCAGCGCCAGCGTCTTGGTGAGGCCCGCGAGACCCAGCTTGGCCGCGCCGTAGTTGGCCTGACCGAAATTGCCGAACAGGCCGGTCGAGGACGCGGTCATCAGGATGCGGCCATAGCCCTGTTCGCGCATGGTTTCCCACGCGGCCTTGGTGGCGAAGGCCGAGCCGGTGAGGTGCACCTTGACGACGAATTCGAAGTCGGCGGGCTCCATCTTCGCAAAGGTCTTGTCGCGCAGCACGCCGGCGTTGTTGATGAGGACGTGGACGCCGCCCCACTTCTGCTTGGCGTCGGCGATCATCTTTTCCATCTGGTCGTATTCGGTGACCGACGCGCCGTTGGCGACCGCCTCGCCGCCCATCGCCTCGATCTCGGCGACGACCTGTGCGGCAGCGTCCGAGGTGCCGGTGCCATCACGCGAGCCGCCGAGGTCGTTGACGACGACCTTCGCGCCGCGACGGGCGAGTTCCAATGCATAGGCCTTGCCGAGCCCGCCGCCGGCCCCTGTGACGATGGCGACCTTGTCCTTGAAGCTGATGGTCATGGGTGTTCTCCTGTCCAAACTGCGGCGCGCTTTACGCCTGCGTAAACCGATATGCGGGGCGCTGCGTGGCACTTTCGTGGGCGGCTTGCAACAGCCGAACTGACAGGTCGCTTTGCCGTAGGGTCAGCGGGCCTGTCCGAGGCTTTCGAGCGCGGGAATCAGCGCCTCGAACGAATCGATCACGGCCGCCGCACCCATCTCGCCGGCCGGCTTGTCGCAATAGCCGTAGGCGGCGGCGATGAACGGCACGCCCGCCTGATCGGCCGCGCGTGCATCATAGGTGGAATCGCCGAGGAACACGAACGAGCCGCCGCCCAGCACCGCGCGCGCCTTGAGCACGGGGGCAGGATGGGGCTTGGCGAGGAACTGGCCGTCCGGCCCCTTGCCCATCGAATCCCCGCCGATCACGGTCTCGAAGGCGCCGATGAGATCGAGCTGCGCCAGCACATTGCGCGCAAAGGCTTCAAACTTGTTGGTGACCACCGCCATCCGCACGCCCTTGGCGGCCAGCTCCGCCAGCCCCTCGCGCACGCCGGGGTAGGGCACGGTGTGGACGGCATTATGCGCCTCGTAAAACCTGAGCATCGCCTTGTAGAGCCGCTTGAACTCGGCTTCCGGCAACCCGCCCTGCGCTTCCACCGCGCGCGCGAGCATGATCTTCGCGCCGCCGCCGATGAGGTCCTTGCTGCTTTCCACCGACACCTCGGCAAAGCCGCCCAGCACCAGTGCATGGTTCACCGCCGCGCCCAGATCGCGGAAGGTGTCGAGCAGCGTGCCGTCAAGATCGAAGCCGATGGCGCTGAAGGGGATGTCCGTCATGCGCGCGGCGGTGGCGCAAGCTTCTTCAATCTGCAAGCATTTGCTGGCAGGCGCGGCTTTCCCTAAGGACATGGGCATGACCACGAAGACGACCACTCCCTTTGCCGCCATCATCCTTGCCGCCGGCAAGGGCACCCGCATGAAGAGCGATCGGCACAAGGTGCTCCACCAGGTCGCCGGCAAGCCGATGCTGCTGCACCTGCTCGACAGCCTCGCCGAGGCGGACCTTGCGCGCACCGTGGTGGTCGCGGGCGACCGGCACGAGCAGCTGAGCGCGGCGCTGAAGGGGCGCGATGTCGAGGTCGCCCTTCAGGAACCGCAGCTCGGCACCGCCCACGCCGCGCTCCAGGCCAAGGCCGCGCTCGCCGATTTCACGGGCCACGTGCTGGTGTGCTTCGGCGATTGCCCGATGGTCGAGGCGGCAACGGTGCGCCGGCTGTTCGCCGCGCTCGAGGGCGGGGCGAGGGTGGCCGTGCTCGGCTTCAGGCCCGAAGACCCGCTCGCCTATGGCCGGATCATCGCCGATGCTGACGGCACGGTGAGGAAGATGGTCGAGTTCAAGGACGCCGCGCCCGAGGAGCGCGCGGTCGGCCTGTGCAACTCGGGGCTGATCGTCGCTCATTCTGACGACATGTGGCCGCTGCTCGAAAGCGTCGGCAACGACAATGCGCAAGGCGAATACTATCTCCCCGACGTCGCCACCAACGCCATCGCGCGCGGCGACAGGGTGGTGGTGATCGAAACGGGCGCCGACGAGGTTGCCGGGATCAACAGCCGCGCCGAACTCGCCGCAGCCGAAGCGCGCTGGCAGGCCGCGCGCCGCCTCAAGGCCATGGACGAGGGCGCAACCCTGATCGCACCCGAGACGGTGTTCTTCGCCCATGACACGGTGCTCGGCCGCGATGTCACCATCGAGCCCAATGTCTTCTTCGGCCCCGGCGTGCGCGTCGCCGACAGGGTGCTGATCCGCGCCAACAGCCACATCGAGGGCGCTTGCCTCGCCAGCGGCGTCAAGGTCGGGCCTTTCGCGCGGCTCAGGCCCGGTGCGGTGCTGGAGGAGGACAGCTTCGTCGGCAATTTCGTCGAGGTGAAGAATGCCGTGCTCCACCAAGGGGCCAAGGCGAGCCACCTCACCTATCTGGGCGACGCGACGATCGGTGCAGGCGCGAATATCGGCGCGGGCACCATCACCTGCAACTATGACGGCTATTTCAAGTACAGGACCGTGATCGGCGAACGCGCCTTCATCGGCTCCAATTCAGCCCTGGTTGCTCCCGTCACCATCGGCGCCGATGCCATCGTCGCGGCAGGCTCGACCGTCAGCCGCGATGTGGCGCCAGGAGAGCTGCGCATGGTGCGCGCCGAGCAATTGGTGAAGGACGGCTGGGCCGACCGGTTTCATGATACGATGAAAAAGAAGAAAGCCGCAGAAAAGAAGGAGTGAGGGGATGAGGATGAATTGGCGCAAGGCGCTGCTCGCGCTGGTGGCGGCGGGCAGCCTGCTGGGTGGGGCAGCGGCGCAGGAAGCCGGCGCGCCGCAGACCCTGGCCGAGGCCCGGGCAGGGCAGGCGGCCAATCTCGGCACCAAGGCGCGCCAGCGGGACAAGCCGGAAACCCCGCCCGTCAGCTGGATGAAGCTGGTCGGCTATCCCGGCCCGCTCGGCACCATGGCGGGCTATCTTGCCGGCGTGCCCGATACCGAAGGGCGGCGCCCGGCGATCATCTGGATCAGCGGCGGCAATACCGCGATCGGCGATTTCTGGACGCCCCAGCCGCGTGCCAATGACCAGTCCGCCGCCGCCTTCCGCGAGGCCGGGATGGTGGTGTTCTACCCGGCGGTGCGCGGTCTGAACGGCAATCCCGGGCAGATCGAAAGCTATTTCGGCGAGCTTGACGACCTTGTCGCCGCGACCCGCTGGCTCAAGGCCCAACCCTTTGTCGACCCCGACAAGGTCTATCTCGGCGGGCACAGCAGTGGCGGGACGATGGCACTGCTCGCGTCGGAATATGCCGCGGAGTGGGCGGGCGTGGTTGCCTTCGGTCCGGTGACCGATCCGCAGTTCTACGGGAACGGGCTGTGGGGCGTGCAGCCGGTCAGGGCCAAGGACATTGCGGGCCAGCGCCTGCGCGCGCCGATCAACTGGCTTGCCTCGATCACCGCTCCCACGCTGGTGCTCGAGGGGCGGCAGGGCAATGCGGGCGAGATCGCCGCCTTCGCCAAGGCCAACGGCAACCCCAAGGCGCGGTTCCACGTGGTCGAGGGCTGCACCCACTTCTCGATCCTGCGTCCGGCGAGCGAACTGATTGCCCCCGCCATGCGAGATGGCAACTTCGCCGCCTTGCTGACGCGCGACAGCTTCGGGCTGACCTGTGACTGAGAGCGAGGAACCCCTCGCCTGCTGGCTGTGCGACCGCCCCTTGGGCGATATCGTCCAGTGGCATCATCCGGTGCCCAAGGCCAAGAAGGGCAAGGTGAAGGTGCCGGTCCACCCGATCTGCCACAAGACGATCCATGCGAACTTCACCAACAACGAGTTGGCGCGCATCGGCGAGGATGCGGACACGATCCGCGCCCATCCGGCGATCGCCAAGTTCGTGGCGTGGATCGCGAACAAACCCGCCGATTTCGACGCGCCGACCCGTTAGCATCGCGCAAGGATCACGCGTCCTGCATGCCCGCGCTCTCGCCGCCGGTGGCGAGGTAGTCCGCCTCCCACTGCTCGAACTCGGTGCGGCTCAGGAGGTAGCGCTCGCGCGCCTCGTGAAAGCTGATCGTCTGCTCGCGCACCGCACGCACGACCTCGTCCTTGCGCGCCTTCGACCAGTGGACGCGGTGGTGCTTGGGAAGCTGGTTGTAGCTCTTGATCGCACCGGCAATCGAGATGTTCCGGTCATAGGCCATCGGTGATGTTCCCTTGGGTTACGTCATCGCCCCCGATGGCCCGAGTGTTGATGCAGGCGCCTAACGAGACCTTTCCGAAGAAGGTTAGCGGCGCATTGATGAAACGCTCCGTGCTCTGCGCAAGACGGACCGAGTGCGCGGCGTCGGACGCACTTGCAGGCAGCCGCTTTGCCTGCCGCCGTTGACGCGAAAAGGGGCGGCTCCACCTGCGCGGAGCCGCCCCTTGCGGTGTGCCTTGACGTTGTGCCTACTTGGCGGGCCGCTCGTCCATCAGGCGCTTCATCAGGTAGATGAATTGCAGCGCCTGGAGCTTGGCGCGCTGGTCGTTGTCGACCCCGCCGGAATGGCCGCCGGTGGTATCCTCGAAGTAGTAGTAGGGCTGGCCCAAGGCCTTGAGCTTCGCCGCCGCCTTGCGGGCGTGGGCGGGATGGGTCCGGTCATCGGCGGTCGAGGCCCACAGGAAGGGTTCGGGATATTCGACCCCCGCAACGATCTTCTGGTAGGGCGAATAGCCATCGATCCAGGCGCGCTGTTCGGGGATGCGCGGATCGCCATATTCGCCGATCCACGAAGCCCCGCGCCCGATCAGGTGATAGCGCAGCATGTCGAACAGCGGGATCTGCACGATCGCCGCGCCGAGCAGATCGGGCCGCTGGGTGAAGAAGGTTCCGACCAAAAGGCCCCCCTGCGATCCGCCCTGGATGCCGAGATGCTCGGGGCTGGTGAAGCCGCGCTTCACCAGATCCTCGCCCACGGCGATGAAGTCATCCCAGGTGCGCTGCTTGTTCTCGCGGATCGCACTCTGGTGCCAAGCGGGACCGAATTCGCCCCCGCCGCGCAGGTTGGCGAGTACATAGGCGCCGCCCTTTTCCACCCACAGCTTGCCGGTGGAACCGAGATAGGCGGGCAGGCGCGGGACCTGGAAGCCGCCATAGCCGGTCAGCAGCGTGGCGGTCGAGCCGTCGGCCTTCATCCCCTTGGGCTTGACGATGAAGTAGGGGATCCTGGTCCCGTCCTTGCTCACCGCCTCGTATTGCTCGACGCTGGCGCCGGCCGGGTCGAAATAGGACGGCGAGGTCTTGATCACCGCAGGGACGGCAGCGCCATCGGTGTAATAGAGCGTCGTCGGCTCGAGGAAGCCGCTGACGGTGTACATGATCTCGTCGCTGTCATCCGCGGAGGCGGCGATGCCGATCGTCGCATTGTCAGGCAGGGCGACCTGCGTGCTGCTCCAGCGCCCGTCATCGAAGTTGAACTTCAGCACCTTGCCGACCACATTGTCGAGCAGCGCGACATACAGCCCGCCGGCAGTGACCGTGCTGCCCTGCTTGGTCTGGCGGTAGCCCGGCGCCCATACCAGCGATTTTCTGGCGCCGTTGGGATCGGCCTTCCACTCTTCCAGATTGACCGCGACAAGGCTGTCGGCCGGGAAGGTCTGGTCGCCCACGGTCCACTCGACATCGGGGGAGAACAGCATGTGTTCATCGACGATGCCGACCGGATTGGCCTTGGTGGGGAGGTCGAGCTGGAGCCACTGGCCCCCTTGCCAGACATACCACAGCCGTTCGTGGAAGCTGATCCCGCGATAGGCGATGCGGGCGTGGATCACGTCGGCATTGTCACGCAGCAGCGCCGCGCCCGAGGAGACATCCTTGGCGTCGCCGCGGAAGATTTCGGGCGCATCCTCGATCCGGGTGCCGCGCTTCCATTCACGGGTGGTGAAGGGATACTCGCTCTCGGTGAGCGTCCCTTCGCCGAAGTTGCGGCCGACCAGCAGGGTGTTCTCGTCGACCCATTCGGCCCCGCCCTGGCTCTTCTGGTCGAGCACGAAGCCGCCCTCGATGAACTGCTTGGTCCTGGTGTCGAACTCGCGCAGGATCGTGGCGTCCTCGCCGCCGTCGCTGAGCGCGATCATGCAGCGGTTCAGATCGGGCGGCAGACAGGTCGATCCCTGATAGACCCACTCCCGCCCTTCCGCCTTGGCGAGTGCGTCAACATCGAGGATGACGTCCCATTCGGGCTTCTCGCTCCGGTAGCTTTCCAGCGTGGTGCGGCGCAGCACCCCCTTGGGGTTCGCCTTGTCCTGCCAGAAATTGTAGAGTCCGTCGGGCCGGAAGCTGACGAAGGGGATGCGGTCGTTGCTGTCGAAGATCGCCAGCGCCTCGGCCTTCAATTGCGCATAGCGCGGATCGGCCTCGAAGGCGGCCAGCGTGCGGGCGTTCTCCTTGGCGACCCAGTCGAGCGCTGCGGGGCTGCGCGCCTCCTCGAGGAAGATATAGGGGTCCTGCGCGGGCCCCGGGATGCCGTCATCGGCAAGGGCAATGGTCGATGTGCTCATGGCCAAAGCCATGGCCAGCCTCGAAGCGAGTTTCAAGTCAAGTCTCTCCCTGTGACGGATGCTGCGGCGGCCCGTGCGGGGGCTCCGCGCGAAGCACGAGAATTGCAGGGAGTTGGCGCGCATGCAAGCGCGGCGGTGCCTAGGGCTGTCGGCGCACCCAGGCGGTGATGTAGCGGTGGTGGAGCTCTTGCCTGGCCAGCAGGCGGTAATCCTGCCGGATCGCGGCATCGACCTGATCCTTGGCCGCATAGTTCTGCGGGGTGAGCGGCTGGTCGGCAGTGACGATCACCGGGGGGCGGGTGGCCAGAATGCGCCGCACCTCGTCCTCCTGCCGCATCCCCAGCGCATTCATCTCGAGCGCGTTGTTGAGGTGATCGGGGTAGATCAGCCTGGTCGGCAGGCAGCTATTGGTGAGGCCGTAAAGCGAGGTCGGCCCGTCGAACACCAGCAGGCACTGTCCAGCCTCGGCATCGAGATGCGGGGCGATCGCCTCGGCCAGCCGGAAGGTCGCCGTGCGGTTCTCGTGGCTCACCCAGTACTGGTAGGGCACGATCAGCAGGAACACCGCGACCGGCAGCAGCGCGGCGCGGTTGATCCGCTCGCTGGGCTCACGGTGGAACAGCGGCAGGGCGAGCAGCGCGGTCGCCGGGATCAGCGCGGCAAGGTAGTGGCGGTAGACCGTGGCGGGCAGATAGGCCGTCGCCACCGCCGCCACCAGCCACCCGATCACGAACACATAATCGCGCGGCAGCCCCTCGGGCCAGATGCGCTGCGCGGCGCGGAAGCCGAGCCAGCTCAGCGACAATTGCAGGCCGAGATAGGCAAGCATCAGCGGGTGGACCCGGCCCGTGCTCGCGGGCAGGCGATCGAAGAAGGAGACGAAATTGGCAAAGACATAATCGTCCCAGTGCCCCGCTGCCCAGTAGCCCGCGCTGACGAGCGCGGTCGGCAGGATGCCGAGGACGCCGAAGCCCGCCGCCAGGGCCGCCAGCCGCCCCAGCTTCATGCCGCGCTGCCACTGGCCCCACAGCGCCCACAGGCCGAAGAACAGGCATAGCGGGATGATGGTGTACTTGATCTGGAGCGCCAGCCCGCCGATCAGCATGGCGACAGCCGCGCGGCCCACGGCGCGCGGATGCCCGGTCTCGCGCACCAGCACCGCCATCGCGATCAGCAGCGGGATGAAGAACACCTCCGAATTGCCCGAATGCGCATCGTTGATCGTGCACAGCACCACATAGAGCCCGGCCCCTGCTGCCGCAGTCATCCGGTCGGCCTGCGCGCGGGCGAGGTGGAAGATCATCACCGCGCCCGCCAGCGTGAACAGCGCGCCGGCGGTCTGGTACGCCTCCGAACCCGCCCCGCCGATCGCGTGGAACGCCGCGAACAGCGCGAACAGGCCCCAGGGCTTGCGGTCCCACAGGTCGACGAAGGGCACCGCGCCCGACAGCATCTGGTTGCCGATCAGCGAATAGAGCTGCTCGTCGACATCGGCATTGGGATCGCCGATCCACGCGCCCCGCACGAAGAACGTGAGCAGCGCGAGCGCCAGCACGATCCACTGGTCTTTGCGGGCCGCGCTCGCAGCGGTCGCAGGCGCGGGACGGATAGCCGAAGACATCAACATGCCCGCCGCTGTGGCACGGACATGGTTAATTTTCCGGATAGGCGGATGCAGAAAGAGCGGGCCTTACGCCTCAGCCGAGCGGTCTGGCGAGGTAGCGGACCGATTTGTCCGGCGACAGATCGGCGCGCCCCGCTTCAACAAAACCCATCGCCGCGTGAAATGCGTCAGACCCCGGATTGGCCGGCCGGACATTGACTTCGCAGGTCACGCAGTCGTGCCCCGCCTCGCGTGCCAGAGCGAACAGCTGCCCATAGAGCTGCCGCGCCAGCCCGGCGCCGCGCGCGGTTTCGCTCACCACGATGCGGTCGATATAGACGAACCGCTCCCGCCGCTCGCGGAACCACAGGAAATTGGGGCTGTCGTAACCGGCGTCCTGATCGAAGGTCACGAGCAGGGCCCGGGCGCCGGGCACGTGGAGGGCGGCGAACGCGCTGTCCACCATCTGTTCGAACCGGGCGGCTTCGAGCCACGAGGTTTCCGCCGCGCTCGGGTTGTTGAGCGCCAGCAACGCGTCGCGAAGACCGGGGTCGGCGGCAAGGGCCCGAAGGTCGAGCCGCTCGCCGATCACGCCTCGACGTGTTCGGCGAGGATGGTGAGGCCCTTCTCGCCCACTTCGGCAAAGCCGCCGCGCACCTGGATGATTTCGGGCGCAGCGCCGTCCTTGGCGAAGATCTGCACAGCCCCGTCGCGGATGGTGCTCATGAAGGGCGCATGGCCTTCGAGCACGCCGAATTCGCCCTCGGTGCCGGGGACGACCACCATGTGGACCTGTTCCGAACGGACGAGCTTGGCAGGGGTGACGAGTTCGAAGTGGAGGGGCATTGTCTCTTCCTAACCCCCCTCCCGCTTGCGGGAGGGGCTGGGGGTGGGAATGGGCCGGTGGAGGCCCACCCCGCTGCGACGAGCCAGCAAGCTGGCAAGTCTCTCTCCCCTCCCGGTTTTCCGGATTGGTCGGTTGGCTGGAGCCAACCTCCGGCGGGAGGGAAGGGTGATCTTACGCCTCTTCGGCCATCTTCTTGGCCTTGGCGACCGCCTGGTCGATCCCGCCGACCATGTAGAAGGCGCTTTCGGGCAGATCGTCATAGTCGCCGTCGACCACCGCCTTGAAGCTCTTCACCGTGTCCTCAAGCTGCACGAAGACGCCCGGGATGTTGGTGAAGACTTCCGCGACGTGGAAGGGCTGACTGAGGAACTTCTGGATCTTGCGCGCACGGGCGACGGTCAGCTTGTCCTCTTCCGACAGCTCGTCCATCCCGAGAATGGCGATGATGTCCTGCAGGCTCTTGTACTTCTGAAGGATCGCCTGGACGCGGCGGGCGGTGTCGTAGTGCTCCTGGCCGACAACGCGCGGTTCGAGGACGCGGCTGGTCGAATCGAGCGGGTCGACCGCCGGATAGATGCCGAGCTCCGAAATGGCGCGCGACAGCGTGGTGGTCGCGTCAAGGTGCGCGAAGCTGGTCGCAGGCGCCGGGTCGGTCAAGTCGTCCGCGGGGACGTAGATCGCCTGGACCGAGGTGATCGAGCCCTTGGTGGTCGAGGTGATGCGCTCTTGGAGCTTGCCCATGTCGGTCGCCAGCGTCGGCTGGTAGCCCACCGCGCTAGGAATGCGGCCGAGCAGCGCCGACACTTCCGAGCCCGCCTGCGTGAAACGGAAGATGTTGTCGACGAAGAACAGCACGTCCTGGCCTTCGACGTCGCGGAAATATTCCGCCATCGTCAGGCCCGAGAGCGCGACGCGCGCGCGCGCGCCCGGGGGCTCGTTCATCTGGCCGAAGACGAGCGCCACCTTGGAGCCTTCCGAGGTCGCGTTGCCCTCGGCATCCTTGGCGATGACGCCGGCGTCGAGGAATTCGTGGTAGAGGTCGTTGCCCTCGCGGGTGCGCTCACCCACGCCGGCGAACACCGACACGCCGCCATGCCCCTTGGCGATGTTGTTGATGAGTTCCTGAATGAGCACGGTCTTGCCGACGCCCGCGCCGCCGAACAGGCCGATCTTGCCGCCCTTGGCGTAAGGCGCGAGGAGGTCAATCACCTTGATGCCGGTGACGAGGATCGCCGCTTCGGTCGACTGGTCGATGAAGGCCGGGGCCTCGGCGTGGATCGGGGCGGTGCTTTCCGCGCCGATGGGGCCGCGTTCGTCGATCGCTTCGCCGACGACGTTCATGATGCGGCCCAAGACCTTGGGGCCGACCGGAACGCTGATCTGCGCGCCGGTGTTCACGACTTCGCTGCCGCGGGTCAGGCCTTCCGTGGCGTCCATCGCGATGGTGCGCACGGTGTTCTCGCCGAGGTGCTGGGCGACTTCGAGCACCAGCGTCTTGTCGCCGTTCTTGGTTTCGAGCGCGGTGAGGATTGCGGGCAGTTCACCTTCGAACTGCACGTCGACGACAGCGCCGATGACTTGGCTGATCGTGCCGTTGGTGGTCTGGTTGAGAGCGGCGGTGGCCATTTTTCGTTCCTAGCCTTCGTTTTAGAGCGCTTCCGCGCCAGCAATAATTTCAATGAGTTCGGTGGTGATCGCGGCCTGGCGGCTGCGGTTGTACTGGATGGTGAGCTTCTGGATCAGCTCGCCCGCGTTGCGCGTGGCGTTGTCCATCGCGGTCATCGAGGCGCCCTGTTCGGAGGCCTCACGTTCAAGCAGCGCGCCGAACAGCTGCGTGCGCACGTAGCGCGGCAGCAGCTCTTCGAGGATTTCCTCCTCGCCCGGCTCGTACTGCACCACGGCGTCGGCCACCGGGGCTTCGGCGGGGGCGGGGACGGGGATCAGCTGGGTGACGGTCGGCTCCTGCGCGAGGGCAGACTTGAAGGTCGGGAAGATCAGGTGCGCGACATCGAAGGCACCGCTGTCGAACAGTGCGATCAGCTCGTTGGCGATGCCCTCGGCTTCGTCGAAGCCCGGGGTCTTGACCGTGCTGGTGTCGAACCCGCCGCCGATCAGGCTCGGGAAGTCGCGCTTCAATGGCGCGCGGCCCTTCTTGCCGACGAGGTAGAATTCGATCGCCTTGCCCTGCGCAATCAACTCGCGCGCCTTGGCCCTGGCGGCCTTGACGAGGTTGGAGTTGAGACCGCCGCACAGCCCCTTGTCGGTGTTGACCACCACCAGGAGGTGCTTGGCATCCGCGCCGGTGCCCGCGAGCAGCTTGGGCGCAGCCGAGCCCGAGACCTTGCTCGCCAGCGACGCCATCACAGCGCTGAGGCGCGTGGCATAGGGCCGCCCGGCCTCGGCCGCAGCCTGGGCACGGCGCAGCTTGGCCGCCGCGACCATCTGCTTGGCCTTGGTGATCTTCTGGGTCGACTTGACCGAGTTGATCCGGCCCTTGAGTTCCTTGAGTGAGGGCACGTCAGGGCGTCCTTACGCGAACTGCTTGCCGAAGGCTTCGAGCGCGGCCTTGGTCTTGTCCGCGACTTCGCCTTCGAACTTCTTCGAGGTGCGGATCTCGGCCAGCACCGCGCCGTGTTCGCGGCGCATGTAGTCGAGCATCTGCGCTTCGTATTCGTTGACGCGGTTGACCGGGATCGCATCGAGAAAGCCGTTGGTGCCGGCGTAGATCGACACGGTCTGCTCCTCGAAGGGCATCGGGCTGAACTGCTTCTGCTTCAAAAGCTCGGTCAGGCGCGCGCCGCGGTTCAGCAGCTTCTGCGTCGCGGCATCGAGGTCCGAGCCGAACTGCGCGAAGGCCGCCATTTCGCGGTACTGCGCGAGGTCGAGCTTCATCGAGCCCGAAACCTTCTTCATCGCCTTGGTCTGGGCCGCACCGCCGACGCGGCTCACCGACAGACCCACGTTAATCGCGGGACGAATGCCCTGATAGAACAGGCCGGTTTCAAGGAAGATCTGGCCGTCGGTGATCGAGATCACGTTGGTCGGAATGTAGGCCGACACGTCGCCCGCCTGCGTTTCGATGATCGGCAGCGCGGTCAGCGAACCGTGGCCGTTTTCCTCGTTCATCTTCGCCGCGCGCTCGAGCAGGCGGCTGTGGAGATAGAACACGTCGCCGGGGTAGGCTTCGCGGCCCGGAGGACGACGCAGCAGCAGCGACATCTGGCGGTAGGCGACGGCCTGCTTGGACAGGTCGTCATAGACGATCACGGCGTGCATGCCGTTGTCGCGGAAGAATTCGCCCATCGCGCAGCCGGTGTAGGGCGCGAGGTACTGGAGCGGCGCGGGCTCGGAAGCGGTCGCGGCAACGACGATGGAATATTCCATCGCGCCGTTTTCCTCGAGCTGCTTGACGATCTGCGCAACAGTGGAACGCTTCTGGCCGACCGCGACATAGACGCAGTAGAGCTTCTTGCCCTCGTCGTCGCCCGCGTTGGCTTCCTTCTGGTTGATGAAGGTGTCGATCGCGACGGCGGTCTTGCCGGTCTGGCGGTCACCGATAATCAGCTCGCGCTGGCCGCGGCCGACGGGGACGAGCGCGTCAATCGCCTTGAGGCCGGTCTGGACGGGCTCGGAGACGGATTCGCGCGGGATGATGCCGGGCGCCTTCACTTCGACGCGGCTGCGCTGTTCGGCGACGATCGGCCCCTTGCCGTCGATCGGGTTGCCGAGCGCGTCGACCACGCGGCCCAGAAGCCCCTTTCCGACCGGCACGTCGACGATGGTGCCGGTGCGCTTGACGACATCGCCTTCCTTGATCTCGGCGTCCGAGCCGAAGATCACGACGCCGACATTGTCGGCTTCGAGGTTCAAGGCCATGCCCTGCACCCCGTTGGCGAATTCCACCATCTCGCCGGCCTGCACCTTGTCGAGGCCGTGGATGCGGGCGATCCCGTCACCCACCGACAGCACGGTGCCGGTTTCGCTGACTTCGGCCTCGGTGCCGAAATTGGCGATCTGGTCCTTGATGACCTTCGAGATTTCTGCGGCGCGGATTTCCATTTTTCGTGTCCTTTAAGCCTGCATGGCTTTGGCGAGCGAGTTGAGACGGGTGCGGATCGAGGCATCGATGCGCTGCGATCCGATGGTGACGACAAGGCCGCCGAGCAGGTCGGGATCGACCGCGGCGGTGAGCATGACGGTGCGGCCTTCGCGCGCGGTCAGCTTGGTCTTGAGGGCGGCGATCTGCTCGTCCGACAGCGGGTGCGCGCTGGTGACGGTCGCGGTCACTTCGCCGCGCTGGGCAGCGGCAATCGCCTTGAACGCGCTGATGATCGCAGGCAGTTTGGCGAGGCGGCGGTTGCCGGCGAGCACGCCGAGGAAGTTGGTGGTCAGCGGCGAAAGCTTCAGCTTCTTGGCCACCGCCGCCATCGCCTTGCCCTGCACATCGCGGGCAAGTTCGGGGTTGGTGGTCAGCGCTGCGAGATCGGCCGAATCGCGCAAGGCAGCGCCCAGCGTCTCGAGATCCTTCTCGACCGCGGTCACCTTGCCATTCTCGGCAGCCAGATCGAACAGGGCCGAGGCATAGCGTCCAGCCAGGCTAGCCTTGATACCGGCGGAAATATCCACGCGCTTCCATTCCTCTCGGAAAAGCTCAACAGGGGTCTTGCTTGAGCCTTGAAGAGGGCAAGCGCAGGGGCTGCCCGCAAGGCTGGCGCGCGCCTAGCAATTGATTCCGGTTCCTGCAACCCACGCAGGCGAGGAATTGTGCAGGTGCGAAGCGATGAGGGATCAGCTGCAACTGCCGGGGCCGGACGCGGGGGCGAAAGCCTCGCCGCGCCTGATCCGCGCGCGGATCGCGTCGAAGGCTGCGTCGGCACGCTTTAGCGCTGCTGCGCGGCCCGGCTCGTCGAGAGTGCCGTACGCTCCATCTGCCTCCAGAGCCTGTGTCCACGCGCTGTCGGCAGCCTTTGCTTCTTCGGCGGTGCAAATCCCGTCGCCATAGCCGGTGACGATGCAGGCTTCGCCCGCACCGGTGGCGATGCAATCGAGCGAGGTGGAAACCGGCTCGCAGGCGGTGGCGACCGGATTGATCGTATAGCCGGCGATCGCTGCCTTGTATTCGCGCTGGCACGCGGCCTCGCCGGCGGCACCTTTTTCGCGCGTGCAGAGGCAGGCCGCCGTGGCGAGGGCCTGCAATCGGGCGATGTCGGGAGAGAAAGCAGGCGCGCGTGCCGCGTCCGAGGCCTGCCAGTCGAGATAGCGCAGCACCATCCGCCCGCCGAGGAGCAGCACGGCCGATCCTGCAATCAGCGCCAGCCACGCCTTGCGGTTCACTTGGCCCCCCCTCGGCTCGTCAGCCTTCCGGCTTGGCCTGTGGCGGGCAGGGGACGCCCTCTTCGACGCATTGGTCCTCATAGGCCGCCGTCACCGTGCGGTAGAGGCGGTTGCTGAAGTCGTTGGGCCGCAGCGAATAGACGCCTTTCAGATAGGCGCGGTCGAAATCGGTCATCTCGATCGGCGAGTTCTTGGGCCCGTTGCGGAACAGGGCGAGCAGCGAGGAGGTGCCGAGGCTGTCGAAATCGATGTTCCGGCGCGGATTGCCGAGCAGGTAGAGCGCGGCGATATCGGCCAGCTGGATCGGGTGGACATCCTTGAGCTGCCTGGCATCGAACACCACCACCGACACGTCCTTGGCGACGAAGATCGTCGAGCGCAGGCGCCCGGTCATGGTGGTCCGCATCACGGTGAGACCTTCGCCGATGCCGCCAAGGCCTGCCGGATCGCCGCCCGAATCCGTTGCGGTCGCGCCGTCATAATTGCGCTCGGAGGTCTGGTTCCAGGCCACCAGCGGCTTGCCGGCAGCCAGATCGGCACGGATCGTGTTCATGGTGAGGTCACGGTTCTGCGACTGGCCGATCAGGCCGAAGCGCTTTTCGATCACCGCCTCGAAGGTGTCGGCCGGCTTGTCGAGGATCAGCACCACCGCGTTGGCCTTGCAGCCCTCCTTGGGCCTGGGCAGGCCGACATAGTCCGCCACCGCGTTGATGCGCGCCTCGACCAGGCGGGCGGCCTTTGCGTCGATCCCGGCCACCCTGGCGCAGACCGCGCCGTGAAAGCGCGGGACGGGCTCGTTGAAGGCGCGCGGTTCGGTGAGGACGCGCAGGTTCTGGAACACCTCCTCCCCGTCCTCGAGCCGGCGCTCGCCGAGCACTTCGATCTCGTTGACCGCAGGCTCGGCAGCAGCTGGCGGGGCACCGGCTTGCGAAGGCGCGGGGGCAGCCTGCGCTAAGGTCGCTCCGGCAGCAATGGTCAGCATCACAGCAAGCGTCGCGCGGGTCACGGTCTTGCGCATATATCTACCTGTTTTTGCAGATTAAAACTGGGCGGGAATGTCGGCTCCGCACGATGAATGCCAGATGAACCGCGCCGGCCTGCGGGGCCTTTGCGCGTCCAACGCGCATGACGTGTCGACAGGCGGTCAACCGGCCCCCACGAACGGCGAGCCGACCGGCCTCAGGGCTTCTGGGAGCAGCTGTAGACCAGCCGCTCGTTGGGCCGTTCGGGCAGACCGGCGATGAGCGTCGACTGCTGTTCGCCCAAGGTGCGCGCCGCATCGCTCACCCCGCAGGCAGGCGGCGTGTAGGCCGCGCGTGCGGCGCGGGCGGCAGCGAGCGCCTCCTGGCCCAGCAGATAGCGGTCGGTGCGCAAGGTGCGGGTCGCCGGGTCGTAAGTGTTGACCGCGAGCGCCGCGTCATCCTCGGCGGCAAAGACGCGGGCCCATTCCCCGCCCTTGCCGAGGCCATACTGGGTGCGCCCGTTGACGCAGCCATCGGCCGACCATTCGAAGGCGACATCATCGATGCGCGCGGCGGTGACGCGGCTTCTTTCGGGGACGAGGGTGCAGATCATCGCCCCTTCGGCAGCGCCCACGGCATTGGCGGGGGCGGAAGGCTTGCTGCTCGCGCCGCCAGCCGCCTTCTCGACTGCGGCGGCCACCCGGTCCTCGATCTCGGCGAGGCCCGGACGGGTGAACCACGCGAGCAGCGCTATCGCCAGCGCTGCCGCCGAGAGCGCGCCGGCGATGCGCACATGCCGCAACCGTTCCTCGTCACCGCGCCACACGAAGGCCGCATAGCCCGCGCCGATGCAGGCGATCAGCGCGATCAGCGCCAGCGCCATGCGGTTCTCGCGCGCTTCGAGCACCTCCATCTGCGCGGCCAGCCGCGCGGTCTCGCGCACCTCCCGCAGGTTCTCCGAACGCTGCTCGAGCGCGGCGCGCGCCTGGCTCTGCTCGGCCTCCATGCGCTGGCGTTCCTCGGCGTTCAGTTCGTCGATCGAGCGGCAGGGGAGGGCGTTGACCACCGGCTCGACCCCGTTCTTGCGCAGGAAGGGCAGCAGCTCGCGCAAGCTGACCGCAAAGTAGAACTCGCCGTCGCCGCTCTCGGCATCGGCGCTGAACGAATTGACGCCGATCACCCGCCCGCACGGATCGAGCAGCGGCCCGCCCGAATTGCCGCGCGCGATCGGGGCGGTGTGGAGGATCGTGTCGAACTGGCGGCTGGGCCGCTCGCCCGACAGGAACCCGCGTGATTTGACCGGCGGCTGGGCGCGGAAGATGTCGGCCATGTCGAGGCCCTGGGCCAGGTCGACATTCATCGGATAGCCCACCGCCGAGACCTCGCCCAGATCGCTGTTGACACTGCCGGCCAGCGCCAGCGGCGGCAGGCGCAGCGATCCCTTGGCGATCTCGAGCAGGGCAAGATCGTTCTTGGGGGAGACCGCCACCACCCGCGCAAAGGCCCCGCCCGCGCCCTCGGAAGGGACGATCCCGATGCGCAGCGTATCGTCCTGCACCGCTTCGGCCACGACATGCGCGTTGGTGACGATCCGGGTGGGCGAGACCGCAAAGCCGGTGCCGTGGCTGACCGGGACGGGCTCGTCGCCTTCCTCGCCGATGATGATCACCCGCACCACGCCCCGCGAGGCGGCATCGACATCGCCCGGATCGGCGGCGAGCGGAAAGGCGCACAGCAGGCCGAGCAGCGCGAGGCCCGCGCACAGCATCGCCGCAACCGGCCGGAGGCGAGGGAGGGTCCGCAGACGGGCGAGGTGCATCACGAGAAAATCCTTGAACCGGCAGGAATAGCTGCAAAGACTTGGCCGGAGAGGGTGATCTACCCAAAGCTTTCGGGGGCAGCAATGATCGGCATGCGCAATATGGTTCTGGCAGTGGCGGTCCTCGCGCTGGCGAGCGGCCCGGCCTTGGCCCAGAGCGGCGCAACGCACCGCTTCACGGCCGGCGGCAAGGCCTTCACCGTGCCCGTGCCGCAAGGCTATTGCCTGCCTTCGGCCGAGACGATCGCCTTGGCCGAGCAGGTCGCCGCGCTCGACACCATGAACGTCATCCACGCCAATCTCGACCGCTGCGGCTCGTTCGGCGAGGATTATGTGCACATCAAGTCGCCGCGCCAGTCACAGCCCATACCGATGCCGCGCGCGGACTTCGTCGCGCTGATCGCGCGCGAGCTCCAGAGCGAGACTGGCCAGCAGTTGACCAATGATGCGCTCGAGGATGCCGGGCGCGATGTTGCCGCGGGCACCGACGGCGAGATCAAGCTCGACAATACCGTCCCGCGCTTTGCCGGGCAGGACGATGTCTGCGCCTACATGGCACTCACCGGCGACGTGTCGGGTCCGACGGGCAGCATCACGATGCGCGGCGTGATCTGCATGACCGTGGTCGGCGGCCAGTTCATGAACGTCAATGCCTATGCGATCGAGGCCAAGGGCATCACCGATGCCCAGCTCAAGGCCCGCGCGCGCGCGATCGCGGCCTCGATCGCTCCTGCCGGCGCCTGATCGCCCGACATCGAGCGCAAGCCTTCCGGCTGCGCCGCGTGCCTGGGCGGTGCACACGCTCCCGTGACATTCAAGCCAAGGGAGTTTGACGCAATGACCTACCGGATCAGGGGCCTCGACCCTGCGCTTTTCGCCGGCCAGCTGGCGCTCGATGACACGGGCCTCGCCGGCACCCGCGCGCGGCGCGAGATTGCGGGGGAGGGGCGCTATCCCTGCCGCGTCACGCTCGAGGATGCAGCGCCGGGGGAGGCACTGCTGCTCACCCACTACGCCAACCACGCGGTCGAGAGCCCCTACCACAATGCCTTTGCCATCTATGTCCGCGCCGGAGCGACCGTGGCGGCCGATTATGTCGACAGCCTCCCCCCGGTGCTGCGCGCCCGGCCGATCGCCTTGCGGGGCTATACTGCGGCCGGAGACCTCCACCGCGCCGCGCTGGCGCTCGCCGATGATGTCGATGCGCAGGTCCGCAAGTTGCTCGCCGACAGCCAGGTCGCCTATATCGACGCCCACAACGCCATGCACGGCTGCTTTGCCGCGCGGATCGAGCGGGACTGAGGCGGGACGGGAGCGTTTCACGTGAAACATAACAAGAACATCACGGACGAGGAGCGCTGGCAGGCGATGCTCGCCAAGGACAGGCGCTTCGACGGGGCCTTCGTCACCGGGGTGCACTCGACCGGGATATACTGCCGCCCGAGCTGCCCCGCGCGCGCGCCGCATCGCAAGAACGTGCGCTTCTACGCGCGGCCAGCCGATGCCGAGGCGGCGGGTCTGCGCGCGTGCAAGCGCTGCTCGCCCAGCAGCCAGAGCGCCGAAGAGGCCTGCGTCCTCGCCGCGATCGCCGCGATCCGCGAGGCTGGCGCGATGACGCTCGATGAACTCGCCGACCTCACCGGCTACGCGCCCACTCACTTCCAGCGCCTGTTCAAGCGCACCGTCGGCCTCTCGCCGGCCGCCTTCGCCCGCGCCTTGCGCGAGGAGCGGGTGAGGGAGGCGCTCGGGCGGGGCCTGGGCGTCACCGAGGCGCTGGCTGCGGCAGGCTTCAGCGGGCCCGAGCAATTCTACACCGAAACGAAAGGCAGGATGGGCATGCGCCCGAGCGACTGGACAAGGGGCGGCGCGGGCCGCGTGATCCACTGGGCGGTGCTGGCGACCTCGCTGGGCCCGATGCTGGTCGCCGCGACCGAGGTGGGGGTGTGCTGCCTCGCTTTCGGCGAGGGCGAGGCGGAGTTGCGGGCACGCTTCCCGCGGGCCGAACTGGTCCCCGCTGGCGAGGCCTTCCGCGATCTCTTCGCGCAGGTGGTGGACGCGGTCGAACAGCCCGGCCCCGGCAGCGCCGCAATCCCGCTGGATGTCCACGGCACCGCCTTCCAGCAGAGAGTCTGGGAAGAACTGCGCCGCATCCCCCACGGCGAGACGCGCAGCTACGGCGAACTCGCGGCGGCTTTGGGCAACCCCAAGGCCAGCCGCGCCGTGGGCGGCGCGAACGGGGCGAACAACATCGCGGTGCTGATCCCCTGCCACCGTGTGATTGCGGCCGATGGGACGTTGGGGGGCTATGCCTACGGGCTGGAGATCAAGGCGGAGTTGCTGCGGCGGGAGGGGGTGTAGGCTACATGAAGCAGTTGGGCAGCCCCAAGCCGCCAAATTGCGTCACGCGCGTCGTTCGATCACGCTGAAGACGTCGGAGGCCTTTTTCGCCAGATCAGTCGGGATGCTGTCGCTCAAAGCGATCGCTTCGATGCGGTCGCGCAAGGCATCGGATTTGTAGAAAGCCGAGACGCTTGCTTCGTCGTCCTTCTTCCAGAAGGGGGTCGTCCAGACGTAACCATACGCGTCATACCTGTCGCACCAATCCTGCCACAATCGCCCGACGATTTCGTCGTCAGGCATTGCGAGCACCTGCCCCAGCAAATCACCGAGCTGCCAACCGCCGAGCCTGAACATGCACAGGGTATCGTCGAGCGAGTGATAGCGCGCAGTGACCGTTTGGAGGAATTGCCGCTGGAACTGGTCGAGCACATTCCACTGTTCATTCGACCAGCGGGCGGGGTTACCCGTGTCGAAGCGCGATAGCGAGATTTCGACGCCCACATAATTGGGCTCCACTCCGGCAGCGAGCACTTCCAGCGTGCGAGGCAGGAGATATGACCAGATGCCCTGACGCACGCCCTCGGTCGCACACGCCGCACCGAACCACTCCGTGAGATAGTCGAGCGGAAGCTCGGCAATATCCGGCCGAAAGAAATCCGCCGCCATCGCTTTGGACATGCAGCACTCGGTGCAGACGTCGACATCTTGCGGCTTGGGTCCGGCGAAGACGCGGTAGGCCTCTTCGATGAGGTCATGGAAAGGGTGTCCCGGTGGCACTTTGGCCCCGGGATCGGCCTTCTTGGCTTGCCGTTTCCACCCCATGCCTCGTTCTCAATCCAGCTTTGGGGGCATCCCCGGCTCGCACTTGGCCATGGCGCGCTGATACGCCGGGCGCTCGCCGATCCGCGCGAGGTATGCCTTAAGGTTGGGCAGGTGGTCGATGCTCATGCCGCTCATCGCGCGGCTGGTGGTGAGCTGGAAGCCCATCATGATGTCGGCCGTGGTGAGCTGCGCGCCCCCGAAATAGTCCGCCTCGCCGAGGCGCTTTTCGACGATTGTCCAGCCCTTCGCGACGCGGTCGGCGACGAAGGCGGGCAGTTCGGTCGCGCCCATGAACTGCGCCACCAGCGCCATCATGCCATTGGTCATGAAGGTCGCGTTGGCCCAGTGGTAGTAGAACAGGTGATCGGCGAACTCGGGGTGGTCCGTGCCCGGCACCAGCCCAAGAGCCTTTGACGTATCGGGCGCATATTTGGCGACGATGTAATCCATGATCGCCCCGCTTTCGCCCAGCACCAGGTCGCCATCGGTGATGACCGGCGCGATGCCCATCGGGTGCAGCGCCTTGTATTCGTCGGGCGCGAGGCGGTTGTCGGTGCGGCGGTTGTAGAGCTTGAGGTCGTATGCGATCCCCAGCTCCTCGGCGAGCCAGACGATGCGTTCGGATTGCGACAGGCGCAGGTGGTGGATGGTCAGCATGGCATGGCTCTTTCGTCGATTATTGCGCGACGAGACCTAGCCAAGGCTGCGGCGCTGCGCCATCCCTTCGGGCACACAAAACAAGGGGGCATCGCCGATCATGGACACCGAAACCGCCGCAAAGCCGCCGCTGTGGAAGCGGATCTGGAACTTCCCGCTGGTGGCGATGCTGGTCGCTATCGCAGTGACGGTGGCGGTGATCGCCGCGATGGGCTTTGTCGGCGAGGCGCTGCGCGGTGCGCTCGACCGCGATCTGCGCGGCGCGCTGATGGTGCTGGCAACGATCGCGGCGCTGATCGCGGCGCAGAAGCTGGTGCTGCGGCGGCTGGGGGAGCGCAAGCATGATGATCTGCCGCTCGCTGGTGCCTTGCCGGGCCTCGCGCTCGGCACCCTCGGCGCCTTCGTGCTGTTCAGCCTGATCGTCGGGATCGCGGCGCTGCTGGGGGCCTATTTCATCGTCGGCTGGGGCGGGATGAACAATTGGGTGATGCTGCTGTTCACCGCCGGGATCAGCGCGGGCTTCGTCGAGGAATTCCTGTTCCGCGGCATACTGCTGCGCTGGATCGAGGAATTCGCCGGCAGTTATGCAGCGCTGTTCATCACCTCCGCGCTGTTCGGTCTTGCCCATATCTTCAACGACAACGCCACGTGGTTCTCCTCCTTCGCGATTGCGGTCGAGGCAGGGCTGATGCTCGGCGGTGCCTATATCCTGACCCGCAGCCTGTGGGTGCCGATCGGCATCCATTTCGGCTGGAACGTGACGCAGGGGCTGGTGTGGGACGTGCCGGTTTCGGGCAATGATGTCGACGGGCTGGTCGATGCGCGGCTGGTGGGCGATCCGTTGATCTCGGGCGGGGCCTTCGGGCTCGAGGCGTCGGTGATTGCGCTGGTGCTGGCGGGCGGTGTGGGGATGTGGCTGGTCAAGCGCGCGGCGGACAAGGGCGAGGTGATGGCCCCGTGGTGGGTGCGCCGCCGCGCTGACGCCTAGTTCCGCGCCCAGCCGGGACGCGCGGGTTCGAGGGCGGCGAGGAAAGTTTCCGCGCTCTCCAGATACTCGCGCTGCCTGGCCTCGCCCATCCTGTCCCACGTGGCATAGATGCGCCCGATGCGGTGGTTGCTTTCGAGCCGCGCGCGGTTCTTCTCCATGAAGTGCCAGTAAAGCGGGTTGAATGGGCAGGCGTTCGGCCCGGTCTTTTGCGCGACCTTGTAGCGGCAGCCGCCGCAGTAATTGCTCATCTTGTTGATGTAATTGCCGCTCGCCGCATAGGGCTTGGTCGCGAGCCGGCCGCCATCGGCATAGAGCACCATGCCGGCCACATTGGGCAGCTCGACCCATTCGAAGGCATCGGCATAGACCGCCAGATACCAGTCGGCGACCTCGCGGGGGTCGATCCCGGCGATCAGGCAGAAATTGCCGAGCACCATCAGCCGCTGGATGTGGTGCGCGTGGGCATCCTCGCGCGTTGTGCGGATGCAATCGGCAAGGCAGCGCATGTCGGTTGCGCCCGTCCAGAAGAATTCGGGAAGCGGCCGCGTCGCGCCCAATTCATTGGCATCGGCGAGCCCCGGCATCTGGTGCCAGTAGAACCCGCGCACATATTCGCGCCAGCCGATGATCTGGCGGATGAAGCCCTCTACGGAATTGAGCGGAGCCCTGCCCGATTTGTAGGCATCCTCGGCCGCGCGGCACAGTTCGAGCGGGTCCAGCAGCCCGATATTGAGGCTGGTCGAGAGCATCGAGTGGTAGAGATCGTCCTCGCCGTGCACCATCGCGTCCTGATAGGGACCGAACAGCGCAAGGCGGCGGGCGAAGAAGGCCTCGGCGGCTTCCAGAGCCTCGGCGCGGGTCACGGGCCAGCCAAAGGGCTCGAGGTCGCCGAAGTGGTCGGCGAAACGTGCGGCGACGAGGGCGATGACCGCCTGCGTGATCGCGTCGGGGGCAAACTTGGGGGTGGGAGGCGCGCGCAGGCCTTCCTTGGGCGGTTCGCGGTTCTCGCTGTCCAAGTTCCAGACCCCGCCGGTGGGCTTGTCGCCGTCCATCAGAAGATCTGTCTTGCGCCGCATCTCGCGATAGAAATACTCCATTGTCAGGTGCTTGCGCCCCTCGGCGAACTTGCGGAATTCGGCGTGGGTGGCGATGAACCGCGTGTCGGGGAGGATCGAGACGGGGCAGGGAAAGCGCCCCTCCCATTCCAGCATCGCCTGGTGCACGCGCCACTCGCCGCTTGTCGTGACACGGATTTCGGCTGGGACGTGGCGCTCCACCGCGCGGGCGACCTCTCCGGTGAAGCTGCCGGTGTTGTGCGCGTCGTCGAGCGTGACATAATCGACCTGCCAGCCCTCGGCGCGCAATTCTTCGGCGAAGTGGCGCATTGCCGAAAAAACGAGCACGATCTTCTGCTTGTGGTGCTTCACATAGGTCGCCTCGTCCCACACCTCCATCATCAGCACGACGGTGCATTCGGGGGAGAGACGATCGAGGCTGGAGAGATCGCGCGACAGCTGGTCGCCGAGGATCGGCACGAGGATAGGGCGGGTCATGGGGGCATTACGCAGGGGCCCCCGCTTTGGTTTCGCGCGGTCAGACGAAGCTGTAGGGATCGATGTCGATGCCCACGCGCACGCCCGGCGCGAATTGCACCCTTCCGATCCAGTCCCTCAGCATCGCCTGAAGGTTGGCGCTGCGCCGCGCATTGACCAGAAAGCGGTAGCGATAGCGCCCGCGCAGGAGCGAGAGCGGGGCGGGTGCGGGGCCGAGGATCTGCACGTCGGCATGGCGCGGACGGACATCGCCGAGCCGCACGGCGGCCTCGCGGGCTTCCTTTTCGTCCTCGGAGGACAGGATGATTGCTGCCCACCTACCGAAGGGCGGGGCGCCCGCATCACGCCGTCCTTGGGTTTCGGCGGCGTAGAAGGCGTCGCGGTCGCCGTTGGCGAGGGCGGCGATGACGGGGGCATCGGGGTGGCGGGTCTGGATCAGCACCTCGCCCGGCTTGGCCCCGCGCCCCGCACGGCCTGCGACCTGCGCGATCTGCGAGAAGGTGCGTTCGCCCGCGCGCAGGTCTCCGCCTTCGAGACCGAGGTCGGCATCGACCACGCCCACCAGCGTGAGGTCGGGGAAGTGGAAGCCCTTGGTCACCAGCTGCGTGCCGATGATGATGTCGATGGCCTTGCCCTCGGCCTGCGCGATGAACTGGGCCGCGCGGTCGGGGGTGTTGAGGGTGTCGCTGGTGGCAACCGCAAGGCGCGCGTCGGGAAACAGCTCGGCAACTTCGGCGGCGATGCGTTCCACCCCCGGCCCGCAGGCGATCAGGCAGTCGCTCTCGCCGCATTCGGGGCAGGCCTCGGGCACGCGGGTCTCGAACCCGCAATGGTGGCAGGCAAGGCGCGCGGAGAGGCGGTGTTCGACCAGCCACGCGCTGCAACTCGGGCATTTGAAACGGTGCCCGCAATTGCGGCACAGGGTCAGCGGGGCATAGCCGCGGCGGTTGAGGAAGAGGAGCGATTGCTCGCCTTTCTCCAGCCGCGTGCGCAGCGCATCGATCAGCGGGCCGGCCAGCCAGCGCTGGCTCCCCGGCTTTTCCCGGGTGAGGTCGACGAGCGCGACCCGCGGCAGGCTCGCGCCGCCATAGCGGGAGGGCAGGTCCAGCTTTGTGTAGACGCCGATCTCGGCCATGTGCAGGCTTTCGAGGGCGGGCGTGGCGCTGGCGAGGATCACCGGCAGGCTCTCGAACCGCGCGCGCATCACCGCCACGTCGCGGGCGTTATAGCGCACCCCGTCATCCTGCTTGAAACTGATCTCGTGGGCTTCATCCACCACGATGAGCCCGAGCCTGGCATAGGGCAGGAACAGCGCCGAACGCGCCCCGACCACGACCTGCGCGGTTCCCTCGGCGATGGCGCGCCATGCACGGCGGCGTTCGGTCGATTTGAGCGAGGAATGCCACAGCACCGGCTTGGCCCCGAAGCGCGCCGCGAAGCGTGCAAGGAAGTTCTCGGTCAGCGCGATCTCGGGCAGCAGGACGAGCACCTGACGCTCTTGACGGATCGCCTCGGCGACTGGTTCGAAATAGGTCTCGGTCTTGCCGGACCCGGTGACCCCGTCGATGAGGAAGGGCGCGAACTCTTGCGCACGCACCGCTGCGACCAGCTTGGCCGCGACACCGGCTTGTGCCTCCGACAGCGCGGGCTGGTGGAAATCGGGATCGGCGGGCGGGTAAGGGCGGTCGATGTTGACGGTGACAGGCCCGATCACCCCTTGGTTGACCAGCCCGCGCAGCACCCCTTCGGAGACCCCCGCGATCCCCGCCAGCTCGCGCATCGTGCCCTGTTCTCCCGCGAGCGCTGCGATCGCGGCGAGGCGCTGCGCGGTCATGCGTTCAGGCACGCCGCCCGACAGGCGATATTCGGTCATCGTCGCCGGGCCGCCCAACGCCCCGCCGCTCGCCAGCGCCATGCGTGCGGTGCTGGCGAGGGGAGCGCAGTAATAATCCGCCGTCCACTCGATCAACCGCCGCAGCGGCGCTGGCAGGGGCGGGACGGGCAGCACCTCGAGAATCGGACGCAGGCGTTCGAACGCGATGTCCTCGCCCGGCAAGCGGCCCTCGTCCCACACGATCCCATGCACCTTGCGGGGCCCGAGCGGGGCGACCACCACGCTGCCGGCGGGCGCAGCGACGCCCTCGGGCAGCCGGTAATCGAGCGGGCCAAGGGCCGCGTTGAGGACAAGGAGGCGGACGCGGTTCATCTTGCCGCCATATGAGGCTTGGCAATAGGCTGCGGCAAGTTTGAAAGGGCCAAAGCCATGACCGTTTCCCTGACCCCCGCCGTTACCACCCGCGCTCACACCCGCCGCAGCCTGCTCGCCGGGGCCGCAGGGGCGGGCGCTGTGCTGCTGTTGCCCGGCTGCGCGAGCACCGGGGACGGGTTCAGCCTGGTCGAGGCAGTGCGCCGCCTGCTGCTGCTCGCCACCGAGAACGCCTTTGCGCGCCTCACCGCGCCCGGCGGCTTCTGGGATGAACAGGTCGCGCGGCTGGGGCTTGCCGACATGCTCGGCACGCGCGGAGACGTGCTGGGGCGCATCCTCACCTCGCAGGCTTTCAAGGACCGGCTCGAGGAGCGCTTCGCCAGCCTCGCGATCGACGCGAGCTTCCGCGCCGCGCCGCTGGTGACCGATGCGATCCAGGTGATCGGCTTCGAGAACGCCATCGCGCTGGTGCGCGGCGAGCCGACCGCGGCGAGCCTCTATCTGCGCGAGGAACTGGGCACCGCGCTGCTCGATGCGGTCGTGCCGGAGCTGGGCGAGGCGCTGCGGGTCAGCCGCGATCCGCTGCTCGGCCAGGCCCTCAACGCCATCACCGGGGTCGATGTCGCCGGCGTCGCCGATCGCTTCGGCCGCCAGATCGACGATGCCATCTGGGGCGAGATCGGCCGCGAGGAAGCCGCGATCCGCGCCGACCCCGATGCGACGCGCGATCCGCTGCTGATTGGCGTGTTCGGTTTGGGCGCCCGGATCTAGCGCCGGCCCGCGGGCGACGATTGACGGGGGCGATGCGCTTTGGATGGTTGCCAAGCCGCCTTGCTCGCGGCTAGCAGGCTCACGCCGACCCCCGCAGCCAAACCACCGGAGCAGCCACATGAAATTCTTCGTCGACACCGCCGAGATCGAGGCGATCCGCGATCTTGCCGCCACGGGCCTGCTCGACGGGGTGACCACCAACCCCTCGCTGATCGCCAAGTCGGGGCGCGATTTCAAGGAAGTGACTGCCGAGATCTGCGGCATCGTCAATGGTCCGGTCAGCGCCGAAGTCGTGGCCCTCGATCACGCGACGATGATGAAAGAGGCCGAGGTCCTTCGCAAGATCGCCGACAATGTCTGCATCAAGGTGCCGCTGACGGTCGATGGCCTCAAGACCTGCAAGGCGCTCTCCTCCGAGGGGACGATGGTCAATGTGACGCTGTGCTTCTCGGCCAACCAGGCGCTGCTGGCGGCGAAGGCCGGGGCGAGCTTCATCTCCCCCTTCGTCGGGCGGCATGACGACAACGGCTTTGACGGGATGGACCTCATCGAGGACATCCGTCTGATCTATGACAACTACAGCTTCGCCACCGAAATCCTCGTCGCGTCGGTGCGCCACACCACCCACGTCCTTCAGGCGGCCAAGATCGGTGCCGACGTCATGACCGCGCCGCCCGCCGTGATCCATGCGCTGTTCAAGCATGTTCTCACCGACAAGGGCATCGAGGGCTTCATGGCCGACTGGGCCAAGACAGGCCAGTCGATCCTGTGAGGCGCAGGCGCCGGGGCCTGCGCTTTTTTGCGACTTTCCCGCGCTGCGTTCGTTGCTAAAGAAAACGGATAATGGCTGACCAATCCCCGCTCGATCTGTTCAAGCAGGCGTTGACCGGCGCCTCGCGGGCGATCGCGCGCGATGCCGAGATCGAGGTTGCGTGGAGCGCGGATGTTCCGGGCTCTGCGGGCAACCGTTTCCGCGTGCCGCTGCCGGGCCGCGATCTGCCGGCCGAACAGGTGCGCGAGGCGCGGGGTTTTGCCGATTCTTTCGCCTTGAAGCTGCGCCATCACGACGCTGGACTCCATGCCAAGTCGGCACCGCCCGAGCCGGTCGCCCGCGCCTGCTATGACGCGATCGAGCAGGTGCGCTACGAGGCGCTGGGCGCCAACCGTTTTGGCGGGATCCGCGCCAATCTCGACGCCGCGACCGAACTGCGCACCGCATCCGACAAGATCGTGCGCGCGCAGAATTCCGCCGAGGTGCCCTTGCAGACCGCGCTCGCCTTGCTGGTGCGCGAGGCGCTGACCGGCGAGGCCGTGCCGGCCAAGGCACAGGGCGGGATCGAGCTGGTCCGCGACTTCCTCGAAGAGAAGGTCGGCAAGGATTTCGGCGCGCTGGCGGAAAAGCTGGGCGATCAGGAAGCCTTCCAGAAGCTCGCGCTCGACATGCTGCGCGAGCTCGATCTCACCCGGCAGACCGACGCGCCCGACGAGAGCGACAGCGATTCGCCCGATGATGACGATGCGCCCAGCGACGACGAGCAGGGCGATGACGAGAACCAGGGCGAGGGCGATCCGCAATCCGCCGAAATGGCCGGCGACATGGCCGAGGGCGAGGGGGAGGGCGAGCAGTCCTCCGACACCGAGACCGACAGCGACATGGCCGATGGCGAGCCCTCGGACGACAGCGACGCCGCCAACGCGCCGGTGCGCCCCAACCGCCCGCAGGCCGAAGTGCCCGCGAGTGTCGACTACAAGGCCTTCACCACCCGTTTCGACGAGGAAGTCGCCGCGCCCGACCTGTGCGATTCCGAGGAGCTGGACCGGCTGCGCGCATATCTCGATAGCCAGCTGACCGGATTGCAGGGCGTGGTGACGCGGCTCGCAAACCGCTTGCAGCGCCGCCTGATGGCGCAGCAGAACCGCAGCTGGGACTTCGATCAGGAAGAGGGCGTGCTTGACGCTGCCCGGCTCGCCCGGGTGATCATCTCGCCCGGCACGGCCTTGAGCTACAAGGTCGAGCGCGATGTCGAGTTCAAGGACACCATCGTCACGCTGCTGATCGACAATTCGGGCTCGATGCGCGGGCGGCCCATCTCCATCGCCGCGATCAGCGCCGACATTCTGGCGCGCACGCTCGAACGCTGCGGCGTGAAGACCGAAATCCTCGGCTTCACCACCCGCGCGTGGAAGGGCGGGCAGAGCCGCGAGGCATGGCTCGCCGATGGCAAGCCGCCAAACCCCGGCCGCCTAAACGACTTGCGCCACATCATCTACAAGCAGGCCGACGAGCCGTGGCGCCGCGCGCGCCGCAATCTCGGGCTGATGATGAGAGAAGGCCTGCTCAAGGAAAACATCGACGGCGAGGCGCTGATCTGGGCGCACAGCCGCTTGGCTTTCCGCCCCGAGGAACGCCGCATCCTGATGGTCATCTCCGACGGCGCGCCGGTGGACGATTCGACGTTGTCGGTGAACTCGGCGGGCTATCTCGAAGCGCACCTGCGCGGCGTGATCGAGTGGATCGAGAAGGTCTCGCCCGTCCAGCTGGTTGCGATCGGGATCGGGCATGATGTCACCCGCTACTACCGCCGCGCGGTGACGATCATGGATGTGGAACAGCTCGGCGGCACGATCATGGAACAGCTTGCGGAACTGTTCGAGGATGAGAAGGGCGTGAAGGGGCGGTGATCGCGCTGGTGGGAGGGTGTGGTTACGCTCCACTCCCCGCATGGGACCGGTTTTACAGACCGGCTGCCGGAACTACCGGCTTTACCCTCCCAGCACGCGAACAGGCGCCGCCAAGAAACGGGGGAGGGCAATCAGTCTGTTTGAAACACCGCTTGCTCACCCCGCATTCGGGGCGCGCCAAAACACCCCGTCAGTTGGCGGGGTAATAATATTCGAAACGGATCGAGCGGTTTGCCATGACGCGGGCCGCTAAGGACATAACCACATCAAGTCAAGCTTAGGAAAAGCCGAATGAACGTCACCGAAGCCGTCACCACCCGCCGCTCGATCCGCGCCTTTCTCGACAAGCCGGTCGATCTTGAAACCCTCACCCGCGTGATGGACAAGGCGCGGTGGGCGGCGTCCGGGTGCAATTACCAGCCGTGGGAAGCGAGCATTGTCACCGGCCAGCCCTTGAAGGACCTGCAGGCGAAGATGATCGCCGAGGGGCCGAAAGCTGCCGAGTATGACTGGGCGGCTCCGGGGCAGGAGGAAGCCTACAAGGCGCGCCTCGATGCGGTCTCGGCGGGCATGTTCGGCGCGATGGGGATCGCCCGCGAGGATGGCGCGGGGCGCATGGCGGCGATGGCGAAGAACACCGTCAGCTTCGATGCCCCCGCCGTTCTCTTCGTCTATTTCCCGCGCCTGATGAAGGAGCCGCAGTGGTCGGATGTCGGCATGTGGCTCCAGACCGTCGCGCTGCTGCTGCGCGAGGAAGGGCTCGACAGCTGCTTCCAGGAATACATGGCGATCTTCGCGCACACGATCCGCGAGTTCCTCGGCATCGATCACGAGCGCTACATGTTCTTCTGCGGCATGGCGATCGGCACCCGCGACCCGGAAGCGCCAGTGAACAACTTTGTCCGCGAGCGCGTGCCGCTTGAGGAGCATGTCAAGTTCATCGGGTTCGAGTGAGGCGACTTGCGCATCGGTGACGGATTGGGGCAAAGGCCCCGCCCATGACCGACGCGCCGCTCAAACTGTTCAACTCGCTCACCCGCTCGCTCGAGGTGTTCGAGCCCGTCCACGCAGGGGAAGCGCGCGTCTATACCTGCGGGCCGACGGTCTACAACTATCCCCACATCGGCAATATGCGCGCCTATGTGTTTGCCGATGTGCTGGGGCGCACGCTCACGTGGAAGGGCTACACGCTCACCCACGTCATCAACATCACCGATGTCGGCCACCTCACCGACGATGCGGATGATGGCGAGGACAAGATGGAGAAGATGGCAGCGGCGCAGGCGCAGTCGATCTGGGACATCGCCGAGCATTACAAGCAGGCCTATTGGGCCGATGTGCGCGCGCTGAACATCCGCCAGCCGGCACAGTGGACGGTCGCGACCGACTATGTCCCGCAGATGATCGAATTCGTGGAATCGATCCCCGAGAAGCATCTCTACGAGATCGAAAGCGGGCTCTACTTCGACACCTCGACGATAGAGGATTACGGCGTTCTGGCCCGCGCCGCGATCACCGAGGGAGAAGGCCGGATCGAGGCGGTCGATGGCAAGCGTCACCCCGCCGATTTCGCGATCTGGCGCAGGACGCCGCCGGGCGAGACCCGGCAGATGGAGTGGGACAGCCCCTGGGGACGCGGCGCGCCCGGTTGGCACCTCGAATGCTCCGTGATGGGCTTCAACGTCCTCGGCTTCCCGTTCGACATCCACACCGGCGGGATCGACCACCGCGAGATCCATCACCCGAACGAGATCGCCCAGAATCAGGCGTTCTGCGGCCACAAGTGCCTCGATGAAAAGCGCAAGTCGGGCGCCAACATCTGGATGCACAACAACTTCCTTGTTGAACGATCGGGGAAGATGTCGAAGTCCTCGGGCGAGTTCCTGCGGCTGCAATTGCTGATCGACAAAGGCTATCACCCGCTCGCCTACCGGCTGATGTGCTTGCAGGCGCATTACCGGTCTGAGCTGGAGTTCAGCTGGGAAGGGCTGGGCGCGGCGCTGACGCGGCTGAAGCGGATGGTGATGGCGGTGGGACCCTTGGCTGAAGTGCCCGCGCAGCCTGAGGCCGAGCACCCCAAGTTTGCGCCCGTTCTCGCCAGGTTTGACGATGCGATCGCGGATGACCTCAACACGCCCATTGCCCTTACCGCACTGGAAGAGGCGCTTGCCGTCAAGAAGGTCGATGCGGGCATCAAGCGAGCCGTGATCGAGGACATGGATGCGGTGCTGGGTTTGAACCTGTTCGGTCTCACCCGCTCAGACCTGCGCATCCGTCCGAAATCCGCGACCATTACCGAGGCCGAAATCGACACCGCGCTTGCCCGCCGCAAGGACGCGCGCGCCGCCAAGGATTTCGCCGCTTCCGATGCGATCCGCGATGAACTCGCCGCCCAAGGCGTCGAGGTGATGGACGGCGATCCGCTCGGCTGGGAGTGGAAGCTCGGTTAGATCGCGCGTGCGGCGCGTTCGGGGCGCATCATCCAGCCGACCACCGCAAAGCGCGCATCGGCAAAGGCGTTGCCGGGCAGGCTGATCGGCCTCACCTCGTGCGGGGCGATGGCGGGGAAGGCCACCAGCCGGTCGTGGCGCGGCGCGATCACCTGCGGCTCGCTCCCTGCGAGCGGATAGACCGCCAGCTCGCCCCCGGAAAAGCGGCGCGGGGTGCGGTGCAGGTAGTAGACGAGGCTCAGCATCCGCACCATCGGCACCACCGCGCGGCTGGCGCCGGTCGCGGTGTCGATGTGCCTGCCGAAGCGGTGCCCGTCGCAGTGCGCGACCAGATCGACATCGCGCAGCACCGCTTCGAAATCGCCCACGCCGGTGGTCGCGGCAATCGCGCCGATCCGCTCGCCGATCGCCGCGCGCAAGGGAGCGATCACCTCGCCCAGCGCGCCGTCATAGGACAGCGAGGCGCGGAAGTCGGGGTTCACGCGGCCATCGGCCTCGTCCTCGTAAACGGTCGAGGGGATGAAGGCCGCGCGCCGCTCCAGCGCGAAACCGAGCAGCGCGCCGGAGGCTTCGGGCCCGAGCAGATCGTCGATGATGCAAACGGGCAGGCGCATGGCCCCGTCGCTTATGCCGCGCCGCCGCGCTCGGTCAAGCGGGGTGGCTGCGGCGGGGCTGGCGCGCGGCACGATCGCGCGGTAACTGTCGCACCATGACCATCCTTGCCATGTCCGGGCTGATCCGCCCGATGCTCGAAAGCCGTCTCCCGCAGGGTCTCGACGTGCGCTGGTTCATGTCCGCCGAGGAGGCGCTGACCGCGGTCGCCGATGCCGAGATCGGCTGGTTCGACATGAACGACAAGGAAGCGATGGCCGCAACCCTCGTCGCGGCCAAGAAGCTCAAATGGCTCAATTCGATCTATGCCGGGCTCGATTTCCTGCCGATGGACGTGCTGATCGAGCGCGGGATCACCGTCACCAACGGGGCGGGGATCAACGCGATCACCATCGCCGAATATGTGGTGATGGGGATGCTCACCATCGCCAAGGGTTATCGCGAGGTGGTGCGCGCGCAGGACCGCCACGAATGGCTGTTCGACAGCCCCGGCAAGCGCGAACTGGCGGGATCGAAGGCGCTGCTGCTCGGCTATGGCGCAATCGGCAGGCTCATCGAGCCGCGCCTCCAGGCGTTCGACATCGACGTCACCGTGGTGCGCCGCTCGGGCGGGGAAGGCACCCGTGGCCCCGACGAATGGCGCGACCGTCTCGATCAATTCGACTGGGTGATCCTCGCCGTGCCCGCCACGCCCGAGACCGACGGGATGATCGGGGCGGCAGAGCTTGCCGCGATGAAACCGGATTGCGTGATCGTCAACATTGCCCGCGGGGCGGTGATCGACCAGCCGGCGCTGGTCGCGGCGCTTCAGGCCAGGGCGATCGGCGGAGCCTTCCTCGATGTCACCACGCCCGAGCCGCTGCCGGCCGATGACGTGCTGTGGACGCTCCCCAATGCGCATGTCTCGATGCACCTGTCGGGCCGCGCGCAGGACAAGATGTTCGTCCGCAGCGGCGATCGTTTCCTCGAAAATCTCGCCCGCTACCTGCGCGGCGAGGCGGTTGCGCCGGTGTTCGACCCGCGTCTGGGCTACTGATCGCACCCGCCCGCCAGAATCCCGCTGGCGATCTGGCGCTTTTCTGCAATACTCTGCCCCGCAAATCGCCCATCACCGGGCGGTCACACACGCGCGCTATCGCCCGGGGAGGGGCGATGACGCCGGGGCCAGCCGGGGGGCTGGATGACAAAGGGGGGAATACATGAGCGACACCAAGAAGGCTTCGGACGTTTTTGTCGAGTGCCTCGAGGCCGAGGGCTGCGAGTATATCTTCGGCGTTCCGGGAGAAGAGAACCTCGATTTCCTCGATTCGCTCAGCCGGTCGACCAAGATCAAGCTGATCCTCACCCGCCACGAACAGGGCGCCGGCTTCATGGCCGCGACCTATGGCCGCCATACCGGCCGGACCGGGGTGTGCGTCGCCACATTGGGCCCGGGGGCGACCAACTTCGTGACCTCGGCCGCCTATGCGCAATTGGGCGGGATGCCGGTGCTGATGATCACCGGACAGAAGCCGATCAAGAAATCGAAGCAGGGCCGCTTCCAGATCGTCGACATCGTCTCGCTGATGAAGCCGATCACCAAATACGCGATCCAGATCGCCGCCGGTGACAACATCCCCAGCCGTGTGCGCGAGGCCTACCGCCTCGCCGAGGAGGAGAAGCCCGGCGCCACCCTGATTGAATTGCCCGAGGATATCGCCGAGGAGCCCACCACCGACTGGAAGCCGCTGCCCAAGAGCATCGCGCGCCGTCCCTCGGCCGAGCCCAAGGCGGTGCGCGCGGCCGTGCACGCGATCGAGAAGGCGAAGAACCCGGTGCTGGTGATCGGCGCAGGCGCCAACCGCAAGCTGTGCGGGCGGATGCTCGAACAATTCGTCGAGAAGACCGGCATTCCCTTCCTCACCACCCAGATGGGCAAGGGCGTGATCGATGAACGCCACCCCAAGTTCCTGGGCTGCGCGGCGCTTTCGGCCGGGGATTTCGTCCACCGCGCGGTGGAAGATGCGGACTGCATCATCAATGTCGGCCATGACGTCATCGAAAAGCCGCCCTTCTTCATGAAGGACAACGGCGTCACCGTGATCCACGTCTCGACCCGCACTGCGGAAGTCGATCCGGTCTACTTCCCGCAGATCGAGGTGATCGGCGATATCGCCAATGCGGTGTGGCAGATGAAGGAAGACATCAGCCCCAACCGCAGCTGGGATTTTGCCCACATGCTCGCCTATCACAAGGCCGAGGTCGATCACACCAGCGCGCTTGCCGCCGATACCCGCTTCCCGATCTTCCCGCCGCATCTGGTGCAGCAGGTCCGCGACGCGATGCCGCATGACGGGATCATCTGCCTCGACAACGGGGTCTACAAGATCTGGTTCGCGCGCGGCTATACCGCATACCTTCCCAACACCGTGCTGCTCGACAACGCGCTGGCGACGATGGGGGCGGGGCTGCCTTCCGCGATGATGAGCGCGATGCTCTATCCCGAACGCAAGGTGATGGCGATCTGCGGCGACGGCGGGTTCATGATGAACAGCCAGGAGATGGAGACCGCGGTGCGCCTCGGGCTCAACCTCACCGTGCTGATCCTGCGAGATGATGCCTACGGGATGATCCGCTGGAAGCAGGCCAACATGGGCTTTGTCGATTTCGGCCTCACCTATGGCAACCCCGACTTTGTCAAATACGCCGAGAGCTACGGCGCGACCGGGCACCGGGTGACCTCGTCCGATCACCTGCGCGAACTGCTCGCCCATTGCCGCGACACGCCCGGCGTGCACCTGATCGACTGCCCGGTGGACTATACCGAGAACGACCAGATCCTGAACAAGGATATCAAGCAGCTGTCGAAGGCGTTGTAGGCGCTAGCGTTCCCCTCCCGCTTGCGGGAGGGGTTAGGGCTGGACGCGAAGCGTACCACCCTTGCGTTCCCACCCGTGATCGGAGCCACGCGCCTCCGATCACCCCCTCCCGCAGTCAGGAGGTGCGAAGGACGAGCGATGAAACTGAAAGACACCTACCCGCTCTACCTCAACAACAAGGCGGTGCAGCCCAACACCGATCTCGAGGTGACCGATAAATACACCGGCGAGGTCGCCTTCCGCACTGCGCTGGCGACGCCCGATGTGATCGAGGAAGGGATCGCGGGCGCCGTGCGCGCGGCCGAGCCGATGGCGCGGCTCGCCAGCTACGAGAAGCAGGACGTGCTGATGCATTGCGTCCGCCGCTTCCGCGAGCGCTTCGATGAACTCGCCTTCGCCCTGTGCGTCGAGGCGGGCAAGCCGATCAAGGATGCCGAAGGCGAAGTCACGCGCCTGATCGACACCTTCCGCATCGCGGCGGAAGAAGCGGTCAGGAACTACGGCGAGGTCCAGCCGCTCGACATTTCCCCGCGCGCCAAAGGCTATCAGGGGATGTGGAAGCGCGTGCCGATCGGCCCGTGCAGCTTCATCAGCCCGTTCAACTTCCCGCTCAACCTTGCCGCGCACAAGATCGCCCCGGCCATTGCGGTCGGCTGCCCCTTCGTGATGAAGCCCGCCTCCAAGACGCCATTGGGCGCGATCATCATGGGCGAGGTGCTGGCCGAGTGCGACATCCTGCCCGAGGGCGCGTTCAGCATCCTTCCCGCCAGCCGCGACGGCGCGGACCTGTTCACCGAGGACGATCGGCTGAAGCTGCTCTCCTTCACCGGCTCGCCGAGGGTGGGCTGGGACTTGAAGGCCAAGGCCGGCAAGAAGAAGGTCGTGCTCGAACTGGGCGGCAATGCGGCGGTGATCATCGACAAGGATGCCGACCTTGCCGACGCGCTGGAACGCGTGATCTTCGGCGCCTTCTACCAGTCGGGCCAGTCCTGCATCGGGGTGCAGCGCATCCTGATCCACGCCGATGTCTATGACCGCTTCAAGGCGATGCTCGTGGAGCGCGCGGGCAAGCTCGTCGCTGGCGATCCCAAGGACCGCGACACCTTCATCGGCCCGATGATCTCGGACGGGGAGGCCAAGCGGCTGAAAGGCTGGATCGACGAGGCCGTGGCGGCAGGCGCGAGCCTGCTGTGCGGCGGGGGCCTCACCCGCGGCAACATGCTGGAGGCAACGCTGCTCGAAGGCGTGCCGGACGATGCCAAGGCCAAGAACGAGGAAGCCTTCGGGCCGCTCGCCATCCTCCAGAAGTTCACCCACTTCGATGAAGCGCTGGAGGAGGTCAACAACTCCAGGTTCGGCCTTCAGGCCGGCATCTTCACCCGCGACCTGTTTCAGATGTTCGACGCCTGGGACCACCTCGATGTCGGCGGCGTCGTCATCAACGACGTGCCGAGCTACCGGGTCGACAACATGCCCTATGGGGGCGTGAAGGATTCAGGCCTGGGCCGCGAAGGGGTGCGCTTCGCGATGGAGGACATGAGCGAGATCCGCAATCTGGTGATCCGGCGGACGTCCTGATTGCAAGGCCCCCTCCGGGGCCTTGTCCTCGGTGCTATTCCCTCCGCTTCGCTCCGGGGCACCTGCGGGCGCGCGTTCGCGCTTGCGGGCCGCTGGCGGCCCGGGGCACTGCGCCACCGGGCCGCGCGTCAGGGTCACCCCTCCTCCAGCAGCAGCAGCACGCAGGTTACTTCCAGCCGCTCCATCGCGCCGAAGCGGTGGTCGACCTTGGTGATCGCGGCATCGGCGACCAGCTGGCGGGGAATGGCGAATTCGTGATCGGGCAGTCGCTCGATCAGCTCTTCTCCGGCCGCCACGGCATCGCCGCCGCAGAATTCCAGGACCACCTCGTGACGGGTGCCCGCGAAGGTGATCGAGGCCCAGGCCTTTTCCTCGTGGGCGAGCACCGTGCCCGTTCCGGCGGTGATCTCCATCAGGCCCGAGCGCACCCTGTCGGCCAGGGTGCGGCGCGGGCGCAGTGCGGCCGGCGCGCCGATCGGCAGGGCTGCGGCCTTGGTCTCGACCGGCGCGAGATCGCCGTGGATGTCGGCGAAGGGATCGCCGAAGCATTCGGTGAGCATCATGCCATCTCCTCGCTCTCGGCCAGCGCCGCATCGGCGGTTCCGGCGTCGTAGCCCTGCATCCAGGCGCGAGTGCGCATCTCGGTGTCGTGGCGCGGGACGCGGCCCATGCGCAGGTCGAGCACGAAGCGCGGATCCTGGGCAGCGAGCCGCCCGAACTTGGTGGCGGGCATGGCGTGTGCCCGGAGGAAGGTTTCGATGGACCGTAGCAGCATGGTTTTGCGTCCCTCAAATTGCTGATCTGGGCGATTCGCACCGGGCGACTCGCCCGATGTTCCTGATTTGTTTCACTCCATTTCCTACTTGTCTAGGAAAAATCTTTCGCATAGGATGAGGGCATGACGAAATTGCTCCAAAACCCCCGCGAAATTCTCGATCGGCCCCGCATCCGTCTCCTCGAATTGTCGCAGGCGAGGGGGGTGAGCCTCGCCGCACTGTCCGATCTGCTCGGGAAGAACCCCTCCTATCTTCAGCAATTCATTCGCAAAGGATCGCCCCGCAAGCTCGAGGAGCAGGACCGCGCGACACTCGCCCGCTTTCTTGGCGTGGGCGAGGAGGAATTGCGGGATACGCAGGAAAATTCCTATGTAACCGCCCCCATCCCGCGCGAGGATGGACAATGGGTCGACGTCCCGCGCCTCGATCTGGGCGCGTCAGCAGGCCCCGGGCGCGTCGCGGGCGGGGAGGCGGCTTTCGATGCCTTCCGCTTCTCGCGCCGCTGGCTCGAGGAACAGGGCCTGGCGCGCGCGCAGCTTTCCGCGATCCGGGTCGAAGGGGATTCGATGGAGCCGCTATTGAACGACGGCGACGAAATCCTCGTCGACCGCGCGCCGCGCGCCTTTCGTGACGGGATCCACGTCGTCCGCCTCGGCGACACGCTGATGGTAAAGCGGGTCGCGAGTGCGGGGCCGGGGCGGGTGGCGCTGCTCTCGCAGAACTTCGCCTATCCGCCCGTGGAGGTGGCGGCCGAGGAGGTCGAGATCATCGGCCGGGTTGTGTGGAAGGGGGGGCGGGTTTAGGCCCGCGTCATGATCGTCACCGCCACTGAGTTGCTGATCGCAGGCAATCGCCGAGGACGCCTGCTTTTGCGCTCGGACGGCCTTTTCCAGTTCGCCACGGAGACCATCAACGAGCCCGACGAGGAATGTGGCGGTTACTGGATGAACGACTATCCGCCATCAGGCATCTATTCGCGCCGGGACGATGCTGTTGCCGGATTGCAGGCAGAGCTCAAGTCGAAGGCTGATCTGGTCCCCACAGAGCCGCTTGCCATCGAACTGGACGTCGGCCCGTGGGAAGAACCCGTGCTGCGCCAATCCTGAAAAATCGCGGTTGCGTATCGCCGACAAAATGAGCAGTCCCGCTCCCATGACCGACACCCCCAAACCCCTCCCCCCCATGCGCGCCGCGATCATCCCCGTGACGCCGCTGCAACAGAACTGCTCGCTGATTTGGTGCACCAGGACGATGAAGGGCGCGCTGGTCGATCCGGGCGGAGACTTGGACAAGCTCAAGGATGGCGTCGCCAAGGCCGGTGTTAGCCTCGAAAAGCTGCTCGTCACCCACGGGCACTTGGACCATTGCGGGCAGACCGGGATGCTGGCCGAGGAACTGGGCCTGCCCATCGAAGGCCCGCACGAGGATGACCGCTTCTGGATCGACCAATTGGATGACGACGGCCCGCGCTGGGGGATGGTCGCCAAGAGCTTCACGCCCACCCGCTGGCTCCAGCACGGCGACACGGTGACGGTGGGCGAGTTGACGCTCGATGTGATCCACTGCCCGGGCCACACGCCGGGCCATGTGGTGTTCTTCCACGAACCCAGCCGCTTTGCCATCGTCGGCGATGTGCTGTTCCAGGGCTCGATCGGCCGCACGGACTTCCCGCGCGGCAATCACCAGGACCTGATCGATTCCATCACCCAGCGCCTCTGGCCGCTCGGCGAGGACGTGATGTTCATCCCCGGCCATGGCCTTACCAGCACCTTCGGCCGCGAGCGCAAGACCAATGCCTTCGTGAGCGATTATATCCTGAGCTGACGGTGCCCCTCGAGGAGGGCCTACATCGCCCCCGCCGCCACCAGTGCCGCCACAATCGCGAGGCCGATCTGGGTGAGCATGGTGACGATCGTGCCGATCATCCGCCCGACCTGCGCCTTGCCGCCGTCCATGCCAATGCCGTGCGCGACGCGCCCGACGAAATAGGCGAGCGCGACCAGCCCGAGCCACCAGCTGCCCTTGCCGGCCAGTTCGATCGCCGCAATCAGCACCAGCACGAAGCCGGTGTTCTCGACATAGTTGAGCTGCGCGCGCATCCGGCGCTGCAACGCCTCGCTCCCGCCGTCGCCGACGCTGATCTTGAGCGCCGTGCGCAGCGCCCCGATGCGGATGCCGAGCCAGATGTTGAGCACCGCCGCCGCCGCAGCCGCGGCGAGGGTCACGGGAAGCATGATCATGGATGAAATCCCCTCTGAAACAGGCCGCCTTGCTAGGGCCCATCCACGCTGCTTGCAACGCGCGAATTTTTCGCTATAGCGCGCCGCTCCCCGCCGCTGCTGGCCAAGGAATGCCCCGCAAAGCCTCGTGCTTGTGCGGTAGCCCTCCTTGCCGTAAGGGCGGCCTTCGAGAATCGCAGGCGCAGCCGGATGAATGGGCGGCGCACGTCAGTAATTTGAGGAAATGGTGCCGCCATGGCTGTCCCCAAGAGAAAAGTATCGCCTTCCCGTCGCGGCATGCGTCGTTCGCACGATGCCCTCAAGGTCGAGGCGTTCCACGAATGCTCGAATTGCGGCGAATTGAAGCGTCCGCACAACATCTGCGGCCACTGCGGCCATTACAACGGGCGTCAGGTCGTCGCCGTCGGCTAAGCCGGTGGTGCTTACGATAGACCGGAGAAAAGCACGATGAGCCTGCCCCGTATCGCGGTCGATGCGATGGGCGGCGATGAAGGCGTGCGCGTCATGGTTGAAGGCGCCGCGCTCGCTCGCCGCGATCACGACAAGTTCAAGTTTCTGCTGGTGGGGGATCAGGCGCGCATCGAAGCCGCGCTCGACAACCACCCGAACCTGCGCGCGGCCTCCGAAATCCTCCATTGCGACGATGTGGTCGGCGGGGACGAGCTGCCCAGCAAGGCGATCCGCCGCGCCAAGACCACCTCGATGGGTCTGGCCGTCAATGCCGTGAAGACCGGCGATGCCGGCGCCGCGGTCAGCGCGGGCAACACCGGCGCGCTGATGGCGATGAGCAAGCTCGCCCTCAGGACCATGCCCGGGATCGATCGCCCCGCGCTTGCCGCCATCATGCCGACGCTCCAGGCGCATGACGTGGTGATGCTCGATCTTGGCGCCAATACCGAAGCCGATGCCCGCAACCTCGTCCAGTATGCGGTGATGGGCGCGGCCTATTCGCGGATCGTCAACGGTTTCGAGCGGCCGGTCGTGCGCCTGCTCAACATCGGCACCGAAGAAATCAAGGGCACCGAGGAACTGCGCGATGCCGCCGCGATGCTGACCGCGGCGAGCGCCGAAGTCGGGCTGGCGATGCAGTTCGACGGCTTTGTCGAAAGCGACAAGATCAACCGCGGCGAAACCCATGTGGTCGTCACCGACGGTTTTTCGGGCAATATCGCGCTGAAGGCGATCGAGGGCTCGGCGCGGTTCGTCACCGATCTGCTGCGGCAGGCCTTCACCTCGTCGCTGCGTTCGAAGATCGGCTTCCTGGTCTCGCGCCCGGCAACCGAGCTCTTGAAGCACCACCTCGATCCCAACAACCACAATGGTGCGGTGTTCCTCGGTCTCAACGGCGTGGTGGTGAAGAGCCACGGCAGCGCCAATGCCAAGGGCGTCGCCCATGCCGTTGCGGTGACGGCGCGCCTGCTCGAGAACAAGCTCACCGAACGGATCGCGCAGGACCTTGCGCAACTGGGCGAGGAAGCGCTGCGCAAGCACGTTCCCAGCACGGCCCCCAAGGACAGCGAGGCGCCAGCTTGAACAAGGGGTCTGTGAGCGGCTCGCGCGTGCTTGGCACCGGCTCGGCGCTGCCCCGCCGGGTGGTGACGAATGCCGAGCTCGCCGAATCGGTCGACACCTCGGACGAATGGATCGTCGCGCGCACCGGCATCCGCCAGCGTCACATCGCGGGCGAGGGCGAGACCACCGCCAGCCTCGCCATCGCCGCCGCGCGCGCCGCGCTGGACGATGCCGGGATCGAGGCATCGAGCATCGGCCTCATCGTGCTCGCCACCGCCACGCCCGACAACACCTTCCCCGCCACCGCCACCAAGGTGCAGGCGGCGCTGGGGTGCCAGGGCGGGATCGCCTTCGATGTGGCGGCGGTGTGCTCGGGCTTTCTCTATGCGCTGGCCACGGCCGATTCGCTGCTCAGGACCGGCATGGCGAGCCGTGCCCTGGTGATCGGGGCGGAGACTTTCAGCCGCATCCTTGACTGGGAGGATCGCACCACCTGCGTGCTGTTCGGCGACGGCGCGGGCGCGGTGGTGCTCGAGGCGCCTTCGGGCGCGAACGACGGGGTCGGCATCCTCGGCACCAAGCTTCACGCCGATGGCGACCAGCATGATCTCCTTTATGTCGACGGCGGGCCTTCGAGCACGCAGACCGTCGGCCATGTGCGGATGCGCGGGCCCGAAGTGTTCCGCCACGCGGTCGTCAACCTTGCCGATGTCCTCAAGGAAGTGCTTGAGGATACAGGAGTTTTGGTGAGCGAGATCGACTGGGTCGTGCCCCACCAGGCCAATGCGCGGATCCTCGATGCGACCGCAAGGAAGCTCGGTCTTGCGCCGGAGAAGGTGGTGGTGACGGTGCAGGATCACGCCAACACCTCGGCCGCCTCGGTGCCGCTCGCGCTCGATGTCGCGCGCAAGGACGGGCGGATCAAACCGGGCGATCTGGTGATGCTGGAAGCGATGGGCGGCGGCTTTACCTGGGGGGCAAGCCTCATCCGCATGTGAGGCGCAGGCGCCGCGCCTCTCACTTTTGTTAGGTCAATTGTCGTTAACACAACAATCCGCAACGCATCGCTTTGCAATCGCGCCCGAAAATCGTAAACACCTGTCACCTTTGTTCGGGTCGCACCGCGAAGGAGAATTCGCATGATGCGTTCGGTTGGCACTTTGACCCGCGCCGATCTGGCTGAGACCATCAATCGCAAGATGGGTTTCAGCCGCGCGGAATCGCTTGATCTGGTCGAGGCGATCCTCGCCAAGATGAGCGATGCGCTCGCCAAGGGTGAAAACGTCAAGATTTCGGGCTTCGGCAGCTTCGTGCTGCGCGACAAGAATGAACGGATCGGCCGCAATCCCAAGACCGGGATCGAAGTGCCGATCACGCCGCGCCGGGTGATGACCTTCCGTGCCAGCCAGCTGCTCAAGGAACGCATCGCCAAGGGGTAACGCAAGGAAGGTGAGGCCAGATGACCGGTTTCGATGACGGCAAGGACGAGGGTGCGCTGCGCACCATCGGCGAAGTCAGCGAGGCGCTGGACATCCGGCCCCATGTTCTGCGGTACTGGGAGGCGCAGTTCCCGCTATTGAAGCCGCTGAAGCGCAGCGGCGGGCGGCGCTACTACCGCCCCGCCGATGTCGAACTGGTCCAGACCATCGACCGGCTGGTGAACCGCGAGGGCTATACGCTGAAGGGCGCCGAGGCGGTGCTGCGCGCGGCCGCCAAGTCGCCGCTCGACCGCCGCAAGGAAGACCGCCGCTCGGGCGACCGCCGCGCCGGCGCCGATCCCGACGCGGCGCCGGGCGTGCGCATCGCGGTCGCCGAGGTGCCGGACATGGCCGAGGTGATCGCCGGGCTGAAAGCGGTGCGTGCGAAGCTGGCGGCGGCGCTGGAGGCTTAGCCTTGCTCAGACCGGCAGATTCATCTTCTGCACGGCATCGAGGAAGTGATTGTTTGGCGGCTCAGCAAGCAGGAATTCATAAGGCAGATCGGCCTTCCCGGTCGCATTAATGGAGCAATTGCCTTGCTCCAGCGCATCCGCCATCCAGCCGAGAAACGATGCAAGACTGCCCGCGATCAGGCGCTTGCGCTCCTCGTCCCGGCCGGAATTGATGACTTGGCCCGCCGTGCCTGCCGGGCCGGGAGCCGTATCCACCGACAGGTGGTTGCCGCCGAAATCGTCGGCGAAAGCGATCCACCCCGGATTGATGTACTTGGCGGCGATGGCTCCTTCGGGGTCGGAACTGTGGAATTCGCCGTCTTCGGCTGACTCCAGATCGGCGTTCGCGATGTCGCGCCACATTTGCGCTATTCTTGCCAATTCATCGATAGGCATGAAACGCAGCCCGAAGAAGAAGCCGATGCCCTTCCTGCTTTCGCCGTTCGCGAGGGCGTAGAGCTGCTTGAGCTGTTCCGAGGCCGCAATGTCGGTTGCGTCGTCTATTTCTGCTTCGGTGAGCCCGGATTGAGCCCCTCAAGCAGCGCCGGAAAATTGGCCTCTGCCCAGCTGCGGATGCGCGCGAACCCCTCTTCGACCGTGGTTGCCATCATGCCTACTCCGCCGCCAGCAGCGCGGCCTCGCCCAGATCGACGCTCACCAGCCGCGAGATGCCCTTCTCCGCCATCGTCACTCCGAACAATCGGTGCATGCGGCTCATCGTCACCGCATTGTGGGTGACGATGAGGTAGCGGGTGGTGGTGGTGGCGACCATCGATTCGAGGAGGTCGCAGAAGCGTTCGACGTTGGCATCATCGAGCGGCGCGTCGACCTCGTCGAGCACGCAGATCGGGGCGGGGTTGGTGAGGAACAGCGCGAAGATCAGCGCGGTCGCGGTCAGCGCCTGCTCGCCGCCTGACAGCAGCGACAAGGATTGCAGCCGCTTGCCCGGCGGCTGGGCGTAGATTTCGAGGCCGGCTTCCAGCGGATCGTCCGAATCGACCAGCGCGAGGTGCGCGCTTCCCCCCTCGAACAGCCGCGTGAACAGCACCCGGAAATGCCCGTCCACCGCCTCGAACGCGGCGCGCAGCCGCTCGCGGCCCTCGCGGTTCAAGTTGCCGATCGATCCGCGCAGGCGGGCGATGGCTTCGACCAGTTCGGCCTGCTCCTCGGCGCTCGAGCCGTGCTCGGCCTCGATCCGGGCGAGTTCGTCGGCGGCCACGAGGTTGACCGGGCCGATCCGCTCGCGCGCGGCGGTGAGCTTTTCGAGCTCCTCGGATTCCTGCGCGGCAGGGGCAAGGTCGGCCTCCTCGAAGCCGAAGCGATCGCCGAGAAGCGGGGGCGGGCACTGGAATCGCTCGCCCGAAATGCGGGCCATCTCGGCACGGCGCAGCTCTTCGTTCTCGGCGCGCGCGGCAAGGCTGGCGCGCGCTTCGCGGGCTTGTGCGAGGACCTCGGTGCATTGCGCGAGCGCGGTGTCGGCCGCGCGGCTGCGCGCCTCGGCCGCGTGCATCACCGCATCGGCTGCGGCAAGTTCGGCGGCAAGGCGGACGCGGGTCGCCTCGCCTGCCTCGATCTCGGCAGCGAGCGCGGCGGGCTTGGCGGCGATGACGGCGTGTTCCTCGGCGATTTCGGCGAGGCGGCGGCCGGTTTCAGCCATGCGCCGCTCGGCATCCGAGGCGCGGGCCTGCCAGCCGGCGTGGTCGGCCTGCTGCCCGGCGAGCCGCTCGCGCGCGACGGCGAGCGCCTGGTCCTGCGCGGCAAGCTCGGCAAGCGCGGCCTGCACTGCGGCGCGGGCGGCGGCGTTCTTCGCCTGCGCCGCTTCGAGCGCGGCACGCCCTGCATCGCGGGCGGGGAGCCTTTCGCGGGCGGCGGTGGCGGCTTCGACCTCGCTTCGGGCGGCGGCGATCTGGGTCTCGGTGTCTGCTGCACTGGCGGCGAGTTCGGCAAGGCGTGCGGCGAGACGTTCCTTTGCCGCCTCGGCCTGGTCGAGCCGCCGCAGTGCCTGGCGTTCGGCCTCGATGGCGCTGGCGATGCTGCGCTCCTGCGCGATGAGCCCGGTCTGGAGCGCGGCAAGCTCCTCGCGAACCGCCTTGTCCTCGGCCTCGGCACGGGCGGCGGCGTCACGCAAGGGCGGGAGGGCGGCGTCCAGTTCGGCAAAGCGGTTGGCCGCTTCGAGCTGCGCGGCTTCGGCAGCCCCTTCGCCGCGCGCGACGAAACCGTCCCAGCGCCTGAGGTGCCCGGCGCGGGTCACCAGCCATTCGCCCGGAGCCAGCGCGCGCGCGTCATCCTCCTCGACGCAGTGCACCAGCGCGAGGCGGGCGGCGAGTTCCGGCGGGCATTGCGAAAGCCGCCCGGCGAGGCTGTCGGCGACGGGGCGGGGCGCGGCGGCCCCCGTCCAGAAGCGTCCGTCCTGTGCCGGGGCAGGCGTGCCGAGCGGCGACTTCCCGTCGCGCCCCAGCACCGCCGCGAGCGCGCGTTCGTGGCCGGGGGTGACAGTCACCCGGTCGAGCGGGGTTGCCATCCCCTGCCGCCCGGCCTCGCGCTTGGCACGGGCCTCGCGGTCGCGGGCAAGCGCGGTGTGCTCGCGCTCGATTCCGGCGAGTTCGGCGCGCGCGGCGGCGAGGCTGCTTGCGACATCGTCGCGCCGCGATTGGAGGTCGGCCTTGCGCGCCTGGTCCTCTGCGAGCCTCGCGCGCAGGCGAGCGAGATCGTCCGCTGCTTCATCCGCAGCCTCGCGCGCGGCGACAAGGTCGGCGTCGGGGTCGGTGGCGGCCTCGAGTTCGGCGCGGATGCGCAAGAGGCGGCTGGCTTCGGCCTCGATCCGTGCAAGGCGGGCCTGCGCCTGGTCGACGGCGGCCTCGGCGACGCGCCATTCGGCCTCGACCCCGGCCTGATCGGCGGTCGCCTTGGCGAGCGCGAGTTCGGCGGCGCGGCTGGCGCGCTCCTTGTCCTCGGCTTTTTCGGCGAGCAGGGGGCGCGCGGCTTCGGCGGCTGCCGCTGCACCGCGGCTGACCTCGAGTTCCTGCGTGAGCCGCGCCAATGCCTCGACCGCAGCGCCGGTCAGCCGGTCGGCGTCCGAGCGATCCTCCTCGAGCCGCATCCGCTGGCGTTCGAGATCGCGCAGCCGGGTCTCGGCAGCATCGAGCTTTTCCGCCAAAGCCGCCATGCGGTGCCCGTGCGCGCTGGCATCGTCACGCCGGTCGGCGAGTTCGTCGCGGGCTTCGGCGAGCGCTGCGGCGGCCTCGGCCTGCTCCTTCTGGACGACTTCGACTGCCTTCTGCGCCTCGGCGACCCGCGCCTCGGCGCCTTCGGCAGCAGCGCGGGCGGCCTTGGCGGCGGCGGCAGCCTCGCGCCAGCGGGCGAACAGCAGACGGGCCTCGGCGGCCTGGATCTGGCGGGTGAGTCCGGTGTAGCGCTCGGCCTGCCGCGCCTGGCGCTTCAATGAGGCGATCTGGGCATCGAGCCCGGCCATCAGGTCCTCGAGCCGGGCAAGGTTCGCTTCGGCCGCGCGCAGCTTGCCCTCGGCATCCTTGCGGCGCACATGCAGCCCCGCGATCCCCGCCGCTTCCTCGAGCATCGCGCGGCGTTCGGCGGGCTTGGCCGCGATCACCTGCGCGATCTTGCCCTGGCTGACGAGCGCGGGCGAGTGCGCCCCGGTCGCCGCATCGGCAAAGGTCAGCGCCACATCCTTGGCGCGCACATCGCGGCCGTTGACGCGGTAGGCTGACCCGGCGCCGCGCTCGATCCGGCGGGTGACGACCAGCTCCTCGCCGCCGTCATCCTCGGCGTGGAGCACCACTTCGGCAAAATCGCGCGGGGGGCGGGTGGAGGTGCCCGCGAAGATCACGTCCTCCATCCCGCCCGAACGCATCGACTTGGCCGAGGTTTCCCCCATGACCCAGCGGATCGCTTCGAGGAGGTTGGACTTGCCGCAGCCGTTGGGACCGACCACGCCGGTCAGCCCGGGCTCGATGCGCAGTTCCGCCGGCTCGACGAAGCTCTTGAAGCCGCTGAGCTTGAGCCGGTGGATCTGCATCGGCTGTTCTGGCGCCCCCGCCCGTCAGCCTCAGCGCGCGCCGGCGCGCTGGAGGCGGGGCTCGAGCTCGGCCCAGGTGCTGCCCTCGACCTTGGTGCCGTTGAGCACGAAGGTCGGGGTGGACTGGATCTTGTCGTCGTTGGCGTAGGTCTCGGAGATTTCGGAAAGCTGCTTGAGCTTGGCGAAGTCGGCCATGCAGGTGCGTGCCTGGTCTTCGCTGATTCCGCGCGCGGCGAAGAATTCATAGAGGCCGGTAAGCTCGCCGAAGCGCACGAAACGCTCGTTCTCGGGGAACTTGGCAAGGTCGTTCAACGCGGATTCGTTGGCGAAGGCACGCTGCTGGATGGGGCCGAGATTGGCCCAGATCTGGTCGGCGAGCGGCATGGCGGCTTCGGGTGCGGAGCAGCCAATCATGCGGGTCAGCGCCAGATCGAGCGGGCCATGGATCAGGAAGCTGCGGAATTCATAACTGACGCGGCCCGAATTGACGTAGGTTTCCATCAGGGGCTTCATACCCTCCTCGGAAAAGCGCGCGCAGGCCGGGCAGGTGAGCGAGCCGTATTCGACGAGCTTCAGGGGCGCATCGGGGTTGCCGACGAGATAGCCGCCGCGCTCGGTGGTGGCGACCTTTTGCGCCCAGGTCGTGCCGGCGGGCGGCGCGACGACCGGCAGGGGTTCGCTGCTGGCGCCATCGCCGGCGGCATCCCCGCCGCAGGCCGCCAGCATCAGCGGCGCAAGAGCGGCAAGACAGAGCGAGAAAAGGCGGGTCAGGGTCATCGGGTCGTCCTAACTGGGAGTTCGCTTTACGGCGGGAGGATAGCCCCGCACGCGCTCTGCCAGCAAGCACCAGCGCGCAAGGGGTGTGAACAATTCGCAGGCGCGCTCATTCGGCCCTGGCGGTGAACCTTTCGCGCAGCAGCGGGTAGAGCGTCTCCCAGCTGTGCACTTCGGTCAGGAGCTTGCCGTCCATTGCGAAGCTGGGGGTGGAATCGACCCCGAATTCGGCCGCGTCGGCATCGTCGTTGGCGAGCAGCTTCTGTGCGGCGGCATCATTGGCGACGCAGGCGTCGAGCTCGGCCTTCGATTGCCCCTTTGCAGCGAGCATGGCGGTAAGGCCGAGGGCAGCGGCGGCGTTCTGGCGGGCGGCCCTGTCGCCGCGCTGCCAGATCGCCTGCTGGGTCTGCGGGGCGGCGCGTGCCTTGCCGAGCCAGTCGGCCTGGGCAAGGATCAGCGCGCGGTGGCGGACCTTGAAATCGGCCGGGTCGCCGCAATTGGCGAGCAGCGTCACGACCACGTCGAGCCCGTTGCGGATCACCGGCCGCACCTCGACCTTGAGCTTGCCCGGGCCGAGCAGCACCACATCGAGCGCCGGCTCGCCGCGCGCGGCGAAATCGGCGCAGTGCGGGCAGGTGTAGCTGATGAATTCGACCAGCGTGGTGCCCGCATCGGGATTGCCGACCAGATGCCCGCGATCGGTGCGCGTGACGGTGTTCTGCCAGCTTGCCGCCTTGGACCTGGGCGCAAAGGCGCTGTCGGGACGCGAGAGGTCCTGCGCCGAGGCGACGCCGGCAGCCAGCACCAGCGCAGCGGCGGTGAAAAGGAGGGGTTTCAGCATGGGGGCTATTCTTCCGGTGGGGTCGGCTTTTCGTTGTTCGAGAGGCTGCGGGCGAGCGATTCGAGCACGGTGCGCAGCTCCGGATCGCCGATATCGCGCAAGCTGTCGCCCAATTCCAGCGGGATCGGCTTGAGCGACGGCGGGGGCTTGGCCGGGCGGCCGTCGGCGGGCGGGGTGACCGCGCCGTGGCGCAGCTTGACGCGGGCGACCGCGCGGTAGCCGAAGAAGCGGTTCACCCGCTCGATGATTTCCGGCACGACCTGCTGGATCAGCGGCGCATGGGCGGGGATCACCACCAGATCGAGGATGCCTTCGGCCTTCTCCCCCGGGGGAAAGCGGATCGCCTCGGGGCTGCATACGCGGGCGTGCCTGGGGCCGACGATTTCGGGCCAGCGGGTGACCACCGAGCTTTGCACGAAGCCGAAGCGCCGGAAGGCGGTGCGGCCGATCTCGGGCATGAGATCGCCGATCGCGCGCGGGCCCTGTCCGCGGGGGCGAGTGTAGGGCCTGATCTTGCTGTCTGTGGCCGGAGGTTTCTTGTCGCTTCCCATGATTGCGCCCGCCATGCCATAGGCCGCGCGTGACTGCCAGCATCCAGCCCGAAATTGCCGCTACGCTCGTCGATTGGTATGACCGCAATGCGCGCGATCTGCCGTGGCGCTTGCCGCCGGGCAGCGCTCTGCCCGATGACCCGGCCTGGCCCTACCGCGTGTGGCTGTCCGAGGTGATGCTCCAGCAGACCACGGTGGCGGCGGTGAAGCCCTATTTCGCCAAGTTCACCGAGACCTGGCCGACGCTCGAGGCGCTCGCCGCTGCATCCGACGAGACGCTCATGGCGGCGTGGGCGGGGCTCGGCTACTATTCGCGCGCGCGCAATCTCCTGAAATGCGCGCGCGCGGTGGCGGAGCGGGGCGGCTTCCCGGATACCGAGGCCGAGCTGCGCGCGCTCCCCGGCCTCGGCGACTATACCGCCGCCGCGATCGCCGCGATCGCTTTCGGCAAGCGCGCGGTGGTGGTCGATGCCAATGTCGAACGGGTGGTTGCGCGGCTCTTCGCCATAACCGAGCCGCTGCCGGGGGCGAGGAAGGCGATCCGCGCCGCCGCCGCGACGATCACGCCCGCCAGCCGCGCGGGCGATTTCGCGCAAGGCATGATGGACCTCGGCGCCAATATCTGCACGCCGCGCGCCCCGCGCTGCCTCATCTGCCCGCTTTCCGGCAGCTGCGAGGGCCGCAAGCAGGGCGACCCCGGGCGCCTGCCCGTCAAGCCGCCGAGGAAAGTGGTGCCCGAGCGGCGCGGCACGGCCTTCTGGATCACCCGGGCCAAGGGCACGCAGGTGTGGCTCGTCACCCGCCCGCCCGAAGGAATGCTCGGCGGGATGCGCGCGCTGCCCGATGATGGCTGGAGCGCGCAAGAACACGGTTCGGGCAAGGCGCCGCTGGGCGGAGCATGGCAGCGGCTGGGCGCGGTGCGCCACGGCTTCACCCATGCCCATCTGACGCTGGAAGTGCGCGCGCTCGAAACGGTGTCGCAGCCGCGCGGGGCGGGGCAGTGGTGGCCGGTCGAGAAGATCGGCGAGGCCGGGCTTGCGACCCTGTTCGCCAAGGCCGCGCGGCTGGCGCTCGCCCGCGGGGATTAGAGGACCCCGCCGCCCAAAGTCAGCCGCACGCCCGCGATCAGCAGCACCACAAGGCAGAAGTTGCGCCCGCCGTCCTTCGAGGACAGCGCCCCGATCACGATACCGATCACGATCAGCGGCAGGGCGAACCAGTTGGCCCAGCCGAGCAGGGGGATCTGCGCGGGGATCACGATGACGAGGCTGACAAGGCCGACGAGATAGGCAAGGAGGTTGAGCATGTGTCTTATATAGATAAGACACCGAGGCTTCGCAAGCCGCAGTTCACGTGTCCCCGTGCACCGCGATTGACCGGGCTTCCCGCCTGCCGCAAACAGGTTTCAAACACGGACCGGAGATTCTGCCTGATGCCTATCCAGACCGCCGCACTTTCCGGCATGACCCCCGATCTTTCGCGCCGCTCGCTGTTGCGCGCGGGCGCACTCTTCGCAGGCGGGGCAGCGCTGTCGGGCCTGCCGTTCGGCCGCGCCGCCTTTGCGCATGACGTGAGCGAGGACTGGGCCAATGTCGCGGCGCTCGCCGACAAGTATGTCTCGCAAAAGAAGCTGGCCAACCTGCTGCTGTCCTTCGGCTGGGACCAGCAACCCCATGCCCATACGGTCGGGGGCGGCACGCTCGCGCTCGGCAAGCCGGCGCTAGTGGACGAGAACTCGCTTTACCGCATCTACTCGATGTCCAAGCCCATCACCGGCATGGCGACGATGATCCTGATCGACGAGGGCAAGCTGGGCCTCGACCAGCCGGTCCACGAGATCCTCCCCGCCTTCCGCGACATGAAGGTGCTGGTCGATCCCGAGGGTTCGCTCGACGATACCGTGCCCGCCAATCAGCCGATCACGATCCGCATGCTGCTGACCCACACCGCCGGGCTCGGCTACCAGATCATCAGCAAGGGGCCGCTGCAAAAGGCCTTCAACGCGCAGGGTCTGATCGGTGGCCGGGTGAGCCGCTTGCCGATCCCGGGGATCGAGCCGGTCACGCCTGCGCCGGGCCTTGCGGTCTGGGCCGACCGCTTGGCCGAACTGCCACTGATGTATCAGCCTGCCACCAGGTGGAGCTATTCCTGCTCGATCGACCTGCTCGGCCGGGTGATCGAGGTGGTGAGCGGGATGGAATTCGAAGCCTTCCTGAAGGCTCGCATCTTCGACCCCTGCGGCATGACCAGCACCTTCATGCAGGTCCCCGCGAGCGAGGCGCACCGCCTCACCGACAATTACGGCATCGTCGGCGGCACGCCCTTCCCGATCGATCCGGGCCCGGCCTCGGTCTTTCTCGACCCGCCCGAAGTGGCGGCGGGCGGCGGCGGCCTCGTTTCGAGCCCGAAGGACTATGACCGCTTCCTCAGGATGCTGCTCGGCTATGGCCGGATCGACGGCAAGTTCGTGATGAGCGAGAATGCGGTGCGCGTCGGCACCTCGAACCTCATCCCTGCAACCGTCGATCTCAAGGGCAGCTGGCTCGAGGGCGAGGGCCACGGCGCCGGCGGGCGCTCCAAGGGGTCGAGCTTCGGCTGGGGCGGGGCGGCGGGCACGCTCGGCGCGGTCGATTTCGACTTGAAGCTGCGCTCGTGCCTGTGGACCCAGTACATGCCGTCCGAAGCCTACCCGATCCGCGACGAGTTCATGGCCGCGATGCAGAAGGATCTCGCGGCGATGCGCGCTGCGAAGAAGGCTGCCGCCTGATGCACGCGCCTGCCACGCCGCCGGGGATGGCCTTCGCCGGATCGCCGCTCGACCGGGCCGATCACATCCGCGTCGATCCCGAGGCGCTCGCGGGCCTGATGAACTGGCGCGCAAAGGTGCTGCTGCTCGATGGCTTGCTGCCGGGGGTGGACGATCAGGGCGGGCTCGTGTGGGGCTCGCTCGCCGACGTGCCCGAGGATGCCGAGCTGGTGTTTCTCGGGATGCAGGACGGCAAGGCGCATTTCGCTCCGGTGCCGGGCGAGGGCGCCGATGGCCCCGCTTACGCCATGCCGCGCGCCTGGGCGCTGATGACGCAGCTCGCGCCCCCTGACCTTGCCATCTATGGCGGGGCGAGGAGCCTTGTCGACTGGCACGCCCGCCACCGCTTCTGCGCGCGCTGCGGATCGGCGACCAAGCTTGTCAAGGGCGGCTGGCAGCGGCATTGCGACAGCTGCGGCGCGGACCACTTCCCGCGCACCGATCCGGTCACGATCATGCTGGTCGAGCATGAGGACAGGCTCCTGCTCGGCCGCCAGCCGCGCTTTCCGCCCAAGATGTATTCCGCGCTCGCCGGCTTCGTCGAACCGGGCGAGACGATCGAGGAAGCCGTGGCGCGCGAGATCCACGAGGAGGCAGGCGTCAGGGTGCGCGATGTGAAATACATCGCCAGCCAGCCCTGGCCCTTCCCGAGCCAGCTGATGATCGGCTGCACCTCGGTCGCGGACGACCCCGAACTCACCATCGACACCACCGAACTCGAGGACGCGCGCTGGTTCACCCGCGCCGAACTCGAAGCCGCGCGCGCGGCGGGCGAGGCGGGGACCGACCTCCTCTACTTCCCGCGTCCCTTCGCCATCGCGCATCACCTTGTGTGCTGGTGGCTCGACAGATGAGCGCGCAAAAGCTCACCATCGACATCTATTCCGATGTCATGTGCCCGTGGTGCCTGATCGGCTACGGCCAGCTGACCAGGGCGCTCAAGGAACTGGAGGGCGAGATCGCAGGCGTGATCCGCTGGCGGCCGTTCGAGCTGAACCCGCAGATGCCCCCCGAGGGCGAGGAGCAGGAAGCGCACCTCCAGCGCAAATATGGCCGCCCCGCCGAAGAGGGCGCGCGCATCCGGGGCCAGATGAAGGCGATTGCCGAGGGGGCGGGGGTCTCGCTGTCTTGGGAGGGCGAGGGCGAAGCGCCGCCTGCGATGATGTGGAACACCCGCGATTGCCACAAGCTCCTCGCCTTCGCGCTGGAGCAGGCCGGGCCCGGGGTGCAGACCGCGCTGAAGCTCGCACTGTTCCGCGCCCATTTCAACGCGCGCCGCAACCTCGGCGACCGGGCGGTTCTGCTCGACATCGCCGCCGAAGCGGGCCTGCACCGCGAGGCGGCCAAGACCGCGCTGGACGATCCCGAACTCGAGGCGCGCGTGATCGCCGAAGAGCAGCAGGCCTGGGATCTCAACATTTCGGGCGTGCCGGCGATGATCGTCGCAAACAAGTTCCTGATTCCCGGCGCGCAGGCTCCCGAGGTCTATATGGGCGCCCTCAGGCGCGTCGCCGAGAAGACCCGCGCGGCCACCTGACCGGAATTTCAGCCCGGCGCCGCGCCGCACCCTCCCATGACAGCGCCGCCGGCGGCGCCTTCCTGCATGCCAAGGCCACAGCCTGCGCGATCCCGCGCGGGCGCTGCCAGTTTGCAGGAGAACAGCAATGTCCAAGGTTTCCGCGATTTTCGACAGCCACGCCGAAGCCGAGAGTGCGGTGGGTGACCTGCGTTCGCTCGGGATCGGCGACAATGACCTGTCGGTGATCGCCCATCACAAGGGCACCACCACCACTTCGACCGCCGATGGCGAAGTGACCGACGAGGACCACCGCAACGTGCTGCGCGGCGTGCTGGGCGGCGGGGCGCTGGGTGCCGGGCTCGGCGTCGCCGCGCTGGCGATCCCGGGCGTCGGGCCGTTGGCTGCGGCGGGCGCCATTGCGGCGGCTGCGGTGCCCGAGGCGGTCGGTATCGGCGCGGTGCTCGGCGCGATCGGCGGGACGCTCAACGAAACCCTCACCAAGCACGGCGTCAGCGAGGAGGATGCGAGCTATTACAACGATCGCATCAAGAACGGCGGCGTGGTGGTGACGGTCGAGGATATCGGGCTCCACGAGGACAAGATCCGCGAAGTGCTGACCCGCAACGGCGGCCACAACGCGGCCAACGCGCGCGCTGTCGGCTTCTGAACACCGTGACGGGCGAGGGGCGGCGGGGGCGGGGCAAGACCTCCCCGTCCCCGCCGCCCGCGCGCGTTTGCATTACGCGGGAGACCTTGATCCATGGCGGCCTATCCCAAGGCGCAATACAAGCGGGTCGGCGCGCGCACGCCGTTGCGGCGCGGGGGCTTCGTGGTGCTGGGCATCGTGCTGGTGCTGGTCGGCGTCATGGCGCTGGCCTTCCCGCTGCTGGCCGCGCTCTCGTTCAATCTGGCGGTCGGCCTGATGCTGCTGGCGGGCGGGATCGCGGCGCTCGTCCACGCCTTTCGCGTTCATGGCTGGCAGGGGCGCGCGGTGCAGATCGTGCTTGGCGTGCTCTATCTGTTGGGCGGGCTGGTGTTCCTCGCCAACCCCTTTGCCGGGCTGCTGGCGCTGACCCTTGCGCTGGGCGCCTTCTTCGCGGCTGACGGGATTGCGCCGATGCTGATGGGCGCGCAGATCAGGCCGCAGCGCGGGTGGGGGTTGTTCCTCGTCTCGGGGCTGGTCTCGCTGGTGCTCGGCGTGCTGGTGCTGCTCGGCCTGCCGGGCGGCTGGTCGATCGCGCTGCTGGGCGTGGTGGCGGGGCTCAACATGGTGCTGACCGGGGCGGCGTTCCTCGCCTGCACCGGCATGCCGCCGCCGCGCGTGCGGCCCTAGCTAGACGAGGCCGAGGCGTTCCAGCTTCATCGCCAGCTTGCCCGGCAGCGCATCGCCGATATCCTCGCCGTCGGCCACATCCTTGGGGGCTTTCTCGTCGGTGAGATAGCGCCAGCCCTGATGCGCGCGTTTGGGGATCTGGTGGACGCGGATGAGCCTGGGTTCGAGCACGATGTCCCAGCGCCCGTCCTCGGTCTTCTCGAAGCCGAGAATGGGGGATCGCGCGACGATCGCGTGGTTGATGATCCAGTAGAGCGACCCGCCGACGCACTCCGCGTGCCGGGTCGGCCGGTTGCGGGTGGTGAGCGCGATGGCCCCGCGCCCCTGATACCAGCTTTCGAGATGCGCGTAGCTCTTCGCCCCGAAGGCGATCTTGGTCAGGTGAAGCGGCATGGGGGCCTTGTTCGGCACCCGGCCGCGCAAGTCAACCGGCGAGGTATGCGTCGAGCGTCAGATGCAGGTGGCGGATGCGCGCTTCCTGATAGTTCCCGAGCGTCTGCGCCCCCTTGCGCGAGGCCTTGGCCCCGTCGCGCTGGAGCTTCAGGTTCTCGGTATCCTGGTCGAGAATCTCGGCCAGCGCGAAGCCGGGGACGGTGGTGTAGCTGTCCTCCACGCCGAGCCGGATCGGGGTGGCGGGCGCGGGCCGTTCGCCGCTGACGGGCAAGGGTTGGAGGACGAGAATCTCGTGCAAGGTTTCGTCCGGCCCGAGCGGGCGGAAGCGGTAGCACAGGCGGATGCCGATGCCGGGGAAGAAGAAGGCGTTGGGGAAGAGGAAATACTCGATCGAATCCATCATCTCGGTGGTCGAGACGTCAGACAGGTCGGTGCCGAAGGCGGCGCCCAATTCCTCGCGCAGGAGCTTCGCGTGTTCGGCGCGGGCTTTCGCACCTTCGGGCAGCGCGGCAGGATCGCGCCCGAGCTTGCCGAACAGCGTCGCCTCGCTGACCTCCTGCCTGAGGTGCGGCGAGGGGACGCCGACCGCATGGATGAAGCGCGACACGTGCTTGCCGAAAATGTCGTATTGCGCATTGGCATCGGCGGCGGTGTGGACCGCCTGCGCGTGGGTCTCCAGCACGTGGAAGGCCTCGAGAAAGGCCTCCATCGCCATCTTCCAGTTGGCGGGCAGCACCTTTTCCGTATGCAGCGCGACGTAGCGGTCGTGCATCGGCCAGAGCTTGAAGTGCTCCGGCATCACCTCCAGCTGCTGCGCGAGCGGCGGCGGACTTGCGCCCATGTGGATGAAGACGAAGCCGCCCCAGGTGTCGCAAGCGACCTCGTCGAGGCCGAAATTTGCGTCGGTGACGTGGGGGAAATCCCAGCGGCACGGGACCTCGCGAAGCGTGCCGTCGAGGTTCCAGCTCATCCCGTGGAAGGGGCAGCGGATATTGGCGCGGCGCACGCCGCGTGATCCTTCGGCGGCAAACTTCATCCCCCGGTGCGGGCAGGAATTGACGAAGGCGCGGATTGCCATGTCGGCCCCGCGCACCACCAGCACGGAATGATGGCCGACGTCATAGACATAGCGGTCGCCCGGATCGGGGATGTGCTCCTCGCGGCAGGCCCATTGCCACACGTTGGGCCACAGGCGCTCCATTTCGAGATCGTGGAAAGCGGGGTCAGTGTAGCGCGCGAAGGGCAGATCCTCGTCGCCGAGGAAGCTGTAGGCCTCCTCGCGCATCGCGGGCGGGGGATTGTCCCCGTCGGCATCGAGAATGTCCTGCATCGAGGGGCCGGGGCAGCGCGCCTCGCCGGGGGCGAGCGCGGGGTCGGCGGGGGCGGTGAGATCGGGCCGGTTCACCGCATCGCCTCGCGGTCGTAGAGCGGGTCGGCGGGCTTGCGCTCGCCCATGATGAAGGGGGCGGCGGTGGCCATCGCGTCGGCGGCGGGATCGTCGCGCACCCAGTCGACCAGCTCGGAGCGGTAGGCGATCTTCCAGGTGCCGCCGCGCCGTTCGTAGCGGTCGACATAGCGCCCGGCGATGAACAGGTCGCGCGGTGCGCCGCTCTCGTCGAAGACGCGGTGGTAGGCCTGGTAGTAGACTTCCCCGAAGGCCTCGTCCTCCCCCGCGAAATCGACGAGGTGCTGGCCGAGCATGTGGTGGTTGCGCTCGTGCTCGGTCAGCATCGTCATGCAGAACGCCGCGAAGTCCGCCGGGCCGCCCGAGAACACCCCGTATTCGCACCGCGCATCGGGCCAGAACTGCGCCTCCAGCAGCGCCCCGTCGAGCCGGTCGAGCCCGCGCATGTAGAGCGCGGCGAGGTCGATGATGGCGAAGCGGTCGGCGCTCATGCCCCCCTCCTCATGCGATGCTCAGACCCCCGTCGACGATGAAGGGCGCGCCAGTCGCAAACCTGCTCTCGTCGCTGGCGAGGTAGACCACAAGGTGCGCGATATCCTCGACCTCGCCCATGCGCCCGATGGGCTGGGCGACGCTGAACGCGGCGCGGGTGGCGTCAGGGTCGGGGGTGCCGGCGATCACGCTCTCGACATTGGGGGTGAGGATCGTGCCCGGCTGCACCGCGTTGACCCGCACCCCGTTCTGCTCGCGCGCGCAATAGAGCGCGATCGACTTGGTGAGCGTCACCACCGCCGCCTTGGCCGAGTTGTAGGCGGCAAGATCGGGCGAGGGCTTGTTGCCCGCAGCCGAGGAGAAGTTGACGATCGAACCCCCGCCACCCCGCGCCATGAGCGGGATCGCCGCCTTGCAGCCCATGAAGATCGAATCTACATCTACGCGATAGCAGCGGCGGAAATCCTCCGGGCTGATGTCGGCGATGCTTCCGAACACCGTGATCGCGGCGTTGTTGACCAGCACGTCCAATCGGCCATGCGCGGCCTCGACCTCGGCGATCACCTCCTGCCAGCGCGCCCAGTCGGTGACGTCCTGCGGCAAGTAGCCGCAGCCCAGCTCCGCCGCCGTCGCGCGCCCGGCGCTCTCATCGATATCGGTGATGATGACGCTCGCACCCTCGGCCAGCAGCGCCTTTGCCGCCGCCTTGCCCAGACCCATCGCGCCGCCCGTCAGCAGCACAACCTTGCCGCCCACCCGTCCTGCCATCATTCTCTCCCTTATGTTGGGGAGGAGGGCTATCAGCGCGCCAGACCGCTGACCACTGCCAAACCTAGGAAGACCAGGAAGCCCATCGAATCCGTCGTCATGGTGACGAAGATCGAAGAGGAGATCGCCGGGTCCGCCTTGAACCGCTGGAGCGTCAGCGGCACCAGCACGCCAGCGAACCCCGCGATCACGATATTGCACAGCATCGCCGCGCCGATCACGCCGCCCAGCAAGGGGTTCTCGAACAGCACCGCCACAATCCCGCCGATCACCAGCGCGACCGTGCCGCCGTTCAATGCCGCAATCGACATCTCGCGGCGGATCGCGCGCCAGGTATTGGCGTCGGTCAGCTGGTTGGTGGCAATCGCGCGCACCGTGACGGCGAGGGTCTGCGTGCCCGCATTGCCGCCGATCCCGGCGACGATCGGCATCAGCACCGCAAGCGCCACCATTGCCGCGATCACATCCTCGAACTGCGCGATCACCGTCGAGGCGACCGATGCGGTGAGCAGGTTCGCCAAGAGCCAGCGCACCCGCGCCTTGTAGCTATCGACGATCGGCTCGTTGATGTCGCCATCGCCGGCACCCGACAGCAGCAGCGCGTCCTCGCCCGCTTCTTCCGAGATGATGTGGACGATGTCATCGACCGTCATCTGCCCCACCAGCCGGCCACTGTCGTCCACCACCGCGGCCGAGATCAGCGCGTATTTCTGGAACATCAGCGCGACCTCTTCCTGGTCCATCGTGACCGGGATCAGGGTCTGGTCGCGCTTCATCACATCGGTGAGCTTCACGCCGCGCGGCGTGGTCAGGATCCACGAGAGCGCGCAGGTGCCGACCGGGTGGTGGCGTTCGTCGATGATGAAGACCTCGAAGAAATCATGCTCGAGATCGCCGTCCTCGCGCAGGAAGTCGATCAGCCCGCCGACATTCATGTGCTCGGGCACCGCCACGAAGTGCCGGCTCATCAGGCGCCCGGCGGTCTCTTCGGGATAGGCGAGCGCGCTGGCCACCGCCTCGCGGGTCTCGGGCTCCAGTTCGGCGATGACCGCGCGCTGATCGGCCTCGTCGAGGTCCTCGATCAGCTGCACCGCATCGTCGGTGTCGAGCTGCTCGGCGATGGTGGCGACCGCCTGCGCGGGCAGGGCCTCCATCAGGTCCTCGCGCACGTAATCGTTCAGTTCCGCGATCACGTCGCTGGTCATCAGGTCGGTGATCGCGCGGGCGAGGGCGGCACGTTCGGACCGGCCCAGAAGCTCGATCAGGTCGGCGATGTCGGCGGCATGGAGCGGTTCGACGAGGTCATAAACCGCGCCCTTGTCGCCCGCATCGAGCGCATCGCGCACGGCGGAGACATAATCGACCTTGAGCCGGTTCTCCTGGTCGTGGCGTTCGTCGTCGACACGGTCGTCGGGGCGCACCTCGATCTCCGCCATTTCGGCAGTGACGAGATCATCGTCGAGGATGCGCTCTTCGGCCATGCCTGAGGCGTTTACGGAGGCAAGGCGCAAAAGCAAGGGCAGAGGGTGACAGGGACGAGATGGCTGCTAAAAGCGCGGGCAAATTTTGCGCAGGAGACACGAAAATGGCCGAAACCCTCACCTTCACCCTCGACAACGGCACCGGCGAGACCGGCGATGTGGTCATCAAGCTGCGCCCCGATCTCGCCCCCGGCCACGTCGCGCGCATCACCGAGCTGGCGAGCGAAGGCTTCTACGACGGCGTGATCTTCCACCGCGTGATTTCGGGCTTCATGGCGCAGGGCGGCGATCCGACCGGCACCGGCATGGGCGGCAGCGACAAGCCCGACCTCGCCGCCGAATTCAACGCCGAGCCCCACGTCGAAGGCGTGTGCTCGATGGCCCGCGCGCAGAACCCCAACAGCGCCAATTCGCAGTTCTTCATCTGCCTCGACGACGCGCGCTTCCTCGACAAGCAGTACACCGTGTGGGGTCAGGTGATCAGCGGCATGGAACACGTCCACGCCATCCCCAAGGGCGAACCGCCGCGCGCACCCGGCAAGATCGTCAAGGCGACGGTCGCCTGACGCCAATGCCAACCGACCGGATCGGGCGCGCGATCGCACAGATCACGGCAACGCCCGATCCGGCGCGGTTGGCGCAGATTGCCGACCTCGCAAGCCGCGCCTCGGATGCGGCAGAGACAAGGCGCGCACCGCTTGATCCGATCATGGACGAGCTGGAGGCGCTGACCGGCTTTCGTGAGGAACCCGGCTTTTGGGCGAGCTTTCACGGCGGCAGCGGGCCGGAAGAGTTCGCGGCCATCATCGCACTGCCTCTGCCCGATCCGATCACCGATCTGGAACCGTCCGAAATCGCTGACTTGCTCGCGCTTGAAGAGCGTCTGCGGCTGGACGATCAGGCTGTCTATCAGCGTGTTCTGAGCTATCTGTCTGCTTGTCTTGGCGATGCGTTCACCACTGACCTCATCTATTGGCCGCATCGCGAAATGAATGCGGCCGAGCTTCGCAATGAAGTCATCAGGCGTCGGAGCATCCTCCACGCCGAGGGTATCGCGGGCCTGCACGCCTATGAGCGCGGACTGGCCGAGGAGGTCATGGCATCGGGCAACTCACCCCTGTGGGCGCAACATTGGGCTGAGAGCGTTCTTCGACGCGGCTAAACCGAACCACCGCAGCTTCGCGGGCGTTGAACGCATCCCCGCTTGGCGCTAAAGGCGCACCCTTCATGAAACCCACCTCCGCCCCCCAAAGTCCTCCGGCTACATACAGGGTCAAGAGCTTCGGCTGCCAGATGAACGTCTATGACGGCGAGCGCATGGGCGAGCTGCTGGCGGAACGTGGCATCACGCCCGCGCCCGAGGGGGAGGAGGCGGACCTCGTCATCCTCAACACCTGCCACATCCGCGAAAAGGCCGCCGAGAAGGTCTATTCGGACATCGGCCGGCTGGTGAAGGCGGGCGAGGAAGCGGGGAAGAAGCCGCTGATCGCGGTCGCAGGCTGCGTCGCGCAGGCCGAGGGCGAGGAGATCATGGCACGCGCGCCCTCGGTCTCCATCGTGGTCGGCCCGCAGGCCTATCACCGCCTGCCCGAGATGCTCGACAAGGCGGCACAGGGCGAGCGCGCGACCGATACTGACATGCCCGCCATCGCCAAGTTCGACGCGCTGCCTGCGCGGGCCAAGCGGGGCCCTAGCGCCTTCCTCACCGTGCAGGAAGGCTGCGACAAGTTCTGCACCTATTGCGTGGTGCCCTATACCCGCGGCGCGGAAATCTCGCGGCCTTTTAGCCATCTGGTCGCCGAGGCGCGCAAACTGGTGGAGCAGGGCGCGAAGGAGATCACGCTGCTCGGCCAGAACGTCAATGCGTGGGCGGGCGAGGACGACAAGGGACGGCGCATCGGGCTGGGCGGGCTGATCCGGGTGCTGGCGGGGATCGATGGCCTTGCGCGCATCCGCTACACCACCTCGCATCCCAACGACATGGACGATGACCTCATCACCGCGCATGGCGAAGTGGACAAGCTCATGCCCTATCTGCACCTGCCCGTGCAGGCGGGCAGCGACCGCATCCTGAAGGCAATGAACCGCCAGCACACCGCCGAAAGCTACCTCAGGCTGATCGAGCGCTTCCGCGCGTCACGCCCCGATATCGCGCTGTCGGGCGATTTCATCGTCGGCTTCCCGGGCGAGACCGAGGCCGAATTTGCCGAGACGCTGGGGATCGTCGACGCGGTGCGCTACGCCGCCTGCTTCAGCTTCAAATATTCGCCCCGGCCCGGCACGCCTGCCGCGACGATGGACGGCCAGATCGCGCCGGAAGTGATGGACGAGCGCCTCCAGCGTCTCCAGCAGCGCATCGGCGCGCACCAATACGCCTTCAATCAGGCGAGCGTGGGCGCGCGGTGCCTGGTGCTGGTCGAGCGCACCGGGCGGCATCCGGGCCAGTGGCTCGGCAAGTCGCCGTGGCTCCAGAGCGTGCACTTCGAGGGCGATCACAGGATCGGCGATCTGGTTGAGGTGACGCTGGCCGAAGCGGGGCCCAATTCGCTGCGCGGACGTGTGCGCGCGCCGGCGGCACTCTGAGGCCGCGCGGGTGACGGCGGGCGCTTACGATACGCGCGGCTTCGTCGTCATCGAAGGGCTGCTCGAAGCCTCGCATGTCGCCATGCTCGATGCGGCGATGGACGTCTCGCAGCGTAGCGGCGCGCTCGCCCCCAGCGAATATGTCGCGGGGGCGGAAGACGAATATTCCCCCGGCCTTGGCGAGCTGTACCTGCGCCATTGCCGCCCCGCGGTCGAGGCGGCGATCGGCTGCGCCCTGGTCGAGACCTATGCCTACTGGCGCCTGTACCGGAAGGGCGCGGTGCTCGAGGCCCACACCGACCGCGCCTCGTGCGAGGTGACGGTCTCGGTGACGGTGGGGAGCGATCCGCCGGGCCAGCCCTGGCCGTTCTGCCTGACCGATCTGGCGGGCGAGACCATCGCGGTGACGCTCGCGCCGGGTTCGGCGATCATCGTCAAGGGGCACCGCGTGCCCCACTGGCGCGAGCCGCTGGCCGGGCGGGTGCACAAGCAGATGTTCCTCCACTACGTCCACGCGGGCGGAGCCTTTGCGGTGCACGCCTTCGACGGACGCGGCGCGGACGTGCTGGGGCATATCCGCGGCGGGTGAGCGCCCCGGCGCCCGCTCGCCCGGGGTCAAGATGTCACCCCCGTGACTTTCCACCACCATCTCGCCGCACCCGGCTTGCCATGACGCGCGCGCAGCTTAGGCTCGCGACTCAAGGGCCGAGGGATCGTCCTTCTGCCGCAGCCAAAGGACCTTATGGGCCGACGACCCTCCCGTGCCGGGCATCCGGCGCTCTCGCCTGACCCCCGTGGCATTCCGGCACAGCGGCGCGCGCGTGTCGATCTGACCTTCGAGAACCAGGCGCTGCTCGGCCCCCTGTTCGGCCAGTTCGATGCCAATCTGGTGCAGGTCGAGAACCGGCTCGGGGTCTTCATCCACGCCCGCGGGCATCAGGTGGTGATCGAGGGGCCCGAGGACGACGTCGCCCGGGCGCGCGAGACGCTCAAGACCATGTACGACCGGCTCGCCCGCGGCGAGGCGCTCGATAGCGGCGCGGTCGAGGCGCTGATCGCGATGTCGGCCGAACCGACCTTGGAGGGCATCATCTCGGGCGATGACGGCGCCCCGCCGATCATGATCCGCACCCGCAAGAAGACCATCGTGCCCCGGTCTGCAACGCAGATCGAATACATGCGCAGCCTTGCCAAGGACGATATCATCTTCGCCCTCGGCCCGGCCGGCACCGGCAAGACCTATATCGCCGTCGCGCAGGCCGTCAGCCAGCTCATCACCGGCTCGGTCCAGCGCCTGATCCTCTCGCGCCCGGCGGTCGAGGCGGGGGAAAAGCTCGGCTTCCTGCCCGGCGACATGAAGGAGAAGGTCGATCCCTACCTGCGGCCCCTGTATGACGCATTGAACGACTGCATGCCGCCCGAACAGGTCGAGCGCCGCCTCGCCAATGGCGAGATCGAGATCGCACCGATCGCCTTCATGCGCGGCCGCACGCTCGCCGACAGCTTCATCATCCTCGACGAGGCGCAGAACACCACGCGCGAGCAGATGAAGATGTTCCTCACCCGCTTCGGCCAGAACAGCCGCATGGTGATCTGCGGCGACCCCCGGCAGGTCGACATCCCGGGCGGCCCGCGGATGAGCGGGCTCAACGACGCGGTCGAGCGGCTCGAGGGCGTCGAAGGCTTCGGCACGATCCGCTTCACCGCCGCCGACGTGGTCCGCCACCCGATCGTGGGCCGGATCGTCGAGGCTTACGAGGGCAAGGACGGCGAGGGCGAGTAGAGCCTCGCCCGCATCCGTCACCCCAGCGAAAGCTGGGCCCTGGGGCCGCACAGGACATCGCTTGCCGCGCTGGGTCCCAGCGTTCAGCCTTCGGCTGTGCTTCGCAACCGCTGGGATGACGAAGATTGATCGCGGTTCGTTTCCCAACATTTCTCACCGATCAAATCCGCGCTAAGGGCGCGACCCATGCAACTCGATATCGACATCGAAGACTGGCCCCGAGGCGATTGGGAAGCGCTCGCCGCCCGGGCTGCGGTCGCTGCGGGCGAGGGCGAGCCGCTGCTCGCCAACCATCGCCTTGTCGCCAGCGTGCTGTTCACTTCTGATGCCGAGGTTCACACCTTGAACCGCGAATGGCGCCAGCGCGACAAGCCCACCAATGTCCTGTCCTTCCCGATGCTGGAGCGCGAGGAACTGGAAGAACTCGCCCCGGAAGGCCCGCCCGAAATGCTCGGCGATATCGCGCTCGCTTGCGAAACCTGCGCGCGCGAGGCGGCGGAAAAGGGCGTCACGCTCGAAGCCCACGCGACGCACCTCATCGTCCACGGCCTGCTCCACCTCGCCGGGCACGACCACGTCGAAAGCGACGAACAGGCCGAGGCGATGGAGGCGCTGGAAACCCGCATACTTGCCAAACTGGGCATCGCTGACCCATATGGCGGCTGACACCAACAGGAGCCACTCGCAAGGCCATGGCCGATTCCCATTCGTCCGCATCCCCATCGGGAGAGGCGGACAGTAGTAGCAGCGGGCTGATGTCCGCGCTTCGCAAGATGCTCGGCTTCGAGGGCGCGCGGTCCTTGCGCGAACAGCTCGAGGAAGCGATCGACGAGCACGAGGACGAGAACGGCGGCCCGGGCGAGGGCGCGGCCACGGGCGGAGACCTGTCGCGGGTGGAGCGGCAGATGCTGCGCAATCTCCTGCACTTTTCCGAACACGATGCCGATGATGTCGCCGTGCCGCGCGGCGAGATCATCGCGGTCGATGCCGCGATCAGTTGGGAAGAACTGGTCGCCGCCTTCTCCGAGCACGGCCATTCGCGCATGCCGGTCTACCGCGAGACGCTCGATCACGTGATCGGGATGGTCCACATCAAGGACGTCTTCCCCTTCCTTGCCAATGGCACGCCGCCGCCGGCCGACTGGACCACGCTGATGCGCCAGCCGCTCTACGTGCCGCAGGCGCGCGGCGCGCTCGATGTGCTGGCCGACATGCGCACCCAGCGGGTGCACCTTGCCATCGTGCTCGACGAATTCTCGGGCACCGATGGTCTCATCACCATCGAGGACCTTGTCGAGGAAATCGTCGGCGAGATCGAGGACGAGCATGACGAGACCCCGCAGGAGCTGATCACGCCGATCGGCGAAGGCATGTGGGACATCGACGCGCGCGCCGAGCTTGACGATATCGCCGACAAGATCGACCCGCGCCTTGCCGAGGTGGAAGAGGCGGTCGATACGATCGGCGGCCTTGCCTTCGTTCTCGCCGAGGCGGTGCCGCCGGTCGGCACGGTGCTGGAACATCCGAGCGGCTGGCGGATTGAAGTGACGGCGGGCGATGAAACCCACGTCACGCGCCTGCGGCTGCACCCTCCCGTGACCGAGGCAGAGGTGCAGTAGGCGCAACTTTTTGTGCCCTTCCACATTTTTTCTTCGATTTTTTGCATCCCCGGCGCGCGCCGGCCCGTATCTTCTGCAAGTGAGGAGATATGAGAATGCCAGCCCGTCGCCTGCCGCCCCTTCGCGCCCTTGAGGCTTTCATGCGCACGGTGCGTCTGGGCTCTGCCCGGGCGGCGGCCGAGGAGATCGGGCTTTCTCCCTCGGCGCTGTCGCGGCGGATCAGCAATCTGGAAGAATTCGTCGGCAAGAAGCTGTTCACCCGCGCGCGGCAATCGATGCAGCTGACCGACGAGGGCCAGGCCTTCTACGAGGCGGTGAACCCGCATATGGAAGCGCTCGCGCGGGCGGTGGAGAGCCAGTCGGACAATATCGCGCTGCTGCGCCTCAGGCTCGGCGTGTTGCCGATGTTCGGCAGCCAGCGGCTGTTTCCGCGCCTCGGCGAATTGCGCAAGCGCCACCCGCTGCTGCATATCGACATCGACACCGCACCGCACCTTGAAGACCGTGTGGGCGACACCCTCGATGCGGCGATCATCCTGTCGCGGGGACCGGCAAGCGGGCTGCATGCGGTGCGGCTCGACCACAATCTGGTGCACGCGATCTGCTCGAAGGAAACCGCGCGCGCGATCGGCCCCGACATCACCCCCGAGGTGATGTCCAAGCAGACCTTCCTGATCCACAACGAACTGCCCGAGAGCTTCGTCGCGTGGAAGAAGGCCAACGCGCTCGACACGATGGACCCGGCCGCGATCGACCACTATGATTCGGGCGCGCTGATGCTCGAGGCGGCAGCGCAGGGCCTCGGCATCGCGATCATGCACGATGATCACCTGCGGCGGGCGAATGACAACCGGCTCATCAACCTGCCCGGCGCGCCGGTCGAGAGCCCCTATTCCTACTGGTTCGTGTGCAAGCCGGTGGCGCTGGAGAGCCGTCCGGTGCGGATTTTCCACGATTGGCTGGTGCGCGCCGGGTTGTGATTGGCGTGCGCCCAAGGTGAGGACATTGCGGGCTTTCCTACAGGCGCGGGCGGTGACACAATCGCCGCCATGACGCACCCGGTCGCCCCTCTTGCCGCAGTTCTTGCCCAAGCTCTGGCCATGCCGGTGCGGGCGGCGGGTTTTTCGCCCCAGGACAGTGTCTCATTGTCTCCTACACGCGCGGGCGCTGCGGGCGAAGGTCAGTCGGCGGTCTCGGCCTTGGGCTCGTAGCGGACCGGGGCGACGCTGTGCGCGAAGGGGCGCAAGGGGTGGCCGCGGACCTCGACCAGCGCCTCCTCGATGCGGCGCCGCGCCTCGATGCTGATCGCCTTGCGGCCCTTGAAGTCCTCAGGGCTGAAGGGCTCGAGGTAGTGGAGCCGGACCGCGAAGCTGCCCTTGCGTGAGAGCACGCGCTTGGCGTTGTTGAAGCCGCCCTCCTCGCCGATCCAGCCGATCCACTCGGCTACGGGTCCGTAGTCGAGGATGACCGGCTGGACGAGCACGCCGGGCGGGGGCGGCTCGAGGACGGAGAGCATCGAGGTCTTGAAGGGGAGGAGCGACTGGCCGTCGGTGGTGGTGCCTTCGGGGAAGACGGTGACCGACCAGTTGTCGACCAGCGCCTCCTTCAGGGCGTTGATCTGCTCGGCCACGCCCATGCGGTGCTCACGCTTGACGAACACCGTGCGGTTGAGGCTGGCGAGCCAGCCGACGACGGGGGCGGCGGCAAGCTCGGCCTTGGCGACGAAGGCGGTCCCGCTCGCCCCGGCAAGGGCAAGGATGTCGACCCAGGAGATGTGGTTGGCAACGAAGAACACGTCGCGCTTCAAGTGTGTCCCCACCACCTTGACCCGCGCCCCGCAGACCCGCGCGGCATAGCGCAGGAACAGCATCGGGAAGGGCGAGCCGTAGGAGAAGGCGCGGTAGAGGTAGTGGAGCGGCACGAACACCAGCAGCAGCGCGACGAGCCCCGCCGAGCGCGCGGCGATACGCAGCCAGCCGGCGAGGCTGACCGGCGTCACCTCGCCGCGCGCGGCGGCCTGGCGCAGATCCCAGTCAGTCATTGCGCGACAGCCGCACGCCGTAGAGCTCCATGCGGTGGTCGACCAGCCGGTAGCCCAGCCGCTCGGCGATCTGGCGTTGCAGCGCCTCGACCTCGGGATCGACGAATTCGACGACCTTGCCGGTCTCGACATCGATCAGATGATCGTGATGCGCCTCGGGCACGGGTTCATAACGCGAGCGGCCGTCGCCGAAATCGTGACGGTCGAGGATGCCGGCTTCCTCGAACAGGCGCACGGTGCGGTAGACCGTGGCGATCGAGATGCGCGGATCGATCGCGGCGGCGCGGCTGTGGAGGAGTTCCACATCGGGATGGTCCTCGCTCTCCGAAAGCACCTTGGCGATGACCCGGCGCTGTTCGGTGATGCGCAGGCCCTTTTCCGCGCAGAGTTGTTCGAGATCGATCTTGTGGGTCAAGAAAAGCTCCATCGCCGCGCGCCGTCGCCCTTGCGGGTTGGGCCGCCCAAAAGCATTGCAACCCCACCCCTACAGGCGAGAGGCTGCATGCTCAAGCGGCCCCTGCCGCCCTCTCAACAGGGGCGGCTCGGAGCGTGCGACCCGCAAGAGCCGGGGTTCAGGCGGTCTTCTTGGCGCGGCGCGGCTTGGGCGCGGGCGTGCCGGGCTTGCGGCCCAGCCCGATCTTCTTGGCCAGATCACGACGCTTTTCGGCATAGTTGGGCGCGACCATCGGATAGTCGGCCGGCAGACCCCAGCGCGCGCGGTATTCTTCCGGGCTCATGTTGTAATTGCTGCGAAGATAGCGCTTGAGCATCTTCAGCTTCTTGCCGTCTTCAAGGCACACGATGTAATCGGGCTTCACCGAATTGCGCACCGCAACGGCAGGCTGCGGCCTGGCTTCTTCGACAACCGGCGTCTCGCCCAGATTGGCGAGTGCGGCATAGACGTTGGTGATGAGGCCGGGGACATCGGCGACGGCAACATCATTATTGCTGAGGTGCGCAGCGACAATGTCGCTCGTCAGCGTGATAAGCGTTTCTTTCATATCGATTTCCAGATCTTGCATGAGTTCCTCGCAGGCGTCTTTCTGGTGCGCCGGTTATTGCGCCATGGCGCAGTAAAGCAATCGTTGCAACTAGGTTGCTTTGCTTGTTCACCTTTTCGCGATGAGCCGAGGCTACTCGATTGTTCGCGCGAAAGTAATCGCGTCGATCCGTTCACCGTTAGCCATGCGGTAATAGTTGCGCCGCTCCCCGATCGGCGCGAAACCGCACTTGCGGTAAAGGTGGATAGCCGGATTGCCGCGCCGCATTTCGAGAAATACGCGCGCCGTGCCGCGGGTGCGGGCAACCGCGAAGAGCTGTTCGACCAGCGCCGCGCCCACCCCGCGGCGCCGCGCGCCCGGCGTGACCGCGATCAGCAGCAGCTCCTCCTCGTCGAGCACGTGGCGGGTGAGCACGAAGCCGGCCGGGGCCGGGGCAGGGTCAGCCTCATCCGCGATCGGCATCCCCGCCGCATCGACCACCAGCGCATGGGTGCTCGGCATCGCCAGCGCGTCGGCGACCTGCCGCCGGTTCCAGGCCTCGCCGTAAGCCGGATCGAAGGCCGCCTCCATCACCGCCATGATCCGGTCGAGGAGGGCGGGCGAGGGGGTCATGCGGCCCCTTGCGCCTTCATCGGCGTCGCATCCGGCCCGCGGCCATAGATGGGCGCGAGCGCGGGGGTGAGGAGCGCAGGGGCCAGCAACGGGACCGCGCCGGCATCGGGCAGCAGGTCGAGCGCTTCGGCCTGCGTCCCCTCGGCCAGCGCCGCGGCGCGGTTGCCGGCGACGAGCGCTGTTTGCGGGCGGGCGCGGGCGGCTTCGGGAGCGAGCGAGGCGACCTCGCCCAGTGGCAAACCGTCGGCACTGAAATCGGCCAAGAACCATTCGCCATGCCCGCCATTGGTGCAGACCGTGACGCCGCCGCCGGGCCGGATCGCGAGCGCCTGCGCGGCGATCAGCGCGAGGGTGGGGAAGCCCAGCACCTCGGCGCCCCACGCGAAGCCCAGTGCGCGCGCGGTGGCAAGGCCGATGCGCACTCCGGTAAAACTGCCGGGACCAAGGCTGACGAGAATGCGCCCGGCGCGCCCCTTGCCAGGCAGCGCCGCGATCATCGGCACCAGCGCTTCGGCATGGCCGCGGCCGATCACGCGGTGGTCATGCGCGATCCGCCCCCCGCCCTCGAACAGGGCGACCGAGCAGGCCTCCGAGGCGGTTTCGATCGCGAGTATCCGCATTGCGCCTGCGCCCTGCCCCAGCGCGGCGGCGGGCGCAAGCGGCTTAGGCGATGCGGTTGAAGCGCGCGAAGTCCGGGCGGGGCGAGCGAGCGAAGATGCTCGCCGGATCGCCGTAGCCGACCGAACAGATGAAGTTGACGCGGTGGCGCGGTTCATCGGCGAAGAAGGCGGCATTGACCGCTTGCCCGTCGAAGCCCGACATCGGCCCGCAATCAAGCCCCAGCGCGCGCGCGGCAAGCATCAGGTAGGCGCCTTGCAGCGAGGAATTGCGGAACGCCCCTTCCTCGCGCGCCTTCTCGTCACCCTCGAACCAGCTCTTCGCATCGGTATGCGGGAAGAGCCAGGGGAGTTCCTCGTGGAAGTCGATGTCGTAGCCGATCACCGCGGTCACCGGCGCGGCAAGGACCTTGGCCTTGTTGCCCTCCATCACGCAGGCCGCGAGGCGCGCCTTGGTCTCGGGCGACTTGACCCACACGATCCGCACCGGCTGCATATTGGCCGATGTCGGGGCCATCTTCATCAGGTCCCAGATCGCGTGGAGTTGTTCGTCGCTGACCGGCTTGTCGAGCCAGCCGTTGTAGCTGCGCGCCGCATTGAACAGCTGGTCGAGCGCCTCTGCCGACAGCGCGTGATCGTGGAACTGGACGGTCATGCCGCGCGCACCTCGGTGACTTCGGGGACGTAGTGCTTGAGCAGGCCCTCGATCCCGTGCTTGAGCGTCGCCGTGCTCGACGGGCAGCCCGCGCACGAGCCCTGGAGGGTCAGGTAGACAACCCCGTCGCGGAAGCCGCGATAGGCGATGTCGCCCCCGTCGCCCGCCACAGCGGGGCGCACGCGGGTTTCGAGCAGTTCGTTGATCGCGGCGATCACCTCGGCATCCTCGGGGCGTTCCTCTACCGCCATGTCCTCCTCGGGCGGCGGGACCGCGATCCCGCTTGCGGTGGCGGCGGCGAACAGCGGGGCTTCCGAGACGAAATGGTCGAGCAGGATCGCGATCACCTGCGGCTTGAGCGCGGCCCAGTCGGCACCGGGCGCGGCAGTGACGCTGATGAAATCGGTTCCGAACATCACGTTCACCACCTCGCCCGTATCGAAGATCGCGGCGGCGAGCGGGCTTGCCTCGGCGGCTTCGGGGGTGGCGAATTCGCGGCTGCCGGCGGCCATCACGGTCTGGCCGGGCAGAAACTTGAGCGCCGCGGGGTTGGGGGTGGTTTCGGTTTCGATGAACATGGCCCCCATCTAGGGTGCGCGCCGGCAAGGGGCAAGGGCAAGCCGCAGGCCCCGGGGGACCGGCAGCCGAGCGGATTGTGCGATAAGCATTCACTATCGCTTCAGACTTTGCCGCCCTATAGACCGCGCCATGACGTCCCATTCCCGCGCCCTGCGCGCGCTCGCCCTTCTCCTTGCCCCGCTGGTCGCGCTCCAGCCCGTGCTTGCCGAACAGGCCACGGCGCCCGGGAAGGACAAGGTCGGCAAGCCGGCGGTGAACGCCGCGCACGCCGTCACCCAGGCGCCCGCCGCCGCCGAGCCCGCCGTTCCGCCGGTGCCCGCGCCCCGGTCGCTCCAGACTGCCGGGAACGCGTGGCTCTACAAGGGCTCGGACATTCCGGTCGATGACAAGTGGCTGTTCGGGCAGATGAAGAACGGCCTGCGTTACGCCGTGCGCCGCAACGGCGTGCCGCCGCGTCAGGTCTCGATCCGGGTGCGCATCGATGCAGGCTCGATCCACGAGAACGACAGCGAGCAGGGCTATGCGCACCTTCTCGAACACCTGCTGTTCCGTGAAAGCAAATATCTCGGCAAGGCCGAGGCGATCGGCGCCTGGCAGCGGCTCGGGGCGACCTTCGGCAACGACACCAATGCCGAAACCACCCCGACCCACACCGCCTACAAGCTCGACATTCCCAATATCGACGATGCCAAGCTGGCAGAGAGCTTCAAGCTGCTTTCGGGCATGATCCGCGAGCCGGTGCTGTCCGATGCGAACGTCGCCGCCGAACGTCCGATCGTGCTCGCCGAAAAGCGCGAGCGCGGGGGTGCGGCGCAGCGCACCGGCGAGTTGACCCGCCAGACCTTCTTTGCCGGCCAGCGGCTCGCGGTGCGCAATCCGATCGGCACCGACGCGACGCTGAACGGGGCAACGGGCGGCGCGGTGCAGGCTTTCTACGACCGCTGGTACCGGCCCGAGAACACCGTGATCGTCGTTGCCGGCGATGCCGATCCGCTGGTGCTGGCGGGGCTCGTCGAACAGTGGTTCGGCGACTGGCAGGGCACCGGCGCGCCGGATGTCGCGCCCAGGTTCGGCGATCCGCTTGCACCCACGGGTGCGGTGGTTCCCGCAGGCGGCGGCCTTGCCCCGATCGGCGAGCTTGCTGTCGGCGTCGAGCCCGATCTGCCGCGCAGCCTCACCTATGCGATCCTGCGCCCGTGGCGGCCGGTGCAGGACACGATCGTCTACAACGAAGGCCTGCTGACCGATGCGGTGGCGCAGGCGATCATCAACCGGCGGCTGGAGAGCCGCGCGCGGGGTGGCGGGAGCTTCCTCTACGCGCAGGTCCAGCAGGACGACGTCTCGCGCTCGGTCGACGCCACCTTCGTGACCTTCGCGCCGCTCTCGGCCGACTGGCAGGCCGCGCTCGCCGATGTGCGCAGCGTCGTCGCCGATGCCATCGCCAATCCGCCCACGCAGGAGGAGATCGACCGCGAGATCGCGCAGTTCGACGTGGTCTTCGCCAACCAGGTCGAGCAGGAGAGCGTGCAATCGGGCAGCGACCTTGCCGACAATCTCGTCAACGCCGTCGACATCCGCGAGACCGTTGCCGCGCCCAAGGTGGTGCTGGGGGTGTTCCGCGGGGTGAAGCCGCGCCTCACGCCGGCTGCCGTGCTCAAGCGCACCCGCGCGCTGTTCCAGGGCTCGGTGACGCGCGGGGTCTATGTGACGCCCGCGGCGGGCGAGGCCGATGTCGCCGCGTTCCGCACCGCGCTTGCCGCCAGGGCTGCCGCCGACGGCTCGGCGCGCGTCGCGGGCGAGGCGATCGCCTTTGCCGATCTGCCGCCGGTCGGCGAACCCGGCACGATCACCGGCCAGAGCGCACTGGGCGTGCTCGAGGTCGAACAGGTCGATTTCGCCAACGGCGTCAAGGCGCTGCTGTGGGCCAATGATGCCGAGCCGGGCCGCGTGACCGTGCGGGTCCGCTTCGGTGCCGGCTGGCGCGCCTTCGACGCAGGCACTGCAGTCTTTGCCGAACTTGGCGAGCAGGCGCTGGTCGGATCGGGCCTTGGCGAGCTCGGCCAGAACGAGATCGACCGGCTGGCCACGGGCCGCAAGTTGGGCTTCGATTTCAACATCGACGATGCCGTATTCACCTTCACCGCGCAGACCCGTTCGGAAGATGTGAACGACCAGCTCTACCTCTTCGCTGCCAAGCTGGGCATGCCGCGCTGGGACAAGGACCCGGTGCTGCGCGCCAAGGCCGGGGCGGAGCTTGCCTACAACACCTATGCCACCAGCCCGGGCGGAGTGCTCAACCGCGATCTCGAATATCTCGTGACCGGCGGCGACGGGCGGTTTGCGACGCCCGATCCGGCGGCGCTCAAGGCAGCCACTCCCGAGCAATTCCGCGCCGTGTGGGAGCCGCTCCTCAGGCAGGGCCCGGTCGAGGTGCTGGTGTTCGGCGAATTCGACAAGGCCAGCGTGACCGAACAGCTGCGCCTCACCTTTGGCGCGCTCGCCCCGCGCGAGCCGGTCCCGGCCGATATCGCCGCACGCGTGCCCGGCTTTGCGCCGGCGGGCGCGGCGCCCGCGGTCCTCACCCACCGCGGCGATGCCAACCAGGCCGCCGCCGTGGTCGCCTGGCGCAGCGGCGGCGGGACCGAGGACCTGCGCACCAGCCGCCAGCTCGAAATCCTCACCCAGCTGTTCAACAACCGCCTGATGGACGCGCTGCGCGAACGCGCGGGGGCGAGCTATGCACCGCAGGTGTTCTCCAGCTGGCCCGCCGATCTGCCCAGCGGCGGGCGCATCACCGCGCTCGCGCAGCTCGAGCCCGCCTTCGTGCCGACGTTCTTTGCCGAGGCCGACAGGATCGCCGCCGATCTTGCCGCCAATCCGCCCACCGCCGACGAGCTTGCCCGGGTGACCGAGCCGCTCGCCCAGCTGATCCGGCGCGCCTCGACCGGCAACCAGTTCTGGCTCTACAATATCGAAGGCGCGACGGTGGATCCGGCCCGCATCGCGATGCTGCGCTCGATCCTGCCCGATTACTCGCAGACCACCCCTGCCGCGATGCAGGAACTGGCCGCGCGCTATCTGGCAAAGGAGCGCCTCTTCCGCATGGCGATCATCCCCGAAGGCCAGACGCTGGCCGAAGCAGCGCCCGCTCCGGGCGCGGGTATCAATGCTGCGCAGGAGGCGCTGATCGGGCGCTGATCGTTCTGTTCGCTGACTGTGCACGGGAAATAAAGTTGTCCGCGGTGGCATTGCCGCTTTACAATTCGTGCAGCGCTCGGCTAGCGGGCGCCCCCGCGCCATGCTTGCGCGCGCCTGAGAAGAAAGACCGATGACCGTGCCCGAGAACTGGACCCCGGAGAGCTGGAAGGCCCACGAAGCGCGCCATCTGCCGCTTTACGAGGATGCGGCGGAGCTCGCCGAGGCTGAAAAGACCCTCTCGTCCTATCCCCCGCTGGTTTTCGCAGGCGAGGCGCGCGCGCTCAAGGCGGACCTTGCCAGCGTGGCGAACGGCCACGGCTTCCTGCTCCAGGGCGGGGACTGCGCGGAAAGCTTCGCCGAGTTCCATCCCAACAACATCCGCGACACCTTCCGCGTGCTGTTGCAGATGGCGGTTGTGATGACCTTCGCCAGCAAGCGCCCGGTGATAAAGGTCGGGCGCATGGCGGGCCAGTTCGCCAAGCCGCGCTCCTCGCCGACCGAAACGATCGGCGATGTCACCCTGCCGAGCTACCTCGGCGACAACATCAACGGGATCGAGTTCGATCCGGTCAGCCGCCGCAACGATCCGGCCCGGATGGTGCGCGCCTATTCGCAGGCCGCCGCCACCTTGAACCTGCTGCGCGCTTTCGCCGGCGGGGGCTATGCCAACTTGAGGCAAGTCCACCAGTGGACGCTCGACTTCATGGGCCGCACCCCGTGGACCGAGAAGTTCAGCGAGATGGCCGACCGCATCGGCGAGGCACTCGATTTCATGGAGGCCTGCGGGATCGATCCCCAGACCGTTCCGCAGCTCAAGGGCACCAGCTTCTACACCAGCCATGAAGCGCTGTTGCTCCCTTACGAGCAGGCCATGACCCGCCGGGATTCGCTGACCGGCGATTGGTACGCGACCAGCGCGCACATGCTGTGGATCGGTGATCGCACCCGCTTCCCGGGTTCCGCGCATATCGAATTCGCGCGCGGGATCGGCAATCCGCTCGGCATGAAGTGCGGGCCCAGCCTCGAGCCTGACGCGCTGCTGCGCCTGCTCGACGATCTCAACCCGGGCCGCGAGGCCGGGCGCATCACGCTGATCAGCCGCTACGGTCACGACAAGGTCGAAGAGGGCCTTCCCAAGCTGGTGCGCGCCGTGATGCGCGAAGGCCATCCGGTGGTGTGGTCCTGCGATCCGATGCACGGCAACGTGGTCAAGTCCGACACCGGCTTCAAGACGCGCCCCTTTGACCGCATCCTCAGGGAAGTGAAGGGCTTCTTCGCCGTCCACCGCGCCGAAGGCTCGCACCCGGGCGGCATCCATATCGAGATGACCGGCCAGGACGTGACCGAGTGCGTCGGCGGGGCCGTGGCGATCACCGAGGAACGTCTCGGCGATCGCTATCACACCCATTGCGACCCGCGCCTCAATGCCGAGCAATCGCTCGAACTCGCCTTCCTTGTGGCCGAGATGCTCAACGAGGCGGCCGGCGGCAGGCGCGAGGCGGACATCAGCCACGCGGCCTGATTTCCAGCGGGAATCTCACGCTGGTGATGATTTTCTGATAGCCGCGCGGCTATCAGGCGTCTTTCCTGCGTAACGGGAAGCGGGCATCTTGCGAATGTCCATCCGTGGTGAGGAGGAGGGCGCACGTGCATCGCAGCGAGTTGCAGAACACTCCGGCACAGGCGGCCCATGGACAGGCGCTGGCTGCGCATTTCGCAGCGACGCGCGCGCTCGCCGAGGCGCTGGTCGCGCCGCTTTCGGATGCGGATGCCTCGATCCAGTCGATGGAGGATGCGAGCCCCGCCAAGTGGCACCTCGCGCACACGACATGGTTCTGGGAAACCTTTCTGCTGCGCGAACATGGGCGGAATTACCGGCTGCACGACGAACGCTGGCCGTTCCTGTTCAACTCCTACTACGAGGCCGAGGGCGCGCGGATTGCCCGGGGGGCGCGCGGGATGCTCTCGCGACCCACGCTGGCCGAGGTGCTGGAATGGCGCGCGATCGTAACTGCGGCGATGGAACCGCTGCTCGCCGATCCCGCGCTGGCACCGCTGATCGCCCTCGGCATCGCGCACGAGGAACAGCACATCGAACTGCTGCTCACCGACATCAAGCATGCGCTGTTCCAGAACCCGCTCGGCCCGGCCATGTGGCCGGCTGCGGGGAGGGGAGAGACAGCGGCTGCGACCTCGGTCGCCGGCTCTTCCTCCCCCGGCTGGCATGTGCACCCCGGGGGCATCGCGCTGGTCGGGCACCAGACCGAGAATTTCTCCTTCGACAATGAAGGCCCCCGACACCGCGTGCTGCTCGAACCCTTTGCGCTCGCCGACCGGCTGGTGACCAACGCCGAATGGGCGGAATTCATCGCCGATGGCGGCTATCGCGACGCGCGCCTGTGGCTCGCCGACGGCTGGGGCTGGGTGCAGCGCGACGGGGTAGGCGCGCCGCTTTACTGGGGCGGGGACGGCGCGCATTTCGCCCATCAGGGCTGGCAGGCGCGTGATCCCTATGCGCCCGTCACCCATATCTCGTTCTACGAGGCCGATGCCTTCGCCACCTGGGCAGGCGGCAGGCTTCCGACCGAGTTCGAGTGGGAAGCGATCGCGCGCGGACAGGATGGCAGCGCCAGCGCCCCGGCGCATGACCCGTGCGGCGGCAACCAGCTCTATTGCGCGGGGCCCGTGCTGCCGACGGGATCGACCGGACTGTTCGGTGATTGCTGGCAGTTCACCCGTTCGGCCTATCTGCCATACCCCGGCTTCCGCCCCGCCGCGGGCGCGGTGGGCGAATACAACGGCAAGTTCATGAGCGGACAGGTGGTGCTGCGCGGCGCATCCTGCGCCACGGTGCGCGGGCATTCGCGGGTCTCCTACCGCAATTTCTTCTACCCCAACCAGCGCTGGCAGTTCACCGGGCTCCGCCTCGCCAAGGACGCCTGAAATGACGAAGCCGACAGGTCTGAAACTGGTCGAACGCGATGCAGGCGGGGTCGATTTGGCGTTCCGCGCCGATGTGCTCGCAGGTCTTGCCGAGCCCCATAAGGCGGTGCCTGCACGCTGGTTCTACGACGATGCCGGATCGCAGCTGTTCGAGGACATCACGCTGCTCCCCGAATATTACCCGACCCGCGCCGAGACCGAGATTCTGACCAATCGTGCCACCGAGATCGCCGGGCTGATCGGGCCGGGCCGCGCGGTGGTGGAGTTCGGTTCGGGCTCGTCGGTCAAGACGCCGTTGCTGCTCTCGGCAATCGGCCCTTCCGCCTATGTCCCGCTCGATATTGCCGGCGATTTCCTGCGCGCCTCCTCGGCGGCGCTGGCCGCGAAGTTCCCAGGCCTGCCGGTCCTGCCGGTCGAGGCCGATTTCATGCGCCGGGTGGAACTGCCCGCCGAAGTCGCCGGCCTGCCCAAACTCGGCTTCTTTCCCGGCTCGACCATCGGCAACATGATCGCCCGCACCGCGACCGATCTGCTGCGCACCATGCGCGCGACCCTGGGCGAGGGGGCGCTGCTGCTGATCGGCATGGACCTCGTCAAGGACGAGGATGTCTTGCTCGCCGCCTATGACGATGCGGCGGGGGTGACCGCGGCTTTCAACCGCAATCTCCTCGCCCGCATCAACCGCGAGCTTGACGGCGACATCCCCCTCGATGCCTTCGCCCACGAGGCGCGCTGGAACGATCTTTTCGCACGGATCGAGATGCATCTGGTCGCTCGCACGGACGTGACTTTTACCGTCAGCGGCCAGCGCTTCGAGATGCGCGCGGGCGAGAGCATCCACACCGAGAACAGCCACAAGTTCACCAAGCGCTCAGGGCAAATGCTGCTGGCCGCGGCCGGGTGGGAGCCGCGCGCGCGCTGGACGGACGCGGCGCGGCAGTTCTCGCTGGTGCTGGCCGAATCCTGTCCGCCCCGCTCGGCGCCCTGAACCTTGCGCGCCTGAAACCTCCGGCGTTCTGGGGCGTTGGCGCGGGATGGACGGACAGAACGATATTCTCATCATCGGCGGCGGCATGGCGGGGCTTTCGGCAGCGACCGCTCTGGCGGGCGCTGGCGCGGGCGTGACCGTGCTCGACAAGGGGCGCGGGCCGGGCGGGCGGATGGCGGCGCGGCGGGCCGAGATCGGCGGCGAGCCAGCGAGCTTCGATCACGGCGCGCAATATTTCACCGCGCGCGATCCCGCCTTTCGCGATGCGGTCGCAGATTGGGAGACGGCAGGCGTCGCCGCGCGCTGGCCGGCTGCGGGCGCCGACGCCTGGGTCGGCACCCCCGGCATGAACGCGCCGATCCGCGCGATGGCCGAAGGCCTCGACGTGCGCTGGAATGTGCGCGCCGAGCGGCTTGGCCGCGACGGCGCGCTCTGGCGGGTGGAGGCGGGCGAGGTGGTGTTCCGGGCCGCCACCGTGCTCGTCGCCGTACCTGCCGAACAGGCCGCCGTGCTGCTTGCCGAACCAGCGCCCGGCTTCGCCGCGCGCGCCGCCGCCGTCACCTCGGCGCCGTGCTGGGCGGTGATGGCGGGCTTTGCGCAAGGCCTGCCCCTTGCGGATACCTTCCGCGCGGACAACGGCCCCGTCAGCTGGGCTGCGCGCAACTCCGCAAAGCCGGGGCGCTGCGGCGGCGAGACCTGGGTGATCCATGCAAGCCCCGCGCGCAGCCGCGAACTGATCGATCTGCCCAAGGACGAGGCCGCGCGCCTCCTGCTGGCCGATTTCTTCGCTGTCACAGGCACCGCGCTCGCCGTGCCGCAACACCTCGACGCCCATCGCTGGCTCTACGCCCAGCCCGAAGCCCGCAAGGGCGAGGGCCCGCTCTTCGATGCCGGATTGCAGATCGGAATCGCCGGAGACTGGCTTCGCAGCCCCCGCGTCGAAGGCGCGTGGCTATCGGGCCGCGCGCTCGCCGATCAGGTGCTTCAGGAGCGGCGCGCCAGCACGTCGTAGTGGTGGCCGCGTCCGTATTTGGCAAAGCGGGTGAAGCCCGCGGCGCGCAACAGCGCCTCGATCTCGCCCGCGCTCGCCCAGCGGTCATCGACTTCGTAGAAGATCGCCTCAACGCGGGCAAATCTCTGCGTCTTGGCGAGTTCGGAAATCACGACCGCCTCCAGTCCCTCGACGTCGATCTTGACGAACATCGGCAAGTCGCCCGCCAGCAGCGGATCGAGCAGCGGGGCATCGATCGTCTCGATCGTGATGCCGCCCACGCCCACGCCGCCCTCGCGTCCGGCGAGCGTTGCCGTGCCGGTGTGATCGGGCGCGACATTGATCGTCACCTCCCCCGCGCTGTCGGCGATGGCAAGCAGGTGCAGTACGGTCCGCGCCGCGCCGCCGTTCAGCGCGACATTGGCGGCAAGGCGCGCATGGGTGGTCGGCACCGGCTCGAAGGCGATCACCTGCCTGCACGCGGGGTTCTGCGCCGCGATCAGCGAATAGAGCCCCTGATTGGAGCCGATGTCGACGAAGACGAAATCTTGCCGCTGGCCCAGCAGCAGGTCGGCCAGATCGCGGCCATAGGTGCCGAAGATGCAATAGCGGAAGGTGGTGTCCTGCCAGTTGGGCACCATCAGCACGCCATAGGCCGAGCGCACCGGGCCATCGGCGCACGCCATCAGCGGCGAGAGCACGGCTGCCTTCCACTTGCGCAACGTCTTGGCCACGCCGTAGCGCCAGAATGCTGCAAGACTAGCCAAGCGGGGTCCTTTCGATAAATGCGGTGATCGCATCGGCCGCGCGCTCGGCCGAGGGGCGGGCCGAGAGCGAGAAGGTCGCATCGATCAGCGCCTGTTGGCGGGGTGCATAGTCGGGATGCGATGCGATGGCAGCATCGATTTTGTCGAGCAGGTTCCCGGCGCTTTCCAGCACCGGCCCTGCCTGCCAGTGCAGGTAATTGGCATCACCGCGCCAGTTCACGAGGTGACTGTTGAGGAACAGGCACGGCCGGGGCTCGCGCAGGAATTCGTAGATCTGGCTGCTGACATCGCCGAGGTAGATGTCCGCGCTGTTGGTGTAGCTCATGTCGCTGCTCGCGCTGCTGCCGGTGTCGATGTGGATGCGGGGCTGGCGCGCGAATTCGGGGCCGGGGGGCGTGACGCGCGCGAGGCTCGGCGGATCGACCGTCACCACCCATTTGCGTTCGAACAGCATCACGTGCGGCGCGAAGATCAGATTGTAGCGATCCTGGTTGCGGAAGGCTTCCAGCACCTGCGCGCCGTGCCTGAACCAGCTCGACAGCTTGGGCGAGGGGTGGGGGTTGTAAATCACGGTGGGCCGTTCGGGGGCGGGGAAGCTGTCTGCAAAGCGGTTGTGCGCGCACAGATCGAACTTGGGATAGCCGACCAGCGCGATCTGATCCGCGCGCAGGCCGGCCTCGGCGATCAGCCGGTCGCGGATCTTGGGGCCCGAGACCAGCACCAGATCGAACTTCGCGCTTTCCGGATTGAAGCCGATCGCCCGGTCGCCTGCGCCGTGGCGTGTGTGGATGAGCTTCACCGTGTCGAGCCCGTAACGGGTCTTCAGCAGCAGCGAGGTCTTTTCCGAGACCACCACCGCATCGAAGTTGGCGAAGAATGCGAGGTTATCGCGGTAGATGAGCAACTTGGTCGCCGGGACGAGCCGTTCGAGGGCGCCGGCCAGCGCCTGCGACGTGCCGCTCCTGAGGGTCAGGTGCACCAGCTCGACCCTGGCGAGCAGCGCCGGATCGGCCTGCCGCTCGATCTCGCGGCGGATCGCCTCGCGCGCGAAGGCGAGGGTGATGCGGTGCTCGCCGCGCGCCGCCAGAGCCAGCGCGATGGGGAGCGAGTGGGCAAGCTGGTGGGTCTGGTCGTGGTTGAACAGGAAGCAGATGCGCTTCATCCGCGCGCCGCCCCCAACAGGCGTTCGGCAAGCGCATGGTCTTCGGGCTTGTCGACATCGACGCCCATGCGCCCGTCCGACAGGATCACCGGCACAGCGCTCGCGCCCAGCCGCGCGCCGGCCGCCGCGAGCGCATCGCGCAGGGTCATCTGGCGCAGCAGCAGGCGCGCCATCAGCACCGGGCCGAAATGGGCGGCGAGACGGAGCACAGACTTGCGATCGGCCTCGACCTTTTCCCAGAACTTGAGGGCATTGACCGCGCCCGGGCCTGTCAGCGCAAACAGGTTCGCGCCGGTAAAGGCGCCGCCCTTGAAGGCGAGCCAGGTGCGCCTGTTGGGGCCGACCGCACGCTCGAGATTGCTGCGTTCGACGAAGGCGACCGAAACGTCTCCGGCCCCGGCGCCTGCAACGAATTCGGCGATGGTGGCCGGGGTCAGCATCACGTTGTCGGCGGTGGTGACGAGCAGCGGCAAGCCGATCGCCGGATCCTCGAGAGCGCCCCGCACCGATCCGCTGATCGTGGGTCCCGAGACGCGGAATGCGATGCGCGGCTCTTCCACCGCCCAGGCCAGATCGCGGTGGGCGCGCAGTTGCAGGGTGTTCTGGGCGAGCACCACGATCCGCGCGATCCCGGGCGCATCGAGCAGCGCTTCCAGCACGCGGTTCAGCATCAGCTCGCCCGCGACCGGGACCAGCGCCTTCATCTCGGCGCCGAAATGGGCAGCCATGGGATCGATGCCCGGACGCTGTCCCGCCAGCACCAGCGCGGTCCAGCCTTGAGGTGCGTCGGTCATGGGGGGAGCGGGCCTCGGGCAAGCGATGGGTGACGGCCGCTACTTCCTAGCGCCGCCCCCGAATGTCAAGAATTGGCCCCGTTCACGCCGCCATCGGCGCGGGGCAATACCGGGCAAGGTAATCGCCATGGCCGGGCATATGCTGGACGAGGTAGCGGATCGATTGCTCCATCTCGTTGACCTCGGTCGCGGTCTTCACCGGATCGAGCGCATCGGCCATCGCGTTGTGGCCCCCCATGCTGATGCCCTGACCCATCATCACCGCCGCCCAGCTGGTCTCGGTGAACAGCTCGTCCTCCTCGCGGAAGATCTGGCCGTTGGCACGGAACAGCTCGACTTTCTCGGTGAGCGTGTCGGGCACGGGCATGGTGCGCACGTAGTTCCAGAAGTCGGTGTCGGTGCGTGTCGTGGCGTTGTAGTGAAGGATCAGGAAATCGCGAATGCGCAGGTATTCGCGGCCCGTGAGGCGGTTGAAGGTGTCCTCCTGCACCTGGGTTATGCCGTCCAGCGACAGGAGCGAGATCAGCTTGTCGATCCCGGTGTTGATGAGGTGGATCGAGGTGGATTCGAGCGGTTCCATAAAGCCCGCCGCAAGGCCCAGCGCGACGACGTTCTTGTTCCAGAACTTCTTGCGGCGCCCGGTGACGAAGCGCAGCCAGTTGGGCTCGGCCTGGGGCTTGCCCGCGATATTGCCGAGCAGGATGTCGAGCGCCGCCTGGTCCTCAATATAGGCCGAACAATAGACATGGCCGTTGCCGTTCCTGTGCTGGAGCGGGACCTGCCATTGCCAGCCCGCGGCGTGGGCGGTGGCGCGGGTGAAGGGCGGGGCCGGGCTGCCGTCCTCGCGCTGGCAGGGGAGGGCAACGGCGCGGTTGCAGGGCAGGTAGTGGCTCCAGTCGTCGTAGCCGGTCTTAAGCGCCTGTTCGATCAACAGGCCGCGGAAGCCCGAGCAATCGATGAACAGGTCACCCTTGAAGGCGCGGCCATCCTCGAGGCTGACGCCGGTGACAAAGCCGCTCTCGCAATCGAGCTGGACGTCGGCGATCTTGCCTTCCTGACGCACCACGCCGCGGCTCTCGGCGAATTTGCGCAGGTAAGCGGCATAGCGCCCCGCATCCAGGTGATAGGCATAGTTGACCGGCGGCAGATCGTCGCGGCTGAAATCCTCGGTGCGGGCGAACTTGCCGAAATAGGCGGCCATCGTCTCGAGGTTGAAGACCTGGATCGGCCGCTTGTCGCCTGCGCCCTGCATCCGGTGCCAGACATGATGGAAGCTGATCCCGCCCATCGTGTAGCCATAGGCGCCGAACGGGTGGATATAGCTGTCGCCCAGCCTGCCCCAGTTTTCGAACTGGATGCCGAGCTTGAAGGTGCCCCCGACTTCGCTGAGCATCTCGCGCTCGTCGATGCCGAGCAGCTGGTTGAAGCCGACGAAGGGCGGAATCGTCGCCTCGCCGACCCCGACCGTGCCGATGCTCTCGGATTCGATCAGCGTGATTTCCACAGGTCGCCCCTTGCGGATGCGCGACAGGGCCGCCGCCGCCATCCACCCTGCGGTGCCCCCGCCGACAATGATAATCCGTTCAATCACCACGTTTTCCTCGATCCCAACCGGGCCTCTACGGGCCGTTTGCGCGGGGGGACTGCCACCGCGACAAGTGTTGCCAGAATGCAATATGAACCGCAGATTACAAGTCTTGAGAACGCTCTCAAGATCGGTTACAACTGTCCCGCAGCCCGCAGTGTCAGGCACGAACCTGGCGCGCGGAATGGGGAGAGACACACAACATGAACACCGCCAAGCTCGCGCCGCGTCGGCGCCTCCTTGCCCTCGGCACCGCCTCTGCACTGGCGATTGCCGCGGCCAGCCCCGCGCTGGCGCAGGACGCCGCCGCGAGCGGCGAGGAACCCGACGCCGCCGCGCCCGCCGAAGAGCCCGAAGCCGACATCATCGTCACCGGCTACCGCGCCTCGCTGCAATCCGCGCAGAGCATCAAGCGCAATGCCGACACCGTGGTCGACGCGATCACCGCCGAAGACATCGGCGCGCTGCCCGACCGCTCGGTCGCCGAAGCGCTGCAGCGCGTCCCGGGCGTCAATATCGGTCGCTTCGAAAAGCCGTCGGACCCTGACCGCTTCTCGGTCGAAGGCACCGGCGTCATCATCCGCGGCCTCAATTTCGTGCGTTCAGAACTGAACGGGCGTGACATCTTCTCGGCCAACGGCGGCACGGTGCTGAGCTTCAACGAAGTCTCGCCCGAACTGCTGGGCTCGGTGCTGGTCTACAAGAATCTCACCGCCGACATGGTCGAAGGCGGGATCGCGGGGACCGTCAACCTTGTCACCCGCAAGCCGCTTGACCGGCGCGGTTTCCACATTTCGGGCACGCTTGAAACCAATGTCGGCGATCTGGCCGAAGAGTGGTCGCCCGGCGGTTCGGTGCTGGTGTCGAACACCCTCGAGACCGATGCCGGCACGCTCGGCGTCCAGATTGGCTATGCCCGCTCGGAGCTGATCAGCCGTACCGACGCCTCGCAGGTGGCCGACCCCTGCTACCGCCCGGCCAGCCTCACCGGATCGTGCTTCCGTGTCCGTCCGGTCGGCAGCGGCGGGATCGGTGGCACCCAGAACTTCAACGCCGACAATTTCCCGCCCGCCGGCGCGCTGGTCGTGCCCAAGGGCGCAGGCGTGCGCACCACCGATCTCGAGCGTGACCGCGAGGCCTTCTCGGCCGTCGTCCAGTACGAAAGTCCGAACCGCGACCTGCTGATGACCTTCGAGTGGCTGCGCGCCGACACGACGTTCTTCACGAAGGAAAACGCCGCGCTCGCGCTGGTCAATGACGATGGGCTGTTTCCGGTCCCCGCAGCCGGCAGCACCTGGCAGTTCGACAGCAACGGGTTCTTCCAGAAAGGCGTGCTCAGTCAGCGTATCGGGGATGCCTATGCCAACCCCTTCGGCCGCGGCGGCATTCCGCTCGAACTGCTCCGCTTCGAGCGCGAGACCCGCTCTTCGACCGAGGACGTCTCGTTCGACGTGGACTGGAACATCACCGACCGTCTGCGCCTCAACTTCGAGGCGCAGCACATCCAGTCCGATCTTGCGCAGGATTCGATCATCGGTGTGATGTCGACCTGGGCGAATATCGATCTCGATCTCACCGGCAAGGTGCCGCAGGTGCAGTTCCTCGCGCCTCCGGGCGCGCCGGCGGATTACTTCACCTCGGGGCGCAACACCTATTACTGGTTCCTGCTCGACAGCATTGCCCGCAACGAGGGCGAGCTCGATACGCTGCGCGCCGATCTCGAATACGACATCTCGGAAGACGGCTTCTTCAAGCAGGTCAAGTTTGGCGCGCGCTGGTCGGATCGCGGACAGACCACGCGTGACACCAACTTCAGCACCTGGGGCAACCTGTCGGCACCCTGGGCGGGCCGTGCGGGCTGTGCGCCGTGGAACGCCGGGCCCGGCTGCGCTGCAACCGGCGGCTTCCAGCCGGGGCGCTTCTTCACGGGGCTTCCGGGCCAGGAATTCGCGATCGGCGGCGGCGCCTTTGTCGACGATTTCCCGAACTACGCCAACCTGCGTTCGCCCTTCGACAACAACTTCCAGCGCGGCGGCACTTCGCCGCTGCCGGGCGGGGCCCACTTCTTCGGCGCGGACAGCTTCCTTGCCGAATACCTCTCCGGCGATTCGGCCAGCCAGGCGCGCGAGATCAACACTTTCTCGCAGACCCCGAATCCCTTCTTCGGGGTGCGCAACCGCAGCTTCACCAATGCCGTGACCGGCCAGACCAGCGCCTGCGATCCGTTCTGCGAGAACGAGATCAACGACGTCTCGGAAACCACCAAGTCGGGCTATGTCCGCGTCGATTACGGCACGGACTTCGATAACGGCTGGAAGGTCACGGGCAACATCGGCGTTCGCTATGTCGAGACCGAAGTGGTGGCGGCGGGCCTGATCGGCTTCCCCAACCCGTTCTTCTTCGACAACGTGCAGTCGGGCGGCAACGGCAACGGGCGGGCGGAGCTGTCCGAAGTGACCGCGGCCTGCGCCCGCGCGCAGCAGCTGCCTGCCGACCAGCGTCCGGCGTTCTGTAGCCTCTCGCAGACGCGCCTCGCCGAATTCGCCGCCGCACACACCGGCGAGATCGTGCTCGATGACCGTGCGGTGACCTTCGACAACTGGCTGCCGAGCTTCAACGCGCTGCTCGACACCGGCAATGGCCTCCTGTTCCGCGCGGCCGTGTCGAAGGGCATCTCGCGCCCCGATCTTGCCGCGTTCCGTTCGGGCGGCGGCATCGGCGACAACACCGCCGACCTGCGCGCGCAGGGCACGCTCGAGACCGGGCCGCTGTTCCAGATCTTTACCGGCAACCGCAACCTGCGTCCGATCGAAAGCTGGAACTACGACCTCTCGGTCGAATGGTATTTCGACCGTGTCGGCTCGCTGACGCTGTCGGGCTTTGCCAAGGACATCAAGGGGATCGTCAACAGCGGGGTGGACGTCGTCAACTTCGTGTCGCCCAGCGGGCTCGATCTGGATGTCGAGGTCAACGGGCCGGACAACCGCCAGAACGGCACCCTCAAGGGGGTCGAGCTGGCCTACCAGCAGACCTACGACTTCCTGCCGGGGCTGCTGAGCGGGCTGGGCAGCGTGCTGACCTATACCTATGTCGACGGCGGCGATTTCCGGAACACCAACCTCGCCAACAACCAGAGCGATTTTGCAGGGTTGCAGCCGCTCGCCGGGATTTCCAAGCACACCGTCAACGCGGTCCTGTTCTACGACAAGGACTGGCTGTCGATGCGCGCTGCCTACAACTGGCGCTCGGCCTTCCTGATCACGCCGCGCGACGACATCTTCCCCTTCTCGCCGATCTGGGGCGAGGAGACCGGGCAGCTTGACGCCTCGATCTTCGTCACCGTCGCCGACGGGTTGAAGCTGGGCGTGCAGGGCGTGAACCTGCTCGACGAAGTGTTCCGCACCAGTCAGGTGATCGACTTCGACGGCACACGGGTGCAGCGCTCGGCATTCCGCAACGACCGCCGCTTCACCTTCCTTGCCCGTTTCGACTTCTGACCGGGACGAGGCCATGACGATTGCAGGGCTGCTGAAGGCGGGCACGCTGACAGCGGCCCTGCTGGTTTCGGGGGCATCCTCGGCCCCCGCCGACCAGCCTCTCGCCGCGCTCGAAGGTGCGGGGTGGGAACTGGTCTGGGCCGACGAGTTCGACGGCACTGCGCTCGACCGGAGCAAGTGGACGCCCGAGCGATCCTGCTGGGGCGGCGGCAACAACGAACGCCAGTGCTACACCGACCGGCCCGAGAATATCGCAGTCGAGGGCGGAATGCTGCTGCTCAAGGCGCGCAAGGAACGCTTCGCCGGCCCCGCGCGCCCGCCCGAGATCGCCGACTGGAACAACCCCACGCAGGTCCAGTCGCACACCTCGGGCAAGGTCCGCACCATTGGTCTGCACGCCTGGCGCTATGGCCGGATCGAGGCGCGCGCAAAGGTGCCGGCGGGGCAGGGCACCTGGCCTGCGATCTGGATGATGCCCGACAATCCCGTCTACGGTCCCTGGCCGCGATCGGGCGAGATCGACATCCTCGAGGCGGTCAATATCGGCGCAAGGTGCAAGGATTGCGCGGGCGGCATGGGCGAGAACCGCACGATCAGTGCGCTGCACTTCGGCGATTTCGCGCCGCAAAACCGCTATGTCGACCACCGCAACGCCTTGCCGGGCCTCGCGCTGCCTTCGGACGATTTCCACGTCTATGCGGTCGAATGGGGCGAAGGGGTGATCCGCTTCCTCGTCGATGACCGCGTGCATCTTGCCGTTACCGCCGATCAGTGGAGCACGGCAGCGCCCTCGGCCCGCGGGAACCCTGCCGCGCCGTTCGACCAGCCCTTCTACATCATGGCAAACCTTGCCGTGGGCGGGCGCCTGTCGGAAGAAAACAACGCCAAGGGGGTTGCGAAAGGCAGCTTTCCCGCGCAATTCGCAATCGATTGGATAAGGGTCTACCGCTGCGCCAGCGACCCGACAACGGGGCGGGCCTGCATCAGGTAGGCAGGCGGTAATCGGGACAAGAACGGGCGGGCCATGGCGCGGGTGCGCAAGACAGTCACGATCAGGGACGTCGCCGAGGATGCGGGTGTCTCGCTCCAGACGGTGAGCCGCGTCGTCAATGGCGGCCCCAACGTGCGCCCGCAATTGCGCGACAAGGTCCAGGCCGCGATCGACCGGCTCGGCTATGTTCCCAGCCTTGCCGCCCAGCGCATGAGCGGATCGCGTTCCTACATCATCCTGGCCATCAACGACCGCGAACGCACGCTTGCCGACTGGCGCGAGCGGCGCGGCACGGACTGGGTCGACCAGATGCTGCTGGGCGGGATCCTGACCTGCTCGAAGCACGGCTATAGGATGATGGTCGAACTGGTGGATACACATTCCGACCACGTCGAGCGCGAATTGGGCGCCGCGCTGTCGGCGCTCCAGCCCGACGGCGTGATCCTGACCCCGCCGCACTCCGAAAACCGCCTCATCACCGCATTGCTGGCCGAGCGCGCGATTCCCTTTGCGCGCATCGGATCGGATGCGCCCGGGGCAGGGATCCGGCTGACGATGGGCGATGCGGGCGCGGCGCATCTTGCCACCACCCGGCTGGTGCAACTCGGCCACAAGCGCATCGCGATGATCGCGGGCCCATCGCAATACAGCCTTTCGGGCTGGCGCATCGCAGGCTGGCGCCGCGCGCTTGCCGAGGCTGGCTTGCCGGACGAGGGCCTGCTTGAAGTCGGCGATTTCGGATTCGACAGCGGCATCCGTGCGGCGCGCACGCTGCTTGAGCGCAACCCGGATCTCACCGCGATCATCGCCTCCTCCGACCAGATGGCGCTGGCCGCGCTCGAAGTCGCGCGCGAACGCGGCCTCGATGTGCCGCGCGACCTGTCGCTGGTTTCCTTCGACAACACGCCGATCGTGCGCTTCACCCAGCCGCCGCTGACCGCGGTCGACCAGCCGATTGCCGAGACCGTCGCGCGTGCGATCGAGCATCTGATCGCCCGCGCCCCCGGAGCCGAGGATGGCGAGGTGATCGAAGTTGCCGCCGCACTGGTCGAGCGCTCCTCGACAGCCCCTGCGCCGGACCGCGGTTGAGCGCCGCGCCCGCTCCGCCGCCCGGGCGCCAGCCGCTCTGGTTCCTCGCCCTCTTTGCGCTGGCCGCGGCGGGCGGTGCGGTTGCCTATGTGCCGCTGCTGACTGTCCTGCTGCCCCAGCGCATTGCCGAGTTGCAGGGCGGCGAGGATGTCGCGGCGCTGGCACAGGTGAGCTTCCTTGGCGCGGTGATGGCGAGCATCGCCAATATCGGCGTCGGCATGCTGAGCGACCGCGCAAAGGTGCGCAGGCCTTTCGTGATCGCCGGGCTGGCGCTGTCCAACGCGCTGCTCCTGTGGCTGGGAACAGCCGCGAGCCTCGCCGAGATCGTGGTGCTGGTGATGGTCTGGCAGGTTGCGCTCAACCTCATGCTCTCTCCGCTGATGGCGTGGGCGGGCGACTGTTTCCCTGACGAGCAAAAGGGCATGCTGGGTGGAGCGTTGGCGCTGTCGCCGGCGCTCGGTGCGCTGGCGGGTTCGCTGGTGACCTGGGCGGGCCTGGTTGCGCCGTCGGCGCGTCTGGCGCTGGTAGCGGTGCTGGTGAGCGCGCTGGTCCTGCCCGCGGTCGTGCTGGGCACGGGCCGGGTGCAGCCTGCGCTCGTCGCCCCGGCGCCAGCGCCAGCCTCTGCCACGCGCGCTGGGGTTCCGGTCCGGGAACGGGTGGTGCTGCGGATGTGGGCGGCGCGGCTGCTGGTGCAGGTGGCCGAAGGCGGCATGTTTGCCTTCCTCCTCTACTGGCTGCGCTCGATTGCGCCGGGCTATCCCGAGAACGGCGCGGCCAACATCTTCAGCCTCGTGCTGGTTGGCGCTGTGCCCGTGTCGTTGCTGCTTGGACGCTGGTCGGACCGCCATGCGCGGCCCGTTGTGCCGCTGGTGGCCACAGCGCTGCTGTGTGCCTGCGGCATGGTGGTCATGGCTGCCGCGCAGTCGCTCGCATGGGCGATTGCGGGCTATGTGCTGTTCGGGCTTGCGGCTGCCGTTTTTCTCGCGCTGCATGCCGGCCAAACCCTGCGCGTGCTCCCCGCGCCGCAGCACCGCGGACGTGATCTTGGCGTGTTCAATCTCACCAACACCGTGCCCGGGATGGTGATGCCGTGGCTGACGGTCATGCTGGTTCCGCAGTTCGGATATGGCGCATTGTTCCTGCTTTTCGCAGGTCTTGCCTTGGCCAGCGCCGTGCTGCTCGCCGGTGCGTTGCGCCGGGCCTGAAGTGCGCGCTTCGGCCTTGCCAAAGCGTGTGGGCGGCGGCATAGTTTGATAACGTTCTCAAAAATAAGCAGCGGATCTGGGAGGGTCTGGCGACATGGCGATTGGCACGATCGGGCAGCGACTTTGCGGGGCGGCGCTGATCGCTCTGCTGGCGGGCTGTCACGGCCCCGAACAGATCCGCTCGGCCAGTGCGCCGATCGCAACTGCGCCCGCGCCCGCCCCGGCGGCGGGCAGCCCCGAGGACCTGCTCGCGCGGATGAGCCTGGAGCGCAAGGTCGCGCAGATCATCCAGCCCGATATCGGCTCGATCACCCCTGAAGACGTGCGCCAATACCGCTTCGGCACGATCCTCAACGGCGGCAACTCGGGCCCGTTCGGCAATGACAAGGCGCCTGCCGCCGACTGGCTGAAGCTGGCCGATGCCTTCTGGGAAGCCTCGAGCGCAACGCTTGCCGATGGCGAGCCGGCGGTGCCCGCGATCTGGGCGACCGATGCCGTCCATGGCCACGCCAACGTGCCGGGGGCGACCGTCTTTCCGCACAACATCGCCTTAGGGGCGACGGGTGATGCCGACCTCGTTCGCCGCATCGGCGCGGCCACCGCGACCGAAATCGAGGTGACCGGTCTCGACTGGACCTTCGCGCCCACCGTCGCCGTCGCCCGCGACGATCGCTGGGGCCGCACCTACGAGAGCTATTCCGAAGATCCGGCGCTTGTTACCAAGCTTGGCGCGGCGATGATCGAGGGCTTGCAGGGCCGCCCGGGCGAGCCCGGCCTTCTTGGCGCGGGCAAGGTCGCGGCGACGGCCAAGCACTACTTCGGCGATGGCGGCACATCCCAGGGCGTCGACCAGGGCGATGTCAATGGCGACCTTGCCGCGCTGATGGAAATCCACGCAGCGCCTTATCCGGCGGCGATCGATGCCGGCGTCGCCAGCGTGATGGCGAGCTTCAACTCGATCAATGGCACCAAAATGCATGGCAACAAGCCGCTGCTGACCGACGCGTTGCGCGGTCGACTCGGCTTTGGTGGGGTCGTGGTGGGCGACTGGAACGGCCATGGCCAGATCAAGGGCTGCACCAATTCCGATTGCCCGCAGGCGCTGCTGGCGGGGCTTGATATCTACATGGTCCCCGAAGACTGGAAGGCGCTCCACGCGAGCCTTGTGGCGCAGGTGAAGAACGGCACGATCCCGATGGCGCGGCTCGATGAAGCCGTGTTGCGTGTCCTGCGCATGAAGCAGAAGCTCGGCATTCTGGATGGCGAGGTGAAGCCCTCGGCGCGTCCCAATGGCGGCAAATGGGACCTGCTCGGCTCGCCCGGGCACCGCGCGCTTGCACGTGAAGCTGTCGCCAAGTCGCAGGTGATCCTCAAGAATGCGGGCATCCTCCCGCTGAAGCCGGGCGCGCGGATCGAGGTGGCGGGTTCGGCGGCCGACAACGTGCCGCAGCAGGCCGGCGGCTGGTCGGTCACCTGGCAGGGCGGCGGCGATCTCACCGCAGCCGATTTCCCCGGTGCGACCTCGATCTATGCGGGCATCGCCGAGGCCGCCCGCGCCAGCGGCGGCGAGGCGCGTCTGGCGGTCAAGGGCGACCCTGCGGCCAAACCCGACATCGCCATCGTCGTCTTCGGCGAGCAGCCCTATGCCGAATTCGTCGGCGACCGCAAGGACCTGGCCTTCCGCGACGAGGAGGGGCTTGCGCTCCTCAAGGCCTACAAGGCGCGCGGCATTCCCACAGTCGCGGTGTTCCTCTCGGGCCGCCCCCTGTGGGTCAACCGCGAGCTTAACGCGGCCGACGCCTTCATTGCTGCCTGGCTCCCGGGCAGCGAAGGGGCGGGGGTGGCCGACGTGCTGTTCGGCAAGGCCCAGCCGACCGGGCGTCTCTCGTTCAGCTGGCCTGCGCGGTGCGACGGCGCGCCCCTCAACGGGCCCGAGGGAGCGCTGTTCCCGCTCGGCTACGGCCTCGGCTTTGCCGTCCCGCGCATCGCGCCGGTGCCGTTCGACGAGACCTGTGCGGCGCTCAGCCATGATGCAGGAGCAACATGGTTTGCCAGCGGCAAGCTCGGCACGCAGGTGCAGGCGACCGCCGACAATGCGCTGCTCCCAGATTTGCGCGGCAGCGGCAACGGGATCGTCGTCACCGGCGTCGACCGCCGCGCGCAGGAGGATGCGCGCCGCATCGCCTTCGGGCCGGGTGCGAAGCTGACGTTGAAGGGCCCCGCCAGCGGCGCGGCTTTCCGGATCACCTATCTGGTCGCGGCGCGCCCCGCCGCTCCGGTCACCGTCACGGCGGGGGGCTCGCGCGCGCTCGACATCACCCAGGGTCTTTCGGTGGCCGAGGGCAAGGGCTGGCGCGAGATGGTGCTGAGCGCGAAGTGCCTTGGCGAGACCGGCGGCACCCTTACCTTCGCCTCCGAGGCGCCCTTCGCTTTCCAGATCGGCGAAGTCACCCGCGACGAGACGGCGGCGGGCGCGGAGTGCTCGTTCTAGGGCACCCCGGGCGGCCGCTCAGGGCAGCACGATTTCGAAGCCCTGCGGCATCGGATCGAGGTTGTCGATCAGTGCCTGTAGCGCCGCCTTGTCACCGGTCACCTGAAGCCCGGCCTTCTCGAGCGCTGCGACCGGCTGCTTGAGGAACAAGAGCGCCAGCAGCATCACGCGCGGTCCCTTGATCGTGGCGACCGCGCCTTCCGGCAGGGCGCCGACCCGTCCGATCAGCGTCTGGCCGGTGACTTCAAGACCGGCAACTTCGCCGCGATCGGTCAGTTCGATCCCGATCGTAATGCCGCGCGGCCCGGGCCGTTCGGGCGCAAAGCGGGTTGCGGCGGAATCGAGCAATTCCTGTGTCGAGAGCGCGGCGATGAGGTCGGTGGGCTGGACCGCAGCGGTCGGCGCGCGTCCGCGTCTGAGGTCGCTTGCCGCAGCGAGGAACTGGTTGCGCCAGATCGCGCTTTCGGCCTGATACGCCTGCTGTTCGTAGCTTGCCGCAAGGAGCGCCCTGGCTTGCGGGTTGGCGGGATCGGCAAAGACGAGGTTCTGGAGCAGGTCCGAGGACCAGCGGTAATCGCCTGCGGCCATGGCATTTTCCGCCAGCGCGAGCGTTCGCTCAGGCCCGCCGAGAGCATCGACGAGCTTTTTCGCACGCTCCACCGGCGGATAGGGGTGTAGGTTGGCGGGCACCGCGTCATACCAGCCGAGGTAGAACTGGTAGATCGCCTTGGCATTGTGACTGATCGTCCCGTAATAGCCGCGCGTGGCCCATTCGGCAGCGTTGCCCGGCGGGGGCGCTGCCTCCAGCACCTCGGCAATCTCGGCCATAGTCTCGCCGCGGTTCATGCGGCGCACGGTCTGGTCGTGGAGCCAGCGGTAGTTGTCGCGTTGGGCGGCGAGCCAGGCGGTCCCTGCCGCGCGGCCGAACACCGGCCAGCAGTGGCTCGAGATCACCGCATCGCTCTGCGGCGCGTAGCGGATCGCGGCTTCATCGAGATAATGCGCCCAGGCGCGCGCATCGCGCACCTTGGCACCGCGCGGCGTGAGGATATTGTGCAGGCTGCAAGTCGCGATCTCTGCGGCAAGGAAGGTCTTTTCCGGCCGGATGAACACGTTGAACTCCGCCGGCGCCTCGGTGCCTGAAACGATCTGGAATTCGAGGCTGACCCCGTCCACCACCCGCGTCTCGCCGGTTGCCGCGATGGTATCGGTCGGCGGGATCAGCGAAAGCGTGCCGACCGATAGCCCCATGCCAATGCCGCTGCCCATCTGGCCGGTCGCACCCGGGGCGAGGCCCGCGCCGAACTGGTAGGCTGCCCGCCGCGACATGGCCCCGCCGGCGATGACGTTCTCGGAAGTGGCCTCTTTCATGAAGCCACGGGGCGCGATGATCGGGACGGTGCCGGCCTTGACTGCCGCCTCATCGGCCACGCCGCGCACGCCTCCGAAATGGTCGCCGTGGCTGTGCGAATAGAGCACCGCGCTGACCGGCCGCGTGCCGAGCGTCGCGTTTACCAGTTCCAGCGCTGCCTTGGCCGCTTCGACGGTGGTCAGCGGATCGATGATGATCCAGCCCGTCTGGCCGCGGATCACGGTCATGTTCGAGACATCGAACCCGCGCACCTGCCAGACGTTCTTGGTCACCTCGAAAAGGCCGTGACGCTTCAGGTGGGTCATGTGCCGCCATAGCGAGGGGTTGACCGTTTCGGGTGCGGGGCCGGTGACGAAAGCATAGGCATCAAGGTTCCAGACCGGCTTGCCATTGGCTGCAAGAATCACCGGTTCCTTGCGGGCGGCGAGGAAACCGCGTGCAGCATCTGCCGCATCGCGCGCGCCTTCGGGCGGCAGGCCCCGGCCTGTGGCGCTCTGCCCGGCCTTCGTCGCCTCGCTTGCCGGGGCAGGTCCGCTCTGGGCAGCGCCTGTGCTGGCGGCGATGACAATTGCCAGCGCCGCTGCGGCGCGCAAGCTTGCAAGATTCATTTCGGCAATACCCCTCTTCTCCCGAAGCGGTGATGCCCTTGCGGGCGCGCAGTTTCAAGCCGGGGCCGGGAGAAGCGCTGGCGCGCTATCATCATACATACAATGAATAGAACGTTTGTAATCAAAGATTGAATTTTTCCGATGCCACCGGCGCGGCTACCAAGCGAAACCTCTCCGCTCTCCGCCCCCCCGAAAAGGAACCGGCGCATGGACCAGTTACGCCCGCTTTCGCAACCCGCCGCGCGTGCGCCTTCGCGGCGCAGCCGGCCGCAGCTTGCGCTCGTCGAGGCGCGCCTGCGGCTCGTCCATTCGGCGGACGGGATCCCCGATGACTGGCGCGCCGCACTGGAGGCGCTCCTCGGCTGGCTTGGCGTTTCGGCCGACATCGTCCCTGCCGCCCGCGCCGGCCGCCTCAAGCGCTTCGCCGACTGGACGATGCCCGGGGGGGCGGTTTTCGCCCCCTGGCTGGGCTGGAGCGCGGCGGCCTTGCAGCATGGCGGCCTTGCCCATCTGCCGCAGGCGCAATTCGTTTCCAGCTACCTTCTCGATCATCCGCGCGGCGCCGCACGGGGGGGCGGCGGGCTCGATCTGGTGCTCATGAGCCCCCATCCCGCACACTGCATTGCCGAGGAAGCAGGCGGCGTGCCGGTGCCGCGCGCGGGGGTGCTGGCGGCCATGATCCGCATGGCGCGGGCGCAGAAGCGCGAAAGGCTGGCGATCATCGTGACTGCCCGCCAGCGCGGTGCCGTCGCCAGCCGTCTGCTTGCCGCAGGCCGGGGGCTGACCGGCGATGGCCTGGCGCTCGACATCCTCACCCTCGAAGAGGCGTTGCCCGCACTGATAGGCCCGCGCGCGCAGTGGGATGCGGTGATGGCCATGCCCGACCACCGCAGCACCGTCTTCATGCTGCTCGCCCATGCCAGCGGCCAATGCCGCGCCTGGCCGATGCTGTGGCATGCGGGCGAGGGCGCGCGGAGCCTGAGGCTTGTGACCTGCGAAGCGCCGGGCGAGGGAATGACCCGTCTGCCGCTCGGAGCCGAGGCGATGATCCATTCGCTTGCACTGATCCTGCACGCCGCAGGAGCCGGTCAACACGCCGCGCGGCTCCACGAGGGGTGGGCGCGCCTGCGCGACAGCGGGATCATCGCCCCCGGCCATGCCCAGAGCGGCGCGCCCTATGTCACAGAGGTTGCCGACAGCGAATTCATCGCAATTTTACAACGTGATGGGGCGGCGAGTAAACGGCCGCAGTTGCCGTGGCGGGCGCTCGAAATTGACAAATGCGCAAGGCCGGGGAGCAAAAGCCCGCATTTGCGCGTTATCGTCTCAAACCGGAACACACCGGGCTAAAGGGTCACCGTCATGCCATGTCGCAAGGTTGTTGCAACGGAACTTGCCCATGTGCTGCGGCAGATTTCGCACCCCGATCGCATCCGTCTGCTCCTGAAGCTGCAAGCGGGCGAGCAGACGGTGAACGAACTGGGCGATTTGCTCGAGATCACGCCTACCCGCGTCTCGCAGCATCTTGGCGTGCTGCGCGCGGTGGCGCTGGTCGAGACCCAGACCCGCGGCCAGCAGCGCGTCTACAGCCTCGCCCAACCCGAGCTTGCACAGTGGCTGATCGAGGGGATCGACTTCATCGGCCACCGGCTGAGCCGCGCGACCCCGGTCGATCTCCAGAACGCGAAGCAGTTGTGGCAGGCCGAGGGCGCCGAGCCGGTGGCTTGAACACCGGCTCCAGCCCGCGTCCGGCCGCTCAGGCGGCGGGGCGCACCATCAGGCCGGGGATTTCGGTCTTCTCTTCCGAGCGGCGCCCATAGCGTTCGACCAGCTCGCTCCATTCGACCACCAGCGAGCCGCCGGTCGACTGGTGCAGTTTCTCCCACGATGACAGCATCTCGAGGCAGGCGTGGTCGATATAGTCGAGCTTCTCGACATGGATGTGGACCTCGGAACCGAAGGGCGAGGATTCGAGCGCCTGGCCAAGCTGCGGGATCGAGAAGAAAGTCGCCGAACCGGTCATCCACAGGTCGATCCGGTTAGCAGCCGCGTCATGCTCGCGCCGGATTTCGAGGTGCGAGAAGGTGTAGACGAGCTTCGCGGTCGCCAGCGCGAAACCGAGGATCACGCCGGTGAGCAGGTCGATAGCGACCACCCCGATGAGGGTTGCGAAATAGATCGCCAGCTCCTGCTTGCCGAATTCGGCGATCTTGCGGATCTGCGCGACATTGACCAGCTTGTAGCCGGTGTAGACGAGGATTGCGGCCAGCACCGAGGTCGGGATCTCGTTGAGGATGAACGGGAAGGCGACCACCGCCAGCAGCAGCCAGCCGCCGTGCATGATTGCCGAGAAGCGCGTGTTCGCGCCCGCTTCGACATTGGCGGCCGAGCGCACGATCACCCCGGTCATGGGTAGCGCGCCGAGCCCGCCGCAGATCATGTTGCCGATGCCTTGCGCGCGCAGTTCCTTGTCGTAATCGGTCCGCGCGCCGATGTGCATCTTGTCGACCGCGGTCGCGCACAGCAGCGTCTCGGCGCTGGCGACGAAGGCGAAGACCAGGCCGAGGGTGAGGATGTCCGGGTTGGTGATTCCGGCGAAGGCTTCGCCGGTTGGGATGTTGAGCCCGCTCGCCAGCGTCTCGGGCAGATCGACCAGCGTGATCGGCAACGCGAAGGCGATGGCAAAGGCGGTGCCGACGATCACGCCGAGGAGCGGCCCCGGGATCAGCGCCAGCGCCTTGGGTTTGAACTGGTTCCACAGGACGATCGTGGCGATGGTCACCATCCCCGCCATAGCCGCCAGGTGGTGGACCGATCTGTCGGTTGGGATGGCCTTCATGATCGCCTCGGGGATCGCGGCGATGTTGAGCAGGCCATTGGCGCGCGGCGCATCGTCGAGCATCACGTGCAGCTGCGAGGCGAAGATCAGGACGCCAATCCCCGCCAGCATCCCGTGGATCACCGAGGGCGAGATCGCGCGGAACCACTGGCCAAGCTTCAGCACGCCGGCCAGCAGTTGCAGCGTGCCCGCGATCAGGCCGACCACGCCGAGCATGACAAGGCCGTGTTCCTGCACCAGCTGATACACCAGCACGGCCATCCCCGCCGCAGGCCCGCTGACCTGCAACGGCGACCCTGCGAGCGTGCCGACCACCAGCCCGCCGACGATCCCGGTGATCAGCCCGAGCGCGGGCGGGGCTCCGGAAGCAATCGCGATCCCCATGCACAGCGGCAGCGCGACGAGGAAGACAACGATCGAGGCAAGAAAGTCGCGGCCGAGCACGGCGGACATCGGACGGTCGGCAAGGGCGGCGGGCATGGGGGCAGCTCCGGTGCGAAGAGGGGCAAGGCAGGTGGAACGCGGCCGGGATCAGCAGGCGTGGCTGTGAACCACCGCATCGGCAAGATCGGCGGCATAGCGCTCCTCGACCGAGACCCAGGTCATGCTGGCCTCGTCATAGGCGGACACCTCGCCGGTCTTGATGTCATAGACCCAGCCGTGGAGCGTCACCGCCTTCTGCGCCAGCGCGACCGCGACCGTGGGGTGGGTCTTGAGATGCTGCAATTGCAGGATGACGTTCTGTTCGAGCAGCATGCGCATCTTGGCATCGGCATCGAGCCCCGCACCCAGCGCTTCGGTTATATCGACCGCACCCTGCGAATAGCCCAGCCATTCGCGCACATGCGGCAGGCTGGTGAGGCCCGCACGGTTCATCGCGCCCTTCATCGCTCCGCATTCGGTGTGGCCGCAGATCACGATGTTGGGGATATTGAGCGCGCCGATCGCGAATTCGATCGAGGCGGTCATCCCGCCGGTCTGGTTGGTGTGCGGGGGCACGATGTTGCCGGCATTGCGGCAGATGAACAGCTCGCCCGGATCGGTCTGGGTGAGCATCGCGGTCTCGATCCGGCTGTCCGAGCAGGTGATGAACAGCGCCTCGGGGCTCTGGCCGGTGGCGAGCCGTTCGAACAGCTCGGCCTTTTCGGGGAAGACCTCGCGCTGGAACTTGACCACGCCTCGAGCGAAATGGGGCATCGGATTGTATCCTTTCAGTGGGACGAATTGGGGGCGGGCGCGCTCCACAGCGCGCGGGCGGCATCGATGTGTTCGGCTTCTTCCAGCCGGGCGCGGATATCGACCAGCGGCAGGGCCTGGAGGATCCAGTCGGCGATGAACGGTTGGGCGAGGCGGTAGAAATGGTTGCGCCCGTCGCGCCGCTCCTCGACCAGCCGGTGCGCGCGCAGCAGGGCAAGGTGCTGCGAGACGCGCGAAGTCGGCAGTGACAGGGCAAGGCCGAGCGTCGTCACGTCCTTCTCGCCATGGCGCAGCTCCTCGATCAGCCGCAGGCGGTCGGCATGGGCCAATTGCCGGAACAAATCGGCAAGCTCGCGCGAAACGATCAAGCGGCTGGGCATGAGGCGTCCTGAAATTTGCAAGAATGTGCATGTATGCAATTACAAAGCTATGTGAATCTATATCATCGGTCAATGCAATTGTGTTGCGCGGCGGCACCGGTCCCGCGCTGGAAATCCGCCGCCTCGTCAATCTGTGCGGGTGACAGACCGGCGAATGTGTGGTGTCAGGGGCGCCGCACACCCCATGCAGACAGGGACGAAAGAGACATGAATTTCGAGCTTGCCCACGAACACCAGATGCTCAAGGATCTGGTCGCAAACTTCGTGCGCGATAACCTGATGCCGTTCGAGCAGGCGGTGATCGCCCGCGAGAATGTCGGCCAGGGCACCTACCTCACCCCCGAAGAGACCGCCAGGGTCGACGCCGCGAGCCGCGAGCTGGGCCTGTGGGGCCTTGATGCGCCCGAGGAAGTGGGCGGAATGAACCTGCCCATGGTGGCGATGGTCGGCGTTTCCGAGGAACTCGGCAAGACCGTCGTTCCCTATTACCTCCCGCCCGACAGCCCGAATTTGAGGATGCTGATGGTCGCCGCCGACGAGCGCCAGCGCGCAGCCTATCTCGAACCCTACGTGCGCGGCGAGACGATCAGCGCGATCGGTATCTCCGAACCGGGCGCAGGTGCCGATCCGCAGGGAATGCGCACGACCGCGGTCGAGGATGGCGACGACTGGATCATCAATGGTCGCAAGATCTGGATCACCAAGGGTGCCGAGGCCGACTTCACGATCCTCATGGCGGTCACCGACAAGAACCCCAATGGCCGCAACGGCATGTCAGCCTTCCTCGTCGACAGGGGCACGCCGGGCTTCAACGTCACCCGCAAGATCCCGATGATCGACGGCACGGCGACCTACGAGATCGCGCTCGAGGATTGCCGCGTGCCGGGCTGGAAGCTCCTCGGAAAGCGTGGCCAGGGCTTTGCGCCGATGCAGGTGCGCCTTGGCACGCGGCGTATCGAAATGGCCTCGTGGTCGATCGGCATGGCACAGCGCGCGCTCGACATGATGATCGACTATGCGCCGCAGCGCAGCACTTTCGGCAAGCCCCTTTCGGCGCGCCAGTCGGTGCAGAACTGGATCTCGGATGCGGCGACCAAGATCCACGCGATGCGGCTGATGACCTATGACTGCGCGTGGAAGATCGACGAGGGGCGCGACACCCGCTCGGAAATCTCGATGATCAAGAGCTTCTGCACCGAGAGCGCCTACGAGATCGTCGATCATGCGATGCAGCTTTACGGCGGCATGGGCATGACCCGCGAGCTGCCGCTTTACCTGATGAGCAACAAGCTGCGCACGATGCGCATCTATGATGGCCCATCCGAGATCCACAACTGGGTGGTCGCCCGCTCGCTGCTCGGCACCCACGAGTAAACGCGAAGGGGCGGGGCGGCCCGAAAGCCGCCCCGCCCTCTGCGTTGCCCTTGGGGCTATCTTCAGAACTTGCCGCGCAGGCCCAGGTAGAAGAACCGCCCGCGCACACCGATCGGCCGCACCAGCGATGCAAGGTAGGGCTCGCGGTCGGTGAGGTTGTTGATCCCGCCGTAGAAGCTGAAGTTCTCGGCGACATCGTAGCTGGCGAAGAGGTCCTGGACCAGCGAGTCCCCGGTGTCGCGCTGCGAGAGCGGGACACGGGTGTTGTCGGGGCGCACCACCACCTGGCCGCCGTCGATCACAACATCGACAACCTGGATGTTGGTGATGCCCGGCGCAAGCTGGCTGCTCTCGAAGCGGCCGGTCCATCCGATGCGAGCCTTGGGGAGCTTCCAGGTGACGCCGAAGTTGGCGATCCATTCGGGGTTGCCGAATTCGCCGAGGTTGTCGTTGTCGATCGCCTGCGAGGTGAGATCGAGCTCGGCCTGGAGGCCCGTCGCGGTCGTCCCCGGCACGGCGGCGAAGATCGAGGTGTCTTCGAGGAAGCGGGTCCCGGTGACCGCCAGGTCGAACGAGCCGTAGCCTTCGCCGAAGGGCTCATCGATGGTGTAGGTGGCGGCAAAGTCGATACCGCGGACCGCAAGGCTGCCGAGGTTGACGTTACCGGCGGTGAAGAAGTCGATCACGCCGGTGGTCGGGTTGCGGGTGATGGCATCGCAGAACTGGTTGCTGGTGGTCGGCAGATCGACGCAGGCCGCGGCAATCTGGACCCCGGTGAGCGAACCCACCGCCCCGGAGATCTCGATGTCATAATAGTCCGCAATCACGCTCAGCCCGTCGAGGAAGCCGTTGGGCTCCCACACGAAGCCGGCCGTGAAGGTCTTGGCTTCTTCTTCCTGCAGGTTGGGGTTGCCGCCGGTAATGCCCGGACGGAAGGCCGAGGCGAACTGGGCGGGGTTGAAGCCGGCCGGCACGAATTCGAGACAGTTGGCCGGACGGAACGAGCTGCCCGAGTTGACGTTGGCCGCCGCGCACGGGTCGGCCAGCAGGCCGATCGTCGCCGCGCGCACCGGGCCGAACAATTCAGCAAGGTTGGGTGCACGCACCGCGACGGAGTAGGTGCCGCGGAAGGTCAGCGTTTCATGCGGCTTGTAGCGGCCGCCGACAGTCCAGGCGAGCGTCTTGCCGATGGTGTTGTAGTCCGAATAGCGGATCGCGCCGTTGAACTCGAGCAGGTCGACGAACTTCATGTCGGCCAGCACCGGGGTGCGCAGTTCGCCGAAGACTTCCTTGACCGTGATGTCGGGGTCCTGGAAGCTCGGATCGGGCGAGGGCCGCACCGGCGAGCCGCTCGACACGACGCCGCTGGTGATCCCCGGCGCGTTCTGGAGCGGGGAGGGGGTGAACTGCGAGGTGTCCTTGCGGTATTCGAAGCCGACCGCGAAGCCGATCGGGCCGCCCGGCAGCTCGAAGAACTCGCCCGTATCGCCCGTCAGCGAGCCGAGCAGCTGCTGCTGGGTGAGGATCGTCGAGTTGACCATGTCGACGAAGACGAAGTCCGCGCCGGCGCCGTTGATCACATCGGGTCCGAACAGGTTGATCGGCGCGCACACGCCGGTGCGCGGCGTGAAGCTGATCGCGCGCCCCGTTCCGTCGGGGTTGCGCGGCGGGCGCGGGAAGGGCGAGACGCCGGGCGCGGTGCCGTCAAGCTCCGAGCGGCAGATGATGTCGCCGGCCTGGGCGTTGTTGGGGTTGATCTGGATCGACTGACCGCCGCGGATCGCGCTCACCGTGCGGTTGTTCGCCCGGAAAGTGCCAAGGTTCCCCGCAGTCAGGGCAACCGCGTCGATCGCATAGAAGTAGCGGTCGTCCAGACGGGTATTCTTGAACAGGGATTCGACCTCGGTGCGGCCGTAGTTGTAGGACAGTTCCCACTTCCACCCGAGCTTGTCGAAATCGCCGCGCAGGCCCGTCACAAACCGGATGGTGGTGCGTTCGGTATTCTCGGTCGGCAGGATATCGACATCCTGCAAGTCGCGCGACATCACGATGACCGGGGTCTGGCCGAGGCCCTGCAAGGTGGTGATCTGGTTGCGCAGCGCGGTCGGGATGAAGGGGTTGTCGAGGCGGATCGGAATATCGTCGTTGAACGGCGTGCCGGTCGCATCGACACCGTCGGTGAAGGCATACTTGCCCTCGAAGAAGGCGGTGATGCCGGGAGTGACCTCGAAGTCGGCACCGGCGCTGAATACCAGCTGCTCGATTTCGGGGAGGATCAGTTCGTTGACGTTGGCGCCGATCCCGTCACCGCCCGAGGCACTGAAGGCATCGACGAAGGTGCCGGGATTGAAGGCGCGCAGCCTGGTGCCGTCGAACACCTGGGCCACGGGGATGTTGGTGCCCGGCAGGGTCGGGACGGTGCCGTTGGGAAGGATTGTGTTCACCGCATCGAAAGCGCTGGCAAAGCCGTTATCGATGGCGATGATCCCGAACTTGCTCGAGACCGGCAGGGTAACGTTCGGGTAGAAGGCCTGACTGGGGCGCTGGCCGGCAGGCAGGCCGTAGTCTGCATCGGTGAGGCCGAGCAGGTCGAAGATCGCTTGGTTGGCAAAGCCGAGCCCGTAGAGGCCCGTGCCCGCGAAGTCGCGATCGGTGGCCTTCAACGACGTCTGCTTTGAGTAATCGACCGAGAACACCGCGCTGCCGCGCCCGTCGAGAAACTCGCCGCCGCCGGCAAGGCTGACCGAATAGTTCTCGGCATCGCCTTGACCGGAGATGCCGCCCTGGACGTTGAACTCGAGCCCGTCAAAATCGCGGCCCGAACGCAGCGTGAAGTTGACGACGCCCGAGACCGCGTCCGCGCCGTAGATCGAAGAGGCGCCGCCGGTGAGCACCTCGACGCTCTTGATGCGTCCCTGCGGGATCGCGCCGATGTCGACCGCAGCCGAGCCGCCGGTGCCGGGCACGTGGCGCCGGCCGTCTTCGAGGACAAGCGTGCGCACCGAACCCAGCTGGCGCAGGTTCAGCAGGCTGAGGCCGAGGTCCGAACTGTCGCCCGCGGCGGCCTGGTTGACCGAATCGATGCCCGGCAGTGAGCCTTGCAGCGCGGGGATGTTGCGCAGCTGGGTGGCAAGGTCGGCCTGACCGCTCAGCGCGATCTCGTCAGCGCCCACGACCGTGATCGGGCTGGTGCTCTCGGTGGTCGCATCGATCGCGATGCGCGAGCCGGTGACGACGATCGCCTCGCCCGGTTCGGCAGGATCGGCCTCTTCTGCGGCGAGGTCTTCGGCGGTGATTTCGTCCTCTGCCGCTTCGGCGGCGCTCGCCTGTGCAGGCGCAAGGCCCGCGATCAGCAGCGCGGCGGCAAGAGCGGGAAGCGACGACGACTGGAGAGAGAGCTTGGGTGTGCGCATTTTATGTCCTCGCGTAGATTGGCCGGCGACACGGACTGGCGCCGCGAGGGGTGCGGCGCTGGACCATGCCGTATTCGCCAGGTGCGGCGCCTGCCGGGGCGAAAGCCCTTGCGGCGCATCCCGTGCGGTCCTTCCTGCGCGAGGACAGAAGTCGGAGTTTGCGGCCCCTGATCGTCTGCCCCCAGACGAATGTCGCGCCAGTGATCTGGCTGCAACCCTTGCGGTATTACGATCCGGCCAATTCGTGGTTAGTGGTCATACTGCGTAGTTTTGGCCGATATTTCGGCTTTGCAATGGACCTGTCACCCAAAGGCAACAGAGGCCTCCGCCCGCCGGAGGGGTGCGGTCCGGATGGGCAATTTGCAGGGCTGGCATGCCCGCACGGCTCTGCTAGCACTGCGCGTCATGAGCGATTGGATCACGGCCGCACGCGCGGCTCTGGGAGCGGCGCGGGACTATGCGCAGAGCGTGCGGCAGGCGGTGGCGGCGGTGGTCGCTCCGGCGGGCGTGCCCGATGCAGGCCTCGTGAACCGAGACCAGCACCGCGTCCACGGCTACGCCTGGGTGGCGGCCAGCATCGCGGCGCTCGAGGCGACGGCGGACTGGGCTGCGCGCGCCGAGCGGGCAGGACGGTTCGGCCCGGCAGAAGAACTCGCATTGCGCATCGGCTTTGGCGAATACCTCGCCCAGATCGCATACGGCCTGCCGATGAGCGCGCACGAAGTTGTGCGCGCCGCGAGCTTCGGCACCGAGGCCGAGGCGCGCGCCCTGGCGGCGGACCCGGCAGCTGCGCGCTTCCTTGCCGATGGCAGCACGCCGGAAACCCGCGGCCGCCTCGCCGCGCTGCTGGCCGATGGCGTGCGCCCTTGCGAGGCGCTGGGCGATGAGGAGCTCGATCTTGTCCGCGACCAGATGCGCGCCTTCACCCAGGATGCGATCACGCCCTACGCCCATGCCTGGCACCTTGCCGACGCGCTGATCCCCAATGCCGTCATCGCCGCGATGGCCGAACTGGGCGTATTCGGCGTGTGCATCCCCGAGGAACACGGCGGGCTCGGCCTCGGCAAGCTCGCCATGGCGGTGGTCTCGGAGGAATTGTCGCGCGGGTGGATCTGCGCAGGCTCCCTTGGCACCCGATCGGAAATCGCGGGCGAGCTGATCGCCGAGAACGGCACGCCCGAGCAGAAGGCCAGGTGGCTGCCGCGGATCGCCGACGGCTCGTGCCTGCCGACCGCAGTGTTCACCGAGCCCGATACCGGCTCGGATCTGGCAGCCGTGCGCACCCGCGCCGAGCGGCAGGGCGATGGCAGCTGGCGGGTGACGGGCGCCAAGACGTGGATCACCCACGCCGCGCGCGCCGACCTCATGACCATGCTGGTGCGCACCGATCCCGGCCAGCCCGGCTATGCGGGACTCTCGATGCTGCTCGCCGAAAAGACGCGGGGCAATGATGCCGTGCCATTCCCCGACGCGGGGATCGAGGGCAGCGAGATTGCCGTGCTCGGCTACCGCGGCATGAAGGAATATGCGCTCGGGCTCGATGGTTTCGCCGTAGCCGCCGACGGCCTCCTCGGCGCACGCGAGGGGCAGGGTTTCAAGCAGCTGATGCGCACCTTCGAAGGCGCGCGCATCCAGACCGCCGCGCGCGCGGTGGGAGTGGCGTGGAACGCCTTCGACCTCGCGCTTGATTACGCGCTGGGGCGCAAGCAGTTCGGCGAGGCGCTGGCGGCTTTTCCGCGGGTCGCCGACAAGCTCGCGCTGATGGCGGTGGAGACCGTGATGGCGCGCGAGCTGACCTATGCGGCCGCACGCGCCAAGGACCTCGGCAATCGCTGCGATATCGAGGCCGGGATGGCCAAGCTGCTTGCCGCGCGCGCCGCATGGGGCGCGGCAGATAGCGCCGTGCAGATCCACGGCGGCAATGGCTATGCGCTCGAATTCCCGATCAGCCGCGTGCTGTGCGATGCGCGCATTCTCAACATCTTCGAAGGCGCCGCCGAAATCCAGGCGCAGGTGATCGGCCGCGGTCTGCTGAGCGCGCAGCCAAGCGCTTAAAGCACCCGGCGATAGGGCTCGTCGGGCAGCACGGCGCGGTGGGGATCGGGGATCGCCGCGCTCTTGAGATCGACATGCCGCGGGCGATCGCCGCGCAGCTTGAAGATGCGCCGCACCCGCGCGACGAGATTGGCCGGCTCGAAGGGCTTGGAGATGAAATCCTGCGCCCCGGCATAGATCGCCTGCAAATGGTCCTGCTCGCCGTTCATCGCGGTGAACATCATCACCGGCAGATCGTAAAACTCGCTCGAACGGCGCAGGCGGCGCAGCAGGGTTATTCCGGATTCGCCCGGCATCGACTGGTCGAGCAGCAGCAGATCGGGACGCTTCTTGTGCACGCAGGACCACGCCGCACCCGCGCTTGTCACCCAGCCGCAGGCGAAGCCCGCATCGATCAGCACCTCGCTCGCGAGCTCCGCGATCAGTTCGTCGTCATCGGCAATCAGGATGCGGGCCATGGGCAGGTCGTCCGGTCTGGAGTTGGCAAATGCCCTGTTAACCAAGCAAGCGTTGGGGCAGGCCTGCCGGGCGCCTCCGGAGCAACCCTTAAGCATCTTCCGCAGGCCCGCTGGCCCCTGTCTTGCCCCTGTCTCGAAGCCCTGTAAGGGTCCGCGGCGATGACCAGCGATTCTCTTGACGCGGCCCGTGGCGCCGCCCGCATCGGCCCCTTCTATGTCACTGAAGGCATCCATAATCTGCGCGATTATGGCGGCTATGCCGTGCCGGGCGGGGGGCGCGTGCGGGAAGGGGTGCTGCTGCGCTCGGGCCAGCACATGGAGGCCAGCGAGGCCGACCTTGCGCTGATCGATGCGCTGGGCATCCGCACCGTCATCGACCTGCGCGGCACCAGCGAGCGCGAGGGGTTCCCGTGCCGGCGCCATCCGGATTTCGCTGCGCAAGTCATCGCCTATGACGGCGAAACCTCGAACTCGCCCCCGCACGAAGGCGGTGGCGGGCAGATCGTGATGACACCGCAGAAGGCGCGCGAGAGGATGCTGGCGGTCTATACGCGGATGCCGGTCAACCCTGCGATGATCTGGGTGTTCCGCGAGTATTTCAACGCGCTCGATACCAACGGAGGGGCCTCTCTGGTGCACTGCTTTGCCGGCAAGGACCGCACCGGGATTGCCGCCAGCCTGCTGCTGCACGTGCTGGGCGTCCACCACGAGGATATCGTCCACGAATTCCTGCTCACCAATGATGCGCCCACCCGCGCGATCCTCGAGCGCCAGTCACTTCCGCGCATGGAAACCCATTACGGCACCATCGACCCCGAGGCCCTGCACAACCTGATGGGGGTTCTTCCTGAATATATAGAGACTTACATCGAGAAAGTGACAGCAGATCACGGCTCGCTCGATGCCTATCTCGAAACAATCTTAGGTGTGGACGGGGTAAGAAAAGAGCGTCTGCGCGCCAAGCTGGTGGCGTGACTTTCCCGCGCCACATCCCCATATCCCGCTCTTGAGAAATCCATCCGAGGCACCGCTGACCATGGCCACCCACACCACCAAGATGCTCATCATCGGCTCCGGCCCCGCAGGCTATTCCGCCGCGATCTATGCCGCGCGCGCCATGCTGGAGCCGATCGTCGTCCAGGGTCTTCAGCCCGGCGGTCAGCTCACCATCACCACCGATGTCGAGAACTATCCCGGCTTTCGCGACGTGGTGCAGGGCCCGTGGCTGATGGAGGAAATGCGCGCGCAGGCCGAACACGTCGGCACGCGGATGATCTGGGACACGATTGTCAGCGTCGATCTCGAGAACGGCTCGCCGTTCCGTGCGGTGGGCGACAGCGGGGACGAATATATCGCCGACTGCGTGGTGATCTGCACCGGCGCGCAGGCCAAGTGGCTGGGCGTTCCGGGTGAGCAGGCGCTGGGCGGCAAGGGCGTGAGCGCCTGCGCCACCTGCGACGGGTTCTTTTACCGCGGCAAGAAGGTCGCGGTGATCGGCGGCGGCAACACCGCCGTGGAAGAGGCCCTCTACCTCACCAACCATTCCGACAATGTCACCCTGATCCACCGCCGCGACAGCCTTCGCGCCGAACGGATCCTGCAAGAGAGGCTGTTCGCCCACCCCAAGATCACCGTGCTGTGGAACAAGGCGGTCGAAAGCTTCGAGGCGGGCGAGAACGGCCTGCTCCATCACCTCGCGCTGACCGACACGGTGACGGGCGAGGCAAGCACGCTGGAGACCGACGGCGCCTTCGTCGCTATCGGCCACGCGCCGGCGACCTCGCTGTTCGTCGACAAGCTGCCGATGGACGAGAGCGGCTATCTGCTGACCGAGCCCGGCACGCCCAAGACCGCGATCCCGGGCGTGTTTGCGGCCGGCGATGTGACCGATCACGTCTACCGCCAGGCGGTGACCGCGGCCGGCATGGGCTGCATGGCCGCATTGGACGCCGAGCGTTGGCTTGCCACGCGCGCGCATGCCGTCCAGGCTGAGGCGGCGGAGTAAGCCATTCCCGCCTCTCGCGCAAGCGCGAGGGCAGGGGGGCACATGGGTCAGAACACCGCGATCGCGGCGTGGAGGATCAGCACCATCAGCGCGAGGCTCGAGAGCGCGAACAGTGCAAAGCGCACCGCGACCTTGTTCCAGGTCGCCTGCACCACCGAGTGCAGCACCCTCAAAATCACATAGGACCATGCGAGGGAGGTGTTGAACCCATTGCCCTGGCCGATGATCGCAAGCACGATCGCGACTGCATAGAAGAGTGTAGGAGCTTCATGCAAGTGATTGTAATTGTCCGCTTTCCAGCTCACATTTTCAGGCAGGAGCGCGCGCAGGCTCGATCCTTCGCCGCCAACCAGGTTCTTTGCGTCGATCCCGGCCTTGTTCATCGCCGGGATGCGGGTCGCATACATCCAAATCCACATCACCATCGTCCACGCCAGCAGCGCGACCACAGGCTGAAGAATATCCATTCCGATCATAGCAGTGTCCTTAAGCAGGCAGGGCCGAAGGGTCGGCCAGAAGGGTCGCGATCGCCGCCCGCACCGCCAGCACGATCAGGGCGAGGGTCGACAGGATGAACAGCGCAAAGCGCACCGGGATCGTGTTCACGGTCGCCTGCCACACGGAGTGGACGATCCGCAGGCCCACATAGACCCACGCCGCAAGCACATCGGCAGCCCCCGGGCCCATGATCGCCAGGATCGTCACCGCCGCATAGAACAGCGTCGGCTGCTCCATCAGGTGGGTAAAGTTGTGCGCAGGCCAGTTGGCCTTGTCAGGCAGCACGCCCTCCAGATCATTGCCGCGCACACCGACCTTGTTCGGCAGCGCGGACTTGTCCGGCATCTTCGCCACTGCCCCGAACCGCGCCGGAATGATCCATAGCAACATGACGAGCGACCACACCACCAGCACGGCGGCGGGCGCGAGTATCTGCGCTTGCATCGATTGATCCCCTTCGAATGCCTCTCTGGCCCAGGAGACTGGGGGGGGCGGATTGGATTGTCAAACGCAACCTACCCGCTAGCCTGCGCGGCATGCACCTTGTCCACGATCCCGCCGCCCCGCCGGCCGAGACCATCACCTTCGCGGATTTCCTGCGCGTCGATATCCGCGCCGGCCGGATCATCCGCGCCGAGCCCTTTCCCGAGGCGAGGAAGCCCTCCCACAAGCTCACGATCGATTTCGGCCCGGGCGTGGGCGTGAAGCGCTCCTCGGCCCAGATCGCGGCGCAATACACGCCCGAGATGCTCGAAGGCCGGATGGTCGCCGCCGTGGTCAATTTCCCCCCGCGCCAGATCGGCCGGTTCATGTCCGAAGTGCTGACTGTGGGCTTCCCGGACGCCGAGGGCCGCGTGGTGCTGTTCCAGCCCGACAGCGCCGTGCCGCCCGGCGCAAGGCTGTTCTGAGCGCGAGGTCGGGGCGGGCCCCGGCCCGTGGCGGCGCGCGCATGGCGGGTTGGCACTGTCCTAGCCCTTGGCGTGGCGGCGGCGCCATTCCGACGGCGTCATCTCGTGCTGATGGACGAACACCCGTGCCAGCGCCTGCGGGGTTTCGTAGCCAACCGCCAGGGCGATCTCGATGATCCGCATCTCGCTGTCCGCAAGCAATTCGGCGGCGGGCGCGATGTGCAGCCGCTGCTGGTAGCGGTAGGGCGGCGCGCCCATGGTGCGGGCAAAGGCGTGCGCGAAGTGGAAGGGCGAGAGGCGGGCGATCGCGGCAAGCTCTTCCAGCGGGACGCGGCGCTCGATGTTGGCGGCAAGGAAGGCGGCGGTGCGCCGTGCCTGCCATGGCGCGAGCCCGCCGCGCGCCTCGCCCTGCTGCCGTGCCTGCGCCGACAGCATCAGGAGCCGCCAGAGCAGCACGATGCGCAGCGAATCCAGGAGCAACGGAGCGGGGGCAGCCGCCCCGCCCGAGAGCGAATGGATCATCGCCGCGAGCCTATGGGCCTCGGGATCGGTGATGGCGTCGAGCGGCTCGAAGCGCACCGCATGGGCAGCCTCCGCGGCTGCGAGCAGGCCGGCCTCGAAGGGGATCGCGAACCAGTGGACGCCCGCTCCTTGAAAGGCCGGATCCGCGACCCGCAGCGCGCGGCCTGCAACCCTGCGGTCGAGGCCTTCGCTCTGGCTGATGCGGAACAGCGCGACCGCATGGGGCGGCTGGAGATGGCCGCACGCCGCACCGGTGCGGACCGGGAAAGGCTTTTGCGCGGGGCTGGCAGGCGGGACGAAGGTCGCTAGCCGGGTCATCGACGGGCTCTCCTTGTGCCGTGAATGATCCCCTTGCGGTCCCCCCTGGGCAAGCCCCGGACCCCCCAATCTTTCGGGGGAGAAGGGCCTCACCCCGACGGGGCGGCGCGGCTTCCCCCGGGCGGGTTTGGGACTGCGGGGGCAGGGCGCTGGCAGGGAAACCCTTCGGCGCTGTAGACCGGCTTGCCGTCGGCGATGGTCAGCACCGCGGTGATCTGGCGGATCTCGTCGCCCGGCACGCTGAAATAATCGCGGTCGAGCACGGCAAGATCGGCAAGCATTGCCGCCGCGATCCGGCCCTTGCGGCCTTCCTCTTTGGAAAACCACGTGGTGTTTTCGGTCCACATCCTCAGGGCCGTCTCGCGGTTGAGGAGGTTCCTGTGCGGGTAGAGCGCGGTGCCGCCGAGGGTCTTGCCCGTAACCAGCCAGCCGAGCGACACCCGGGGATCATAGGAGGCAACGCGGGTCGCGTCGGTTCCGGCCGAGGTCTTCACCCCGGCCTCTAGCACCCGCTTGAACGGCGGGGTGGCCTCTGCCGCGCGCGCCGTAGCGCTCGATGAAATACTCGCCCTGATAGGCCATGCGGTGCTGGAAGGCGATCCCTTCGCCCAGCGCCGCGACGCGGTCGATCGAGCGTTCGCTGATCGTCTCGGCATGGTCGAAGAACCAGTGGATGCCGTCCAATGGGATGTCGCGGTTGACGGTCTTGAACACGTCCAATGCGCGGGTGATGGTCTCGTCATAGGTGGCGTGGAGGCGCCACGGCCAGCGGTTCTGCGCAAGGATGCGGATCACGCCTTCGAGATCGCCTTCCATGTTCGCCGGCATGTCCGGGCGCAGCATGCGGAAATCCTCGAAATCGGCGGCCGTGAAGACCAGCATCTCGCCTGCACCGTTCAAGCGGAAATTGTCGTCGCCCTGATGGTATTTCGCCCTTGCGGTCCAGCGCCGGAAATCCTCCTTCTCCTCGCCCGCCTTCTGGGTGAAGAGGTTGTAGGCGATGCGCATGGTCATCTGACCATCGTCATGGAGCTGCTGGATCACGGCGTAATCGTCGGGATAGGTCTGGAAGCCGCCGCCGGCGTCGATCACGCTGGTGACGCCGAGCCGATTGAGGTCGCGCATGAAGTGGCGGGTGGAATTGAGCTGGTAGTCGAAAGGGAGCTTCGGGCTCCTGGCGAGGGTCGAATAGAGGATGCTGGCAGCGGGCGAGGCAATCAGCAGGCCGGTCGGGTTGCCGCTCGCATCGCGCTGGATAGCGCCGCCCGGCGGGTCGGGGGTGTCCTTGGTGTAGCCCACCGCGCGCAGGGCGGCCGCGTTCAGCAGCGCGCGGTCATAGAGGTGGAGGATGAGGACCGGCGTGTCGGGCGCGGCGGCGTTGATCTCGCCGAGCGTCGGCAGGCGTTTCTCGGCGAACTGCGTTCGGAAAAACCGCCGACCACGCGCACCCATTGCGGGGCGGGGGTGCGAAGGGCCTGTGCGCGCAGCATCGCCATTGCGTCGGCGAGGCTGGTGAGCCCGTCCCAGCGCAGCTCCATGTTGAAGTTGAGCCCGCCGCGGATGATGTGGATGTGATTGTCGGCGAGCCCGGGGATGACCCGCCGCCCGCCCAGATCGATGACCTTGGCGTCCGGCCCGGCGAGCGCCATCACCTCCGCGCTTGTGCCCACCGTTGCAAAGCGGTTGCCGGTGATCGCCATGGCTTGCAGCGCGGGGGCCGAGGATGTGCTCGGCGCAGTCGGCGCGGGTCTCGGCGACGACATCGCCCTCGCCGTGCCACAGGCGTTTGGCGAGCGGGACGGTCTGCTCGCCCAGCAGGATGCCGAGCAGGCCGACCAGCGCGATCACCGGCGGCGCGGGGGAGTGGACGTTGAGGAGAGAGTAGATGATCCCTACCAGCAATCCGGCACCCAGCGCTGCAAGATAGGCTTTCATCGGCAGGTTCCTGTCAAGGCGCAAAAGGCGGGGAAGGAGGGGCCGGCCGCCTCAGCCCTCGTGCGCGTCGGCGCCGAGGATCGACTTGGCGTCGATGATGCCGAGGCCAGAGGCCCCGCCGTGCGCCATCGCGGTGCCGGTGACCGCGCCGTAGGTTGCGGCCCGCGCCCAATCGCGTTGCAGCTCGCGCAAGTGTTGCAGTGCGGTCAGCGGCCGCGCGCCAGCCTGCACCATGCGATCCATCGCCCGCGCGTGCGCCTCGTCCGACACATCGCCGCAGGCATCGGCAATCACGTAGACCCAGTAGCCCTGGTCGAGCGCCGACAGGGCGGGCCCGACGATGCACACGCTGGTCCACAACGCCCGGGGCCGGACGGCAACCAGCCGCAGCGCGAAGGCATCGAGCATCACCGCGCCCTGCGCGCCATGCCCGCGCACCCCGTCCCAGGTGCGGCGCACCGTCGTCCCGTCGCGCACCGCGACACGACGCTGCGAGCCGAGGCGGATTTCCTGCCGCCCGACCCGCATGAAGGCGTTTGCCGGGCCGAATTCGGCGTAGGCTTCCTGCACGTCGAGCACGTTGCGTTCGGTGTGGCCGGTCTGGTCCCCGCCTTGGGCAAGCGCGCTGACCAGCGCGGCGCGCAGGCGCAGCTCGGAGGCGGGCGACGCGTCGGCGGCAAGCGCGATGCGCTGGCTCCAGACGAGGCCCGCATCGGGATCATCGGCGTCAAAGGCGATCGCCGATTGCCACGTCACCCGCTCGCGCAGTTCGCCGGAGAGCCTGACGGGAGGGCGCGGTGCGGGGGCTGCGGGCTGCGCTTGCGCAAACGGTAGCGGGCGCTGCCATGATGGCAGCCGCCAGCACTGCGCGCGCGGGCGGGCTCAGACGGCAGGGTCGAGGTGGGCCTCGAGATGCCACAGCTGCTGGTCGGTCTCGCGGCTGATACTGGTGAAGAGGTCGGCGGTGTCCTTATCGCCGGCGGCGGCCGCTGTGTCGCTATCGGCGCGCACCAGCTTGCCGAATTCGCCCAGCGATCCGGCGAGCGCCTTAAGGTGCGCCTCGCCCCCGCGCGCCGCGAGCGGATATTCTTAGAGGCAGCTCGTCGCCGCCACGGTCTGGACCCTTCCGTCGGCAATGCCGCCCAGCGCGGCGATGCGTTCGGCAATGGTGTCGGCGAAGTCTGCGCCGATGGCAGGCACGGCGTCGAACGGTTCGTGAAGCTGCATGAAATCCTTGCCGCGCACGTTCCAGTGTGCCTGTTTCAGCTGCACCGCGAGATCGATCGCATCGACAAGGCGCGCCTATAGCAGGTCGATCGAGGCCTTGGTCAGGCTGCGCGGCAGATCGAGGCGGGAGGTGTGTGTGGTCATCGGGGTCTCCTCAAGGCAGCCGGAGCGGCCTGTGGCGCACCGGCGGTTCTCGCTACGGGCGGGCGATGGTGCACCGCCGCCAGCAATTCCGGACGCGGCGCGCGGCGGGCCCGCTCAGGCTGCGGCGGCGGGCAGCACCGGGACGGTGATCGAGCGTTCGCCGCCGAAATCCTCGCGCACCACGATCCGGCCTTGCCGCTCGAGATGGTCGAGCAGCCGCCGCACGCGGCTCGGCGAGGCGCTGCCGTAAAGGCGGCCGAGTTCCTCCTCATGCGGCATCGCCGCGCCCGTGTGAGCCGCGATGAGGATCGCGAGATAGGGGGCGAGGCAATCGTCATCGACCCCCTCGGCGGCGCGCGAGATGGTCGCTTGCGTGGTCTCGTCCAGCCGGTCGAGGCCGCTCACCGCATGGGCGAACAGGCGGCGGAAGCGGGCGATGTCGATATGGGCCGAAGCGATTCCCGCCTGACGGCAGCGGATCGCGAAATCGCGGAAGAGGCTCGCGGCGGGGCGGTAGGTTGCGCCTGCGGCAAGTGCGATGGCGCGGATCGCGTCTTCGCAGCTTTCGGCCCCCGCGGCCGAGGCCGGCGCCGCTGCCGGCGGCGGGTCCGCGCGCGTCACCTCGGGCAAGTCGCGCGGGCGGGCGAGCGCGGCTTCGAGATCGGCGCGCGGCGGCGGGG
>NZ_ANFX01000031.1 GCF_000331285.1 Porphyrobacter sp. AAP82 | reverse complement strand
GCGCGGCCTTGTCCTAGTGCCCGGTTTCTCGAGAGAAACCGGCTGGCCGCGCCAGCTCTACACCGGGCCCACGGAGCGCGATTACATTCCGCTGGACAAGCGCTGAGCGGCTCGCGAACGATGCTGATGCTGAGGGCGGCAGGGATGTTCCTTGTCGCCCTCGGTTGTATCTGGGGCTTGCAAGGCCTTGGCGTGCTGGGCTGGCCTGCGGACAGCTTCATGCTCGGCGAGCGGGAATGGGCGTTCCGGGGCGGCGCGATGGTGCTGTCGGGTGCGATCCTGATCGGGCTGCCGCGATTGCTTGGCCGCGGCTGACCGGCAATCAGGCGGCGGGCAGTTCCAGCGTGAACAATGCGCCCCCTCCCGCTGCCACCCCGACGCTCAAGGTGCCCGCCATCGCCTCGGCAAGCCGGCGCGAGATATAGAGGCCGAGGCCCGAGCCCCCGTCCTTGCCGGCGTCGCGCCCGCTGTCGCGGCCGAGCCGTTCGAACTTGTCGAAGACTTTCGCGGCCTGCTCGGGGCTGATGCCCGGCCCCTGGTCGGCGACGCTGACCGCCACCCGGCCCTCGCCCGCCGCGAAGGTGCTGATCGTGACCGTGCTGGAAGCGGGCGAATAGGCGACCGCATTGCCGACCAGATTGATGAGGATCTGCAACACCCGCCGGAACTCGGCGCGGGCGATGGCGCCGCCGTGTTCGCCCTCCACCACCAGCGCGGTATCGCGGTTGCGGGCGCGCACGCCAAGGATGCCCGCAGCGCGGGCGGCGGCATCGGCAAGGTCGACCGGCTCCCGCGCCGTGCTGAAGCCCGGGGTCTCGACCACTTCGAGATCGGCAAGGTCATCGAGCATCGCGGCAAGGTGCTGGCCTGCGCTGGCGATGGTTCCGGCATATTCGCTGTATTCGTCGCGCAAGGGCCCGGCGAGGCGCGCCCGCATCGTCTCGGCATTGGCGATGATGCGCTGCACGGGCTGGCGCAGCACCGGGGTGAGCGCCGTGCCGACAAGCCGCGCGGGCGAGGTTTCGAGGGGCCCCTCGCCTTCGGCGCCTTGATCCGGCCCGCCCACCCCTTCGGCGAGCGGCTGCTCGGCGATCAGCAGCAGTTCGAAGCCGGCGGGGTTCTGCGCATCGACCCCGAGCGGGATGAGCCGCACCCGCCAGCCCCGCGCCGAACCTTCGAAGCGGCACGCGGCGCCATCGAGCAGCCGCCAGTGGAGCGGCTGGTGGTGGGTGATGTCGGTGAGTTCGACCAGTTCGCTCCACAAGGTGCCGGGCGCGGCGAGCGCGGCCGCCTCGAGCGTGGCGGCATCGCGCGCGCGGGTGCTCAGCACCTGAAGCCGCTGGCGCGCATCGAGGCGCGCGCTGACTTCGGCGATGGCGCGGTCGATCGCATCGAGCCGCTCGGCGAATTCGCGCGCCGAGGGCTGCGGCAGCGGGCTCCTCTGCCAGTTCTCGACCAGCACCTCGCAGCCGCCGCCATCATCCTCGCTGAGCGGGTGGATGCGCGCAAAGCCCGAAACTTCGGACTCGCCATCGAAGGCCGAAAAGCCGCGCGCGATCTTGAGGCCGAGCCCGCGCGCCTGGCGCACCAGCGCGAGCAGTTCGGGGATCGCAAGCGTGCCGGGGAGGTCACCTCCGCAGCGCTCCTGCAAGTCGGCCAGCGGCGCGTCCGCGCTGAGCAGGCGCCCCTGTGCATCGGTCAGGCCATAGGCGCCTGCCAGCGTTTCGGTAGGGCCCGCCATGTTCATTACGCCGGCCCGTCCGCAGCGAGCAGCGCGGCGGCGCGCTGCGGGGCAAGCGCGCCGATGGCGACGGGCAGCTGCGCGGCGGGTTCGGCGAGCACCAGCTGGCGCTCGATCGCAGGCGCGGCAAGGCCGGCGGCGCGCAGCAGCAGCGCCAGACGCAGGCTCTGGCCTTCGTGGCAGGCGAGCACCACCGCGCCGCGCTCGGCCCGGGTTTCGCGGGCGAGGGTCGAGGCGAACAGCGCCAGCCCCGCATGGTCGATCGCGAGCGCAGCCACCGCCCCGCGGCGCATCGCCGCGACTAGCCGCGCCAGCAGCCCGAGCCGCGAGGCCGCCTCGTCATAGCCGGTCTGGAGACGCGCGATGCCCGCGCTGCCCGGCGCGTCTGCGCGGGCAATGAGGGCATGGAACAGTTCGGCCGGCAGCTCGCCGAGCGGCAGCTCCATGCGCCGCTGGCCCTGCACGAAGCGCGACTGCGCGGCGAGCGTCGCCATGGCAAGCGCGGCAACCGCGGGGTCCTCGGCAGCGATCAGTTCCTGAAGCAGCGGGCTCAACACCGGATCGATCGCATGGCGCTGCTGGAGCCGGTCGGCGACCAGGCTCTCGGTCGCCAAGGCGTGACAATGGGCGAGCAGCGCTGCGTCTGCCAGCAGGCTTTCGGCAAGCGCGTCGATGCCGGCCGGATCGCCCCCCGCCGCGCGCGCGGCCGGATCGCGACCGGCCCCGGCGGCGCTGAGCTGGGCGGCGATATCGCGGATCATGCCGCGCACCCGGGCGAGGATGGCGTCGCTGACAAGGCTTTGGGCTTCCGAGCCGAGCAGGTGACGCAGCACCGGGACGACCGCCGTCAGCGCGCGGGCCTCCCGCGCGAGCCCGCCGCGCAGGATCGCCTCGACAGCATCGTCGGCGGCAAGGTCCATCGTCTCTTCGCCCATCGTCCTCGGGGCATAGGGCCCGCATAGTTAAAGACGGGTTAGATTATTCTGCGCCCGCGCGCAGCAGCAAAGCTGCGCATAGCCCCAAGGCGAGACAGGCGAGCGCCTCGGGCAGGAGGCCGAAGCCGGCCGCAACCGCGAGGAGGGCGAGCAGGCTCGCCCGGTCGGAAGCCACAGCGGCGAGCGCGCTGTCCCCGCGCCCGCGCGCGGCAAGCCGGGCGAGCGCATAGGCGACCGGGCCAAGGCTTGCGAGCGGGTCCCATTCGGGAAAGGGCGCAAGGCCGAACCATAGCGTCATGCCCGCAATGAGATCGCACAGCGCCTCCAGCACCCTGCCCGGGCCGCCCGCCCCCGCCCCGCTTTCGCGCCGCAGCCTTGCCCCAAGCGCGGCAAAGCCCTGCGACACCTGCGCCGCGAACACGCCTGCCCCCGCCAGCGCGAGCCCCGCTCCGGCAAAGCCGAAGGCGGCGGCCATCACCCCGCACAAAAGCAGCACCAGTCCCGTGCCCCCGGCGATGAGCGGGCCCTGGTCGAGCCCGCGCGGCACCGCGGCACGCACCGCCATCGCGGCAAGGCCGCTGCCCGGCGCACGCCAATCGGCAGGCGGGGCGGCGGCGGCAATCAGCGCGCCCTCTTGCCGCGCGACGGCGGCAGTGCTGTCGGCGAGCAGCCAGGTCTCGGGCACCAGCTCGCGCGCGGCAAGCTCGCGGGTCGGCGTGCCGGCCTGAAGCGCGAGGCGCAGCAGTAGCGATACCGCGTCGGCATCGACAGGAAATTCGGCAAGACGCTGCGCCGGGGCGCCGCGCATCACCAGCACCCCGCCCCAGTGGCGCTGCGCGTCGATGCGTTCGAAGTCCTCCGGATGCGCGGCGGCGAGCGGGTGATCGGCAGAAATCGTCACCACCATCCGCTGCAAGGGCGCATCTCCCGCCCCGCCGGCGAGCGCGCGCACCACCGCCGGATCGGGCACCAGCCCGTCGGCGAGGATGACGAGATCATCCTCGGCGCGCACCAGCGCGGGGATCGCGGCGATGCCTTTGAGAGCATGGAACTGCACGCCCTGCGCTTCGAGCACATGCTGCAATTCGAGCACCGTGCCGCCCGGCGTCTCGGCCAGACACAGCACCCGTTCAGCGCCGAGCCCCCGCAGCAGCGCCGCCTGCCATGCAATCACGCTGCGCCCGGCGAGCGGCAGCGCGGCGCGAAGCGTGCCTTCCTCGCTGTGACGCAAGGCGGCGATAAGGCCGATGCGCATGGGTGGTGCTCCTCCAATCCCCCTGACGGGCGCACAGGGATTGGCGCGTTACGCGCAGCGGTTCAAGCGCCGCATTGCGGGCGTGCGCTGCGGGCGGGATCAGATGCGGTTGGGATCGGGGATGCGGGTGCGCGCGAAGCGGGCGATCACCGCCTCGACCTCGCGGATCGCCATCGGCTCGCCGGGGGCGGCGTGGAGCGCGATCTCGGCGGCCTGGAGCAGGTCCTCGGCGTGGAAGCTCGCGGCAAGGCCCTTCAGGCGCATCGCGGCGACATGCCAGTTGCCGTCACAGCGCGCGCGCTTCAGCAGATCGAGCTGCTTGGCCGCACTCTCGAGAAAGGCGCTGCGCAGCTCGCGCAGCAGCGCGGCATCATCGCCGGCCGCCGCCGCAAGGGTTGCATCCAGAGCTCCATGATTGAATGCCATGGCTCGGGATTAACCCGGATTGGTTAAAGCGGGGTTTATCCCGAGTCGTGCTGTGGTATGAAGGGGCATGGCAGGACGGCACCAGATACGCGCCCTGGGGCGCAAGAGCGGCAGCGACAACGCGGGCGACACCTCGCTTCCCGAAGCGGAGGACGGCGGCGAAGCGCTTGAATTGTCTGACACCTGGGTGGACGAGGAGAGCGTGGAGGCCGTGCCCGACACGCCCCGCCCCTCGCTGCTCGCAAAGTCCGCACCGGCGCTTGCGGTGCTGGCGATCGGGGGATGGAGCGGGTTCTTCGTCTGGGCCCATCTTGCCGACATGCAGGCGCGCACCGTGCCTGCGCAGTGGGCGCAGTGGGTGGTGATGTGGGCGGTCCCGGTGGCGCTGGTCGGGATCATGTGGCTCCTCTCGATGCGCTCCTCGCAGGCCGAGGCGCAGCGCTTTGCCGCAACGGCTGCGGCCATGAACCGCGAAAGCGCCGCGCTCGAGGCGCGGCTCAAGGTGGTGAACCGCGAACTCAGCCTCGCGCGCGAATTCCTCGCCGCCGAGGCCCGCGATCTCGACGCACTGGGCCGCATCGCCGCCGAACGTCTCTCGGCCCATGCGGGCGAGTTGCAGGCGCTGATCCGCAACAACGGTGCCGAGGTGGAAACGATCGCCACCACCAGCGAGACCGCGCTCGGCAACATGAACCGGCTGCGCGACGATCTGCCGGTGATCGCCAATGCCGCGCGCGATGTGACCAACCAGATCGGCAGCACCGGGCGCGTGGCCGAGGATCAGCTGGAGCGGCTTCAGGGCGGGTTCGAGCGGTTGAAGGCCGCGGGCGCCGCCAGCGAGGAACAGGTCGCGCGGCTTGGTGAGAGTGTCGGCGCTTCGCTCGCCGGGTTCGAGGGCCAGCTAGTGCGGATCGAGGCACTGGTCACCCAGCGCTTTGCCGCGCTCCGGACGGACGCCGAAAACTACCGCGCGGCCGTGGGCGCGCTCGAGGAAGAGGCGATCGCGGCGCTGCGCGAACGGGCCGGCGCCGCGGCAAGCGAGGCGGAAAGCACCGCCGCGCGCCTCAGCGAAGCGGCAGACAACGCCGAAGCGCGCTTTGCCGAGACGATCGGATCGCTGCACGACACCATGCTCGAAAAGCTGCGCCTCGTCGACGAGCTCGACCGCAGCACCAGTGCGGCCGCGGCGCAGCGCATCATCCAGCTGCGCGACGAGGCGATGCGCTTCGATGATCACCTCGAAGCGCGCAACCGCAGTTTCGATGAACTGATCGAACAGCGCCAGTCGGCTTTCGATACCCGCGAGACCCAGGCCAGCGAAGTGCTTGCCCAGCGGCTTGCCGCGCTCGACGATGCCCTCGCCCAGCGGCGCGAGGCGCAGATTGCGGAGATCGAGAAGCTCGTCGCGCAGGGCGAAGCCATGTCCGAACGCGTCGCCGAACTGACACGCGCGGTAAGCAAGGCCGGCACCGCAGGCGAGACCGCCCGGGCAAACCTTGGCGGGGCGCTCGAGGCGCTGGGCCGCCAGCTTGCCGAAAAGCGCGCCGCGCTTGCCGCGACCGAAGCGGAGATGACGCAGCTCACCGACAGTTCGGTGCGGCTGCTCGAAATCCTCCAGTCGGGCGCGCGCACCTGCCGCGAGGAACTGACCGGCGCGATCGGCGGGGCCAATGCCGCGCTCGAAACCGCCGAGACGCGCGCGGACAAGGTCGCCGCGCTGATGCTCCGCTCGGCACAGGCCGGCAGCGATCTTTCGGATACCCTGCGGCACACCCGCGACGGGATCGACGCGGCCGAAACCGCCATCGCCGGCTTCAAGTCCCGCCTTGCCGAAGAGACCGAGGATGTGCTCGCACGGCTTCAGGGCCTTCGCAGCGGCTTTGCCCGGCTTGCCGAGGATAGCGGCGCGCTGGCGGCCGGCACCGAGGAAGCGCTGCGCGGAAACCTCGCCGCGCTCGAAACCGCGATCACCGGCGCCTTCACCACCCTTGACGAGGGCGCGCGCGAGCGGATGCTGGGCCATGCAAGCCGGCTCGGCGCCGAGGCGGTCGAGGCGCTCGAGAGGAGCCTGCGCAACGAAACCGCAGCCACCCTCGGCGCGCTCGAACAGTCGGCCGCGCATGCTGCGGGTGTCGGGCGCGAGGCGGCCATCCAGCTGCGCGACCAGCTGGTCAAGGTCAATGAGCTGACCGGCAACCTCGAACAGCGTGTCATCCGCGCGCGCGACCTTGCCGAGGAGCAGGTCAACAACGACTTCGCACGGCGCATGGCGCTGATCACCGACAGCCTCAATTCGGCAGCGATCGATATCGCAGGGGTGCTGTCGCACGAGGTGGCCGACACCGCGTGGGACGCCTATCTCAAGGGCGACCGCGGGATCTTCACCCGCCGCGCGGTCAGGCTGCTCGATGCCGGCACCACCAAGGACATCGCCGCGCTCTACACCGCCGACGAGACCTTCAAGCTCAACGTCAGCCGCTACATCCACGATTTCGAGGCGCTGCTGCGCCAGACGCTGTCGACCCGCGATGGCCACGTGCTGAGCGTGACGATGCTGGGATCGGACATGGGCAAGCTCTACGTCGCGCTCGCCCAGGCGATCGAGCGGTTCCGGACCTAACCCGCGCCCGGCGGCTTGGGCAGGACGTCGATATCGGCGGCGGTGATCCAGCCATAGGTGAAGTTGGCGACGAACAGCGCGGTGAGCACCGCTGCGACCAGGCTCGCGCGCAGCGCCAGCCTGCCGGGCCGGAAGTCGACCGGCGCGCTATCGGCCTGGCCGGGGACCTTCTCGACCCCGGCCTCGTCCGCGGTGCGCACGCCAAAGGGCAGCATGATGAAGGCGCTCATCACCCAAAACAGGAAGTAGATCGCAAGGATCGAGGTGATCTGCATCAGCCCGCGCTGCCCGGCATCACCACGCGCACCTGCGGACGCTTGCCCGACCAGCGCTGCGCGCAGCGGCGGGCGGCAAGGCGCGCGGCCTCGCGCACTGCGGCCTCGTCCTTGGCATCGCGGCCCTTCAATCGGCCGATCGCCTTCAGCACATCCTCGGCCGCTTCGGCGAGGAATTCGGGGAGGTCCTCGTCAAGCGGCAGGCCGACCGCCTCGATCACCGGCCGCGCGCCGCGGGCCAGCACCACCACCAGCACGCCCTCGCCCGCGATGCGGCGGCGCATGGTGATCGCATCGCCATCGGCGGGCGCGATGATGTCGCCATCGAGCACCAGGCGTCCGGCGCGCACCTCGGCGAGCTTGCCGGGCTTGCCGGGGGCAAGGCGCACGATGTCGCCGTTCTTCTGGACGACCTGATGCGGGATGCCGCTGGCCTTGCCGACGCGGGCCTGTTCGGCCATGTGGCGGATCTCGCCGTGGACGGGGACGAGAATTTCGGGCTTGAGCCAGCTGTAAAGCGCTTCCAGTTCCGGCCGCCCGGGATGGCCCGATACGTGGATCAGCGCCTGCCGGTCGGTCACCATCTGGATGCCCCGCGCGGCGAGCTGGTTCTGGATCTTGCCGATCGCGATCTCGTTGCCGGGGATCTGGCGCGAGGAGAACAGCACCACGTCGCCCGCGACCAGCTCGATCGGATGATTGCTCTCCGCCATGCGCGAAAGCGCCGCGCGCGGCTCGCCCTGCCCGCCGGTGGCGATGATCAGCACCTCGCCCCGGGGCAGCCCCATCGCGGTCTCGAAATCGACCGGAGCGGGGAAATCGGCAAGGTAGCCATTGTCCTGTGCGACCTCGATGATGCGGTCGAGCGAGCGGCCGGCAACACAGATCTGCCGCCCCGTCTCGCGCGCGACTTCGCCCAGCGTCTGGAGGCGCGCGACGTTGCTCGCAAAGGTGGTGACGACGACGCGCTTGCCCGAATGGCGCGCGACTTCCTCCATCAGCGCACGGTGCACCGCGCCTTCGCTGCCCGAGGGATTGGGATTGAAGACATTGGTCGAATCACACACCAGCGCCAGCACGCCCTCGGCGCCGATGTCGCGCAGCTCTTCCTCGGTGGTCGGCTCGCCAATGATCGGTTCCTCGTCGAGCTTCCAGTCGCCGGTGTGGAAGATGCGGCCGTGCGGCGTGTCGATCAGCAGCGCATTGCCCTCGGCGATCGAATGCGCGAGCGGCAGATAGGTGATGCTGAAGGGGCCGAGCTCGATCTGGCCGTGGTCGTCCTCGATGATGTTGAGTTCGACCTCGCCGAGCAGCCCGGCCTCCTCGAGCTTCCTTGCCACCAGATCGGCGGTGAACGGCGTGGCATAGAGCGGCACGCCCAGATCGCCCGCGAAATAGGGCACCGCGCCGATGTGGTCCTCGTGCGCGTGGGTGAGGACGATGCCGATGAGGTCCTTGGCGCGCGCCTCGATGAATTCGAGATCGGCAAAGACCAGTTCGACCCCCGGGTATTCGTTGCCCGAGAAGGTCATGCCCAGATCGACCATGATCCATTTGCCTTGGGCTCCGTAGAGATTGACGTTCATGCCGATCTCGCCCGAACCGCCGAGGGCCAGGAACAGGAGTTCGTCTTCGGGGGTGTAGTCTTGCTTCACGATGTCTCTTACGTTGGCAGCGCTCAGGCGGTTTCGGCCTGGCGGGCGAGGATGGCGAGGCCATCAAGGGTGAGGTCGGCATCGACGTGATCGAAAATCTCGGTCGCGTCGTCGAACAATATGGCGAGCCCGCCGGTGGCGACAACCTTGGCGGGACGGCCGATTTCCGATTTCATCTTGGCGACCATGCCCTCCATCATCGCGACATAGCCCCAGAAGACGCCGATCAGCATCTGGTCTTCGGTATTGCGGCCGATGACGGAACGGCTGGCGGGCGCCTTGATGGCGATGCGCGGGAGCTTGGCGGTCTTGCCGACCAGCGCATCGAGGCTGAGGTTGATCCCGGGCGCGATCGACCCGCCCTTGTAGGCGCCGGTAAAGTCGACCGCCTCGAACTTGGTGGCCGTGCCGAAATCGACGATGATGAGGTCGCCGCCGTATTTGTGATGCGCGGCCAGAATGTTGAGCGCGCGGTCGGCGCCGAGCGAACTGGGCTGGTCGACATCGATCTCGAACCGCCAGCGCGCCGCACCCTGCCCTGCAAACAGCGGGGTGAAGCCGAAATATTTCTCGCACAGGACGGTGAGGTTGTGGTCCGCGCGCGGCACCACCGAGGCTACGATGATCCGGGTGATCTGCTCGCGCTCGACCCCTTCGATCTTCAGAAGCTGGAGCAGCCACACGGCGTATTCGTCACCCGTCCGGCGCGGATCGGTGGCGATGCGCCAGCGCGCGCGGATCTGGTGCGTCCCGTCCGGCGCGTAGGTGAACAGCGCGAAGACGACATTGGTGTTCCCGACATCGGCGGCGAGCAGCATTTCCGGCATTCCCTGTTTAGGCGATATCGCCTGCGCGAATGACACGTTCGCGGCCATCCGCCAAGCGCAGCCGCAAGGCGCCGTCGGATTCCTCGAGCCCGGCGAAGGAGCCGGCGAGCACCGATCCGTCGGTATCGTGGACACTGACCGGCGATCCGGCGGCGTGGACCGAATGGCCGAGGAAGGCGTGAAGCGTCGCCCCGAGCCCGTAGATACGCCACGCCTCGAGCCTGCGGCCGAACGCTCCGGCAAGGCTCGCGGCGAATTCCTCGAGCGGCGGGGCACCCCCGAAATCGGCGATCGCGGCGGTCTTGCGGCCCTCGACCTGCGGGGCGCGTGCAAGGTTCACCCCGATGCCGACGATGATATGCCCGCGCACCATTTCAAGCAGGATGCCAGACAGCTTGCCGCCATCCAGCAGCACGTCGTTGGGCCACTTGAGACCGAGCGGCGCGGTGTCTCCCAACGCAGCGGCACAGGCATCGCGCACGGCGAGCGCGGCGACGAAGCTGAGGCTGGCAGGCGGCGGTCCGGCATCATTGGCTTGGGCCCCCAGCACCACGACGGTCGAGCCCATGAAGTTGCCCGCCCCGTCGAACCACGCGCGCCCCTGCCGTCCGCGGCCGGCGGTCTGGCGGCGGGCGACCAGCCACGCGCCCTCGGCCCAGCCCTCGCCGCTGCGCAACGCAGCAGCAAGATCGGCGTTGGTCGAGCCGGTTTCTTCGACGAGGCTGATCAAACCGCGAGAAACAGCGAGGCGGCGGCCCTGTCGGCCAGATCGGTCAGCGAGGGCGTCAGGAGGTAGCCCAGCGGCGAGACGATCGCGGCGGTCAGGAACAGGAGCGTCCAGTGGCTCGCCTCGCTCTTGCCGGTGACGACGCCGACGGGCTCATCGAAGAACATCACCTTGACGAACTTGATGTAGTAGAAGGCCCCGATCACGCTCGCGGCGATGGCGATGGCGCCAAAGGCAACGAGACCCGCCTCGATCGTCGCCTGGAAGATCACGAACTTGGCGTAAAAGCCGAGCAGCGGCGGGATGCCCGCAAGGCTGAACATGAAGATCAGGAGCGCCCAGGCAATCGCCGGCCTGGTCACCGAAAGCCCGCGAATGTCGGTGAAGGTCTCGTAGAGGTTGCCCTCCTCGTCGCGCAGCATGAGCAGCGCGGCGAAGCAGCCGATGCTCATGGCGACATAGATGAACAGGTAGACCAGCATCGCGCTCGCCCCGTCGGCATTGGCAACCGCAAGGCCCAAAAGGATGAAGCCGATATTGTTGATCGAGGAATAGGCGAGCAGGCGCTTCAGGTTCTCCTGCCCGATGGCTCCCAATGCGCCGAAGACAATCGAGGCCAAGGCCATGAACATCACGATCTGCTGCCAGGCGCCGACCTGACCGCCGAATACCTCGAACACCACCCGCGCGGTGAGGCCGACGGCGGCAACCTTGGGGGCGGTGGCGAAGAAAGCGGTGACGGGCGTGGGCGCGCCTTCGTAGACGTCAGGCGTCCACATGTGGAACGGCACCGCGCTGATCTTGAAGGCGAGCCCGGAGAGCACGAAGATCACCCCGAACAGCGCGCCGGTGCCCATCTGGCCGGTGAGGCCAGCGCGCACCGCTTCGAAGGCGGTGCCGCCGGTAAAGCCGTAGAGCAGGCTGATGCCGTAGAGCAGGATGCCGCTCGCCAGCGCGCCGAGCACGAAATACTTGAGCCCCGCCTCGCCCGAGCGCGTATCGCGGCGCAGGATCGCGGCGAGGACATAGGAGGACAAGCTGGTCAGTTCGAGCCCGAGATAGAGGCTCATGAAGTCATTGGCCGAAACCATCAGCCCCATGCCGACGCTCGAGAACAGGATCAGCACCGGATATTCGGCGCGCATTCCGCGCTCGGTTCCGGCGGCGGGGCTGGCGAAGAAGGACGGCGCGATGACCAGCGCGGCGATAGCGGCAAGATAGATCAGCGCCTTGGCGAACAGGGCGTAGCTATCGACCTTGAGAAGGCCGCCGAAGGCGAGGCTCGCCGGGCCGTCGGTGCCGAGGTGCAAGCCGGGGACGATCAGGATACCCGCCGCAAACAGCGCGGCGGCCGCAGCGATGGCGACCATGCGCGCGGCCTTGTCTCCGCCCCATGCGGCCACCAGCAGCAAGGCGAGCCCGGCGCCGGTCAGCACCAGTTCGGGCAGGACGAGCGCGAAAGAAGCGGCGAAATCCATCAGTGCGCGCCCTCCCTGGCGCTGTCGTGTTCCATGCCCTCGTGCCCGGCGCCCTCACCCGCGCCATGATGCTCCAGCGCATTGGCGGCCTTCTCGCGCGGGGTGCCGGGCACAAGCCGCGCGTCACCGGCGGGCGCGGCGGCGGCAAGGCGGGCGTCGAGCGTGGCGATGTCCTTGCGCATCGGCGCGAGGAAGCTTTCGGGGTAGACCCCCATCCACAGCACCGCGAGGCCGAGCGGGGCCATCATGATCCACTCGCGCGCCGAGATGTCGGGCATGGCGGCGGCATCGGCATTGGCCTGCCCGCCGAATGCGACGCGGCGGTAAAGGTAGAGCATGTAGGCCGCGCCGAGAATAATGCCGGTGGTGCAGATCAGGGCGACGAGGCTCGAGGTCTCGTAGATGCCCGCCAGCGACAGGAACTCGCCGACGAAGCCGCTAGTGCCCGGAAGACCGATCGACGCCATGGTGAACAAGAGGAAGAACAGCGCGTAATAGGGCATGTTGATCGCAAGGCCGCCGTAGCGCGCGATCTCGCGGGTGTGGAGGCGGTCATAGATCACGCCCACGCACAGGAACAGCGCGCCCGAAACGATCCCGTGGCTGAGCATGACGATCATCGCGCCCTCCAGCCCCTGCACGTTGAAGGCGAACAGCCCGACAGTGACGATCGCCATGTGCGCCACCGAAGAATAGGCGATCAGCTTCTTCATGTCGGCCTGCACCAGCGCGACCAGCGATGTGTAGACCACCGCCACCATCGAGAGTGCGAACACCAGCCAGGCGAACTGCGCGGACGCCTCGGGGAACATCGGCAGGCTGAAGCGGATGAAGCCGTAGCCGCCGAGCTTGAGCAGCACGCCGGCGAGGATCACCGAGCCGGCGGTGGGCGCCTGCACGTGGGCATCGGGCAGCCAGGTGTGCAGCGGCCACATCGGCACCTTGACGGCAAAGCTCGCGAAGAAGGCCAGCCACAGCCAGGTCTGCGCGGCCTTCGGGAAGCCGTATTCCATCAGCGTCGGGATGTCCGAGGTGCCCGCCTCGGCCTTCATCCAGAACATCGCGATCAGCATCAGCACCGAACCGAGCAGCGTGTAGAGGAAGAACTTGTAGCTCGCGTAGATCCGGTTGTCCCCGCCCCACACGCCGATGATGAGATACATCGGAATGAGGCCCGCCTCGAAGAAGACGTAGAACAGGAACAGGTCCTGCGCCGCGAAGGTGCCGATCATCAGCACCTCCATGAACAGGAAGGCCGCCATGTATTCGCCGACGCGCTTGGTGACCGATTCCCAGCTCGCAAGGATGCACACCGGCATCAGGAACACGCTGAGCATGATCAGCATCAGCGCGATCCCATCGATGGCGAGCTTGTAGGAGAAGCCCGCGAACAGGTTTGCCTCTTCGGGGAACTGCCACTGCGGGCCGCCGATGTCGTAATTCGTCCACAGGACGATGCCGAGCACGAGGGTGACAAGCGTCGCCCCGAGCGCGATCCAGCGGGCGGCGGCGGCGCCCGAAAACAGGCACGCGATCGCGCCCGCCAGCGGCACGCACATCATCAGCGACAGGATGGGAAGGCCTTCCATTACGAAGCGCGCTCCTAAAGCAGAACGTAGGTGACAGCGGCGACCAGCCCGAGGAGCATGATCAGCGCATAGGTGTAGACATAGCCCGACTGGATCGACCTGGCCGCGAGCGCCGAGCGCTGCACCACGGCAGCGATGCCATTGGGGCCGAGCCGGTCGATCGTGCCGACATCGCCGAGCTGCCAGAAAGCGCGGCCGAGCGCGAAGGCGGGCTTGACGAACAGGGCGTCATAAAGCTCGTCAAAGTACCACTTGCGGTAGACGAAGTTGTGCAAGGGCGCGAAGGCGCTCACGAACTTGCCGGGGATGTCGGGCTTGGCGATATAGGCGAGGTAGGCGCCGGCAAGGCCGATCAGCATCACGCCGGTCGCGGTCAGCTTCACCCACAGCGGCACGCCGTGCATCGCGTGGATCAGGTCCTCGTTGTAGAAGATCGCCCCGTTCCAGAAGGCCGCGCCGTCGATGAATTCGTGGTGGAACACGAAGCCCGCCAAGACCGCGCCGAGGCCGAGGATGCCGAGCGGGAGCAGCATCGAGAGCGGGCTTTCGTGCGGGTGGTAGCCCGCGGTGCCGTCGCCCGGGGCGTGGTGATGATCGTCAGCCCCGTGCCCGTGATCGTCATGCCCATGATCGTCATGAACCGCATGCTGGATGTGCTCGGACTGCTCCCAGCGGGGCTTGCCCCAGAAGGTCAGGAACATGAGCCGCCACGAATAGAAGCTGGTCAGCAACGCGGCGATCGCCCCCGCCCAGAAGGCGAACTGCCCTGCCGCGTTGTGGCGCGCGAAGGCTGCCTCGAGGATCGCGTCCTTCGAATAGAACCCGGCAAACCCGAACACGCCGAGGATGCCGACCCCGGTGATCGCCAGCGTGCCCGCCATCATCGCCCAGAACGTGAGCGGGATGTGCTTTCTGAGGCCGCCGTAAAAGCGCATGTCCTGTTCATGGTGCATCGCGTGGATCACGCTGCCTGCGCCAAGGAACAGCAGCGCCTTGAAGAAGGCATGGGTGAACAGGTGGAACATCGCCGCCCCGTAAGCGCCCACCCCTGCGGCGAAGAACATGTAGCCCAATTGCGAGCAGGTCGAATAGGCGATCACCCGCTTGATATCCCAATGCGTCGTGCCGATCGTGGCGGCAAAGAAGCAGGTCGCGGCACCCACGATGGTGACGATTGCGAGCGCGGTCGGCGCGGTCTCGAACATCGGCGAGAGGCGGCACACCATGAACACGCCGGCCGTGACCATGGTGGCGGCGTGGATCAGCGCGGAAACCGGGGTCGGGCCCTCCATCGCGTCAGGCAGCCAGGTGTGCAGGCCCAGCTGCGCGCTCTTGCCCATCGCGCCGATGAACAGAAGGATGCACAGGATGTCCATCGTGTAGAGGCGCATGCCGACAAAGGTGATGCTCGACCCGCTCATGGCGGGGGCGGCAGCGAGGATCTCGGGGATCGAGGTGGTCTGGAACACCAGCCAGGTGCCGAAGATGCCGAGCATGAAGCCGAGGTCGCCGACGCGGTTGACCACGAAGGCCTTGATCGCCGCCGCGCCGGCGGAGGGCTTCCGGAACCAGAACCCGATCAGCAGATAGGAGGCAAGCCCCACCCCTTCCCATCCGAAGAACATCTGGACGAGGTTGTCGGCCGTCACCAGCATCAGCATCGCGAAGGTGAACAGCGACAGGTAGGCGAAGAACCGCGGCTGATCCGGGTCTTCCTCCATGTACCCCCACGAATAGAGGTGGACGAGCGCCGAGACCGAGTTGATCACCACCAGCATGATCGCGGTCATGGTGTCGACCCGCAAGGCCCAGTCGAAGGTCAGGGTGCCGCTCTCGACCCACTTGAGCACCGGCACGACTTCGGCCGTGGCGGTGCCCGAAAGGAACCCGAGGAAGATCGGCCAGCTGAGGCCCGCCGCGATGAACAGGCCGGCGGTCGTCACGCTCTTCGCCGCGACATTGCCGATCATGCGGTTGCCGAGGCCTGCGATCAGGGCAGCGACCAGCGGCGCGAAGACGATGACGAGGATCTGCGTGGACACGCGCGCTTACCCCTTCATCCGGTTGATATCGTCGACCGCGATCGAACCGCGGGTGCGGAAGTAGATCACCAGGATCGCGAGGCCGATGGCCGCCTCGGCCGCCGCGACGGTCAGCACCAGCATCGCGAAGACCTGCCCGGCGAGATCATTGAGGAAGGCGCTGAAGGCAACGAGATTGAGGTTCACCGCGAGCAGGATCAGCTCGACCGCCATCAGGATGACGATCACGTTCTTGCGGTTGAGGAAGATCCCCAGCACGCCGAGCACGAACAGGATCGCGCCGACGGTGAGGTAATGTTCGATCCCGATCACAGCTCGATCCCCTGGCCCACTTCGGGGCTCTTCATGACGGTGGCCTCTTCCGGACGGCGGCGGATCTGCTTGCCCACATCCTGCCGCGCGCGGGCACCCGGCTTGGGCGGCTGGAAGGTCAGCACGATCGCGCCGATCATCGCGACGAGCAGGATGATCCCGGCGATTTCGAAGAGGATGATGTAGCGGCCGTAGAGCAGCGCGCCCAGGGCCTCGATGTTCGAGGTGTCGGCGGCCTGCATCGCGGTGCCGTCCGGCGTGCCGAGTGTCAGCCCGCCCGCGTTGTAGGCCCCGAAGCCCAGCAGCAGTTCAGCGAGCAGCACCGCGGCGATCAGCAGGCCGAGCGGCGCGTTGCGGGAAAAGCCTGCGCGCATCGCGGCAAAATCGATGTCGAGCATCATCACCACGAACAGGAACAGCACGGCCACGGCACCGACATAGACGATCACCAGCAGCATCGCGATGAACTCGGCGCCCAGCAAGACCATCAGGCCCGCCGCGTTGAAGAAGGCGAGGATCAGCCACAGCACTGAGTGCACGGGGTTCCTCGCCATCACCACCATGACAGCGCTGGCGATCACGATGGCCGCGAAGAAATAGAAGGCGATGGCCTGTATCAGCATGATGCGTCTCCGCCGATCCGTTCCCCCGGCTTAAGGCCGGAGCGCAGAAAGCGGCATTTGATCCCTTAGTCCAAGTGTGAGCCGCAGCAGAACGCCCCGGCCCTATAACCCCATATCCTCGTCGCCGCGCGCCCTAGCGGTAGGGGGCGTCGGCTTCAAGGTTGGCCGCGATGGCCCTTTCCCATTTGTCACCATTCGCGAGCAGCTTGGCCTTGTCGTACAAGAGCTCCTCGCGGGTTTCGGTCGAATATTCGAAGTTCGGCCCCTCGACGATCGCATCGACCGGGCAGGCTTCCTGGCAGAAGCCGCAGAAGATGCACTTGGTCATGTCGATGTCGTAGCGGGTGGTGCGACGGCTGCCGTCCCCCCGGACGGTCCCGTCCGGATCAACAATAACGCGCGGTTCGCTCTCGATGGTGATCGCCTGCGCGGGGCACACGGCCTCGCACAGCTTGCACGCGATGCAGCGTTCCTCGCCGTTGGGATAGCGCCGCAGCGCATGCTCGCCGCGGAAGCGGGGCGAGAGCGGGGCCTTCTCGAAGGGGTAGTTGATCGTCACCTTGGGCTTGAAGAAATACTTCAGCGTCAAGGCGTGCGCCTTGAGGAATTCCCAGAGGGTGAACGATTTGATGAGGTGGGAGACGGTCATGATGCTGCCTCGAAAAAAGTGAAATCGCACAGACCTGCTGCCAGATAGGACTTGGGCCCCGTGGCGCGATCGTGGCGGAGCAAAAGGATCGGAAAATTTTTCGCGATCCGATCAACCGGAGGCGTGATCCACCACGTCAGGACTTCTGTGTCGGTGGACATTGAAGATGCGAATGACGTGAAGGCTTTCGGATTTGCGATGCTTTCATAATAGTCGGTCGACGGAAATCTCTTGTCCTCGGCATCGATCTTCAACCACGTGTCCCAGTAAAACTCGTCACGTGGCTTGAGCTTGTAGCTGCCTGTGACCCGCGTTGAGGCCCCTGCGGGCGTGAACACACGGCCTTCAAACGCGAAATTGGCCGGATTCGGGATCGGCTCTCCTGTTACGGTCGCAGCCATCATCCGAAATGCCCCGTCGCCATCAGGTAGCCGCTGGTCGCCGCGACGAACAGCAGGCTCATCGGCAGGAACACCTTCCACCCGAGGCGCATCAGCTGGTCGTAGCGGTAACGCGGCACGGTCGCCCAGATCCAGCTGAACATGAAGAAGAACACAAAGGTTTTAGCCAAGAACCAGATGATCCCCGGCACCATGTATAGCACCGGAATGTCGAGCGGCGGCAGCCACCCGCCCCAGAACAGCAGCGTGTTGAGCGAGCACATCAGCAGGATGTTCGCATACTCGCCCAGCCAGAACAGCGCGAAGCTCATCGAGGAATATTCGGTTTGGTAGCCCGCGACGAGCTCGCTCTCGGCCTCGGTGAGGTCGAAGGGCGCGCGCGCGGTCTCGGCCAGCGCCGAGATGAAGAACACCACCCACATGGGGAAGAGCAGCGGGTGCACCGCATAGGCGTTGATCAGCCCAAGCCCGAAGCCCTGCTGCGCGGTGACGATGCCCGAGAGGTTGAAGGTGCCGGCGAACAGCACCACGCACACCAGCACGAAGCCGATCGAGACTTCGTAGGAGATCATCTGTGCAGACGCGCGCATCGCCGAGAAGAACGGGTATTTGGAGTTCGACGCCCACCCGCTCATCACCACGCCGTAAACCCCCATCGAGCTGATCGCGAGGATGTAGAGCAGGCCGACATTGATGTCCGACAGCACCACGCCCGCATCGAACGGGATCACCGCCCAGGCCGCGAGCGCGACGGTGAAGGTGATGATCGGCGCAATCAGGAAGATGCCCTTGTTCGCGGCGCTTGGGATGATGGTCTCCTGCAGGAAGACCTTGAGGCCGTCCGCGAAGCTCTGCAGCAGCCCGAAAGGCCCGACCACATTCGGCCCCCGCCGCATCATGATCGCGCCGAGCACCTTGCGGTCGACATAGATCACCATGGCGACGCTGAACATGACGAGCAGCGAGATGATCAGGATCCCCGCAAGCGTCGCGACGGTCCAGGCCCATTCGTAAGGCAGGCCGAGGGATTGGAAGAAGGCGGTCATTCCGCGGCCTCCTTGACATCCGCCCCGTGGAGCAGCTCATCCGAGCAGCGCTGCATCACTTCGCTGGCGCGGGCGATGGGGTTGGTGAGGTAGAAGTCCTTGATCGGATAGCCCGCAAGCTCGCCCTCGAACTTGGCGGCGCTGTCCGCCTTGGGCAGCGCGCCCCCAGAAAGACCAATAACGTCGGCGAGGCCCTCTTCGCCCAATGGGGGCACGGCGGCGATCATCGCGGCCTGAAGCTCGCCGAAGCTGTCGAAGCCGACGTTGACGCCCAGCGCATCGGCCAGCGCACGCAGGATCGTCCAGTCCTCGCGCGCGTCGCCGGGGGCGAAGACGGCCTTTTCGGCGAACTGCACCCGGCCCTCTGCGTTAACGTAGGTCCCGTCCTTCTCGGCATAGGATGCGCCCGGCAGGATGATGTCGGCGTGATGCGCTCCACGATCGCCGTGGTGGCCGATATAGACCTTGAGGCTGTTCGGGAACGCCGCATAGTCCATCTCGTCCGCGCCGAGGCTGAGCAGCACCTTGGGCGAAGCTGCGGCGATGTCGCCCATCCCGCCCGGAAGCGTGAAGCCGAGCATCAGCGAGGCCATCCGCGCGGCCGAGATGTGCAGCACGTTGAAGCCGTTCCAGCCATCCTTCACGAGGCCGAACTTGTCCGCCAACTTGAGCGCCGCCGGAAGCGCGCCCTTGGCGAGCGCCGCCGCGCCGACGATCACCGCCGGGCGCTGGGCCGACTTCATCACATCGCCCAATTCCTTGGGCACGCGGTTGAGGAGCTTGAGGTCCGAGCCGAGGAAGGTCGCCGGATAGGTCGGGTCCCATTCGGGGCCGATGATGTAGACCTTGGCCCCCGCCTTCACCGCCTTGCGCAGGCGGACGTTGAGCAGCGCGGCCTCCCAGCGGACATTGCTGCCGACGATCAGGATCGCGTCGGCGGTCTCGATCCCGGCGAAGGTGCTGTTGAAATTCACCGCCGCAAGGTTCGACACGTCATAGGTCATGCCGGTCTGGCGCGCTTCGGTGAGTTGCGATCCGCAGGCGTTGAGCAGCGCCTTGGCGGCAAACATCGTCTCGGCGTCGAGCAGATCGCCCGCGACGCCTGCGATGCTGGCCTTGTCGCCTTCGAGCGCGCCCGCGATCATCCCGAAAGCCTCGGCCCATTCGGCGGGTTGTAAGCGGCCGTCACGGCGCACCCACACACGGTCCAGGCGGCGCTTGGTGAGGCCATCGACCTGATAGCGGCCCTTGTCGCTCAGCCACTCCTCGTTGACGTCGTCATTCACCCGCGGCAGCGCGCGCATCACTTCGCGGCCCTTGGAGTGGAGCGTGATATTGGCGCCCACCGCGTCCGAGACGTCGATCGACAGGGTCTTCTTCAATTCCCACGGCCGCGCCTCGAAGGCGTACGGGCGAGACGTCAGCGCGCCGACCGGGCACAGGTCGATCACATTGGCGCTGAGTTCATGCGCCGCCGCCTGTTCGAGATAGGTGGTAATCTGCATGTCCTCGCCGCGGTACAGCGCGCCGATCTCGTCCACGCCCGCGATCTCTTCGGAGAAGCGCACGCAGCGGGTGCAGTGGATGCAGCGGGTCATGATCGTCTTGATCAGCGGGCCCATGTATTTCTCGGTCACCGCGCGCTTGTTCTCGTGATAGCGCGAGCCGCCGCGGCCATAGGCGACCGCCTGATCCTGCAAGTCGCACTCGCCGCCCTGATCGCAGATTGGGCAATCGAGCGGGTGGTTGATCAGCAGGAACTCCATCACCCCTTCGCGGGCCTTCTTGACCATGGGCGAATCGGTGCGGATTTCCTGACCCTCGGCAGCCGGCAGCGCGCAGGAGGCCTGCGGCTTGGGCGGCCCGGGCTTCACCTCGACCAGACACATGCGGCAATTGCCGGCGATGGAGAGACGCTCGTGATAGCAGAAGCGCGGGATTTCCTTCCCCGCCAGCTCGCACGCCTGGAGCACGGTCGCGCCTGCCGGAACCTCGATTTCCTGACCGTCTACGGTGACCTTAGGCATGATTTTGATCCGTTAGGAAGCTGTACACACAAACGACCAGCGCCAGGACGGCGGACAGGATCGTCAGACCCCAATTGTAGTCGCCATGGACGCCCTCCGAGAAAATACCGGCAAAGTGATTGACCCCGGCCGCAATGATCACCAGCGCCGCCGCCACCGGCTTTCTGAGCCACGCACCGACCGCGCCTGCCGCACCCAGCACACCGGCAATGGCATAGGCGAACACCATGTTCGAACCGTAGAAATCTTCCGATCCGCGCTGGACGAGTTCATAGAGCGCCATCGCGCCAAGCGCCGCCCAGGCGAGAAAACACGCCGCAGCAATCACGCGCGCAGGGGTATAGGTCAGCTCCTGATTCACTCCGCCGCCTCCCTGACTTTTGGCGCGACCCGCGCGTTATGCTCGTTGATCCGCCGCTCCAGCTCCGGCCGGAAATGGCGGATGAGGCCCTGGATCGGCCACGCCGCTGCATCGCCCAGCGCGCAGATGGTGTGGCCTTCGACCTGCTTGGTGACTTCCTGGAGCATGTCGATTTCCTCGATGGCGGCATCACCCGTGCGCAGGCGCTCCATCATGCGCCACATCCAGCCCGTGCCCTCGCGGCAGGGGGTGCACTGGCCGCAGCTTTCGTGCTTGTAGAAATAGGAGAGCCGGCTGATCGCGCGCACGATGTCGGTCGACTTGTCCATGACAATCACTGCCGCCGTGCCGAGGCCCGAGCCCAGTTCCTTCAGCCCGTCGAAATCCATCGGCGCATTGCGGATCTGCGCCGCAGGCACCAGCGGGACCGAGGAGCCGCCCGGAATAACGGCAAGCAGATTGTCCCACCCGCCGCGGATGCCGCCGCAGTGCTTCTCGATCAGCTCCTCGAAGGGAATGCTCATCGCTTCCTCGACCACGCAGGGCTTTTCGACGTGGCCCGAGATCTGGAACAGCTTGGTGCCCTTGTTGTTCTCGCGCCCGAAGCTGGAGAACCACGTGCTCCCTCGCCGCAGAATCGTCGGCGCGACTGCGATGCTTTCCACATTGTTCACGGTGGTCGGGCAGCCATAAAGCCCCGCGCCCGCCGGGAACGGGGGCTTCAAGCGCGGCTGGCCCTTCTTGCCTTCGAGGCTTTCGATCATCGCGGTCTCTTCGCCGCAGATGTATGCGCCCGCCCCGCGGTGCATGAAGACGTCGAAATCATAGCCCGAACCGCAGGCATTCTTGCCGATCAGGCCCGCGTCATAGGCCTCGGAAATTGCCTTCTGGAGCGTCTCGGCCTCGCGGATATATTCGCCGCGGATGTAGATATAGGCCGCGCGGGCGCGCATCGCGTAACCGGCGACCAGCGCGCCTTCGACCAGCTTGTGCGGATCGTGTCGCAGGATTTCGCGGTCCTTGCAGCTGCCCGGTTCGGATTCGTCGGCATTGATGACGAGGAAGCTCGGCCGCCCGTCGCGCGATTCCTTGGGCATGAAGGACCACTTGAGCCCCGTCGGAAAGCCCGCCCCACCCCGTCCGCGCAGGCCGGACGCCTTGATTTCCTCGATGATCGCATCTGCCCCGCGCGCGAGCAGCGCCTTGGTGCCATCCCAATCCCCGCGCGCCTGCGCGGCCTTGAGGCTCCAGTCCTGGAACCCGTAGAGATTGGTGAAGATGCGGTCCTTGTCAGCCAGCATCACTGCATTCCCTTTGCCTTGGCGCGCCGGATGCGCACCAGCGAAATCGTCTGGAACACGAGGCCGAGCCCCATGATGATCACCCCCATCTCGAGCGGCCCGGTCGCGGTCAGCACCGCGCCCAGCGCAAAGCCGGTGAGGCCGAGGATCGCGAGGAGGAGCGTCAGCGCATTCATCCGAAGCTCCCCGATTGCCACATGCCGATCAGCACGAGCACAATCAGCAGCACCACGCCCACGCGCACCAGCCCCATCAGCACCTTGAAGGCGATGAAGACGAGCACCAGCGCGACGAGGATGGAGATGATCGAGGTCACTGGCCGCCGCCCCGCCCTTGCCAGAGACGCGCCGCCGCGGTGAAGCCGCCGAACAGGAAGGCGAGGATCGCCCACACCACCCAGCCATCGCCCTGGACGAGCTTGATCGCGGCCACCGCCAGAAAAATCAGGCCGAGGACGCCGCCGCCCTGTTCGATCTTCTTTTCCATCACCATTCCCCCCGGTAGTCATGGTTGGCACCCACCATCGCGGTGAGCGTGGTCGGCCCGCCGCTCGGTTCGGAGGTGTGGCGGCCCGGTTCCTGCGTGCCGGTCTTCGGCTGCTGACCGGCGGCGAGCGCATCGAGAACCGCGTCGAGGCGCTCGACCGTCAGGTCCTCGTAATTGTCGTCGTTGACCTGGACCATCGGCGCGGTCGCGCAATTGCCCATGCATTCGACTTCGGTGAGGGTCCACAGGCCATCGGCCGAGACCCCGCCCTTCACCATCCCTCGGCTTTTGCAGGCGGCGATGATGTCGTCCGAGCCGCGCAGCATGCAGGGCGTGGTGCCGCACACCTGCACGTGGAATTTGCCGACGGGCTTCAGGTTATACATGAAATAGAAGCTGGCGACTTCGAGCACGCGGATCACCGGCATGTCGAGATACTTGGCGACATACTCGATCACCGGCAGCGGCAGCCAGCCTTGCGTATCGGTCTCCGCCCCGACCTGCCGCTGGGCGAGATCGAGCAGCGGCATCACCGCGCTGCGCTCGCGCCCCTCGGGATACTTGGCGATGTGCCAGTCGGCGGTTTTCTTGTTCTCCGGCGTCCACGCGAAGCCGCCCCAGCGGGCGCGCAGTTCGGGGGTGTCGGGAGCGGGGGTACGGTCAGCCATTGGTCTTGTCCAAAGTGTTGCGCTGCTTGCGGCGCGCCGCGATGCGGGGATAGGCAAAGCCCCACCAGACCGCGTTCCAGATTGCCGCCGGGAGGATTGCCAGCCAGCCCGAAAGCGGCAGCAGCGCCGGGACCGGCACGTCCACAAATCCGGCATATTCGGCGCAGCTTGCCGCGAACCAGGCAATCGAGAACGCCGCGAGCGGCACGCGGAACCGTTCCGCGAACGCATCCCAGCGGTCGACGACATCATCGATCACCGGTCACACTCCCCGAACACCACGTCGATCGCGCCCAGAATGGCGGTCGCATCGGGGAGCATGTGGCCCCGGCTCATAAAATCCATCGCCTGGAGGTGCGAGAAGGCGGTGGGGCGGATCTTGCAGCGGTAGGGCTTGTTGGTGCCGTCGCTGACGAGATAGACGCCGAATTCGCCCTTGGGGCTTTCGGTCGCGACATAGACTTCGCCCGCAGGCACGTGGAAGCCTTCGGTGTAGAGCTTGAAGTGGTGGATCAGCGCTTCCATCGACTGCTTCATCTCAGCCCGCTTGGGTGGCACGACCTTGGTGTCGCTGCTGGCGATGGGGCCGCCGGGCATGTCGCGCAGACACTGCCGGATGATCCTGGCGCTCTCGTAGACTTCCTTCACGCGCACCATGAAGCGGTCGTAGCAATCGGAGTTGGTGCCGACCGGAATGTCGAATTCCATCCGGTCATAGACGTCGTAGGGCTGCGACTTCCTGAGGTCCCACGGCAGGCCGGCGGCGCGGATCATCGGGCCCGAGAAGCCCCAGGCAATCGCGTCCTCGCGCGACACGACGGCGATGTCGACGTTGCGCTGCTTGAAGATGCGGTTGTCCATGACGAGGCTCATCGCGTCCTCGAACAGCTGGAAGAAGCGGTTGTCGAGCCAGTCGCCGATATCGACCAAGAGCTTCTCCGGCACGTCCTGATGGACGCCGCCCGGTCGGAACCATGCCGAGTGCATCCGCGCGCCGCTCGCGCGTTCGAAGAAGTTGAGGCAATCCTCGCGCAGGTCCATGATCCACAGGTTCGGGGTGAACGCGCCCACATCGAGGATGTGCGCGCCCATGTTGAGCATGTGGTTGCAGATGCGGGTCAGCTCGGCGAACAGCACGCGCAGATACTGGGCGCGGATCGGCACTTCGAGGTTCAGGAGCTTCTCGATGGCGAGCACATAGGAATGCTCCATCGCCAGCGGCGAACAATAGTCGAGCCGGTCGAAGTAAGGGAGCGCCTGGAGATAGGTCTTCTGCTCGATCAGCTTTTCGGTGCCGCGGTGGAGGAGGCCGACATGCGGGTCGATCCGCTCGATCACTTCGCCGTCAAGCTCCATCACCATGCGCAAAACGCCGTGCGCGGCAGGGTGCTGGGGGCCGAAATTGATCGTGTAATTGGAGATGACCTCACCGCTCGTGGTGAGCGATTCTTCGCGTTGCATGCTCATCGGCCACCCTCCTTCGAGGTGGGATCGGGGGCGCCGGGGGCACCCTTGCCGCTGTCCTTCTGCACGGGCGCGCCGCCGGCGACAGGCTTGGCGGCGGCCTCGTCGGCCTTCTTGCCCGCGCCGGTATCGGCGGGCTTTTCGGTGGTCTTGGGCTCGGCGACCGCGGGCGCCCCGCGCGATTTCTCGTCACCCGGCAGCACGTAATCCGCGCCTTCCCAGGGCGAGAGGAAGTCGAAGGTCCGCATTTCCTGCGCCAGCACGACAGGTTCGTACACCACGCGCTTTTCCTCCTCGGAATAGCGCAGTTCGGTGTAGCCCGTGACGGGGAAGTCCTTGCGGAACGGGTGCCCTTCGAAGCCGTAATCGGTGAGGATGCGGCGCAAGTCCGGGTTCCCGGCGAAGGTCACGCCGTACATGTCGAACACCTCGCGTTCGAGCCACCCGGCGTTGGGCCACAGCGTGGTGACGGTGGGGACGGGCGTGTCCTCGGAGGCCGAGCACTTGACCATCACGCGGTGGTTCTTGGTCAGGCTCTGGAGCATGTAGACGACCTCGAAGCGCTCAGGCCGCGAGGGGTAGTCGACCCCGGCGATTTCCATGAGCTGCTGGTAGGCATGGGTCTCACGCAGGATGCGCAGGACCTTTTCGATGCCATCGCGCTCGACGCGGAAAATCACCTCGCCGTGGGCTTCGCTCGCTTCGATCAGCCAGACCGAGATGGTCTCGGAAACAGCCTCGATTACGCCCTCGTTGGAGGCGAACTTGGGGGCGGAATGCAGAACGGCCATGCGCCCTTACCTCTCGATCGTGCCGACGCGGCGGATCTTGCGCTGCAATTGCATCACGCCGTAGAGCAGCGCCTCGGCAGTCGGGGGGCAGCCGGGGACGTAGATGTCGACCGGCACGATCCGGTCGCAGCCGCGCACCACCGAATAGGAATAGTGGTAATAGCCGCCGCCATTGGCGCAGCTGCCCATGCTGATGACATATTTGGGGTCCGACATCTGGTCGTAGACCTTGCGCAGCGCCGGGGCCATCTTGTTGCACAGCGTGCCAGCGACGATCATCACGTCCGACTGGCGCGGGGAGGCGCGCGGCGCGGCGCCGAAGCGCTCCATGTCGTAGCGCGGCATGTTGACGTGGATCATCTCGACCGCGCAGCAGGCAAGGCCGAAGGTCATCCACCACAGCGAACCGGTGCGCGCCCACTGGAACAGCTCCTCGGTCGAGGTGACAAGGAAGCCCTTGTCGGTGACCTCGGTCTGGAGCGCGTTGAAGAAGCTCGCGTCAGGCGCGCGGGCCTCGCCACCTTGCGCGGTGGTCAGCTTCGAGATGTCGGGGAGCCCTTGGGCCAAGGGGCCGGGAGGAGTAACGATGTTGTTCATTCCCAGTCCAACGCCCCTTTCTTCCATTCATAGGCGAGCCCCACCGCGAGGATGAACAGGAACACCATCATCCCGCTCCAGCCCACCCAGCCCGTCTCGCCGAGGCTGACCGCCCAAGGGAACAGGAAGGCGGCCTCAAGGTCGAAGACGATGAAGCTGATCGCCACAAGGTAGAAGCGCACATCGAACTGGCTGCGCGCGTCCTCGAAGGCGGGGAAGCCGCATTCATATTCCGAGAGCTTCTCGGCATCCGGATTGTGCGTGCCGGTGAGGCGCGAGACCGCCATCGGGGCCACGACGAAAAGCACCGATAGCCCCAGGGCAACCAGCACGAATAACAGTATCGGCAGATACTGGCTGAGGTCGAGCACGACGATGTCCAAGCTATTAATCCCTGGGGTCGCCCTAGGCCCGTCACGCGCGGCGCGCAAGCCTGCGACTCGGGGAAAACCCCGTATGCGAGTTGCAGGAAATCGAACAAAGGTTGCAGGGGGAGCGGCGCTCCCGCCCGCGTGCTATTTCATCATCCGCCCCGCCGCCGCCTCGGTCGCCTTGCCATAGGGCGGCTTCAGCCCGCCGAGCTTGGCGATGTCGATCTTGGGCTGGTGATAGACCGCGCGGGCATGGCTGAACTCGCGGAAACCTTCGATGGCGTGATAGCTCCCCATCCCCGAGGGCCCGACCCCGCCGAAGGGCAGGTCTTCCATCGAGACATGGAACACCACGTCATTGGTGGTCACCCCGCCCGAGATGGTGCGGGTCAGCACCCGCTCCTGCTCGGCGCGGTCCTCTCCGAAATAGTAGAGGCCGAGCGGGCGGTCGTGTTCGTTGATATAATCGACCGCCTGATCGACCGACTTGTAGGTCATCACCGGCAGCACCGGGCCGAAGATTTCCTCCTGCATCACCGTCATGTCGTCATTGACGCCGCGCAGCACGGTCAGCGGCATCTTGCGCTGGTTGGCATTGGCAAAGTCCTCGCCCGCCGGATTGACCTCGATCACCTCGGCGCCCTTGGCCCTGGCATCTGCGACAAGGCCCTGAAGCCGCTCGAAATGCCGGTCGGAGACGATCGAGGCGTAGTCGTCATTGTCGAGCACGCGCGGATACATCGCCGCGGCCGCTTGCGCGATGCCCGCGACGGCTTCATCCGCCTTGTCCTCGGGCACCATCAGATAGTCGGGCGCGAGGCAGATTTGCCCTGCATTCAGCATCTTGCCGATGGCGATGCGCTCGCCCGCCTTGGCGAAATCGGCGCTGCGGCCCATGACGACCGGCGACTTGCCTCCCAGTTCCAGCGTCACCGGCACCAGATTGGCGGCGGCCGCCTGCATCACCCGGCGGCCCGTGGCGGTCGATCCGGTGAAGACCAGATGGTCGAAGGGCAGCGAGGAGAACGCTGCGGCGACCTCCGGCCCGCCGGTGATGACGGCGACTTCCTCGGGCTGGAAATATTGCGCGGTCAGCTCGGCCATCAGCTCGCTGGTGCGCTCGGTGAATTCGGAGGGCTTGATCATCGCCCGGTTGCCGGCCGCGAGGACCTGCATCAGCGGTCCGAAGGCGAGCTGGACGGGGAAGTTCCAGGGGCTGAGGATGCCGATCACGCCTTTGGGCTCAGAGCGCACCTCGGCGCGCGCGCCCATCAGCCCGAGCGGGAACTGCACCTTGCGCTTCTCGGGCTTGGCCCACTGGTCGACGTGCTTCAACGCATGGGTGCCCGCACCCACCGTCGCGGCGATATCGGTGAGCATCGACTGGTGGTGCGAACGGCTGCCGAAATCGGCGCTCATCGCCTTGGCGAATTCCTCGCCATGCTCCTTGACCAGCGCCATCGCGCGGCGGATGCGGTCCTTGCGCTGGCTGATCGGCTCGGGGCGCGAGGCGGTGAAGGCGGCGCGCTGGCGCGCAAGGAGGCTGTCGAGTTCTGCGCGGCGGTCGCCTGTCATGTCGTTCTCCCGTTCGGACATATGCGTTTTGATTTGCGACGCGTTCTTGCGCAAAGCGGGCCTTGGCGCAAGCACAACGCCGCGCGCCGATTGCCTTTGACGCGGCGCAGCATTACATCGCCCCCCTGTATCCCCGTCACGCAAAGGACTTTGCCATGACCCAGCTTTCCGCCGCCGATCCCGTCGTCATCCTCTCCTACGCTCGCACCCCGATGGGCGCGATGCAGGGCGCGCTGTCGGAGGTCGCCGCGACCGATCTGGGTGGAATCGCGGTCAAGGCCGCGGTCGAGCGGGCGGGCGTTTCGGGCGAGGATATCGACCGCGCCTATATCGGCTGCGTGCTGCCTGCCGGCCTCGGGCAGGCCCCCGCGCGGCAGGCGGCGATCAAGGCCGGCCTGCCGCTCTCGGTCGAGGCGACCACCGTCAACAAGGTCTGCGGCAGCGGCATGCAGACCGTCATCATGGGCGCCGAGGCGCTGGCGAGCGGCACCATCGATGTGGTCGTGGCAGGCGGGATGGAGAGCATGACCAATGCGCCCTACCTCCTCAAGAAGCACCGCTCGGGCGCGCGGCTCGGCCATGATACGGCCTATGACCACATGTTCCTCGACGGGCTGGAAGATGCCTACGAGCCGGGCCGCGCGATGGGCACTTTCGCGCAGGAAACCGCCAACGCCTACCAGATGACCCGCGAGGAGATGGACGCCTATTCCATCGAAAGCCTCGCCCGTGCCAACAAGGCGATCGCCAGCGGCGCCTTTGCCGACGAGGTGGTGCCGGTCACCGTCAGCACCCGCGCGGGCGATGTCGTGGTCGAACATGACGAGGCCCCCTCCAAGGGCCGCCCCGACAAGATCCCGCAATTGAAGCCCGCCTTTGCCAAGGACGGGACGATCACCGCGGCGACCTCCTCCTCGATTTCGGACGGTGCCGCCGCGCTGGTGCTGACCCGCGCGAGCATCGCCGAGGCCAAGGGCTTTGCCCCTGTCGCCCGCGTGGTTGCCGTCGCTGCCCATGCCCAGGCCCCCGCGCAGTTCACCACCGCGCCGATCCCCGCGATCCAGAAGGTGCTCGCAGCCGCAGGCTGGGGCGTCGATGATGTCGATCTGTTCGAAGTCAACGAGGCCTTCGCCTGCGTCGCGATGTTCGCGATGCGCGACCTCGGCATTCCGCACGAGAAGATCAACGTGAACGGCGGCGGCACGGCCTTGGGCCACCCCATCGGGGCGAGCGGCACGCGGATCATCGTCACGCTGATCGCCGCGCTCAAGGCGCACGGGCTGAAGCGCGGGGTCGCCTCGCTGTGCATCGGCGGCGGCGAGGCGACTGCGGTCGCGGTCGAACTGGTCTGAGGCCGGGCGGCCGGGCGGCGCTATTCGTCGCCCGGCAGGTCCTCGGCGCCCCACAGCCGGGCGGCCGCGACAAACCCCTTGCGCCCCGCGATATCGACCTCGCACCACCCGGCCTTGCAGCGTTTCATCCGCGCGATGACGCCGGGCTCGGCGCGCCAGCTGACCGCGGCGCCGGCACTCGGCCCGGCGCGCACCTCGGCAAGGCCGGTGCCGATCACCATGCCGCCACGCTCGGGATCGAGCTGGCTTGCGGAGATCCACCCCTGCGTGCCCTCGTGATCCTCGACCAGGCGCCAGCCCTCGCGGATGCGCACCACCTTCACCGGCAGGCCCTTCCTCAGATAGACCCAGGCGACCGGATATTCGGTGCTCGGCCCCACCCGCATGTTGACCTTCTCGTGCCGCAGGCTCGCCCAATAGGGGAGCGTGCGGTCCTGCGCGGCAAGCGGCGCGACCAGCGAACCGGCGGCGAGCACCAGCGCGAGAAGGCAAGCGATAAGGCGGCACAATCCCTGCATTCCCGAGCGATAGCGCCTAAAGCTTCACCGGTTCAAGCCTTGCAGCGCCAACCGCTGCTTGACCGCCGAGGCCCTGAGGGGATAGCCCTCGCCGCATGACCCAGCGCCCCCCTCGCCCGCTTGCCGCGCCCGCGCGCGTGATCGTCACCCGTCACCTCATGCCGGCGGTCGAGGACCGCATGCGCGCGCTGTTCGATGTCGCGCTGAACGAGGCCGATGTGCCGATGACGCGCGACCGGCTGGCGGCCGCGATGCAGGATTGCGACGTGCTGGTGCCGACCGTCACCGACCGGATCGACGCCGATCTGATCGCGGGCGCGGGGGAGCGATTGGGCCTCATCGCCAGCTTCGGCGCGGGCACCGAACACATCGATCTTGCCGCCGCAGCCGCGCGAAAGATCATCGTCACCAACACGCCCGGCGTCTTCACCGACGACACCGCCGACCTCGCCATGGCCGGGATCATCGGCGTGCCGCGCCGCATCCGCGAGGGCACCGCGCTGGTGCGCAGCGGCAAGTGGACCGGCTGGGCGCCCTCGGGGCTGCTTGGGCGGAAGCTCGCGGGCAAGGTGCTCGGGATCGTCGGCATGGGGCGGATCGGACAGGCCGTCGCCCACCGCGCGCGCGCCTTCGGGCTGGAGATCGCCTACACCAACAGGAAGCAGCTGCCCGAGGCCTTGGAGCGGATGCTGGGCGCGCGCTATGTCGCCGACGTCGATGCGCTGATGGCCGAGGCCGACATCCTCACCCTCCACTGTCCGCTGACCGAGGAGACCCGCCACATGGTGGCCGCGCGCAGGATCGCGCTGATGAAGCCCGGCAGCTCCATCGTGAACACCGCACGCGGGGAGCTGATCGATCAGGAGGCGCTGATCGCCGCGCTCGAATCCGGGCATCTGGCGGGCGCGGGGCTCGACGTCTATCCCGACGAGCCCCATGTCGACCCGCGCCTGATCGCCCACCCCAACGTGATGACCCTCCCCCACATCGGCAGCGCGACGGCCGAGGGCCGCGAGGAATCGGGCCACAAGGTGATCGCCAACATCCGCATGTGGGCCGACGGCCACCGCCCGCCCGATCAGGTGCTGACGGGGTTGGTGCGCTAACCCGCCAAAGCCTCGCCCAGCTCCGTCACCACCCGCTCGATCGCAGGTCGGGTGGAAGCCAGCGCGAAGTGATGGAAGGGGACTTCGACCTCGGCGTCGCGCTCATGCGGCAGACCGCGTGCGGCGGCAGGCGCGATCACCCCGTCCTTGCGCGACCACAGAGCAATGGTCGGCACCGGGGGCTTCACTGCAGGATCATCGGGCACCGGCGGCGCATCGACCTTGTGGCCGTTGATCGCCTCGTAAAGCCGCCAGGCATTGTTCGCCCGCCGGTCACCCGAGAAAGGTGAGCCCAGCGTCATCACCAGTTCGACCAGATCGGGGTGGCGCTGCGCCAGCACCCGGGCGTAGAGTCCGCCGAGGCTCCATCCGACAATCGCGACCTTGCGCTGCTCGGCCTCGGCCACTTCGGCCAGACGGGCAACCGCGCGGGCGAGCACATTGGGCTGGATGCCGGTCAGGAAGCCGAGTTCGGAGGCGTGGCTGCGGTAACCCGTCGCATCGAGCGTCCCGCGCAGCAACGCGGTGGCGCTGTCGCTCGAGAGGATGCCGGGGATGACCAGCACCGGCTGCCCCGCCCCGTCCCGCGCGCCCGCGACCGGCTGGGCACGGCGCAGCGGCGCGAGCGCGATCGGAACGGTGATCGGCAACTCGCGCAGCCAGAGCGAGAGCGGCGGCGGGGTGCTATCGTCCATCGGCGCGCCTTAACGCGCCGTCAGTCCCCCGTCAAAATCCGCTCGACCAACTCGCCCACGCTCGGCGTGTAGCCGTTCGAGAAGAAGGGGTCGGTCTTGAAGCGGTAGGCGGCGTGGCCCGCGAAGGCGAGGTTGTTGTCGGGGTCGTCGCCGTGGGCGATGTCCTGCAAGGTCTTCTGGATGCAGAAGCTGCGCGGGTCCGCGAGGCGGCCGGTGGTGTAGTCGTCGTGGTCCTTCCACGCCGAAAAGCCGCAATGCGACAGGCAGCCCATGCAGTCCTGCTGGTCCTTGCGGATCGTGTCGCGCGATTGCGGCGTCACGAAGACGATCGTGCCCTCGGGGGTCTTCAATGGCTCGGTGTGCCCGGCGCGCATCCACATTTCGGCCTTGGTCTTGTCTTCGGGGCGCACCCAGAAGCTCCTCGCCTTGCCGTCTTCGCCCAATTGCACCGTGCCCTCTTCCTCGCCCCGCTTGAAGAACGGGATCTGGCGCACCGAGCGGTGCATCAGGTCATAGAGGAACGGGGTCTTGACCGCGCTCGAATAGAAGCCGGTGGGCGAGAACTTGTGGAGCAGCACGTCGCCCGGTTCGACGGTGCGCAGCATGTCCTTCCAGATCTGCGGGATCGGGCTTTCGCGGGTCAGCAAGGGCCGCGTGCCGAACTGGAAGGCGATTTTCCCGAGCTCGGGATTGTCGATCCAGTTCTCCCACTCGCGCAAGTACCACACGCCGCCCGCCATCACGATCGGCACGTCATCGCTGACGCCCTCGGCGCGCATGGTGTCGCGCAGCACCTTGACGCGGGGGTAGGGATCTTCGGGCTTGGTCGGGTCCTCGGCGTTGGACAGGCCGTTGTGCCCCCCCGCCAGCCACGGGTCTTCATAGACCACCGCCGCCATCAGGTCGGCGACCTTGTGGTAGGAGCGCTTCCACAGCGCGCGGAAGGCGCGGCCGGAACTGACGATGGGCAGATAATTGACGTTGAAGCGCGCCGCGATCTCGGCGAGCTTGTAGGGCATCCCCGCCCCGCAGGTGACGCCGGTGACAAGCCCGCGGGTGCGTTCGAGCACGCCTTCGAGCACGGCCTGCGCCCCGCCCATTTCCCACAATACGTTGATGTTGATCGCGCCCCTGCCGTTCGCGATCTCGTAGGCCTTCTTGACCTGCGTGGTCGCGCCTTCGATGGCGTAGGCGATCAGCTCCTGGTGACGCTCCTCGCGGGTGCGGCCATGGTAGATCTGGGGGATGACATTGCCGTCATCGTCATAGCTGTCGGCGTTGACCGCGCTGACCGTGCCGATCCCGCCGGCTGCCGCCCACGCGCCCGAACTGGCATGGTTGGTTGCCGACACGCCCTTGCCGCCTTCGACCAGCGGCCAGACTTCGCGCCCGCCGTAGACGATCGGGCTCAATCCCTTGAACAATGAAGATCCCCTTTGCGCCCCTGTGGCGCGGTATTTCCAAATCTTGCCATAGTGTCACTCGCCGCGCGCCGCAACCTTGCGGCCCTGCCCGCGCTCAGCCCGCATCGCAGACCCTGATCGCCTTGGGATCGGTGCGCTTGGCCCCGCGCTCGAAACGCGCGAAATAGCCCTTGATATCAGGCCGCTCGATATATTCGACCAGCACATAGCCGATCGCCTCGAACTCGCAGAACAGCACCGTGTGCGGCAGGCCGTGACGGCCGACGGGGCTATCGCTTTCCACGACCACGATCTGCCCGCCCGCATTGAGCGCGGGCCACATGTTCCACAGGAAGGCATAGGGCTCGGTCACCTCGTGGTACATGTGCACCATGAAGATCCGGTCGAAACTGTCGGGCGGAAGCTGCGGGTTGTCGGTATCGCCGAACTTGATCGAGATATTTTCGAGCCGCTCGCGCTCGACCCTTCGCCCCAACCGGTCGAGGGCCTCGCGGCTGATATCCTGCGCCAGCACGCGGCCATCGGCGCCGACGCGTTCGGCAAGGCGCACCGTGTAGTAGCCCTCGCCCGCGCCGATATCGGCGACCGTCATCCCCGGGCGCAGGTCAGCCAGGTCCATCACCACCTTGGCCTCGTTGCGCCCCTCGCGCGCGTCCTCGTTGGAGAACTGGTTGGAGACGACTGCCGCCACCGGCCGGTCGGGCGCGGGAAATTCGAGCGCGGTCTCGGGTCGGTCCGAAGTCGCCGGCGCGAACGGATCGCAGCCGGCGAGCAGCACCGCTGCGGGCAGCGCGGCAAGCGCGATTGCGAGAGGCCGCGGGAGCATCGCGCCGCGCCTACTCGACGTCCTCGATCTCGACCTTCTCGCCCGTCACCCGCTGGGCGAGCGCGGCCGAGATGAAGGGGTCGATCGCCCCGTCGAGCACCGCATCGGGCGTGTTCGAGACCACCCCGGTGCGCAGGTCCTTGACCATCTGGTAGGGCTGCAAGACGTAGGAGCGGATCTGGTGGCCCCAGCCAATGTCGCTCTTGGCCGAGTGTTCGGCGCTGGCGGCTTCCTCGCGCGCGCGCATTTCGGCCTCGTAAAGCCGCGCCTTGAGCATGTTCATCGCGATTTCGCGGTTCTTGTGCTGGCTGCGGTCCTGCTGGCTCGCCACCACGATCCCGGTCGGCTGGTGGGTGATGCGCACCGCCGAATCGGTGGTGTTGACGTGCTGGCCGCCGGCACCTGACGCGCGGTAGGTGTCGATCTTGAGGTCGGCGGGATTGATGTCGATCTCGAAGCTGTCATCGATCACCGGGAACACCCACACGCTCGAAAAGGAGGTGTGGCGCCGCGCCGAGCTGTCATAGGGGCTGATGCGGACGAGGCGGTGGACGCCGCTTTCGGTCTTGGCGTAGCCGTAAGCGCCCTCGCCCTTGATCAGCAGCGTCGCCGACTTGATCCCGGCCTGTTCGCCCGCCTGATATTCGACCGTCTCGACCTTGAAGCCGCGCCGTTCGGCCCAGCGGCCATACATGCGGAAGAGCATTTCCGCCCAGTCCTGGCTCTCGGTGCCGCCCGCGCCGGCGTGGATTTCGAGATAGGTGTCGTTGCCGTCCGCCTCGCCCGAAAGCAGCGCCTGGACCTTGTCGGCATCGGCCCGGTCGGCGAGCGCGGCGAGCGTGGCGAGACCGTCCTCGACGATTCCCTCCTCGCCCTCGGCCTCGCCCATGGCGATGAACTCGATCGCGTCGGCCATTTCGGCGGCGATCTCGTTCACCGTGTTGACCGCCGTCTCGAGCGTCTTCTGCTCGCGGCTGATCGCCTGCGCCTGCTTGGGATTGTCCCACAGGTTCGGGTCCTGCACCCGCGCGTTGAGTTCGTCGAGGCGGCGCAGCGCGCGGTCCCAGTCGAGCGACAGGCGCACCAGCGCGAGCGCCGCCTCGATCCGGTTGATGGTAGCCTGGGCCTCGGCCCGCATCGGTCAGTCCTTCATCGCGTAAAGCCAGTGTGGGCGACGCGCTTAGCGTTGCAGGCGCGATTGTAAAGCGGCAGCGGCCCGTCTGCTACTTCTTGAGCGCCCGCACCGCCGCCAGCGTCCTGGCGACATGATCGCGGTAGTCGGCATTGGCATGGACCGCGACGATCCGGCCATCCCGCGCGATCACGTAGGAGGTGCGGCGCGTCATGCCCGAAGCCATCGCCACGTCATAGGCCTTGGCGATGGCCGGCGAGGCGACGCCGACGGGAAAGGCATCGCGGCATTCCTTGCGGCTGAAATCCTTGAGGGTCCCGATATCGTCGGCCGACATCCCGATGACGCTCGCGCCGGCTGCCTTGAACTGGGGCATCGCCTCGGCAAAGGCGTTGGCTTCGAGCGTGCAGCCTTGGGTGAAGGCCTTGGGGTAGAAATAGAGCACCACCGGCCCCTTGGCGAGCGCCGCCTTGAGGTTGAACCCGAACACCTTGCCGGCGAGCGCGGCCTTGGTGGTGAAGGCCGGGGCCCTGGCGCCTTGCGCGAGTTCGGCCGAGGCGCTGGTGACGGCGAGCGCGGCCATGGCGAGCGCGGCGAGGGTCTTGAAGAGCGAGCGGTTCATGCCCTCTCCAACCCGCAAGGCGGCCCGGCGGTTCCGGCCAAGCGCGGGCAGCACGTCAGTCAATGCCGCCCTCCTCGACGAAACTGCCCTCTTCCGGCGCATCGACCACGGCTGCGGCCGCGCTTTGCCGGCCGGCGCGAATCAGCGCGAGGATCTCGTTGCGCTTGGCGGCGATGGCGTCCTGGCGCGTGTAGCGCTCGGGCTCGGTATCGGGCTTGAAGGCCTCCCAGATGATCGCCGACTTGGGATCATCGGTCGGCCAGCCATCGAACACCCGCTTGCCCGAACGCCGGTCGATCCGCACCATCCTGACGCCGGTCGGGGCGACGGGGGGAAGATCGGACCACCTCGGGCGGGTCTTCTCGATCAGGCTCTTGATGATCGGCGCGGCAATCGTGCCGCCATAGGCATAGCCGCCCATGTTGCGCGGCTGGTCGAAGCCCACGTAAGCGCCCGCGATCATCGTCTGGGTGCCGCCGATGAACCACACGTCCTTGGGGCCGGTCGTCGTCCCGGTCTTGCCGAACAGCGGCAGGCCGAGCGAGTTGAGGACGGTCGCCGTGCCCCGGCTCACCGCACCGCGCAGCATGTGCATCACCTGGAAGGCAGTGCGCGGGTCCATCGCCTGGGCGCCCATCACGCCGAAGCGCGGCATCGGCTTGCCGTCCCACTTCGCCATGTTGCACCCGCGGCACTCGCGCGCATCGGCGCGCCACAGCACCTTGCCGCGGCGGTCCTGCACATAGTCGATCAGCGTCGGCGGGTTGAGCCGGCCATGGTTGGCGAGCGCGGAATAGGCCGCGACCATCTTGACCAGCGTGGTCTCCCCCGCCCCCAGCGCGGTCGAGGGATAGGCCGGGAACTTGCCGATCCCGAGATTCTCGATCTCCTTGACCACATTGGGCATGCCTGCGGTCATCCCGATCTGCACGGTCATGATGTTCTGCGACTGTTCGAGGCCGAAGCGCATCGGATGCTGCCCGCCGCTGCCCGATCCGCGAATGCACTTCTCGCCGAGGTTGGCGCCCTGGTAATAGCAGAACCGCGAATTATCGATCTGGGTCGAGGGGGTCATCCCGTCGTCGAGCCCCGCCGCATAGACGAAGGGCTTGATGGTCGAGCCCGGCTGGCGGTTGGCCTGGGTTGCGCGGTTGAAGTCCGACAGGCGGTTGTCGAAGCCGCCCTGCATCGCCATCACCCGGCCGGTCTGGGCCTGCTCCACCACCAGCGCGCCCTGCGCCTCGGGGATGGTGCGCACCGCAAAGCCGCCACCCGAGGGGCTCGCCGCGATCACGTCGCCAGACTTCAGGTTGTTGGGCAGCCCGATCAGCGGGGCCTCCTTGCCGTCGGCAAAGCCGATGGTCGCGCTCTGCCCGCTGCGCCGCGTGACCACGCCGACGCGCCAGTCCTTGTAGCTGATCCCGAGGGGGGAGGATTGCAGCTGGCTGGCCCAGTTGCCCTCGCTCAGATCGAGCGTCGCGATCGGCCCTGCCCAGGCGCGCCCGCCATGATAGCGCAGCAGCCCCTCGCGCAGGGCATCGCGCGCGGCAAGCTGGACCTGCGGATCGAGGCTGGTGCGCACCCACAGCCCGCCCGCATAGACCGAGTTCGGGCCCGTCTCTGCGGTCTCGCCGAAGCGGGTGATGAGCTCGCGGCGCACCTCCTCGAGGAAATAGCCGGCATCGACGCTGCGTTCGCGGCGCTGGGTGACAAGGCCGAGCGGCTGCGCGGCCGCCGCGCGGCGTTCCGATCCGGTGATGAAGCCGTTCTTCTCCATCTGGTCGAGCACGAAGTTGCGCCGTTCGAGCGCGGCCTGTTCCTGGCCCTTGCGCCCGTAGCGCTCGGGTGCCTTGGGCAGGATCGCAAGGAAGGCCATCTCGTGCAGCTGGAGCTGGTCGACATCCTTGTCGAAATAGGCGCGCGCGGCCGCCTGCACCCCGAACGAGCGCCGCCCGAGCGGGATTTCATTGAGGTAAAGCTCGAGGATCTCCTGCTTGGTCAGCACCTGTTCGATGCGGCCGGCAAGGATCATTTCCTTCAATTTGCGGGTGACCGAATATTCATCGCCAAGCAGGAGATTCTTGGCGACTTGCTGGGTGATGGTCGACCCGCCCACCGCGCGCTCGCCCGATCCGAACTTGATCGCGTAATCGAACACCGCATTGGCCGTGCCGAGGAAATCGATGCCGCCGTGGCTGAAGAAGGTCTTGTCCTCGGCCGCGAGATAGGCGTCGATCAGCTTTTGCGGAAAATCGGCAAATTGCAGCTGGACGCGGCGCTCGCGGGCATAGGAATGGACGATCTCGCCATCCACCCCGCGCACCACGGTGGGCAGCGGGGTTTCGTAGGTGAGCAATTGCTCGGCCTCGGGCAGATCGCTCGCCAGCCACACGAACAGCGCGATCCACAGCGCGAGAAACGTGCCCAGGAGAACCGCGGCGATCCGGAACAGCCGGCTCTGCTTCCAGCGCGCGGAAAACCACGCAAGGCCCGCGCTCGCATCGCGGTTGACGCGGTAGCGCAGGTAGGCCCAATTCGATTGCGGCGTCGAAAGCTGGCCGGAGGCAGGCGGGGTGGTCTCGGTCATCAAGGGGCCGCAACTAGCACGCGGGGGCGCGCCAAGGCTAGCGGGTTTGCGAGGCTATTCCCCGCCTTGCAAGCCATCGGCGCGCCGCGCGAAGAACACGCGCACCGCGCGCGCCAGCACGCCGGCATATCGCGCGCGGCCCTCCGGCGTGGTCAGCCGCGCGCGGTCATTGCCGTTGGTGACGAAGCCGCTTTCGAACAGCACAGAGGGCACGTCAGGCGCGCGCAGCACCGCAAGCGCCGCCGCGCGGCGCGGCTGCGGGACGAAAGCGAGCGCGCTCTCGCCCTCGCGCAGCACCAGTGACGCGAAGGCCAGCGCGTCCTCCTGGGTGCGCTGCTGCGAGAGCTCGACCAGAATGGCGCTGACATCCCTGCTCGCGCCCGCGATGGTGATGCCGTTCAATCGGTCGGCATCGTTCTCGCGCGCGGCAAAACGCGCTGCCGCCTCGCTCGAAGCCTCGCTGGAGAGGGTGTAGATGCTCGCCCCGCTGACCGCATCGTTCTGTCCCCCGGCGCTGTCGGCGTGGATCGAGATGAACAGGTCGGCCTCGAGCAGCCGGGCGATTTCGGGCCGGTGGGGGAGCGGCACGATGCGATCATCGGCGCGGGTCAGCGCCACGCGCACCCCGCCCTGTTCCAGCAATGCGTCGCGCAGCGCGAGCGCGATGGCGAGCGTGATCGCCTTTTCCTCGAAGCGCTTGCCATCCGCATCCATGCCGACCGCCCCGGGATCGCGCCCGCCGTGCCCGGCATCGATCACCACCAGCGGGCGCGAGGGATCATCGGCTCCCTCGACGCGCGGCAGTTCGAGCGGCGCGGCAGCCTCGCCCGCGAAGGCGAAACGCAGCACATAGTCGCGCCCCCAGATCGGCACCGGAAGGGTCACGCCCAGCGCCTTCGCGCCGCCCAGCAGCAGCGCCGGCACGAGCAGAATGATCACGAGAAGGGTGCGATAACTCATTGCGGTTTGCGGCTTACGTTCTTGGCGCAAGCAAACGCAATAGAGTTGCGGGGTGCGCCCCACAGTGCTAGCGCTGTTGTCATAGAGGCCGGATCAGGGCGCTGCGGCGTTTCCTTGCCCGCCTCTTGTCCGGTGGACGCGATATTCTTCGCACTCCGGCTCAATACAGGTTGATGCAGTGACAGATCGCTTTTCCCGGACAACCAGCACCACGCGCGCTTTGCGCCGGTGCGGTGTTGCGGGAGAAGGCGCGGCGCCTGGCCGCACGCTCGCCATTGCAGACACGAGCTTCGCGCCAGGTGCCTTCGGCGCCCACAGCGCGATTATCCCTTCCGGCAAGGCCCTCGGGCGCGCCGGCTCACCACAATATGCGCGCCCCCTTTCAGACCCCTCGCGGTCAAGGCCGGGCGCATGGAGACATTTCAATGGCAACGCGCATGCTTATCGATGCGCGCCACCCGGAAGAAACCCGGGTGGCGGTTCTGCAAGGCAACCGGATTGAGGAATTCGACTTCGAATCTGCCGAACACAAGCAGATCAAGGGCAATATCTATCTCGCCAAGGTAACCCGGGTCGAACCCTCGCTACAGGCGGCATTCGTCGACTTCGGCGGCAATCGCCACGGCTTCCTCGCCTTCAGCGAAATCCACCCCGACTATTACCAGATCCCCAAGGCCGACCGTGACGCCCTGCTCGCCGAAGAGGCCGAGGCAGCCGAGGAAGAAGAACGCCTGCGCGCCGAGGAAGAGGACGAAGGCATCGCGCCCGGCGCCGAATATGACGCCGAGGACGACAGCGGCGAAGCGCTCGCCGAGGACTTCGCCGAGAACGGCGTCGAGGAAGTCGACACCTCCGACAAGGACGATGTCGCCACCATCGAAGGCGGCGCCTCCGACGAGGACGACGGCGCTGACGAGGACGGCGCCGAGGAATCCGCCGAAGACAGCGAAGGGGCCGAGGAACGTCGCGGCCGTGGCCGTGGGCGCCGCCGTCAGGGCGGGCGCGGCGACAGGGGGGGCGACAAGGGCGGCGACGGCAAGGGCGGCCGCAGCCGCGCCAAGCAGGTCGACGAAGTGCGCGCCAAGCGCATGGCGCTGCGCCGCCGCTACAAGATCCAGGACGTCATCCAGCGCCGCCAGGTGCTGCTCGTTCAGGTCGTCAAGGAAGAGCGCGGCAACAAGGGCGCGGCGCTGACCACCTATCTCAGCCTCGCCGGCCGCTACACCGTGCTGATGCCCAACTCCTCGCACGGCGGCGGGATCAGCCGCAAGATCAGCTCGACCAGCGATCGCAAGCGCTTGAAGGACATGGTCTCCGACCTCAAGCTGCCCAAGACCATGGGCCTCATCGTCCGCACCGCCGGCATGAGCCGCACCAAGCCCGAGATCAAGCGCGACTTCGATTACCTCGCCCGCGTCTGGGACGAGATCCGCGAGAACACCCTCGCCTCGGTCGCGCCCGCGCTGATCCATTCGGACAGCGATCTTATCAAGCGCGCGATCCGCGACATCTACAACAAGGACATCGAGGAAGTCGTCGTCGAGGGCGAGGAAGGCTACAAGTCGGCCAAGGCCTTCATGAAGCTGCTGATGCCCAGCCACGCGCGGCGGGTGAAGGCCTATTCGGACCCCGTGCCGCTGTTCCAGCGCTATGGCGCCGAAGACCAGCTGCGCGCGATGTATGATCCGATGGTGCAGCTCAAATCGGGCGGCTATCTCATCATCAACCCGACCGAGGCGCTGGTGTCGATCGACATCAACTCCGGGCGCTCCACCAAGGAGCACGGGATCGAGGCGACCGCGCTCCACACCAACCTCGAAGCCGCGCGCGAGATCGCCCGCCAGCTGCGCCTGCGCGACATGGCGGGCCTCGTCGTCATCGACTTCATCGACATGGAGTACCCCTCCAACGTCCGCAAGGTCGAGAAGGCGATGAAGGACGCGCTCAAGAACGATCGCGCGCGCATCCAGGTCGGCCGGATCAGCTCGTTCGGGCTCATGGAAATGAGCCGCCAGCGGCTGCGCACCGGGGTGCTCGAAGCGACCACCCGGTCCTGCCCGCATTGCGACGGCACGGGCCTGGTGCGCACCGCATCGTCCGCCGGCCTTTCGGCGCTGCGTCTCATCGAGGACGAGGCGGCGCGCGGCAAGGGTACGCAGATCCGCCTTGCGGCGAGCACCGAGGCGGCGATCTATCTCCTCAACGAAAAGCGCGCCGACCTCGTCGAGATCGAACAGCGCTACGGCGTCAGCGTCGAAGTCGTGCCCGAAGGCGAGGACGAAGGCGCGAAGATGAGCGTGTCGAGCGCGGGCCCGCGCCCGACCCATGCGCCCAAGTTCGAACCGATCGTCGACGAGGATGACGATGACCTGCCCGAGGAGGAGGACGACTTCGCCGAGGACGAGGCCGATGCCGAAACCGACCGGCGCGAAGCCCGCCAGCCCCGCCGCGAGCGCGGCGATGGCGATGGCGAGGACGAGGACGGCGGCGGCCGCAAGAAGAAGCGCCGGCGCCGGCGTGGTGGCCGCGGCCGCAGCCGCGAGCGCGAGGACGGCGAAGCGGGTGAAGCGGGTGATGCAGGCGACGAGGCCGGCGAGCCCGACAGCGATGGCGAGGAGCGCGGCGACAGCGCGCCTGCCGAAGGTGACGATGGCGAAGCGCGTCCCAAGAAGCGCCGCCGCCGCGGCGGCCGCGGGCGCAAGCGCCGCGAAGGTGGCGAAGGCGAGGCGCAGGACGGCGAGGCCGAAGACGATGACGGCGAGGCCGTGACCGGCGAGGACGCGCCTGCCGAAGCCGAAGCCGAAGCCGAAGCTGCCGCCGGTTCCCCGGAGGAAGCCGAAGCCGCAGCGCCTGCCGAGGCCCCGGCTGAAACCCCGGCTGAAGCCCCGGTCGAAGCCGAAGCCCCGGCCGCAAAGCCCAAGCGCGTGCGCGCCCCGCGCAAGAAGAAGGTGGCAGATCCGGTCGCGGAGGAAGTCCCCGCCGAACTCGCGCCCGAACTCGCTGCCGAGGCTGCCGATGCCGCGGCGACGCAAGCGGAGGCCCCGGCCGAAAAGCCCAAGCGCAAGCGCGCCCCGCGCAAGGCCAAGGTCGCCGACGCCGCGCCCGCCGCGACCGCCGAGGTGAGCGAACCGGCTCCGGCAGAAGAAGCGGCGGCCGAAGCCCCCGCCGACGAAGCCGCACCCGGGGATGAAGGCAAGCCGCGCCGCGGCTGGTGGCAGCGGACCTTCGGCGAATAGGCCGGGCCGCAATTCAAAGAATCGGGGGCGGGAAGGAGCGATCTTTCCCGCCCTTTTTCTTTACTGTCGGCGCAGGCCCACCCCGCTGCGACGAGCCAGCAAGCTGGCAAGTGTTCTTCGAACAGCTTCGCTTCCTCGCTCCCCTCCCGCTTGCGGGAGGGGTCGGGGGTGGGCTTCCGCCTGGCCCGCCCTCACCCCACCTTGCGCGCCGCGCCCCACTCCATCCATCCGGCAAAGCGCGGCGTCTTGGGGGTGTATCCCGCTCCCAGCGGCTCAACCGCAAAGCCCGCGCCCGCCAGCGCGCCGGCGATGGGCCGGGTCAGATGGCACCCGCCCGCAAGCCGCTTCCAGACCGGCTCGATCCGCCCCTGCCAGGCGCGCACGTCCGCATCGGGTGCAAGCCCGTGTTCGAGGAACAGCGCTTCGCCGCCGGGGCGCAGGATGCGGCGCATCTCGCGCATCACTTGGCGCGGGTCTTCGACCGAGCACAGCGTGAAGGTGCACACCACGCAGTCGAAACTTTCATCGGCAAAGGGAATCGCCTCCCCCCGCCCCGCCCGCAGATCCGCCGCCCAGCCTTTCGCCCGTGCCGCCGCGCGCGCGCCATCGAGCAGGCCTTCGTGCGGGTCGATCCCGGCATAGGAGGTGATCGCGGCCGCATCGTAGAATGCGTGGTTGATCCCGCCGCCGCAGCCCAGTTCGAACACGTCTCCCCGCGCCCGGGGGACCACCGCCGCGCGGCGCTTCATCACCTGGCCCTGGCTGCACGCACAGGTGATGAGGCGCGGCATGATGTTCGCCTCGTACCAGCTTTTGACACCCATCGCGCGCTCCCCCCTTTTCGCCGCCCGCAATGCGTGGCACGTTATGCGGCAATTGCCAAACCGGCTTTCTGGGAGGGATGCCAGCATGACCACCACCTCAACCGGCACCACCGGCGAACCCGGCCCCGCGTTCCGCTTCCACCCCAAGCTGTGGATCGCCGCCGCGATCCTACTCGCGCTGCCGGCGGTGGGGATGCAGGTGACCCACAAGATCGCCTGGGGGCCCGAGGATTTCGCGGTCTTCGCGCTGATGCTGGCAGGGCTGTGCCTGGCGGCCGAGGCCGCGACCAACTGGCTCACCGCGCTGCGCTGGCGGATCGGCGCGATGACGCTGGCGGTGCTGCTGTTCCTGACCTTGTGGGTGCACCTTGCCGTGGGCATCTTCGACTAGGCCGGCGCGCCCTAGTCAGGAACCTCGTCGCCGCGAAAATCGAACACCCGCCCCGATTGCACCGGGGTGAGCCGGCCGAGCACGCCGATCAGATTGGCCGCTGCCGCATCGGGCGCGGTCAGTTGCCCTTCGGCAAGGCCCGACCGGAACGGGGCGGAGAGCGCGGAATCGACCGTGCCGGGATGCAGGCCCACGATCACGCTGTCAGGGTGCGTGCGCGCCATCTCCAGCGCGAAGTTCCTCAGCAGCATATTGAGCGCGGCCTTGGAGGCGCGGTAGGAATGCCATCCGCCGAGCCGGTTGTCGCCGATCGAGCCGACCCGGGCCGAGAGCGCGGCAAAGGTGAAGCCCTGCCCCCGCGGCATCAGCGCCAGCATGTGCTTGGCGATCGTCGCCGGGCCGATGGTGTTGAGCGCGAAGACCCGCGCCATCACCTCGGGCTCGAGCCGCCGGTAGGTCCGCTCGGGCCCGGTGCCATCGGGCAGGGAGAGCACCCCGGTCGCGACGATCACCCATTCGGGCGGTTCGGGAGCCATCATCGCGGCGGCGGCGGCGATGCTGGCCTCATCCTCCAGATCAAAGGAAAATCCGGTGAATTGCGAGCCTTGCGGCGTGCTGCCGCTGCGCGATCCGGCGTAGATCTTCCCGCAACCCGCTGCCGCCAGCGCCGCGCACAGCGCCCGCCCGATCCTGCCGCTCGCCCCGAACACGCAGGCGCTGCGGGGTATGCGCGAAAGGGTCTGTCCTGCATCGTCCATGGGGCATAAAGTGCGGCCATGGCCTTGTGGTTCCGCCCTTTTTCCCGCCCCTGCGGCGGGCCTTGCGGGGCAGGAGAGATTTTCGGCACTATGCCGTGTTTCCTCGCCTCCTGCACGAGCGCTGCTGAGCCTTCCTCAACCCCTGTGCGAAAGCCTGCAACAACTGACAGTCCCCCCGCGCTTGCGCCGCGCGGCGATGGCGTTAAGTAGAGCCAAACGCGTAATCGGGATCACACCATGGCGACCTTCACTCTTCCCAAGAATTCGAAGATCAACAACGCCGGCCAAGTGCACAAGGCATCGGGTGGCCGGGTCAAGTCGTTCAAGATCTACCGCTACGATCCCGACAGCGGCCTGAACCCGCGCTACGACAAGTTCGAGATCGACCTCGACCAGTGTGGCCCGATGGTCCTCGATGCGCTGTTCAAGATCAAGAACGAGATCGACCCGACCCTGACCTTCCGCCGCTCGTGCCGCGAGGGGATCTGCGGGTCGTGCTCGATGAACATGAACGGCAAGAACGGCCTCGCCTGCACCACCGCGATCGAGGACCTGAAGGGCGAGATCCGCATCACCCCGCTGCCGCACATGGACGTCATCAAGGATCTGGTGCCGGACTTCACCCATTTCTACGCGCAATATGCGAGCATCCGCCCCTGGCTCCAGACCGTCTCGCCCACGCCGAGCGGCAAGGAGCGGCTGCAAAGCCCCGAACAGCGCGAGAAGCTTGACGGGCTCTACGAATGCATCCTGTGCGCCTGCTGCTCGACCAGCTGCCCGTCCTACTGGTGGAACTCCGACAAGTTCCTCGGCCCGGCGATCCTGCTCCAGGCCTATCGCTGGCTCGCCGACAGCCGCGACGAGATGACCGGCGAGCGGCTTGACGACCTCGAAGATCCCTTCCGCCTCTACCGCTGCCACACCATCATGAACTGCGCGAACGTGTGCCCCAAGGGTCTCAGCCCGGCCAAGGCGATCGCGGAGACCAAGAAGATGATGGCCGAACGTGCTATCTGATTGTGGCGATCTGATCCGGTGAGCTTCAAGGACGACGTCTTCGAACACGGGCCGGACCCGGACAATCCCGGCTGGCACCACTGGAACCTCAAGGACGAAACGCTGTTCAACGGCGCGGTGATGGGCAAGCTCATTACCCGCGTCGACGCGGACGGGAAAGCGCGCCTGCGCATGTTCCCCGAGCGCAAGCACCTGAACCTGCAAGGCATCATCCACGGCGCGGTGACACTGGCGCTGATCGACATCGCGCTGTTCGTCACCATGCACCGGATCGGCACCGGCAATGCCGGGCCATCGGTGACGCTGGAGCTGTCCAGCCAGTTCGTCGGCGGGGGCGATGGCAGCCGCCCGCTCGATGCCGTGACCGAAATCGTGCGCGAGACCGGCAAGCTGGTCTTCATCCGTGGGTTGGTGGTGCAAGGCGAGGACGTGGTCGCCAGCTTCTCGGGGATCGTGCGCAAGATGCAGCCGCGCGGCTGATCGCCCCGTCGTGCCCGGCCTCCTCGCCCGCTATGACGCGCTGATCGCCAGCGGCGAACTGCGCGCCGATCCCGACCAGCGCGCCGCGGCCGAGCGGCTGGCGCGGCTTCAGGACGAGCTCGAGGCCCCGCCGCCCAAGACAAGCCTCTTCGCCCGCCTCACCGGCACCCGCGAAGCCACGCCCGACCCGCGCGGGGTCTACCTGTGGGGCGGCGTCGGGCGTGGCAAGTCGATGCTGATGGACCTGTTCGTCGAGACCCTCGGGATCGAACGAAAACGCCGGGTCCACTTCCACGCCTTCATGCTCGAACTCGACCGGCTCATCACCGAGGCGCGCAAGAGCGAGCTGCGCGACCCGCTGACCAGCGTTGCGATGATGATGTCGCCCAAGATCCGCTGCCTCGCCTTCGACGAGATGGTGGTCACCAACACCGCCGATGCCGCGATCATGGGCCGCTTCTTCACCGCGCTGATGAAGAGCGGCACGGTGATCGTCACCACCAGCAACCGCCCGCCCCGCGATCTTTACAAGGACGGCCTCAACCGCGCGCTGTTCCTGCCCTTCATCGATCTGGTCGAGCGGGAGATGGACGTGCTGAGCCTCAACGGCCCGACCGATTACCGGCTCGACCGCATCGGCGGGCTGGCCATGTGGCACGCGCCGATCGGCGAGGAAGCCACAAGCCAGGTGCGCGAGGCGTTCTTCCGCCTCACCGATTTCGCCCCCGAAGATGCCGCCAACGTGCCCACCGGCGAACTCGATCTCGGCGGGGGGCGCAGCTTGCACGTGCCCAAGAGCCTCAAGGGCGTCGGCGTGTTCAGCTTCAGGAAGCTGTGCGGCGAAAACCGCGGGGCGGCCGATTACCTCGCCATCGCGCGCGCGTTTCACACCGTGATCCTCGTCGGCATCCCGAAGATGGGCCCTGAAAACCGCAACGAGGCGATCCGCTTCACCAAGCTGATCGATGCGCTCTACGAACACTGCGTCAAGCTGTTCGTGACCGCCGCCGCGCTGCCGGAGGCGCTCTATCAGGCAGGCGACGGCGCCTTCGAATTCGAACGCACGGTGAGCCGCTTGAACGAGATGCAGAGCGAGGACTACATGGCCAAGGGCCACGGGACCGAGGGCTAGAGCATTTTCCTACAGGCTACAGCTGCGCTATGGTGTGCGGCGTTGTTCGGCATCGCAAGGCCTGCCGGCAGCGGGCGGAGCGGGAGAACAACGCGCCGCACCGTGTGAACTTCGCTTTTGGCGCACACGGTTCTGAAAAGGAAAGGAAATCCCCGTAGGATTGCAGAATTTGCAATGTGAACTTCGTGAACTTCGAATATCGACTTTCGATAGGATCAGCGGGTTCTAGCGCCCTAACCGCTCGCTCCGAGCTGTTTCAGCGACTTTTCGAGCATCAGCAGCTGCCACAGGGTCCGCGAATGATCGGCGCGGGCACCGATATGGGCCTCGGCCAGCGCGGCGATGGCCTGGGGCTGGAAGAACCCGGTCTGCGCGAGGCTCCCGGTGGCGATCCCCCGGGCTGCGTCGGCGAGCGGCCCCCTCAGCCATTCGGCGATGGGGGTCACGAAGCCCTGCTTGGGGCGGTAGAGGATGTCGTGGGGGAGGTAGCGCTCGAGGCTCTTCTTGAGCAGGTATTTGCCGGTCGATCCCCGCACCCGCATCCCCTCGGGCAGGCGCGCGGCGAATTCGACGAGGCGGTGGTCGAGCAGCGGTTCGCGCGCTTCGAGGCTGACCGCCATGCTGGTGCGGTCGACCTTGGTGAGGATGTCGCCGGGCATCCAGAACACGAGGTCGGCATATTGGGCGCGGTCGAGGCCCGACCGGCCGGGGGCTGAGCGCATCAGGGCGATCAGCTCGTCCTCGGCGCGAAAGCCCTCGAGGCTGGCGGCGAAGGCGTCGGTGTAGAGTGCGCGGCGCGCGCCCGGCAGGGTCACCGAGAGGCCCCGGGCGTAGCCTTCCTCGCCGCTCTCGGCGAGCGCGAGCAGGGTGGCCTTGGCGCGCAAGGGGCGCGGGGCCCAGTCGGCCTTGGGCCAGACGCGGCCCAAGGCGCCGAAGATCGGGGCGCGCAGGGCGGCGGGGATGGCGGCGCGGGTGCGTTCCTCGTGGTGGTGGAAGACCTGGCGGCGATAGCCGGCAAAGGCCTCGTCCGCCCCGTCGCCCGAGAGCGTCACCGTCACCCGCTCGCGCGCCAGCTGGCACACGCGCCAGGTGGGCAGCGCGGAGGCATCGGCGAAGGGTTCGTCGAACATCGCGGCGAGGGTGTCGATGGCGGCGAAATCATCGGTGGCGACGATCCGCTCCTGATGATCCGCGCCGAATTTGGCGGCAACCTGACGGGCGTAGGAGGTCTCGTCATAGGCGGCTTCATCGAAACCGATCGAGCAGGTCCGGACCGGAGACGCGCTCGCCTCGGCCATCAGCGCGACCACGCCCGAGCTGTCGACCCCGCCCGACAGGAAGGCGCCCAAGGGCACATCGGCGACCATCCGCGAGCGCACGCCTTCGCGCAAGTGATGGACGAGCTGGGCGGAAAGATCGGCCTCGCTCCCGCGCTCGCGCTGGGTGAAGGATATGTCCCACCAGCGCTGCGGACGGCCGGGGGCCTTGCCCTGCTCGAGCAGCCAGAAGTGGCCAGCGGGCAGCTTCTCGACGCCGGCAAGGATCGAATGACTGTCGGGCACATAGCCCCACGCCATGTAGGCCTCGATCGCGCGGGGATCGAGACGGCGGCGCAGCAGGGGGTGCGCCAGCAGACCCTTGAGCTCCGAGGCAAAGGCGATGCTGCCGTCCGACAGGTGCGCAAGGAACAGCGGCTTCACCCCGAAACGGTCGCGGGCGAGGAACAGGCGACGGGTGCTAGGCTCGAAGATCGCGAAGGCGAACATCCCGTCGAGCCGCGAAAGGCAATCGGGCCCCCACTGGGCCCACGCGGCGAGGATCACCTCGGTATCGCCGTTGGTGCGGAAGGCGAAACCGGCCTGCTCCAGCTCGCGGCGCAGTTCGCGGAAGTTGTAGATCTCGCCGTTGAAGACGATCACCGCGCGGCCATCGGCGGCGTGCATCGGCTGGGGCGAGCCCGCAAGGTCGATGATCGAGAGGCGGCGGTGGCCCAATCCGACGCCGTGGTCGGTCCACACCCCTGCCCCGTCAGGCCCGCGGTGCGCGATCGCATCGCACATCCGGACCACCCGCGCAGGGTCGACCGGCTTGGGCGTCTCGGCATGGAAAATCCCGGCAATCCCGCACATCGTCCGGCAGGCCTAGAGCAGCAGCGAGAGCGCGGCAATCACGCCGAGGGCGATGATCGCGGCAGCGGCGCTGCCCGGCGCAAAAGCGTGCGCCTCGAACCGGCGTACCCAGCGCGAGCTGTCGATGGCGGCGAGCGGCCAGCCATAATCCTCCGCCTCGCGTTCCACGAAGCGCCACGCCGCGCCCAGCAGCACCGCGAGGACGATGGCGAAGAACACCCAGCCATAGACGATGTGGTCGAAGCCCGTCGCCTTCTCGGCGCCGACATATTGCGCGACATAGATCGTCGCCCACGCCCGCACGCCGTTGGCAAGGATCGGAACGATCACGCAGGCGGCCATGAAGGCAGCGCGGCTGGTCCAGCGCCGCAGCCGCGTGGCGCAGACGAGCACGCCGAGCGTCACCATCGCGGCAAGGAACTTCACGCCGGAACACGCCTCGGCAACGACGAACAGGCCTGCGGGGGTGTGGATATGGATCCCCTCGATCCGCGCCGCGATGCCGCTCGCATGGGTGAGCGCGATGGCGATCTCGGCGGTGATGGCTTGCAGCGGCGGAATGATCTCGTCGCCGAACGGCACCATGAAGGCGGCAAAGGCGATCGGGAGCGCGAGCACGATGGCCACGCGCAGGCCGAGCATCGTGATCGCCGCGGCCTGGAGCGCGCCGACCGCGCCTGCCTGTGCGACAAGGTTGATCCCCAGCCCCTCGCCCGCGCGCCACAGGGCAAGCCCGGCGGCAACCCCGGCAAGGGCGGGCAGGAAGGGCTGCGGCGCGAGGCTCGCCAGCACCTCCTCCTTCAGCGCCACCAGCCAGGCGATGATGAAAGGCACCAGCATGAGGTGGCTGTAGGTGTCGATGTTCCACCACTGGTGCGCCATCGCGGCCCACGCCTGCCCGGTCGTCAGCATCAGCGCCAGCGCCGCCGCGGCAAGACCGGCAAGCGGCCGGTGCCACGCGGCGGGCAGACGGGCTGCGGCGCGCGGGAGCGGGAGCGCGGCGCTCTCAGGCGGCATGGCGGCGGCCCTCGCTGCCGGAGCCGACCATCCGCGCGAGCGGGGCCATCATCGCCTCCCACCCGTGCTCGGCAAGCACGAAGGCGCGCGCTGCCGTGCCGATGCGGCGGGCGGCTTCGGGCTCGGCGAGCAGCGCGGCGATGCGGTCCGCCATGGCGGCGGGATCGGGCGGGCAGACCAGCCAGTGCGCGCCGTCCTTTGCGGCAATGCCGGTCGCCGCTTCGGGGGTGAGCACCACGGGGCGGGCCATCGCCATCGCCTCGAGCACCTTGTTCTGCACTCCGCGCGCGATCAGCAGCGGGGCGAGCACGGCGTCGGCGGCGGCAATGAAGGGGCGCACGTCAGGCACCGCGCACCACACCCGCACCCCCGGCGCGCCGTCCTGTGCCAGCAGCGCGCGGGTCGGATTGCGGCCGACGATGTGGAAGCACGCCCCGGGCAGCCGCGCGCGCAGGTGCGGCAGCAGCGCCTCGATCACCCACAGCGCAGCCTGCTCGTTGGGGCGGTAATCCATCTGTCCCGTGAAGACGAAATGCGCGCCCCCCGTCCCGGCAAGCGCGGGATGCGGCGCGGTTGCGGCCGGATCGAAGAAGGCCGCGTCGATGCCGTTGCCGATCACCTGCACGTTGACGAGATCGGGCGCTGCGAGCCGGCTGCGGTAGAGCGCGGCTTCGGCCCCGGAGATCAGGATCGTCGCATCGGCGCGCACGCCCAGACGCTCTTCCTCGGCCGCAAGCAGCCGCGCCTCGCGAGCGTTGATCCACACCCGCTCGCCCGCCTCGGCGTAGGCCTCGAACTTGGCGCTGTCGACATCGCACAGGTCGATCACCACGGGCCCTGCAAAGTCATCGGGGACATATTGCCCCATCTGGCCCGAGAAGACGACGATCGCCCCGATCCGCTCGCGCGCGATGGTCTCGCGCACCCACCGCGCGAGCCGTGCCGAATGGAAGGCGGTAAGGCTGACGGGCCTGCCGCACAGCACCGCCTCGACCCCGGCCAGCGGCAGTGGCTTGGTGCGCGGCGCCACGCAGCAGGAGGCCGCCAGCGCCGCGAGTGCCTCCTCGCCCGCCCCGTCCTCGGAAGCAAAGCACCCGACATGCACCGGACCAAGCTTTGCCAGCGCTTTGAGCAGGTGGCACGAGCGGATCCGGTCACCGCGATCGGGCGGGAACGGCACGCGGTGGGCAAGGAACAGGATACCGGGCATCAGCCGAGCCTCTAGGCCAGCCCGCGCGCGATCCACGGCCCCAGCGTGTTGGCAAGCGGCAGCGGGAGCTTCTTCCACAATTCGATCTTGCGGCTGTAGCTCGCGTCGGTGGGATCGATGTTGCGCGGCGGCGCGCCGGGCACGGTCCATGCCGCATAGGCGAGCGGCTGCGGTTCGAAGCCCCAGTTCTTCTTGAAGCTGAAGGGCCCGCTGCCGGTCTTGGAACGGCCGAAATCGAAGCGCGTGCATCCCTGGCGGCGGGCATGGAGCATCAGTTCGTAATACATCACCTCGTTGGCGCGCGCCGCGCGGGCCGCGAACACGCCGCCCCCCCAGAAGGGCAGCACCGCGCCATCGTGGTAGAAGCTGAGCACGCTCGCCAGCGGGGTCTCGCCGGCCCATACGGTGAGGATGTCGCTGCTTGCCGGAAAGGCATCGAGCATCACGGCAAACAGCGCGCGCGGAAATACCGGCGTGCCGAGATTGCGCACGCTGGCGCTGTAGCAGGCATAGTGCACAGCCAGATCGCGCGGGGTGCGCCCCGCGGTGATGCGGTGCCCGAAGCCGAGCCCCTTTCTGACCTCCGCGCGCGCCTTTCTCGGGATGGCGAGGAGTTCGGCCTCGTCATCGGCGGCGAGCGCCCGTTCGAAGCCGCAATGCTTGTCGGACCAGCTTGCCCAACCAGCGGGCGCCGCGCCGCCGCGCAGTTCGACCCCGGAGAAGCCGCCGCGCTGCGCGTGCGCCTGCGCGCCCTCGGCGAGCGCCAGCGCCGCATCGTCGCTGCATGCAAGAATGCCGCCGCCAACCCCGAAGCCGCTCGATACCAGCGCCCTGCCGAACAGCGCCGAGCGCACTTCGGTGAGCGGCAGCCAGCCCGTGACCGTCCCGAGCCGCTGGGCGACGAGCCCCGCCGCGCGCTGGCCGGTCCCCGCTTCCACCCCGCGCAGCCATGCCGGGCGGTGGAACAGGCTGCCGCCTTGCGCGGCCACGAACCCCTCGATCCGGCGCAGTTCGGCCGCATCGCGCAAATCGAGCGTGCTGACGCTGATGGCGGCCTTTACGGGGGCGTTCACTCGGCCGCCTCCACCACGGTATCGAGCCCGAGTTCGAGCACCGGCGGCAACAGGTCGAGATCGACCGCGCGCGCCGCCTCGCGGTGGGCGATCATGTCCATCCGGCCCCAGCGGAATTCCTCGACCAGTTCGCGCAGCTTGGTGGCCATCTGCGCCAGCCCGGTGTAGTGCCGGAACCGTGACCGCAGCGGCGCATGGCCGACCCGCGGCTGATCGGGATCGACCTCCCACGGGTGGAAATAGAACACGGCGGGGCGCGCCTCGCGGCGATTGACCTGGCGGATTGCCCAGCGCGAGAAGGCGTAGGGCAGGACGCGGAAAAAGCCCCCGCCGCCAGCCGCCACGCGCCGTCCGCCGAGCATGGCGGTGGTCACCGGCAGTTCGATCATCGCCGACCACGGCAACGGGCGGAACGCGAAGCGCGGGGCTTCGGGCCAGCCATAATGATCGTGGACCACCGGCGCGACGCTCGAGGAATAGGCATAGCCCTGCTCGGCGAGCTCGGCGAAAGCCCAGGGCGTGCGGTGGTCGATCGAGAAGCTCGGTGCGCGGTAGCCGGTCACGGCAACGCCTGCGCAATCCTCGATGATCTTGCGCGCCTTGGCGATGTCCTCGGCAAATTCGCGGCGCGAGAAGGTGAAGACGCGCGCGTGGTCGTAGCCGTGGCTGGCGATTTCGTGGCCGGCATCGACGATCCGGCGGATCATGTTGGGATGGCGCCGCGCCACCCAGCCCAGGGTGAAGAAGGTCGCGCTGACATCGGCCTCGGCGAAAAGGTCGATGACGCGGTAGACGTTGTCTTCCACGCGGGTCTTGATGGAATCCCACTCGCCGCGCGCGATCACGTTTTCGAAGGCGCCGACCTGGAACCAGTCCTCGACATCGACCGACAGGCCGTTGGCGATCGGCGCGCCGGGTGGCGGGGCGAAGGACGCGGCAGCGCCCGGGGCAGGGAACGGAGCGTTCATGGCCCTAGGCGGCCCTGCGCGACGGGTCTTCCTCAAGCCATTCGATCAGCACGGTGAGGACGTGGCGGAAGGATTGCTCCTGCTCCTCGAGCCGCGCTTCGATGCGTTCGAGCGCGGCGGCGAGCCGGGCTTCGGCAGCGCGGGTCTCTTCGGGCGCGAGTGCGAGGCCCTCGGGCGAGCGGGCTGCGGGATGCGCCATCCCGGCGGCCTGCAACTCGCTGATCGCCGCCTCAAGCTCGGCGGTGCGCGCGTCGCGCTCGGCAAGCAGGGCGGCAACCTCGGTCGCCGGCAGGCTGCCGGGCGCAGGCGGGACCGGGGCGGGCGCTGCCGGGGCGGACTCTGGCACAGGCGCGCTGCGCAGATCGCCTGCCGAACGCGCACCGCGATTCTGGTCGGCCGCCATCTCGGCGATCACATCGCCCAGCATCGAATGGCTGAGCGTCTCGCGCTCCTCGATCGCGCCCAGCAGCAGCAGGCGGTTCATCACCTGGTTGACGCGGCGCGGGATGCCCCCGGTATGGCGATAGAGCGCATCGAGCAGCCCGGCCTCGAAGCCCGGACGGCCCTGCCACCCGACACGGCCGAGGCGGTGGCGCACGTAATGCTCGACCTCGCCCGCATCGAGCGCTTCGAGGTGGTGCGAGGCGATGATCCGCTGGCGCAGCTGTTCGAGCCCGGGATGCTGGGCAAGCGTCGCGCGGAATTCGGGCTGGCCGAGCAGCAGCGATTGCAGCAGCGGGTGCGAGCCCAATTGGAAGTTCGAGAGCATGCGCAGCTCTTCCAACGCGGTCAGTTCAAGGTTCTGGCACTCGTCGACCACCAGCAGGCAGCGCCGGCCGGCGCGCGCTTCGTCCTGGAGGAAGCGCTCGATCGCGCCCAGCGCAGTCGCCTTGTCATGCCCTTCGACCGGCAGGCCGAAGCCTTGCGCGATGACATGGACGATCTCCGCCCCGTCGAGCGCGCTGGTGACGACCTGCGCGACGGTGAGTGCAGCCGGGTCGATCCGCTCCATCAGGTGCGCGACCAGCGTCGATTTGCCCGCACCGACCTCGCCGGTGATGACGATGAAGCCCTCGCCCTGGCTGAGGCCATAGCCGAGGTAGCTCATCGCCTTCTTATGGCTGACGCTTTCGAAGTAGAACTGCGGGTCGGGAGTCAGCTGGAAGGGGCGTCCGCTGAAGCCGTAAAAATTTTCGTACATTGGCGCGGGCACTCCCCTCAGAAATTGTAACGCAGGCCGACCAGCGCGGTGGCGAAGGCGAAATCCGCCGCGGTGAATTCGCTGTCGACATAATCGACCGAGATCGCCGCGCGGCCGGTCAGGCGGCGGGTGATCGACTGGTTGTAGGCGGCCGAAACCCCGGCGCCGGTGGCGTCATTGTTGCCCGCGCCGTCGAACCAGTTGACATAGGCATTGGTGGCGATGCTGGCATCATCGCCGAGCGTGCGGGTCAGCCCGCCGACGACGTAGTAGCTCTGGTCGACAAGGCCGTTGACGGGCGCGAGCGCGGTGCCGGCCGCGGCGATGAAGGTGCGCCGATCATAGCCCGCGCCCAGCGCCGCCGTGGTGCGACCGACGGTGCGCTGGTAGGAGGCATTGACCCCGCGCCCGCGGAACGCGGCCGAACGGACCGAGCCCAATGAACCCACGATCGCCTGGCCCTGCGTGCCGCTGACAAGGCCGCCGAAATCGCCGGTGACCGGATTGCGGATCGCCTCGAAGTCGCTGTCGAGCCGGGCAAGGCCGTTGTTGATCACTCCGCCAAAGCCGCTCACCCCGTCATAGGCGGCCAGCGCGAAGATGCTGCGCTGGCTCGGGGCGTAGGTGAAGGTGCCGTAATAGGTGGTCGAATCGTAACGCCGGCCCACGGCAGCCTGCAAGGACGTGCGCGAGGACGGGCGCCACAGCACGCCGACATCCCAGAGCAGGCCATCGACCGCAAAGGCAATGCGGCGCGGGGCGGCAGGATCGGTGATGAAGCGGCCGTTGGCATCGCGCTGAGCGACGCCGTTGGCATCGCGCACCGCATCGCGGCTGGAGATCGCGACATCTTCGTAACCCGCGCCCGCGACCAGCGCGAGGCTGGTGGTGAGCGGGATCGTCACATCGCCGCGCACGTAAAGGTCGCGCACCCGCTGGTCGAGATTGCCGATATCTTCCTGGAAGCCCCCGGCCGTGACCGCAAGACCGACCGGCAGCGGCTCGCCCGGACGTGTCGCGGCGCGCAGCTGGCCCATGTAGGTGACGCTGTCATCGAAGGTATCGATGGTGTTGCCCTGCTGGCTCACCAGCGCATTGTCGACCTCGAAGCGGTTGTACCCGACCCGCGCCACGCCCTCGACCCCGACATCGCCGACCCGGGTGCGCAGGCTCGGTCCGGCATAGGCGCTGTAGACGCGGCTTTCGGCATCCTCGCGCACCAGCGGATTGGCGGTGACCGCGCCGCCGCCATCGGCGCGGCTGCGCGAGGCAAGCGCGCCGGCTTCGAGGCTGAGCCTGCCGGGGATGATCGCCAGTGTGCCGCGCGCAATGCCGCTCACCGTGTCGGTATCGACCGTATCCTCGCCATAGGCGATGTTGCGTTCATAGCGCAGCGAGACCGCCGCGCCGCTGTTGCGGCCCTGGAGGTTGATGTCGACCCCGGCGGCGATCTGGGTGAAGGTCAGCACGTCATCGCCCGGGCTCAGTTCCGCCGAGACGACCTGGGCGACCTCGATATAGGGCTGGACGACGCGCTGGCTGCGCTGGCTCTGCCCCAGCCCCTCGCCCTGCCCCTGGGACTGGTCCTGGGCGAAGGCGGGCGCGGCCGCGGCGGCGGCCAAGCCGGCGGTCAGCAGAAATCGGGTGAGGGTGCGGGCACGCATGGTCATTTCCCCTTCGCGCCATAGGAACCGAAGCTCCGGCCCGAGGGGCTGTAGCGCGCGGCGTTGAGCAGGAGCTTGATGTCGCCGCAGGCCGAAAGCAGCTGCTGCGCGTCTTCGAGCGCGGCGCGGCTGGTCTCGTCGGCGCGCACCACCAGCAGCGCCTGCCCGACATGCTTGGCGAGTTCGGCAGCAGGCGAGGCGGCAAGCGCGGGCGGCGTGTCGAAGATCAGGATGCGGTCGGGCGCGCCCTCGGTCAGCCGGTCGAGCATCTGCGCGGTCCGGCTGCTGGCGAGATATTCGGCATCGCCGGCGGTGGCATGGCCTGCGGGCAGCACGAAGAGACCCTCGATATCGGTGCGGATCACAAGGCTTTCGGGCGGGATCGAGGGATCGGCGAGCGCATCCATCAGGCCCTCGCCCGCCGCGATCCCGAACCGGTCGGTGATGCTCGGCTTGACCACATCGGCATCGACCAGCAGCACCTCGAGACCCCGCTCGGCGGCGAGCGCGATGGCGAGGTTGGTGGCGCAATAGGTCTTGCCCTCGCCCGAATGCGGCGAGCACACCAGAATGCGCCGGGCGAGCGGGCCGTGACCGCTGGCGCCGCCGGTGCGGGCATCGGCGAGCAGCTCGCGCTTGACGATCCGGAACTCCTCAAGCAGCCCGGTCACCGGGTCCTCGGGCACGATCAGCCCGCCCGCGCGCAGGTGCTCGCGGTCGATCCGCGCGAAGGGCCCGCTGAAAGCGACGGCGCGCGGCGGCGGGGGAGCGGCGGGTTCGGGTGCGGCTTGCGGAGCGGCGGGTGCGGCCTGCCGGGGCGTCACCTGCGGCGCGGGCGCCGGACGGCGCAGCGCCTGCGG
>NZ_ANFX01000030.1 GCF_000331285.1 Porphyrobacter sp. AAP82 | reverse complement strand
GGTCGCCGCGCCGCCGCCGCCGCCGCCCCCGCCGCCGCCGCCCGCTCCTCCGCCCCCGCCGCCGCAGGCGCAGTGCAATACCGGGCCCTATATCGTGTTCTTCGATTTCGACCGGTCGGACGTCAGCGCGGAAGCGGCGCGCATTCTCGACAATGCCGCAACCGCCTATGCCAATTGCGGCAGCGCGCGGGTGATGCTGGCCGGGCACACCGACACCTCGGGGAGCGCGCAGTACAACCAGGGCCTCGCCGAGCGCCGCAATGCCGCGGTGCAGAGCTATCTCACGGGACGCGGCGTGCCTTCGGGCCAGATCGCGGGTCAGGCGTTCGGCGAGAATCAGCCGCGCGTGCCCACGGCTGACGGCGTGCGCGAGCCGCAGAACCGCCGCGTGGAAGTGACCTACGGCCCGGGTTCGGGAATGTAGCGGGCAAGCGAGGGGCCGGCAGCGTCCGGCCCCTCGGCTTCAGGCAACCAGCCGCAAATTGCCGCGCCGCTTCAGGGGCGCGAGGCTGACCTTGGCGATCCCGTCGACGCTTGCGAGCCGCTCGGCGAGTTCGCCGGTCAGCACGAAGTTGCGCCCCAAGCACATGCGCGCCTGCCCGCCATCGGCGAGCGCCAGGCTCACCACCACCTCGCCCGCGCCGGTCGGACGGTCGCCGCGCGCGAGGTCAAGCTCGATCTTGAGTTCGAGCAGCGCCTCGGGGCTGGCGATCTCGGCCGACAGCTCCATCGCGGTCGAGCCGCTCACCGCCGCCAACGGCCGCGCCCCGCGCACGGTGAGCCGAGGCGGCTCATCGGGGCTCGGCGAATCCAGTTCGACCGTCAGCAGCAGGCATTCCCCTGCCGCCGCCCAGCGCTCGAAATCGGGCACCAGGGCTTCCTCGAAACAGGCGGCCGAGAACTGGCCCGAGGCGTCGGAGAAATCCGCCCGCACGAAAGTGCCGCCCTTGCGGGTGCGGGCCTTGGTGATGCCTTCGACCAGCGCCGCCATCACCGCCGTGCCCCGTCCGCCCGGCGGCGCGCCCGCTTCCATCAGGCTCTGATAGGTGCGCGCGCCATTGGCCGAGGCGGCCTCGCGATATTGCTGCACGGGGTGGGCGGAGAAATAGAAGCCGAAATTCTCGCGCTCCTTCGCCATCTTCTCAGGCCGAGACCACGGGGCACAGGGCTGGAGGCGCAGCGCCTCAGGCTCGCCCGCATCGCCGCCGAACAGGCCCGCCTGCCCGCTCGATCTTTCGCGGATCGCGGCATCGGCAACCGCCATCAGATGCTCGGCATTGGCGAAGAGCAGCGCGCGGTCGGGCTCCAGCCCGTCAAAGGCACCCGCGCAGATCAGGCCTTCCAGCTGGCGGCGGTTCATCGTGCCCTGCGGCACCCGCTCGAACAGGTCCTTGAGGCTGGCAAAGGGGCCATTGGCTTGCCGCTCGGCCACGATTGCCTCCATCGCCTTCTCGCCGACATTGCGGATCCCGGCCAGCGCATAGCGCACCGCATAGCCCGTATCGGTCTGTTCGACGGTGAATTCGGCCTCAGAGGCGTTGATGCAAGGGGCCAGCACCTCGATCCCGCCGTGGCCGCCCGGATAGCGGCGCGCGTCGTCGACGAAGACGTTGAGCTTTTCGGACTGGTGCATGTCGAAACACATCGAAGCGGCGTAGAATTCCTCCGGGTAATGCGCCTTCATCCACGCGGTCTGGTAGGCAAGGAGCGCGTAAGCTGCGGCGTGCGACTTGTTGAAGCCGTAGCCGGCGAACTTGTCGATCAGGTCGAACAGCTCGTTGGCGCGCTTCGCTTCGATGTCGGAGACCGTCTTGCAGCCTTCGACGAAGCGGCCGCGCTGGGCGTCCATCTCCGCCTGGACCTTCTTGCCCATCGCGCGGCGCAGCAGGTCCGCATCGCCCAGCGAGTAGCCCGCGAGCACCTGGGCGGCCTGCATCACCTGTTCCTGATAGACGAAGATCCCGTAAGTCTCGGCGAGGATCCCTTCGAGCTTGGGGTGCGGGTATTCGATGGCGACCTGCCCGGCCTTGCGCTGGCCGAACAGCGGGATGTTGTCCATCGGGCCGGGACGATAGAGCGAGACGAGCGCGATGATGTCGCCGAAATTGGTGGGCTTCACCGCCTTGAGGGTGCGGCGCATGCCCTCGGATTCGAGCTGGAAAACCCCCACGGTGTTGCCCGCCTGCATGAGGTGGTAGACTTGGCGGTCGTCCAGCGGCAGCGCGCCCAGATCGATGGCGATTCCGCGCCTCTCCAGAAGGTCGACCGCCTTTCTCAGCACCGACAGGGTCTTGAGCCCGAGGAAGTCGAATTTCACCAGTCCGCTCGATTCGACATATTTCATGTCGAACTGCGTCACCGGCATGTCCGAACGCGGATCGCGGTAGAGCGGGACCAGCTTGGCAAGCGGCCGGTCACCGATCACCACGCCTGCGGCATGGGTCGAGGAATTGCGCGGCAGGCCTTCCAATTGCATCGCGAGGTCGACGAGGCGCTTTACCCCCTTGTCGTTGTCATACTCGCGCTTGAAATCCGCCGCGCCGTTCAAAGAGCGCGGCAGGGTCCAGGGGTCGGTGGGATGGTTGGGCACCATCTTGCACAGCCGGTCGACCTGCCCGTAGCTCATCTGGAGGATACGCCCACAATCGCGCAGCACCGCGCGGGCCTTCAGCTTGCCGAAGGTGATGATCTGGGCGACGTGATCGCCGCCGTATTTTGCCTGCACGTAGCGGATCACCTCGCCGCGCCGGGTTTCGCAGAAGTCGATATCGAAGTCCGGCATCGAGACGCGTTCGGGGTTCAAGAAGCGCTCGAACAGCAGGCCGAGCTTGATGGGGTCGAGATCGGTGATGGTGAGCGCCCATGCGACCGCCGAGCCCGCGCCCGACCCACGCCCCGGCCCGACCGGAATGCCCTGTTCCTTGGCCCACTTGATGAAGTCGGCAACGATCAGGAAGTAGCCGGGGAAGCCCATCTTCACGATCACGTCGATCTCGAATTCGAGCCGGTCGGCGTAGACCTTGCGCTCCGCCTCGGTGAGATCGGGATAGGCCGCGAGGCGCGCTTCCAGACCGAGCTGCGAATCCTCGGCGAGCATCCGCGCCTCGCCCGCAAGGTCGCCTGCAAGGCTCGGCAGGATCGGCTTGCGATAGGGCGGTGCAAAGGCGCAGCGCTGGGCGATGACGAGGGTGTTGGCGAGCCCCTCGGGAAGGTCGGCGAAGGCCTCCTCCATCATGCTCGCCGCCTTGACGAAGGCCTGCGGGTTGGAGCGCGGACGCTCGTCAGCCTCGATCTGGGTCGAATGGGCGATGCACAGCATGGCGTCATGCGCCTTGTGCATGTGGGGCTCGGCAAAGTTCGCAGGGTTGGTGGCGACCAGCGGCAGGTCGCGCGCGTAGGCGAGGTTGACGAGGGGCTCCTCGGCGCGCTCGCAGACGGGATCGCCCGCGCGGGCGAGCTCGATGTAGAGCCGCCCGGGGAACAGCGCCTCCAGCCGGTCGGCGAGCCGCGCGGCGGCATCGTGCTGGCCTTCCGCCAGCAGCCGCGTCAGCCCGCCCTCGCCCGCGCCGGTGAGTGCGATCAGGCCATCGGTCCGGCCCTCCAGATCGGCGAAGGTGACATGCGGATCGCGCTCCAGCGGGCGATCCAAATGCGCGGCCGAGACGAGGTGGCACAGGTTGTCATAACCGGCATCGTCCTGCGCGAAGAGTGCAAGGTAGTCGACGGTGCTGCGGGTCTCGTCCCGGGCCACGCCAAGCAGCGTGCCGATGATCGGCTGCACGCCTTCGCCCTTGCACGCAGCGGCAAAGGCCATGATGCCGTAGAGGCCATTGCGGTCGCAGATCGCGATCGCCGGAAAGCCGCGCTCCTTGGCCAGCTTGGCAATGTCCTTCGGGTCGATCGCCCCTTCGAGCATCGAGTAGGACGAAAGCACGCGCAAGGGGACGAAGGGGGCGAAGGGCATCCGCCGCAATCTAGGAAGTCGCGCCGATTCTCAAAGCGCCCTGCGTGCTTATCCTGTGCACAGGGCGGGTCATATCGTCACAGCAGCGCCTCGATGTCCTTGGCGATCGCCGCCGGCGTGTCGGTCGGGCCGTAGCGGCGCGCCACCTTGCCATCGCGCCCGATCAGGAACTTGGTGAAGTTCCACTTGATCGAGGTCGAACCCATCAGCCCCTTGGCCTCGGTCTTGAGCCAGCCATAGAGCGGCGAGGCGTTCGCGCCGTTGACGTCGATCTTGGCCATCAGCGGGAAGGTGACGCCGAAATTGATCTTGCAGAACTGCGCAATTTCCTCGGCATTGCCGGGCTCCTGCGCGCCGAACTGGTTGCAGGGAAAGCCCAGCACCTCGAAGCCCCTGTCCTTGTAATCCTGATAGAGCTTCTCGAGCCCGTCATACTGGGGCGTGAAGCCGCATTTGGATGCGGTGTTGACCACCAGCAGCACCGTGCCGAGCTTGCCCGCAAGATCGAGCGCCTCACCCTTGTTGGTGGTGACGGTGAAATCGGCGATGGTGGTCATGCCAGGCCCTCCTTGGCCGAGAGTTCGAGAATTTCGCCGAGGTTCAGCGACTTGCCCCCCTCCACCTCGATCAATACGCGGGCACGCTGCGCGGTGTCCATGGCGAGCACCCGGGCCACCATCTCGCGCAGGGTCCCCTCCGCCAGCAGGGCGAAATTGTACTGGAGCTCCGAGCCGCTGTCGTCGCGCTCGCGCAGGCTGGCCCCGGCGTTCCAATCATATGCAGACATGTGATCCCCCTTGCGTCGCGCCCATGGTTCGCACGGCGCGCGCGGCGGATCAACAGGCGATGCGCATTTGCCGGCTAGACCAGCACGCCATCCTTGAGCCGCACCACCCGGTCCATCTTCGCCGCCAGCCGCTCGTTATGAGTGGCGACCAGCGCCGCGCTGCCTTCCCCGCGCACCAGGCTCAGAAACTGGGCAAGCACCGCCTCGGAAGTGTGTTCATCGAGGTTGCCGGTCGGCTCGTCGGCCAGCACCAGCGTGGGCCGGTTGGCGAGCGCGCGGGCGACCGCGACGCGCTGCTGCTCGCCGCCCGACAGCTGGCTCGGGCGGTGGGTCAGGCGGTGGCCGAGGCCGAGGCTCGTGAGCAGGCTCTCGGCGCGCGCCTCGGCCTCGCTGCGTGAACGGCCGAGAATCATCTGCGGCATCACCACGTTCTCGCGCGCGTCGAAATCGGGCAGCAGGTGGTGGAACTGGTAGACAAACCCCAGATGCTCGCGCCGCAATCGGGTGCGCGCATCGCCCGCCAGCGCCTCGGCCGGGGTGCCGGCGATGCTGATCGCGCCCTCGAACCCGCCTTCCAGCAGGCCGACCGCCTGCAACAGCGTCGACTTGCCCGAACCCGAGGGGCCCAGCAGCGCGACGATCTCGCCGGGCGCGATCGCAAGATCGACCCCGCGCAGCACCTCGATCCGCTCGCCGCCCTGCTCGAAGGCGCGCTTCAGACCCTTAAGGGCGACGATAGGCCGGCCATCACTCATAGCGCAGCACCTGCACCGGATCGGTGTTTGCCGCCTTCAATGCCGGATAGAGCGTTGCAAGGAAGCTCATCCCCAAAGCGAGGCAGACGATGCCGAAGACCTCCCACGGATCGGTGCGCGCCGGCAGGGTCGAAAGGAAGCGCACCTCCGGGTCCCAGATCTGCTGGCCGGTGACAAAGGCGATGAAGGAGACGATCTGTTCGCGGAAGAACAGGATGACGCTGCCCAGCAGCAGCCCTGTCACCGTCCCGATCACGCCGATGGTGGTGCCGGTGGTGACGAAGATCTTGAGCAGCGAGCGCCGCGTCGCGCCCATGGTGCGCATGATCGCGATGTCGCGGGTCTTGGCGCGCACCAGCATCACCAGGCTCGAGAGGATGTTGAAGGATGCGACCACGACCATGAAGGACAGCGCGAAGAACATCCCCACACGCTCGACCTGCAACGCCTCGAACAGGGCCGCGTTCATCGCCTTCCAGTCGGAGATCACAGTGTTGCCCGTCAGCCGCCCGCGCACCGGCGCAAGGATCGTGCCGACCTTGTCGGGGTTGTCGACCCGGACCTCGATCTGTGCCACCGCATCGCCCATCAAGAGCAGGCTTTGCGCTTCGGCGAGCGGCAGCATAATGAACTTCTCGTCGAAGGTCGAAATGCCGACCTCGAAGATCGCGCCGACCTCGTAGGGGACCTGCCTCGGGGTGGTGCCGAAAGGGGTGGAGCGGCCCGCGGGGTTGATGATGGTGATGACATCGCCGACCCGCATGCCGAGGTTCTGTGCCAGCCGGCTGCCGACCGCGACCTTGGCAAACCCCTCGGGCGCAGGCGGCTGCGAGAGCCCGCCGATGTCGCCCAGCAGAACCTTGTCGCGCAAGGCATCAAGCTCCCGCTTGGCCTGGCCGCGCAGCAGGATGCCCTCGACATTGCCGTTGAAGCTGACCAGCAGCGGCTTTTCGATCATCGGCGTTGCCGAGATCACCCCCGGCGTGCTTTCGAGCGCCGCCATCACGCCTTGCCAATCATCGATCCGGCCGCCGACCGCCTGCACCACCGCATGGCCATTGAGGCCGGTGATCTTGTCGAGCAGCTCGCCGCGAAAGCCGTTCATCACGCTCATCACCACCACCAGCAAGGCGACCGAGAGCGAGACCACGCCCACCGAAATCGCCGCCACCAGCGCGATGAACGCCTCGCCCCGGCCGGGCCAGAGGTAGCGCTTGGCAATCATCCATTCGAAGGGGGAGAGCATGGGAGGTGGGAAGTGCCCGTTGTTGGCTGAACGCTGCCTGTAGTGCGGCAGGCACAAGCCTGCAATGCCGTGAGTCCTTGTGGTGCTACCGCTTCGCTGCTTGAGGACGCGCGTGTCACACCCCTGTCGCCAAAAAGCCGGGCATCGCGCGGCTGCTTTCCCTTGTAATTGATCCGTCACATCGCCATTGGAGCCCTGCGTCAACGCGTTGTGTGCACGCGAACAGGTCTGGTGATGCCGATGAGCCCCCTCTGCAATGTGACCCATCCCTTCCTCGATGCCGATGGCGACAAACTGCGCGAGGAATGCGGCATCTTCGGCGTGATCCGCGCCAGCGAGGCAACCGCGACCACCGCATTGGGCCTCCACGCGCTCCAGCACCGCGGGCAGGAGGCGGCCGGGATCGTCAGCTTCGACGGCAGCGAATTCTACGCCCGCCGCGGCCTTGGCCACGTTGCCGAGAACTTCTCCTCCTCCGAGGCGATCGCCGCGCTCCCCGGCCACATGGCCGCCGGCCACGTGCGCTATTCGACGACCGGCGGCTCGGGCCTCAGGAACGTCCAGCCGCTGTTCGCCGACCTTGCCAGCGGCGGCTTCGCGGTCGCGCACAACGGCAATATCTCGAACGCGATGACCCTGCGCACCGATCTGGTCAACAAGGGCTCGATCTTCCAGTCGACCTCCGACACCGAGGTCATCATCCACCTCGTCGCGACCAGCCGCTATCCCACCATCGCCGACCGGCTGGTCGATGCGCTGCGGCTGGTCGAGGGTGCCTATGCCCTCATCGTGATGACGCCCGAGGGCATGATCGCCTGCCGCGATCCGCTCGGCATCCGCCCGCTGGTGATGGGGCGGATGGGTGACGCGATCGCCTTCGCCTCGGAAACCGTCGCCTTCGACGTGGTCGGGGCCGAGCTGATCCGCGAGATCGAGCCGGGCGAGCTGGTGCTGGTCGATTTCGCGGGCGAGATCCGCTCCGTGCGCCCCTTCGGCAGCCCGCCGGCGCGGCCCTGCATCTTCGAGCATGTCTATTTCAGCCGCCCCGATTCGGTGTTCGCGGGCCGCTCGGTCTACGAGGCGCGCAAGGCGATCGGGGTGGAACTCGCCATCGAAGCCCCCTGCGAGGCCGACCTCGTCGTCCCCGTGCCCGACAGCGGCGTGCCGGCCGCGATCGGTTTCGCCCAGCAATCGGGGCTCCCCTTCGAGCTCGGCATCATCCGTTCGCACTATGTCGGGCGCACCTTCATCCAGCCCGGAGACGGCGCGCGCCATTCGAGCGTCAAGCGCAAGCACAACGCCAACCGCGCGCTGGTCGAGGGCAAGCGCATCGTGCTGATCGACGATTCGATCGTGCGCGGGACCACCAGCCTCAAGATCGTCGAGATGATGCGCGAGGCCGGGGCCAAGGAAATCCACTTCCGCGTCGCCAGCCCGCCGACCGCACATTCCTGCTTCTACGGGGTCGACACGCCCGAGCGTTCCAAGCTGCTCGCCGCGCGCATGGAGCTGGAGCCGATGCGCGAATTCATCAAGGCCGACAGCCTCGCCTTCATCTCGATCGACGGGCTGTACCGCGCGGTCGGCAAGCAGGGGCGCGACAAGACCTGTCCGCAGTTCTGCGACGCCTGCTTCACCGGCGACTACCCGACTTCGCTCACCGACCTCGCGGCTGCCGAGGCCAAGAGCGTCCAGCTTCCCTTCGCTGACCCCAAGGCTGCCTGACACCCCATGACCGACACCCCTTCCGCCAAGCCGCTCGCCGGCCAGACCGCGCTCGTCACCGGCGCCAGCCGCGGGATCGGCGCCGCCACCGCCAGGGCGCTCGCTGCTGCGGGGGCGCATGTCATCCTCGTCGCGCGCAAGGTCAAGGCGCTGGAGGAGGTCGAGGATGCGATCCATGCCGACGGCGGCACCTCGACCATCGCCCCGCTCGACCTGACCGAGCCCGATGCCGTCAGCCGCCTTGCCGCGGCGATCGCCGGGCGCTGGGACACGCTCGACATCATGGTGCTGGCCGCCGCCTATCTCCCCGAGCTGACCCCCGCCTCGCAGATGGAGCCCAAGCAGTTCAACCAGGCGCTGCTCACCAATGTCGTCTCCACCCAGGCGCTGATCGCGGGCTTCGATCCGCTGCTGCGCCGCGCGGCGGCGGGCAAGATCATCGGCCTCACCAGCTCGGTCGGAAGCAGCCCCCGCCCCTATTGGGGCGCCTATGGCGCGACCAAAGCGGCTTTCGAGAACCTGCTCGCCACCTACGCCGCCGAGGTCGAACGCCTGTCGCCGCTGCGGGTCGCGATCATCGATCCCGGCGCCACCCGCACCGAGATGCGCGCGCGCGCCTATCCGGGCGAGGATGCCTCCAAGCTCAAGGGCCCCGAAGTGGTCGCCGAGCGGCTGGTCGCGCTCGTCACCGATGGCTTCGCGGGCCTCCACCGCGAACGCATCGGCTGAACGGCGCAGGCGAGCCTGCCGGCCGCGCCTCGGGCATTTCCACCTAATCGCACGTTAACCTTTGCCGAAGAGCTTGGCTTAACGAACGCGGGTGCAAACCTTTGCGCGGACCTTTCCGCCATCCCGTGAGACCGCAGGCTTCGATACAAGGTAGAACGGCAATGCCGCCCAGTTCCGATCCCTATCGTACCGCTTCGCAGGAAGACCGCTGCGGCCCGCGCACGCGGCTGACGATCCCGGCGACCTTGCGCGCCTCGGGTGGCCGCGCCTTTCAGAGCGTGGTGCACGACCTGTCGATCTCGGGCTTTTCGGCCGCCTCGATCAACCGCATGCACGAAGGCCAGATGTGCTGGCTGACCCTGCCCCGCCTCGAATCCCTCCAGGCCGAGGTGGTGTGGTGGGACAACTGCATCGTCGGCTGCGCGTTCAGCGAATTGCTGAGCCCGATCGTCCACGACAACATCCTGCAACGCTACAGCAATGTCGGGGTCTACCGCCAGGTGATCTGAGCGCGGCCCGGATGGGCCTCATCTGGCTTCGGCAGCAACCTTTCGGCTCAGGTCCAGAAGTTGCCTGCGCTCTGGACCGCCGCTCGCGGTCGCCCAGTTGCCGACAAAGGCGATCACCACGCCCTTGTCGGGAAACAGCGTGATGCCTTGGCCGAAGATCCCTTGCGCCCCGAAAGTGCCCTGCGGATAGGTCCACCACTGGTAGCCATAGCCAAAGCCGCTGCTGCCGAAGTCGACCGCGCTGTCGGTTGCTTCGGCAAACCACCCATCGGGCACCACACCCTTGCCGCCCTCGAGCGCGAACTGCCCCATGCGCGCATAGTCGGCAAGGCGGATCGACAGGCAGCACCCGCCGATATTCCCGCCGCGCGGGTCGACCATCCAGAACAGGTCGCCCTCGAACCCGGCCGGATCGACGATCTTGGCCTTGGCATATTCGGCGAGCGGCTTGCCCACCGCGTTCTCGACCAGCACGCCGATGAGATTGGTCTCGCCGGTCTTGTAGACCCACTTGGTGCCCGGCTCCGCCTCGCGCGCCAGCGCCTTCATTTGCGCCACGATCGCGTCCGCGCCATATTCGACCACGAAGCGGTTCATCTGCGCGACATCGGACTTGGGATCGGTGTAGTTCTCGTCCCACTTCACGCCGCTCGTCATGGTGGCGAGCTGCCTGACCGTGACGCCTTCATAGGCCGAGCCCGCAAGGCCCGGGATATACTTGGTCACCGGATCATCGAGGCTGGTGATGAACCCGTCCTTCACCGCCGAACCGAGCAAGGTGGAGGTGAAGCTCTTGGCGACCGAGAAGCTGGTCCAGCGGTCGCCATGGGCGAGGCCGAGGTTGTAGGCCTCGAACCGCACCTTCCCGTCCTCCAGGATCATGATGCCGGCCGTGCTGGTCTCGGCCATCAGCGCCTTGAGATCGGCCTGGAGCGCGTCCGAGAAGGGCGCACCCTCGGGCAGGGCGCGCGGGGCGGGAGCGGCGGCGACCTCGTGCCCGGCGAACCACTGCTCCATCGCGCGGAACCGCTCGGCGCGCTGGTCATCGGTCCAGAACAGCACCTGCAATTCCGACTGGTCGCGCGCTGGCGGCTGGGTGAGGCGCGCGGCGGGCGTTTCGGGATATTGCGGGGGCCGCGCGAGCGCGGGCGCATCAGCCGCGGTCTGCGCATCGAGCGGTGCCAGCCCGCCCATCGCCAGCACCAATGCCGCGCCCGCCAGCATGCCGTTTTTCAAGCCCATGATGTCACCCTCTCGTTGTCTTATCGAAAGGGTGCATAGGCCCGGGCGGGCCGCCGGAGCAAGCCCTCCTCAGCCTTGCTTGATCGTCTTCAATGCCGCAAGCGCCCGCTCGCGCGCGGCCTTGTGGGGGACGATCTTGCGCGGATAGCCTGCGGGCCTGCGTCCGAATTCCTCGGGATCGTGGACGTAGGGCTCCTCCAGCCCCTTCAACTCGGGCACATAGGTGCGGATATAGCGCGCCGCGTCGAATTTCTCGGACTGCGAGAGCGGCGCCATGATCCGGCTGAACATGTTGGAATCCACCCCCGTGCCGGCCGTCCACTGCCAGTTGGTGGCGTTCGACGCGTAGTCGGCATCGCACAGGCAATCCCAGAACCACCGCTCGCCCTCGCGCCAGTCGATGAGGAGGTGCTTGATGAGGAAGCTCGCGGTGATCATCCGGACGCGGTTGTGCATCCAGCCGGTCTGCCACAGCTGGCGCATCCCGGCATCGACGATGGGGTAACCGGTGCGGCCCTGCTGCCATGCTTTCAGATCGCGGGCGGCCGCTTCGTCGGTGGCGGGATCGCGCCACGGGAAACGGTCGAAATCCTCGCGGTAGTTCTGCGTCGCATAGGCGGGGAATTGCAGGATCGCGTTCTGCGAATAGTCGCGCCAGATGAGCTCGCCCTCGAAGGTTTCCCAGCCCTTGGAAGTGTGGTGCTTCAAGGCATGCCAGATCTGGATCGGCGAAATCTCTCCGAAGTGCAGATGCGGCGAGAGGCGCGAGACCTTGTCGACGCTCGGCAGGTTGCGCTTGTCGTCATAGCCATCGACGTCGGCTTCCCACGCGGCGAGGCGCTGGTGCGCTGCCTCCTCGCCGACCTCCCAGAAATCGCGCATCCCGCCCGCCCAGTCGGGTGTGGTGGGGAGCAGGTTCCACGAAGCGAGATCATCGGAGGCGGGCCAGCCGGCGGGCGCTTCGAGCTTCTCCGGCGCGGGGACTTCGGAGCGCGGCGGGAACTCGGCCCGCACCGCGCGGCTGAAGGGGGTGTAGATCTTGTACTGCCCGCCTGTGCCGGTGGTGATGCTGCCAGGCACCATCAGGTAATTGCCGTGGTGGAGTTGCAGGTCGAGGTTTTTGGCGAGCTTGCGCTCGGCATTGAGCCACCACGGCTCATAATGGCAATTGGCATGGACGGTGGTCGCGCCGGTTTCCTCGGCCAGCTTGGTCAGCTCCGCGACCGCCTCCCCGCGCCGCAGGACCAGCTTGCTGCCTTTGGCTTCAAGGCTTTTCGCCAAGCTCGCCAGCGAATGATGCAGCCACCAGCGCGAGGCCCCGCCATAGGCGTGGTGCTTCGGGCTCTCGTCGTCGAGCACATAGACGGCCACCACAGGCCCGGCCTTGGCGGCGTGGTAAAGCGCGGGGTTATCGGCCAGACGCAGATCGCGCCGGAGCCATACGACTTGGGTTTGGGGCATTTGTCACTCTGATCGATCCAAACACACCCAACGCCGTCATGCTGAACTTGTTTCACCTTTGGTGAACTTCGTTTCCAGCATCCATCGCGCAAGTGCGGGCAGCGGTTCGGGAGGAAGGATGGATCCTGAAACAAGTTCAGGATGTCGGGGAAGGCAAGGCCTCGCACGTCACATCGGGCAGCGCGAGGGCAAACCTGTCCCCTACCCGCGGATCGGTGAAGCGCGCGTCCCGCAGCACCACCGAGCCATCGGGCGCGCGGGTGAAGAAGGGCGCGCGCGACCAAAACAGGAAGGCCTCGAGCTGGGTTTTGGTGCGGCGGGCCTCGGTGAGATCGGGCAGGCGGCATTGGCTCACGATGGTCGTCTCGATGGCGTAACGACCGTCGCCGCCGGTGATGAGTTCGCGGCGCAAGGGGCCCCACAGCGGCAGCGGGCTGGCGATGACCGTATCGCCCGGGATGCCGTGCGAATGGTAGTTGGCCGAATGCCACGTCGTGAAGCCGTTCGCCCCGATATACGCCAACGCCGCAACAATCCCGACCTGCGCAGGCCGCGCCCACTTTGCCCCCGCCTCCTCCCGCTGCCGCGACACCCACACGCTCGCAATCAGCAGCGCCCACAGCCACGGGTCGATGATGAACAGCGTGTCCCCATAGAACCATTGCGAGGAAAACGGCTCCAGCAGCCGGATGCCGTAGACGTTGAGCAAGTCGAAGAAGGGGTGGCTGAGGCAACCGATGAATGCCATCGCATAGAGCCAGCCGAACCGCACCGGCAGCCGACCCTCGGGCCGGGTGCCGCGCCGCTCCTGCCAGCGGTCCCCGCCCCATAGCAGCCCCGCCAGCACCAAGGGCAGCAGCACCAGCGCGGGCGGGCCGTGGGTGATGCCTCTGCGGAAGGCGAGATGCTCGGTGCCGTGCAGCCAGAAGAAGCACGCCGCGTCCACATCGGGCAGGTTCGCGCCGATGATGAGGGCAGGCATGGCAAGGCCGGTGGTGCGCTTCAGCCCCGCCTGCCCCAGCACCGCACCGACCAGGCTATGTGTCAGATTGTCCATCGCTTGTCTGGCTAGCGCGGCCCTTGCGATCAAGCGAGTGGAAATCGCCCGCCTGCTCGCCTATCGCTCGCGCCGCAAACACGGGAGAGAACCACGATGACCGACGCGCCCTATATCCGCCCCGACATGAAGGCCTTCCTCGACATGATGGCGCAGGTGAACGGGCCGAAGATCGTGGACATGACGCTCGAGGAAGCGCGCGCTTCCTATCAGGCGCTGCACAACCTCGCCGACCGCCCGGCGCGCCAGCTTCCCGTGATCCGCGACCTCGTGTGCCCCGGCCCGGCGGACGACATTCCGCTGCGCCTCTATGACGCGCGCGAGAGCCGCGAGGGGCCGACGCCGGTGATCACCTTCTACCACGGCGGCGGCTTCGTGATCGGCGACCTCGACACGCACCACGCGCTGTGCACCGAGATCGCCGCGCTCGCCGATCTGCCGCTGGTCGCGGTCCACTATGCCCGCGCGCCCGAGGCACCCTTCCCCGCCGCGATCCGCGATTGCGAGGCGGCGACGCGCTGGGTGGCCTCCTCGCCAACCGAACTCGGCCTCACCGCCAGCGGCATCGTCACCATCGGAGACAGCGCGGGCGGCAATGCGACCGTGGTGGTGAGCCAGCTGCTGGGCGCAAATCCCGCCGCCGTCCCGGTGGTGCTGCAAGTCCCGATCTTCCCGCTGGTCGCCGACGCCAACGGCTCGGCGAGCATGGCGCAGTTCAGCGAGGGCTTCGTCCTCACCGCCGAGACCATGGCCTTCTTCGACGCCGCCTACGCTGCCGACCGCAGCGACCCGCGCGGCTTTCCGATCCTGTCGGACCACAGCGACGCGCCCCCCACCATCGTCGTCACCGCCAGCCTCGATCCGATCCGCGATTCGGGCCGCGCCTATGCCAGGGCGCTGGTCGATGCCGGGCGCGATTGTGTGTTCCTCGAGATGCGCGGGGTCACCCACTCCTTCGTCAACTTGCGCCAGATGGTGCCGAGCACGCAGGGCGATCTCGAACGGATCGTCGCCGCGATGCGCTTCATGCTGGGCAATCCCCTATGATCGACCCCGAGACCCTCCCCTACCGTCCGTGTGCCGGCTTCATGCTGGTGAACGCGGAAGGCCTCGTCTTCGTCGGCCAGCGCATCGACTCTTCCGCACACGGCTTCTGGCAGATGCCGCAGGGCGGGATCGACAAGGGCGAGGACGTGCGCGAAGCCGCGCTGCGCGAGCTTGAGGAGGAGGTGGGCGTCGGGGCACATATGGTGGAGGTGATCGCGCAGGCCTCACAGCCCATCCGCTACGATCTCCCCCCCGAACTGCTCGGCAAGGTGTGGAAGGGCAAGTATCGCGGGCAGGAACAGCACTGGTTCCTCGGCAGGTTCCTGGGCGAGGACGCCGACATCGACCTCGAAGCGCACGATCCGCCCGAATTCAACGCATGGCGCTGGATCGATCCGGGCCTGCTGCCGGAAGTGATCGTGCCCTTCAAACGGGCGGTTTACGAAGAGGTGCTGGCGGAGTTTCGGGGGCTGATCTGACCGCTCAGTTCGACGCTGTCGCGCTGTCTGCCTTGCTCTCGACCGCCAGCCGCGCGGGCGCGCCGCGGGCGATGCTCGATTGCAGCGCGACCGTCTCGGGGCAATCATCGCCGCACAGCGATTGCAGCTTGGCAAGGTTGCGCCGCGCCTTTTCGACCGCGCCCTTTTCGACCAGCGCCGCACCCTCGCCCGAGATCGCCGCGAAATTGCCCGGATCGCGCTCCAGCGCCTCGCGGTAATAGCCGATCGCCTTGCCCTGGAGGCCCTGCTGGCGCGCGGCGTCGGCGAGATTGATGAAGATCGGCGTGTAGCCCGGATCAACCGCCAGCGCGGCCTCGAAAGCACCGGTCGCGGCCTCGGCCTCTCCGGCCGCCAGCAACGCCTGGCCCTGCGCGATCAGCGCCGTCGCGCGCGGATCGGGCGCCGCATCGTCCCCGGCAAGCGAAATGCTCGCCGTCATGGCGAGACACAGCGAGAGAGCGGCGGCGGCGGGCGCAAAACGCATCAAGAGCTCCTTCAGTGCTTGAGACCGGGAACCGGACGGCTGGGTCATAACACCGGAGCCTATCATGGTGAACGAAGGCACGCGACGAAAAAACCATCCGTGCCGTGATGGAGCGGATCGAGGCGGATTCCTGCACCCCGGGGCGTGCCGAAGGGGAGACGCAGCTCCTCGGCCCGCCAGCCCGGATGCCGCGCGAGAAAGGCGGCGGCGCGGTCGGGCCCCTCGGCATCGAGCACCGAACAGGTGACGAAAGCGATGCTCCCGCCCGGGCGCACCAGCTGCGCGGCAAGATCCAGCACGTGGTCCTGAAGATGGTTAAGGCGGGCGAGCTCTGCCGGGTCGAGTCGCCATCGCCCCTCGGGGCTGCGGCGCCATGTCCCGCTCCCCGAACAGGGCGCGTCGACCAGCACGTGATCGGCCTTTCCGGCAAAGGGCGCGAGCGCCAGCATCTCGCGGCCCGGATCGAGCAGCACGGTGTGATCGACCGCCGCCCCGGCGCGCGCGGCGCGGGGGCCGAGGTTGCCGAGGCGGCGCTTGTCGGTATCGGCGGCAACGAGGCTCGCGGCATTGCCGAGCCTTGCGGCGAGCGCGAGGGTCTTGCCCCCGCCGCCTGCGCACAGATCGACGACCGTGTCGCCGGGGGAGACCGGCAACGCCTCGACGATCAGCTGGGAGCCCAAGTCCTGGATCTCGACGAGGCCCTGCGCGTAGGTCTGCCATTGTTCGACCTGCGTGCCCGAATCGAAGCGCAAGCCCTGTGCGCTGGCAAGCGGCTCGCCCGCTTCGGGAAGCGCGAGCCCTTCGCGGTCTGCCTTGAGCGCATTGACCCGCAGATCGAGCGGCGCGCGGTCCAGCAGCGCGGCAATCTCGCGCCCGCCCAGCCCCGAAGCGCGCAAGGCCGCAACGAGCCACTTGGGCGCGAGGCCGGTATTGGCCGCCTCCTCGCCCTCGCCGCGCGGTGCCGGGCCGTGGGGGGAGCCGTCGAACAGGCTTGCCAGCGCTTCATCCTGCGCAGCCACCGCCAGCATCGCCGCGCGCCCGCTTGCCGGGACCGGCCCGCACAGGCGGATCGCGCGGTAGACGAGGTCGCGCACCGCGCGCCGGTCCTTCGACCCGGCATAGCGGCGGGCGCGGAAATAATCGGCGATGATCCGGTCCGCCGGCGCGCCCTTGGAGCGCGCGGACGCAATGACCGTATCGAGCAGCTCGATCGCCGCCTGAACTCTAGCGGCGGGGGTCATATCGAGGCCTCAGCGTGTGGGATAATTCGGAGCCTCGCGGGTGATCGCCACATCGTGCACGTGGCTTTCGGAAAGCCCCGCATTGGTGATCCGCACGAACTTCGCGCGTTCCTGGAGGTCGGTGATCGTGCGCGAGCCGGTGTAGCCCATCGCCGCCTTGATCCCGCCGACCAGCTGGTGGACGACGTCCGCCGCCGGGCCCTTGAAGGGCACCTGGCCCTCGATGCCTTCGGGCACCAGCTTCATCGCGGAAACGTCCTGCTGGAAATAGCGGTCGGCCGAACCGCGCGCCATCGCGCCGACGCTGCCCATGCCGCGATAGGCCTTGTAGGAGCGGCCCTGGTAGAGGAACACCTCGCCCGGACTTTCGGTGGTGCCCGCCAGCATCGATCCGATCATCACGCTGGAAGCCCCCGCCGCAAGCGCCTTGGCGGCATCACCACTGGTGCGCAGGCCGCCATCGGCGATGACCGGCACGCCGCTCTTCGCTGCTTCGGCCGCGCTCTCTATGATCGCGGTCAGCTGCGGCACGCCCACGCCCGCGACCACGCGGGTGGTGCAGATCGAGCCCGGACCGATCCCGACCTTGACCGCATCGGCGCCTGCATCGACCAGCGCGCGCGTCGCCTCGGCGGTGGCGACATTGCCCGCCACCACCTGCACCGCGTTGGAGAGCTTCTTCACCCGCTCGACCGCGCGGGCGACCTCGATATTGTGGCCGTGCGCGGTGTCGATCACGATCACGTCGACTTCCGCCTCGACCAGCGCCTCGGTGCGCGCAAAGCCGGCATCACCCACGGTCGTCGCGGCGGCCACCCGCAGCCGCCCGGCCGCATCCTTGGTCGCATGGGGGTAATTGACCGCCTTCTCGATGTCCTTCACCGTGATGAGGCCGATGCAGCGATAGGCCTCGTCGACCACCAGCAGCTTCTCGATGCGGCGCGCGTGGAGCAGCCGGCGCGCTTCCTCCTGCCCGGTGCCGAGCGGAACGGTGGCAAGGTTATCGGTGGTCATCAGCTCGCGCACGGGCTGGGCGGGGTTCTCGGCAAAGCGCACGTCGCGGTTCGTCAGGATGCCGACGAGCTTGCCGGCCGCGTCGGTGACCGGGATGCCGCTGATGCGGTTGGCCTGCATCAACGCCTGCGCTTCGCCCAGCGTCGCATCGGGGCCGATGGTGATGGGGTTGACCACCATCCCGCTTTCATAGCGCTTGACCGCGCGCACCGCGGCGCATTGCGCTTCGATGTCGAGGTTGCGGTGGAGCACGCCGATACCGCCCAGCTGCGCCATGGCGATCGCCATGTCGGCCTCGGTCACGGTGTCCATCGCCGAGGACAGGACCGGGATGTTGAGCCGGATGTCGCGGGTCAGCCTGGTCGAAGTGTCGGCCATGCTCGGCAGGACGTTGCTTTCCGCCGGGCGGAGCAGCACGTCATCGAAGGTCAGACCGAGCGGGATATCCATGAGCGCCACTTTCGCTTGAGAAGGTCGGGGGTATCTCCTCTGGCGGGAGATTCGTGGCGGCCCATGTAACGACACCGGCCCAGTTGCGCTAGGGGCGCGGCGACGCCTTTGCCGGATAGCGTGCCGGGTCGGCGATCTGGCGGATCAGGTCCTCGTGGAGCAGCAGGTCGTCGATCGCCCCGCCAAGCTCCACCGCGTCCGCCTCGTCCGAAGGCCGGTGGTAGCGCCCGGCGATGAAGGGATCGAGGATCGCACGGCTCCCGTAGGTGCTCGAGAGCAGCACGGCAGGCACCCCCGCCTGCACCAGCGCCCAGCCATCCTGGCGCTGCACGAAGCTGTCGGCAAGGCTCTGGTCGCCGAGCGTGCGGCCGCGGTTGCCCATCGCGCCGAGCACCACCTCGTCGAGACCTGCGTCCTTGCCGCGGCCGATGAAGCCGACCGGGCTGCCTGCCGGAGCGACCGCCATCATGTCGAGATTGAAGGCGGCAACGATGCTCGCCAGCGGCAGCGGCGGGTTCTTGACGAAGGCGCGGATGCCGAGCAGCCCGGGCTCCTCGGCGGTGGTGGCGAGGAAGTAGATGTCGCGCCCCGGCGGCGGCCCGGCCTTCAGCCGCCGCGCCAGTTCGAGCAGCATCGCGATGCCGCTGGCATTGTCGGCCGCCCCGTTGCAGATCCGGTCGGGCGCATCGGGCTCGCCGCATTCGCCGAGGTGGTCCCAATGCGCCAGCACCAGCCCCGCGCCCGATCCCGGCACGCTGCCCGGGATCATGCCGACGATGTTCTGGCTGGCGAATTCGCGGCGGTCGCTGGTCGCCTCGAGACTGACCGCAAGATTGAGTTCGAGCGGCGCGAAGGCGCCTTGCGCGGCCTCGGCCTTCCACGATGCCCAGCGGCGCGGCCCGATCACCTCGGCAAAGGCCTTGTCGGTGATGTAGGCGGCAAGGTTGTCCTGCTCCTCGCTCGCGAGCTGCAAGCGCGGATGATCGGCAAGCGCGCGCACCGCGCCAAGCGCCTCGGCATCGGGGACGACGGTGAGCACTGCGGTGGCGCGCTGGCGGAACAGGGCGTTGCGGCGTTCGGTGTCGCGCCCCGGATCGGCGAGCATCACCACCACCGCGCCTGCCAGCGCATCGCCGAGGACCGAACCGTCGCCATAGCCGACGAACACCACCGGCACCCCCGTTCCCGGCCCGCCGAAAGCGAGCGCGCGGCGGCGCGGGGTGTAGACCGCGGCCTCGGCGGCCGGGACCACCACCCGCCGCTTGCCCTGGCCCAGCACCAGCTGCGCGGTTTCGGGCTGAACCCCGAGCAGATCGACCGGGAGACGCCAGTAGGAGCCGGGGTCGTTGGTCCCCGAGACCAGCCCCGCCTCGCCCATGCGCTTCTCGATCCACGCATAGCTGTCACGCGCGCCCTGGGTGCCCGGGCGGCGCCCGCCCATCGCGTCCGAAGCAAGAAAGGCGATGTCGCTGCCAAGCCGCGCGGCGATCGCGGCGCGGTCCTCGACCGGCGCGCTGACCGAGGCCGGACCGCGCGGCGCGCAGGCCGCAAGCAGCGCCAGCAGCAGCAAAGCAAGACCGCGCGAAAGGTTCATTCGGCGGTCCAGCCCCCGTCGATCGCGTAATTCGCTCCCGTGATCCCGCGCGCGGCAGGCCCGCACAGGAACACCGCGAGCGCCGCAACATCCTCGGGCGAGACAAATTCCTTGGTCGGCTGCTTGGCGAGAAGGATGTCGTTCATCACCGCCTCGCGGGTCATGCCGCGCGCGGCCATGGTGTCGGGGATCTGGTTCTCGACGAGCGGGGTCCAGACATAGCCCGGAGAGATGCAGTTGGCGGTGATGCCGTGAGTGGCGAGTTCCAGCGCGATGGTCTTGGTAAAGCCGGCCAGCCCGTGCTTGGCCGCGACATAGGCGCTCTTGAAGGGCGAGGCGACCTGCGAATGGGCGCTCGCGGTGTTGATGATCCGACCCCACCCGCGCGCCTTCATCCCCGGCACGGCGAGGCGGGTGGTGTGGAAGGCGGCGGTAAGGTTCAAGGCGATGATCGCGTCCCACTTTTCAGGCGCAAAGGCCTCGACCGGGGCGACGTGCTGCATCCCGGCATTGTTGACGAGGATGTCGATCGGGCCGATCTCCTCCATCATCGCCGCGATGGCAGCCGCGTCCATCAGGTTCGCGCCGTTGTAGCGCGCGCCCAGTTCCTCGCACAGCTTCGCGATCTCGCCGGCATCGCCCAGCCCGTTGAGAATCACCTCGGCGCCCTCGGCTGCCAGCGCGCGTGCCACCGCCAGACCGATCCCCGAGGTGGAACCGGTCACCAGAGCACGCTTGTCCTTGAGCATTCGCCGCATCTCCTGCACGTTCCGGCAATTGGGGTTCGCTTTTGCCGCCGCAAACGCGGCTGTCCACCAGAATTCTTGCGATTAGGGCGGGCTGAGGGGAGGAATCGGAAATGCGTCTGGGACCGTTCGACACATCACGGATCAATGTCCGCTCCTCGGATGGCGGCGGCGGCGGTATGGGCCCGCGCGGGATCGGCTGCGGGACGCTGGTGATCGCGCTGATCGGCGCTGCCGTGTTCGGGCTCGATCCGATGCAGACGATCGGTCTCGTGCAGAATGTCCAGCAGCAGACCGCCCCGGCCGGGAGCGCAGGCGGCGGCGAGGAACTCAGCGAGGAGCAGGTGTGCGCCAGCAGCGCCTATGCGCGCGAGGCATGCAATGCGCTCACCAGCCTCGATGCGACATGGCAGGCCGCATTCAGCCGCGCCGGGATCGCCTTCGAGCAGCCGGTGCTCGATCTCTACCGCGGCGGACAGGTGACGACCCAAGGCTGCGGCAGCGCGAGTGCGGCGGTGGGACCGTTCTACTGCCCGGCCGACAAGGGCATCTATATCGACACAAGCTTCTACGACCAGCTCGCCCGGATGAGCGGCACCGGCGGGGATTTCGCGCGGCTCTATGTGATCGCGCATGAATATGGCCACCACATCCAGAACCTCACCGGCATCTCGGACCAGGTGCGCGCCGCGCAGCAGCGCAATCCGGGTGCGGCCAACCGTTTGCAGGTGGCGATGGAACTTCAAGCAGATTGCTATGCCGGGATGTGGGCGGGCAAGAACCGCCAGCTTATCGAAGCGGGCGATCTGGAGGAGGGCCTGAAAGCCGCAAGCGCGATCGGCGACGATACTCTCCAGCGCAATGCCGGTCAGGGGGTCAATCCCGAAAGCTTCACCCACGGCTCCAGCCGCCAGCGCATGGAGGCGCTGCGGCGGGGCCTCGATGCGGCCGACGATACCGCGTGCGACATTTTCTTCGAAGGAGGCTGAACCCGATGCGCCCTCTCCCCCTCGCCATGCTTGCCGCGCTCGGGTCCGGCCTTGCCGCGCCGCTCGCCGCGCAGGTCATGCCCGAGCCCGACGCGCGCGAGGTCGCCAAGACCCCGCTGCGCGATCTCAACATCGACGCGCGCGACATTCCCGAAGTGCTGCTGGCAGCCAGGGCCGATCCCTACGGGACGAAGGGGCTCGGCAAATGCGCGGCGACTGTCGCGGCGATTGCCGACCTCGACCGGGTGCTGGGCGCGGATTACGATATCGCCGAGGGTGACCGCGGCGACCGCATCAGCGAGGGCCGCATCGGGCAGAGCCTGGTCGGCTCGGTGATCCCCTTTCGCGGCATCCTGCGCGAGGTGACGGGCGCGGCCGAGGCGGACCGCAACCTGCGCGCGGCCTACACTGCCGGGATGGTGCGGCGCGCGTTCCTCAAGGGATGGGGTCTCGGGCGCGGCTGCGCCTATCCGGCGCGCCCCAAGCCGGCGGCGAGGGGCGGGAAATAGCGGCTGGCGCCTGTCCCCGCCCCCCGCGCACCCGGGGGCTCCCGATCCGCCCGTGACGCCTACCTCTCCTTGCCGCTGCTCCAGCGGGTAATCTGCACATCGAGCGTGCGCAGGATCTGCTTGCGGGTTTCCTCGGGGATGTCGCGGTCGGCGGCGATCTCTGCGCGTGCTTCCTCGAGGCCCTTTCTCGCCGAAGCATAGATGCGCGAGCGGCAGATGCTGACGATCTGGGTGCCGTCCCTGGTGGTGGTCTCGGAGACCTCTTCGCTGCCCGGCTTGCACTCGTGCTTGACGATCACGCGCTGGCGGTCTGCCTCGGCCCGCGCGCCGGCAGCCTCGGCGCGGGCGCTGTCGGCTTCGGCCCGGGCCTCGGCGATGATCCGCGGCAGATCGGCAAGCGCGCGGTCGGCCTCGGCGAGCCCGGCGCGCAGATCGGCGAGCATCTCCTCGCGCTCGGCCTTGTCGAGGCCCTCCAGCGCTTCAAGTTCGCGGGCGAGCGCCGCGCCATCGGGGTGGCCGCGGGTGACAAGCCGGACGCGGCGCTCCTTGCCATCGGCATCGCGCCACACGCGTTCGGTGACGGTGGCATCGCCGGGGGCGGCGGGAGCGGAGGGAGCATCGGGATCGACGAGCAGGATGGTCGGCGCTTCGGGCGCTTCGGGGGCGGCGATCATGCTCTCGCCCGCGGCGTAGGAAATGCTGGCGGTGAGCGGCAGGGCAAGCAGCCCGGCGCCGAGCAGCGCGCGGCCGGCCATGCGGCGGCGGGGGGTGGGATCGGACATTGCGAGGCTCCTCAGGCGGTGGATGATCGATTTCTCGCCGAGCACCGGGCAGGCCATCGGCGCGGTGAGCGCGGCGTGGTGCGCAGGCCCGGGCGCGGCGGCAAAGCGGGCAATGAGCGCGGCATAGGCGGCCCTTTCGGTCGGCGCCCGGCGGGCCATGACCCGCGCATCGCAGGCCGCTTCCTGATCGCGGCGCAGCGCGAGCCAGCCATAGCGGCCAAGCGGGCTCCACCAGTGCAGCGCGAACAGCGGCTGGACGAGGATGTTGACCAGCAGGTCCCCGCCGCGGTGGTGGGCCAGCTCATGCGCGAGCGCAAGGTCGCGGCCGGTGCGGTCGTGAAGCGCGAGGAAGCCCGGCGGCAGCGCGATCACCGGATCGAGCACGCCCATCGCCAGCGGCGCCCGCGTGGCAGGGGTTTCGACGAGGCGCACCGGCATGCCCAGCAGCCCCCGGGCACGGCCCAGCTCGCGCGCTTCGGCAAGCAGCCCGTCGCGCAGGGCGAAATAGGCGGCAAAGCGAAGCGCCAGGAACACCGCCGCACTACCCAGCCACAGGGCCAGCAGCGCCTCGAGCGGCGACAGGTCGGCAAGGCTTGCGAAAAGATCGAACCCGGCCTCGGGCGCGGGCGCGGTCTCGCGCGGCACCGCCAGCGGGGCCGGCGCAGCGGCGGCCGCTTCGATCAGCACCGGATCGGACAGCAGCCGCGCAGCAGCGACTTCGGGCGCAGGTGCAGCGGCATGGAGCGTGTTCGCGGGCGCCATCCATGCAGGCAGCGTCAGCGGCGGCACCACCAGGCGCAGCAGCGGCAGCGCCCACAGCGCATAGGCCGCCTCCGGCCCGAAATGGCGCGACACCGGGCGGCGCAGCACCAGCACCGCAGCGATCAGCACGCCGGTCCACACCAGCGTTTCGAGCAGCACCGCGCTCACGACTTGAGCTCCTTCAGCAGCGCCTCGATCTCGGCAAGATCATCGGCCGTCAGGGCCTCGGTCTCGGCGAGATGCGCGACCAGCGATGCGGCGCTGCCGCCGAACAGGCGATCGACGAGGCGGCGGCTCTCGCCCCCGACATAATCCTCGCGCGCGATCAGCGGCGAATAGAGGAAGCGGCGGCCATCGGGCTCGGCGGCGGCAGCGCCCTTCTGGACCAGCCGCGAAAGCAGGGTCTTGACGGTGGCGAGGCTCCAGCCGCGGGTGGCGCAGACATCCTCGCACACTTCGGCAGCGGTTTGGCGCGGACGGTCCCACAGCACTTCCATCACCGCATGCTCGGCCTCGGTGATGCGTTCGCCGGGCCCGGTCTGAGAGGCTTCGTCTGACGTGGTCACGGGGCGTCTCCCTCGCTCTTGTGATTACACCTGTAGTCATGGCGACTACGCTTGTAAACCTTGCGCGCGGCTGAACGGGAACGCGCGCACCTTGCGCTTCGTCGAAGCGGCAATACGCCCGGACGAATGACATGGGAGAGGAGCGGCCAAGGCACGTCACCCTCGGCGCGGGCCCATCCTCCCCCTTTCCCGAGGGGAGGGGAGCAACACCGGCCTGCGCCGGGGTGAAGGGGTGCTACAGCAGCGTCCCCTGCTTGCCCGTCTCCTCGCGCTTGGCGGATTTCGAGGCGGCGCTGGTATCGACCCATGGAATATCGGGGCGCTTGCCCGCGAAGAGTTCGGCCAGCGTCAGGATTTGCAGGCGCGGGTGCTTGCGGCCGGTATATTCGTTCTCCCACACGCCGACGGCGGCCGCATCGCGCTCCATCGGGCGGGTGGGGGCTTGCGCGGTGAGGAACACGCCGAAGGGCGCGCGCTCGCGCTCCATCACCTGTGCGAGGCGGCCAATGTCCTTGACGCCCACGCCCCCGCCCTTGACCTCGACGATCGCGCGTTCCGTGCGCTTGCCATCGGGCTTGAAGTAGATGATCCCGTCGATCCCGCCATCGGCGCCCTTGCGCCCGCCCTTCCAGGGCTGGGCCTCGACCACGGACAAGGCCCACAGCTCGAACTGGTGCTTGTCGCGCGCCGCCAGATCGAGCGCGCTTTGCAAGTCTTGCGGACGGCCCACAACCTCGAAAGCGAGGCCGGGGAAGGCATCCTTCATCCGCTTTTCAATTAGGCCGATGGCGAGGTGGGTAACGTCGATCCCGATCCACGCGCGCCCGAGTTTCTGCGCGGCGTGAACGGCTGTGCCGCAGCCGCAGAAGGGATCGAGCACCACATCGCCCTCGCCCGAGGAGGCGGAGATGATGCGTTCGAGCAGCGCGAGGGGTTTCTGGGTGGGGTAGCCGAGGCGTTCGGCGGTTTGCGAGTGAAGCGGGGATATGTCTGACCAGATGTTCGTCACAATCGAACCATCTTGTTCCGCGAGATACCTCTTGAGCGAAATGCGCTTGCTGAAATCTGGCGACCCGTCGGGCCGCAATGGATAATGGAGGCGCCCTTCATCGTGCAGGCGCTGCATCGTTTCTCGCTGATAGCGCCAACCCTTTGCAGGGTAGCTGTAGCCCATCCATTCATACATCATGTTGGGACGAGGATTGGGACTGGCGGCGTCGCCAAGCCGATACGGCCCGCGTCCATCGTGATCGTCGAAGCGGTAGAACTTGCTCACGTAATCGGGATCATGCTGCGCGAACTGCGGTCGAAAAACGACTTTGGGCGACTTCGCATAGAACAGGATCGTGTCGGACACGTCTGAAAACTTATGCTTCGCGTCGCTGTGCGCGCTTTGACGTTTCCAGACTATCTCGTTCCGGTAGTTTTTTGCCCCAAACACGCCATCCAGCAGCAGCTTGAGATAATGGCTCGCGGTCGGGTCGCAGTGCAAATACAGCGAACCAGTCGGCTTCAGCACCCGGTGCAATTCGATCAGCCGCACCGCCATCATGGCAAGATAGGCCATCATGTCATTATCGCCCAAAAACGCGCGCATCGCCCGCAGCAATTCGAAGGCGTCCGAATTGCCGCTGCGCATCACCTCGTCAAAAGCGTCCTCGGCGCTGTCGTTCCAGTGCCAGGTATCCTCGAACGCCTCGATCTGCGCATCGCTGTCCGCGCCTTCGGGGGACTTGAACAGGATGTTGTAATTGGCGTTCGAATTGAACGGCGGGTCGAGATAGACCAGATCGACGCTCTGGTCCGCGATGTGCTCGCGCAGGACGTGGAGATTGTCCCCGAAATAGAGCTTGTTGGTCATGGCGCGTCCCCCGGCGGTTTCATCGCGTGAAACAGCAGCAAGCACGGCCCCGGGTCAAGCCCGCAGGAGACGAAAAGAGGGGGTGTTCCCACTCATGTTGGCCCTGCGGCTCAAGTGGCGGCGGGAAGCATTTTCCTACAGCTTCGCGCTCTGCTAGGCCTGCGCAACTGGCTCTTTGGAACTGTCGAAAGCCCCCTCGCCCGCGCCCTTTCCGGCTCGGAAGGAATTTCCGTCCCAGGACAGTGTCTCATGTGTCTCCTACACGGGCCCGGACGCGGGTGAAAGCGAGCGAGCGCCTACTCGGCAAAGGCCGGGCGGCCGACGGGCCTGCTGCCCTCGCGTGGCATCGCGGCCTCGATCACCGGCAGCCAGGCTCGCGCGTTCATGCCGATGCTGACCTGCGGCAGCGAGGCGAGGAAGCGCGCCTTGGCCTCCCACTCGGCGACCGAGCGGCCCGCCATGCGCGCGGCCTCTTCAAGCCCCACCGGCTGGCGCAGCGCGCGGTTGATCAGCGCGTCGCCGAAGAAGGTCCAGTCGTTCTCGGCCACGCAGCCGAACGAGCTGCGGGTGCTGGCTGCGGCGGTGAGGATCGCGGTGTCGGGTGTCGCGACGACCGGCACGAAGACCCCCGAATAGCACGCCGAAAGGATCAGCACACGGCGCCGGATCCCCGCCTCGGACAGGGCCTCCTTGAGCGTCCTCGGGCTCAGCACCCCGTAGCCGCTGTCGCCCCAGTGATAGGCAAGGCCAAGGTCGTTGCCGTGGCTGGTGGTGTAGAGCACCAGCACGTCCTCGCCGCCGTCCATCAGGCTGCCGATGTGGGCGATGGCAAGGCGCAGCGCGGTGATCGAGCCGTGCGGGGCATCGTCGCGCGCGCCATCGGGCCCGGCGAGCGCCAGCGTGCGCCCCGCGGCGCCGTAGCGGGCGGAGAGCACCCGCGCCGCCTCGCGCGCCTCGCGGGCGAAGACCGGATCGCTGTCGAGCGCGATGGCGAGGACATAGGCGTCAGGCGTGCCGGGACGCTGGGGCTGGAGGGCGGCGAGCGCGGTGTCGAGCCGCCGGCCTTGCACGCGCAGCTCGCCCGCGCCGATGCCGCGCCGCAGCTCGGGCGAGAGCTCGTAGCTTGCGCGCCGCTCGGCCATGGTCTTGCCGCTGCCGAGGTCCGGGAAAGGCGCGGTGTGCGGCGGCGGCTGGTTGGGATCGGGAGGGCGCGGCGCGGAGGACTGCGAAAGCGCGGGGATCGCGGCCAGCAGCGCGGCTGTCCCGGCCCAAAGCTTCCCCATGATCGCGCCCCTGTGCATGCGCCGCCCAAGCTGCCCGCGGCGCGGCGGCCCGTCAAGCGCGGCGGTCAGACCAGCCGCGCGCGCTGGTCGGGGGTGAGCAGCTGCCAGGCCTCGGTCGATGTGCCGAACCAGCGGTAGCGGTTGCGGGCGATCAGGTCGTAGACCCGGTCGCGCAAGGGACGCGGTACGAGGCGGAACACGAGGGTGAGCCGCCACCACCCGCCGAGCACGCGGGCGACCTCGAAATAGCCGTCGGACCTGGTGAAGGCCCGGCCATCGCGGACGAAGACGTAGGTGGCGTTCCAGTCGATCCCGAAGTGGCCACACAGCTGCTGACCAAGGGACCCTTGCGCCGGGGTGAAGGCGATCCTTCCCGACCGGTCGTGCTTCATGATGAAGCTCACCCCGCCCGAACACAGGACGCAGACATGGTCGAAGATGAACAGCGGGCGCCTGTCGCCCCAGTCGGGCAGTTCCGGTTCGATCATACGGAGGTTTCCGTGATGTCGAAATCGGCAAAGGCAGCGCGGAAATCGGCGAGGCTGACAAGGCCGAGGCAGGGCTGCGCGCCGGGATCGAAGCATCGCCCCGCGGCCATGGCCCGCGCGATATGGATGACGGGAATGCAGGGAATGTACGGTCCGTGCCCCGAGCGCGCGACGATGAAGTGGCGGCGGGTGAGCGGCGCGCCGTCATCCCCCTCGCCCGCGATGGTCATGAAGAACCCGCTGGTGCCGGTGCCGAGGACATTGAACAGGCTGGCGATGCGGACAAGCTGCGGCGCAAAGCGGTCGAGCCTCGGGAGCAGGCCCGCCCGCGTCAGCCAGCCCATCAGCGCGGTGCCGAAATGCATCGGCAGGATCGCGTGGCCGGCCCAGAAGGTGTGGTCCGCGAGGCCCGGATAGCGCGCGGCGAAGAGGTCGAGATCGGGCGCATTGGCCCGCCCGAACCACCGCGCACCGATGCCGGGGATGTCGACACGGCGCTGGTCGCCCCAGCCGGTGACTTCGTGCATCCGCCCGCCGATCAGCTGGGTGAAGCGCTGGCCGACGAAGGACAGCACCGCCGCCACCGTCCCCGCGCCCGCGTTGGACTGCTCGGCCCCGCTGATGCCGTAGTCGAGCTCGCGGATGGCGCGCATCTCTTGCAAAGCCGCGTCGGCATAAGCGGCGGTCAGCGCCGGGATCGAACTCGACCCCGCAATCACCGCCACGCCTGCCGCCTTCGCCTGCTCGTCCAGCCGGCCAATCCCGGTGACGAAATCGCGCGCATCGGCAATGTCGCAATAATGCGCCCCGCACGCGATCGCGGCCTCGGCAACGGCGTAGCTCTGGCCGTTGTAGGGCCCGACCATGTTGATGACGAGATTGGGCCGCAGCGCCGCGAGCGCCTCGGGCGGCCCGGCGAGGTCGTAGGCGCCTGCTTCGGCCGGATTGGCCGCATCTAGGGCTGCGGCCGCCGCCTTTGCCTTGGCAGGCGACCGTCCTGCAAGGATCAGCTGGATTGCGGGATCGCCAGCGAGGCTGCGCGCGACATGAGAGCCGAAATTGCCGTAGCCGCCAATGATCGCAGCGCGCAGGGGAATGCCCGCTTCAAACACGCGCTCTATGCACTGCCGCTCGCCACGCAACGAGTTCCAACATCATCTCCAAGGACACAAACCACAACCGTTTGGAAACAATGGCTCAACAACCCTGATCATTTCAGTTCGGCTCAAAGAATTTTGATATCCAAACTAAATGTGTTTGAAATTATCGCCAATAAAACTGCAAACCAAATAAAAACAAAAATTAGAGGAAAATAACGTGACACTATCCGTGCACTACCGTGCACTTTATTATCACCATATGGTCTGATAAATTCGCCCTCCTCGGTCCAATCCGACGCAACACCAAGTTTTGCTTCTAGATTTCGAATAAGAGACGCGGTTTGCTCATGGGCTACCAGTACACCAATCGAAGACATTGCACTTCCAAACATCCCAAAAATGCACAACAATGTACCAACCACCTTTACAAACTGGTCGGAATTCAGCCCCAACCAAGTAAAAGAAAGTTCAACATTATATATGAAAAAGAGGGCTCCAATACACGGCAGCGTTCCACTGCAAACCCCAAGTAAGACGATAATGTATCAGACTCTCTTCGCGATCTATACACCGCAAAAAACTATCGAATACATAGCGCCTTTCAGCAGGATCGACGAGTTTTGCGGCAGTAGTAAGCTTTTCCCTCTCTTTTGAACCAAACCAATACATAATCACCCCCGGTTGCTTGTTTCAATACACCCGCGCCTTGGGCTCGATGTACTTGATATCATCCGTCAGCGTGTATTCGTGCACCGGGCGGTAATCGATGCGGCTGTTCGAGCCGCGCCCGCCCCAGCCGTCGAACCAGGCGATGGTGTGCTTCATCCATTCCTTGTCGTTGCGCTCGGGGTAGTCCTCGTGGGCGTGGGCGCCGCGGCTTTCCTTGCGGTTGGCGGCGCTCGCCATGGTGACGTTGGCCTGCGCCATGAGGTTGTCGAGTTCGAGCGTCTCGATGAGGTCCGAGTTCCAGATCAGCGACTTGTCGGTGACGTGGATGTCCTCCATCCGCTTGTTCTGCTCGGCGAGCTTGGCGACGCCCTCGTCCATCAGCTTCTGGTCGCGGAACACGGCGCAGTGCTTCTGCATCGCCTTCTGCATTTCGGCGCGGATCTGCGCGGTGGGCGAGCCGCCCTGCGCGTAGCGGAAGTGATCGAGCCGGGTCAGGGCGAACTCCGCGCTGTCCGCCGGAAGCTCGGCCTGCTTGGCATTGGGCTTCAGGCTGTCGCGCAGGTGGTGGCCGGTCGCACGGCCGAACACCACGAGGTCGATCAGCGAGTTGGAGCCGAGGCGGTTCGCGCCGTGCACCGACACGCAGGCCGCCTCGCCCACGGCGTAGAGCCCGGGGATGACCTGATCGGGGTTGCCGTCCGGCCCGAGGGTGACGACCTGCCCGTGATAGTTACACGGGATGCCGCCCATGTTGTAATGCACCGTCGGGGTGACCGGCAGCGGCTGGCGGGTGAGGTCGACGCCGGCAAAGATCTTGCCGCTCTCGGTGATCCCCGGCAGGCGCTGGGCGAGCGTTTCGGCGGGGATGTGGTCGAGGTGGAGGTAGATGTGGTCGCCATCCGGCCCCACGCCGCGCCCTTCGCGCATTTCCAATGCCATCGAACGCGACACGACATCGCGCGAGGCGAGGTCCTTGGCGGACGGGGCATAGCGCTCCATGAACCGCTCGCCTTCCGAGTTGGTGAGGTAGCCGCCCTCGCCGCGCGCGCCTTCGGTGATGAGTACGCCCGCGCCGTAGATGCCGGTCGGGTGGAATTGCACGAACTCCATGTCCTGCAAGGGGAGCCCGGCACGCAGCACCATCCCGCCGCCGTCGCCGGTGCAGGTGTGGGCCGATGTGGCGGTGTAGTAGCAGCGCCCGTAGCCGCCCGTCGCCAGCACCACAGACTGGGCGCGGAAGCGGTGGATCTTGCCGTCATCGAGGCACATCGCCATCACGCCGACGCATTGCTTCACCCCGTCGCGCTCATCCATGATGAGATCGAGCGCGAAATATTCGATGAAGAAGTCCGCGTCATACTTGAGGCTCTGCTGGTAGAGCGCGTGGAGCATCGCGTGGCCGGTGCGGTCAGCCGCGGCGCAGGTGCGCTGCACCGGCGGGCCGGCGCCCATGTTCTGCATGTGGCCACCAAAGGGGCGCTGGTAGATCGTCCCGTCCTCGTTGCGGCTGAACGGCACGCCCGCGTGCTCCAGTTCGTAGACCGCTGCGGGTGCTTCGCGCGCGAGATATTCAATCGCGTCCTGATCGCCCAGCCAGTCCGACCCTTTGACGGTGTCGTACATGTGCCAGGTCCAGTGATCGGGCGAATTGTTGCCGAGGCTCGCGGCGATCCCGCCCTGCGCGGCCACGGTGTGCGAGCGCGTCGGGAAAACCTTGGAGATGTTCGCGGTGCGCAGGCCGGCTTCTGCCGCGCCCATGGTGGCGCGCAGGCCCGATCCGCCCGCCCCCACGACGACCACGTCATAGGTGTGGTCGACGATGGTATAGGCGCCCTTCAGATGCGCGCCTCCGACGTCATTCGCGGTGCCCTTTGGTGCTGCGGTGGCCATTACGCCTTACCTCCGAATACGAGTGCGGCGACGCTGAAAATCCCGAAGGCGCCCCCGCCGATGGTTGCAAGATTGAGCGCGGCGATGATCGCGAATTTCGATCCGCCGTCGTGGATGTAGTCCTCGATCAGCACCTGGAGGCCGATCCGCGCGTGCCAGAACAGGCTGGTGACGAGCAGCATCATCGCGGTCGCGTTGATCGGGTGGGTGAGCCACTTGGCGACGCTCGCATAGCCATAGTCGCCCAGCAGCATCAGGCTGACCAGCAGCCAGCTCATCAGCACCAGGTTGCCGATCGCGGTGAAGCGCTGGAGGAGCCAGTGATGCGGGCCTTCATGCGCCGCACCCAGGCCCCGCACGCGGCCGATGGAAGTTCCGTTGCCCATGTGCTTGGTCCCCCTCAGGCCAGCAGGATCACGGCCCAGAAGGCCGCGGTGAGAATGATCGCGATGACCGGCGCCGCGACCGACCAGGTGCGGTTGATGTCGAGCTCGTAGCCCGCGCCGATATCGAGCACGAAGTGGCGCAGGCCGCTCATCATGTGGGTGAAGAACGCCCACGACAGGCCGACCAGCACGAGCAGCCCGAGCGGCGAGCCCATCGCCCCCTGGAACGTCGCATAGGATTCCGGCCCGCTCGCCAGCGAACCCAGCCACCACAGGAGCACACCGAGACCCACCAGCGCCATGCCGTCGCCGGTCGCGCGGTGGAGGATCGATACGAGCATGTGCGGCCCCCAGCGCCAGATCTGCAAGTGGGGCGATAGCGGTCTTTGGTTCATGGTGATCCCGTCTGTCCCTGTTTCCGGTTTTCCCACTTAACGCCGCTGGCGCGCGAGGCAAGCGGCGAGCAGTGGACATGGCTTGCAAAGTTTCGGATAGCGGCTTGCATGGGACACATTCTCGTTACCGGATCAAGCCGCGGAATTGGCAGGGCGGCGCTCGAGGCACTGGCCGCGCGCGGCGCGAAGGTGATCGGCCATGCGTCAGGCGGGGCCTCGCGCGGCGTGGCGGCGGAGGGGGCAGCGCCGATCATCGCTGCCGATTTCGGCGATCCGCTGAGATCGCACGCGCTGTGGGACCAGGCGATGAACCTTGCACACGGCGAGATCGACGTGGTGGTGAACAACGCGGGCCGCTTCGAGGCGAACCGATTGGAGCGCTCGGACATCGAATGGCTCGATGCCTGGGAGGACACGCTGCGCGTCAACCTGACCAGCGCGGCGCAGCTCTCGCGGTTTGCGGTGCTGCACTGGCAGGAACGCGGTTTTGCAGGGAGGCTGGTGCATGTCGCCAGCCGCGCCGCATACCGCGGGGACAGCCCGGCCCATTGGCACTATGCCGCCGCCAAGAGCGGCATGATCGGGATGCACAAGACCATTGCGCGCGCCTATGCCAAGGACGGCATCCTGAGTTTTGCGGTGACCCCGGGCTTCACCGACACATCGATGGCGGGCGATTACCTCGCCTCGCGCGGGGGCCCGGGGCTGCTCGCCGACATCCCGCTGGGCCGCGTCGCCACCCCAGAGGAAATCGCGGCGATCATCGCCTTTTGCGCCCTTGATGCGCCTCCCAGCATGACCGGCGCGGTGATCGACGCCAACGGAGCGAGCTTTGTCCGCTGAAATGGCCGCCGCCGACACCACCTGGAAACTCAGCGCCCATGCCCCCAAGTCCGTCGTGCAGGCGGCGCTGCTCGCGCATGACCTGACCGACGACTGGGACCACGAACTCGTCATCGCCGGCCGCGAGGAGGCCGAGGACCGCCCCGACGACTGGGTGCTCGAAGCCTGGTATCCGAGGAAACCCGGCACGGCCCAAAAGGCCGCGCTCGCCGGCTTGTTCGAAGGGACGGCACCCGACATCACCATCGAGGAACTGCCGCCTGCCGACTGGGTGACCTTGAGCCAGCACAACGCGCCCCCGATCCGCGCCGGGCGCTTCCATGTCCACACCCCTGATTATCCTCCCGATCCCTTGGCTGTAGACTTTGTCATCCCCGCATCCCAAGCCTTCGGCACCGGCCAGCACAAGACCACCGCCGGGTGTCTCGAGATGCTCGGCCACATGAGGGCGAGCGGCGTGGTGGCGTGGAATGTCGCCGATATCGGGACGGGCACCGGGCTGCTCGGCTTCGCCGCCCTCGCCATGTGGCCGCGCATCTTCCTCACCCTCACCGATATCGACCCGGTCTGCACCGGCGTGGTCGAGGAAAACGCAATCCTCAACAATGTCCCGATGGGTGCGGGCGCCGGCGAGGCGGTGATGATCGTTGCCGACGGGATGGACGATCCCTTGCTGCAGTTGCGCGGGCCCTACGACCTGCTCATCGCCAACATCCTCGCCGGGCCCTTGGTCAGCCTCGCCCCCGATTTCGGCAAGGCGGTGCCGTCCGGCGGCAACCTGCTGCTCGCAGGGCTTCTGGCGGGAGAACAGGAAGCGGCGGTCAAGCGGGCGATGCAGCGCGCAGGTTTCCGCATGGCTGCCAGGCTCCAGCGCGGCGACTGGGCGATCCTGTGGCTGCGCAGGCGGCGCGCGCGCTAGCATTGCCTGCCTGCGCGATCAGGTGATGATCATTCGCCGCTTTTGCGTTACGACACCTCCCATGTCCGCCGCCGCGCCTTCCATGATCGACCTCGTTGCCCAGCACATGACGCGGGTGCTCTATTTCGATCTCGGCCGCTATCTCATCGCGGCCGGGGGGGCTGTCGCTGCTGCTCCTCGTGTTTCGCGGGTTTGCCGAGAACCGGAAGATCCAGCGCGGGCGCCAGCCCTCGCGCAGTGACTATGCGCGCGAACTCCTTTCCTCGATGCGCACCGTGGGCGTCTATGCGGTCGTCACCCTCGCGATCCTGGTCGGGCGCGAGACCGGGGTGATCCTGATGAAGGTCCAGCCGGCGAGCGCGTGGACGATCGCCTGGCAGTTCGTGCTGATCGTGCTCGCGCATGACGCGTGGTTCTACTGGGCGCACCGGGCGATGCATCACAAGCGATTGTTCCGCGCCGCGCACCTCCACCACCACAAGTCGCGCACTCCGACGCCGTGGACCGCCTACAGCTTCACCATGACCGAGGCGGTGATCGAGGTGGCCTTCGTGCCGGTGTTCTTGGCGCTCACCAGCATGCTCGGCATCGCCTATGCGGGCTTTGCGATACTGTTCTTCATCTGGCACCAGATGATCCGCAACGTGATGGCGCACGCCGGCAGCGAGCTGTTCCCCGCCGGCTGGGTCGACAATCCGTGGACGGGCTGGATCGCGACCACGACGCACCACGACCTGCACCATTCCTCGGGCCACAATTACGGCTTCTATTTCACCTGGTGGGACCGCTGGATGGGCACCGAACACCCGCGCTACCGCGAGACGTTTCGCGAGGTGACGACGCGGGGCCGCGCGGCCGGACCGGCTGCCGAACCGGCCGGATAGGCCTCACCCCGCCCGCTCCACCGCGAAGTCGATCGGCTTGAAGCTGCCCCCGTTGGAGGCATAAGCCGAACACGCGGTGAGGCCGATCACGAGGTCCATCTCGGCGCGCAGCTTGATGAAGTCACCCGCGCGCGTTTCGGGGGGCAGCACCGCCAGCTTGCCGTCAGGAGCAAGGGTCACGTTCATGAAGATGTTGAAGGCGCAAGGGATCATGTCGGGCGTGACACCGTGGGGGCCGAGCGCCTCGGCGAGATTGCCGAAGCAGCCGCGGTGCACCGGCTTGTCGGGATAGAAATGCCGGAAGGTCGCTGGCGAACACGGCGTCAGCAGGAAATCATGCGCGGGCGCGGTGTCCGCGATGACCGTCAGCATCACCCGCGAACGGTTCGACCACAGGCGCGAGCCCGTCGTCAGGCGCACGGTCTCCTCGTAATCGAAGGTCCGCCCGTTGGAGATGATTTCGCCCGGATCGCTGGCAGCCACCGCGACAAGATCGCTGACCTGCCCGCCTTGCGGGTCGATCACGGTCAGGATGTCGCCCCGGGCGAGCCGCAGCGCGGTGCCGCTGCGCGGAGCGATGCGCCCGGTCACCGGGGCCGCTCCGGCGCGAAGGGGCACACCCAGCCCTCCTCGACCGCGCGACCGCTATATTGCCGCGCCTCGCTTATCGTCCCGTGGCGGGCGAGCATCGGGTTGGGCGCGCCGTTAAAGGCGACGTCGCGGGCGAGGATCACCTCGCGCATCCGCTCGTAGCGGTCCTCTTCGCGCAGCCTTGCGAACTGTTCGTGGAGGTTGAAGACGATTGCCGGGAACGGCAGGCGGCGCGCGCGGCGCGAGGCGTTGGGGTGGAGGCCGACCGCGAAATAGGCCTTGCCGCCGAAGCTCAGCGCGAAATGCGCGTCGGCCGGATCGCTGCTGAAGCCGGGCTCGGGCGCGAAGCCGGCGGCCCGGTCCAATGCGGCAAGGCTGCCGAGCCGCGCCCACAAGGCGGCCTCGAAATCGCGCTCGTCGAGGTCAGGGGGGCCGGCAAAGACCACCGCGAGGCTGCGGAATTCCGGCGCGGCATCGGCGGGCAGCATGCTCCACCGGGCAAGCGCGCGGTGGATGCGCGCATCATCCGCGCCGCGCGTGATGTCGCGCGCGGTCTCGACCTGCAAGCCGTCCTGCGCGAGTGCGGACTTGGCGCCCACGCAGGGGAAGTCTGCCGCCTCGATATGGGCGGCAAGCGCGCCGGCGGGCGATAGGGGAGAGGCGTCCGCGGGAGCGTCGGCGGGGGCGCCGGCCTCCTCGGCGGCGAGGAAGCTGCGGGGTTCGATGTTCATGGCGCCCGGCTAGGGGCGGTTGCCGCCCGGGACCCTAACCCTGTTCAGCAGGCGGCGGCAGGGCGTGGCACGGGCAAGCCGGGCGGCCCGTCAGCCCGCCCCCGTCATGTGGCGGCGCTGTTCGAGCCACAGGCGCTCGGCGCGCGGCGGTCCGAGCGCGAGGGCCGCGTCGAGCGCCGCGGCCGCCTCTGCCGTGCGCCCGGCCTTTGCCAGCAGATCGGCGCGCGCGACATGGTAGGGCCGCGTCAGCGCGAGGCGCCCGGCGGGAAGCGCCTCGATCGCTGCCAGCCCCTCTTGGGGCCCCTCAACCTGCGCCAGTGCCAGCGCGCGGCCGAGCGCAACCATCGCCGAGGGACGAAGCGCCAGCAGCACATCGAAAAGCCGCAGCACCGCGCTCCAATCGACCACGCCGTCGAAGGCACGGCGGGTGTGGGCGAGCTGGATCGCGGCCATCACCTGGCACGGCCCCGAGCGCCCCGCCCGCGCAGCCGCCTCCATCAGCGCCCGCGCCCGCGCGATCCGGGCAAAGTCCCACCGCGCAGTATCCTGCTGCGAAAGCGGCACCATCGCGCCCTCCGCGTCCAGCCGCGCCCCGGCCCGCGCGCGGGCCAGCAGCACCAGCGCGGCGAGCCCTGCCGCCTCGGGCTCGTCATGGAGAAGTTCGGCGACCAGCAGCGCAAGCCGCTCGACCTCGGCGCCCAGATCCTCGCCGACATCGGCGGCAAGCTCGCCGGCGGCATCGGCATAGGCAGCGGTGAAGGCGAGCTCCAGCGCCAGCAGCACCGCGCCCAGCCGCTCGGGCCAGGCCCCGCGCGCAGGCAGCCCGAAGGCGATCCCCGCTTCGCGCACCTTGGCCTTGGCACGGGTGATGCGCTGGAGCATGGCGGGCTCGCTGACGAGGAACAGCTGCGCGATCCGGTCGGTCGGCAGCCCGCAGATCACCTTCAGCGCAAGCGCCGCGCGCACCTCGGCCGCCAGCGCCGGGTGGCAGCAGATGAACAGCAGCCTCAGGCGTTCGTCGGGGATGGGTTCGGGCAGCGCGATGATATCGGCCATGTCGGTCACTTGGGCGAATGCCTCGGCGTGGCGCCCTGCGGCGGCGGCCTTGCGGATCCCGTCGAGCGCGCGGCGTCTGGCGGCGACGAACAGCCATGCGGGCACATCGCGCGGCGGTTCGGGCAGCGCGAGGCAGCGCGCCTCGCTTTCCGAAAAGGCATCCTCTGCCGCATCGAGATCGCGCAAGGCGGCGGCAAGCGCGGCCACCACCCGGGGCCGCGCCGCCATGATCGCCTCGGCCAGCGCCGCCGCGCTCAGCCTTGCGGCCCCATCGGCCAGACCGGGCGCACCTCGACCCCGCCCCTGGGCACGGGAATGCGCCTTGCCCATTCGAGCGCCTCGTCGAGGCCCGGCACGTCGATGATGTAGAAGCCGCCCAGTTCCTCGTGGGTCTCGGCAAAGGGGCCGTCATGCAGGGTCACCGTGCCGTTGTCGGAACGCACCGTGGTGGCAGTGGCGGCGGGCTTCAGCCGCTCGCCCGAAAAGGGGATGCCGGCCGCGACCAGATCCTCGGCAAGCTTCATGTGGCCCGCCAGCGTCGCTTCCATCAGCGCGGCGCCCCCGGGGCCGGCATAGGCGCTTTCATCCTCGTTGATCATCAGCATGAATTGCATGTCACGTCTCCGTCATCGGACCTGCCGGCATGGCAAGGCTCTGACATGGAGACGCGCCTGCCAAGCGGGATTCGACGCCTGCGCGAAAATTATTCCGCGGGCTCGGCCCCGCTTTCCTCGTCGGTCTTCTTGCCGGTGCGGGTCCATGGGTAGAGGAACTGCCCGCCATAGCCCTTCGGCACATCCTCGGGGATGCCGTAGTCCCTGGGCCAGCGGTCCGGCGGCAGGTGGAAGGTGCCGAACAGCTTGTCGATCCACGGGAAGTGGATCGCGAAATTGACGTCGAAGGCCTCGCGCTCCAATCCGTGGTGCCAGTGGTGGAAGCGCGGCGTCGCGATCCAGTGGCCGAGCCGGTTGAAATTGCCCCCCACGTTCGCGTGGAGCAGCGAGGACCAGACATAGATGAAGCCGAGATAGGCCTGCATCACCGCGGGCGAAAAGCCGAGCGTGAACAGCGGCAGCGAGGTTACCGCGCGCAGGAGCACGATCTCGGCAACGTGCATCCGCGATCCCGCCAGCCAGTCCATCGCCGTGGTGCTATGGTGCACCGCATGGAAGCCCCACAGGAACGGGACCTGGTGGAACAGGCGGTGATACCAGTATTGCAGCAGGTCCGAGACGACGAGGATGATCGCGAACTGCACCGCCCACGGCAGGCTCGCCACACCGGCGCGCAAGACGTCCCAGCTGCCCGTATTCGCATTGATGATCTGCGCGGGCGCGAGGCTGAGGAAGGCGAGGATCTGCACGAACATCGAGCTGACGAGGAAGTAGAACAGGTCCTCGCGCCATTCGCTGCGGAACAGACGCTGCTCGCGGCGGTGGGGCACGAAGCGTTCGAGCGGCGCGAACATGAAGCCGGTGGCGAGCAGGTTGACGATGAAGAAGTCGATCCCGAAGAACATCCCCCAGCCCGGTGCCGCGTCGGGCTCGACCGAAGCCCCGCCAAGCAGCGCCGCGCCAAGCCCGATCATCAGCGCGGTAAAGCCCAGCACCTTCCTCGGTCGCAGCAGCAGGCTGAGCAGCGCCAGCGCATAGCTCGCCAGCAGCATCGCGTGGAGCGCCGTGCGAAAACCCGCCCAGTCGCGCACCACCTGCAATTCGGGGGTGGTGAAGAGCGCCGGGAACTTCAGGGCGGCCACCATGACAAAGCCGCTCACAGCGAAAAGCAGCGCGAAGAAGCCCGCAAACCACCCCGATCCGAACCGCCGCACTTCGACCGGCGATTCCAGATCGCGCATCAGCTTGGTGAAGTATCCCGCCATGATCCCGCAGCGCCTCTTGCTTGCCATGCCCCGACTGTAGGGGGAAAAGCCTTGCCAGACAGTGACCTTGCCTAGCCCTCGCCCCCCAGCACCTCGTCGAGCAGCGCCAGCGCGTTGCGGGTGAAGGCGGCCATGTTGGCGATGCGATCATCCGAGGCGGTTTCGATAAGGCGCGTGTGCTCGCCCGCCGGGCCCGCCAGCGCGGCGACGCTGCGGCCGGCGGGCGCACCGCCGGGATGCGAGGAACCGCCGACCGAGCCGCTCTCGGCCAGCCCCCATTCCGCGCCGAAATTGTCGCGGATCGCGCGGGCCTGGAGCAGCGCATACTCCTCGCTCGCCCCGCGCATCCCCTTGTAGGCCTCGCGCGGGAGAGCAAACAGCACGTCGCGCGCGCGGAAGGAATAGACCACCCCGCCACCCACGAAAAAGTCGAGCGCGCCGGGCACGGTCAGCAGGCTCGCCGCGATCAGGCCTCCGGTCGCGCCGTCGGCGACGGCGACCTTCTCGCCGCGCGCGCGCAGCAGCGCGGCGATGCGCGAGGCTTGAGGGCGGAGTTCGGTGAGCAGATCGCTCAAGGCGCAGTCACCTCGACCACGATGTCTCCGAGCCGATCCGACCCGTGGCTCACCCGGTCACCCGGCTTGAGGAAATGTCCGCTCGCCAGCTCGTTGGCGACGAACACGCTTTTGACGGTCTCAACCAGGCCTTCCCCCGATGCCGGCCCGCCCGCCCGGCCATAGGCCAGCAGCCCCTCGATCAGGTCGGCGCGGGTGGGCGGCGTGAAGATCACGCCCTCGCTCGTGCCCGACATCACCGTCATGTCCGCCGTGATCCGCCCCTCAGGTGCAAGCCGGTGGAAAGCGCCGCGATAAAGAAACCGTGCGCGGCTCATGTCGCCCAGCGCCTTTTCCACCAGCGCGCGGAAATCCAGCTCCATCTCGCGCCCGCGCGCATCCTGCCGCATGTCGCCATTGACCGCCGTGGTCATCCGCACTCCGGCCACAAACCGCTTCCAGTCGCGCGGCACCACGAGGAAAGGACCGGACGGGAACTGCCCGGGGCCGCTCTTGCTGTCGGAAAAGCCGTAGCCCGAATCGAGATTGTCCGGATCGGCAAGCGCCACCAGCGCATTGCGATTGGTGAAATCGCCGCACAGGAACACGCCCTTCATGGCCGCGTCGAAATCAGCGAGGCTGGCGATGTCGCGGTCGAAGCGCATGCACAATTCGACTTCGTAATCGAGCAGGATGCGAGGCTGCGCCGCGATCCGCGTGCGTGCGGGGGTGGCAGACCCGAACTTGGGAAACTGGAACACCGCCCCGCTGCGCGATTCGGCGGCGTGTTCGGGAAAATTCGTGCCGGTGCCGATATGGACGAGGCCCGGGGGCGCCGAGGGAAGCAGCGCATCATAGGTGAGGCTGAGGCGCGGGCTCGCCGGCAGGGGATCGGCAGCATCCGGCAGGCGCGGGAGCGAGGCGAGATCGCGCAGCGGATCGCCAGTCGTCGTCGCCCCCAGCACCGCGAGCGGGATGCCGGTGACCGAGGCCCGATCAAATCCCGTGACCAGCAGCGTCGCCGCCTTTCCGTCATCCCCGCGATAGGCCGCAAGCGTGACTGCCTCGCCAAGCGGGGCCAGCTGCGGGACGAGCGCTGCCGCCTCGAAGGAGGCGGGATTGCCCCTGGGATCGGGCGAGGTCGCCCAGGCCATTGCCAGCCCCGCCACCGCAACCAGCACCAGCGCCGCGAGCACCTTGGCGAGCCTCAGCATGTCCGTTCCCCCACTGCCCTGCCTCTCACCCTGATCTTGCCGCATTGGCGTAGACGGTGCCAGTGCGTCCCGCCTGCCCGGTCTGTCCTACCATGAGACTGCCCGGGCGGCGAACCGTTCCTCGCCCCGCCCTGCCCCTGCCCCTGCCCCCGTCACGCCAGCCCGATCCGCGCGCCGACGCGGTGATCGAGCGCGCGGCGTTCATCGGGCGAGATGCCGGCGAGCCACGCGGCAATCGCGGCCATATCGAGCGAGCGGGCCCCGGCGGGCACCGCGCCGCCGCTGGCCGCGTAATGCACCGCCCAGTGGCTGACATAGGTGACGCTCGGGCGGATGGTGCGGGCCATGCGGCAGCCGGCGGCGACAAGCGCGGCATGGAACACGCGGTCACCGATGGGCGCAAGCGGCGCCGGGATCAGCGCCCAGCGCGCGATCACCGGAAAGGCGCCGGGCAGCAGGAACAGGCAGTTGGTGTCGACCAGCCCGGGCTCGTCCCCGATCGCGACGGGGGTTCCGCCGGGCAGCTCGAACCGGCGCTGCGCGACGACGAAATCGGGGCCCTGCGCCTCGCGCGCAGCCGCAAGGCACAGCGCGGCATGATCGGGATCGATGCGGTTGTCGGCATCGAGAAAGCCGATCGCGTCATAGCCCTCGCCCGCCGCGAGCAGCGCGCCCATCGCGCGCGCGACATTGCCATGGTCGGCGTGGTTGCGGTCAAGCCGCAAGTGGCGCACGGCCTCGCCATCGAGCCGGTCCTGCGCCGCGCCATCGGCAACAAGCAGGTGATCGCAGGCGATGGATTGCGCGGCGACACTGGCGATGCAGCGCGCAATCACCTCGTGCGGTTCGGTCCAGTATGGCGTGACAATGGCGATGCGTTCGGACAAACCCGCCCCCCTGCCAAGACGCTGCGGTGATGCCACAGGCAAGCGGGCAAGTCAGCCGCTTTGTCGCAGGCCGCGCCTAACCCAGTGCCTCGGCGACGATCGCTGCCCAGCCCGCCTCGTCGGTCACCTCGATCCCGAGTTCGGCGGCCTTCTTGAGCTTGGAGCCCGCGCCGGGCCCGGCGACAAGCAGGTCGGTCTTGGCGCTGACGCTGCCCGCCGCCTTTGCGCCCAAGCGTTCGGCCTGCGCCTTGGCCTCGTCGCGGCTCATCGTCTCGAGCTTGCCGGTGAAGACCACGGTCTTGCCCGCCACCCGGGAGGCGACGGTCTTGACCTCGTAGCGCGGCGGGGTGACTTCACCGAGCAGGTCCTCCCATACGGCGACATTGTGCGGCTCGTGGAAGAAATCGCCCAATGCCTCGACAACGCTCGGCCCGATGCCGTCGATGGCGGTGAGTTCGCCCGCCGCTTCGGCATCGCCGGCATGGGCGCGCTCGGCTAGCTCACGCAGCGCGGGCAGCGCGTGGACATGCTTCATCAGATCGCGCGCGGTCACCTCGCCGACATGGCGGATGCCGAGCGCGAACAGCAGCCGCGCGGCATCGGGCGCGCGCTTGGTCTCGATGGCTGCCAACAGGTTGTCCACAGACTTGTCCTGCCAGCCTTCGAGGCTCAGGACCTCGGCTCGGCGGCGGCGCAGGCGGTAGATGTCGGCGGGGCTTTCGAGCCAGCCCAATGCGAAGAACTGCGCGATGGTCTTCTCGCCCAGCCCCTCGATATCCAAGGCCTTGCGGCTGACGAAATGTTCAAGGCGCTGGGTGCGCTGGGCCGGGCAGATAAGCCCGGCGGTGCAGCGGACATCGACCTCGCCGTCCTCGGCGACGGCTTCGGAGCGGCATTGCGGGCAGTGGTCGGGGAACAGGAACGGCGCGCGCGGTTCCTCTCTGGTCAGGTTCTCGACCACCTGCGGAATGACGTCGCCCGCGCGCTGGATCACCACCCGGTCGCCGACGCGCAGGCCAAGCCGGGCGATCTCGTCGCGGTTGTGGAGCGTCACGTTGGTGACCGTCACCCCGCCGACCAGCACCGGCGCGAGGCGACCCACGGGGGTGAGCTTGCCGGTGCGGCCGACCTGGATGTCGATGGCCTCGACGATGGTCTCGGCGCGCTCGGCCGGGAATTTGTGCGCCAGCGCCCAGCGCGGGGCCTTGGCGACGAAGCCGAGGCGCTCTTGCCAATCGAGCCGGTCGAGCTTGTAGACGACGCCGTCGATGTCATAGGCAAGGCCCGGGCGGCCTGCGCCGATGGCATCGAAATGCGCGACCAGTTCCTCTGCCCCGCCCTCAATCCGGGTGAAGAGCGGCGAGACCGGAAAGCCCCACTCCCTGAGCTTCGCTACCACCTCGCTCTGCGTTTCGCCCGGGACCGCCGAGGCCGCGCCCCAGCCATGCGCCCAGAACCGCAAGGGGCGCCTGGCGGTGACGCCCGCGTCCTTCTGGCGGAGGCTCCCGGCAGCGGCATTGCGGGGGTTGGCGAAGAGCTTTCCGCCCGCTTCATGCTGCGCAGCATTGAGTGCAGCAAAAGCCTTTTTTTCCATATAGACCTCACCGCGCACCTCGAACACTTGCGGAACGCCTGCGGGGAGCTCTTGCGGAATATCGGGAATGTGCGCGACGTTGGCCGTCACGTCCTCGCCCACCTGCCCGTCACCGCGCGTTGCGGCGCGCACCAGCTTGCCGTTCTCGTAGCGCAGCGAACAGGACAGGCCGTCGATCTTGTCCTCGGCGGTGCAGGCCAGAGGAGCATCGTCGGCAAGGTTGAGAAAGCGCCGCATCCGCGCCAGCCATTCGGCCACCTCTTCTGGAGAGAAAGCATTGTCGAGGCTCATCATCCGCACTTCATGCGTGACCTTGCCCAAAGGCGAGACGGCAACCGCGTGGCCGACCTTGCGGCTTGGCGAATCCGCGCGGACGAGATGCGGGAAGGCGGCTTCCAGATCGCCATTGCGCCGCACCAACGCGTCATACTCGGCGTCGGTGATCTCGGGGCTGTCCTCGGCGTGGTAGAGCCGGTCGTGATGCGCGATCGCCTTCGCCAGCCGCATCAATTCGTTGGCGGCCTCCGCCTCGGTCATGCCTTCAGTGCTCATGCGCGCAGCTTTTTCACCGCGCCTTCGCAATGTCCAGCAGCGCGGGCCCGATGGCGGCAAAATCCGCCGTGCCGGGCACGAGCAGGTTGAAATGCTGCTGCTGGTCGACCCGGATCACCTCGACCGCAATTCCCTGTCCGCGCAGCGCGGCGAGCGTCGCCGGATCGGGATCGGGCAGCGCGCCATCGACCACCAGCATGCGGCGCGCGAGGGGCGGATTGGTGACCGGATCGAGCATCGCATAGCGCCCCGGCAGCTCGGCCGGAGTGCCGCCGACCAGCGGCGCGATCACCGGCTCGCCGCAGATCGCCGCGTCCACCCCGACAAAGGGCCCGAGCGCCAGCGGCCCGTCGAGCGCCACCACCCCGCGCACCTGTGGCAGATCGCCTGCGACAATCGCATCGCCCTTGTCGCCGCTCGCCAGCCACACCGCCGGCGTGACCCCCGCCGAGTGGCCCACGAGCGTAATGCGATCAAGATCGAGCGGATAGCCGCGCGCGAGGGTCTTCACATAGGCAAGGCCCTGCGCCCAGTCGGCGAAGGTGTCGGGCCAGCCCCCGTCCGAGCCGAGCTCGCGGTAGGAGGGCGACCAGGTGGCGATGCCGTTCTTCGCCAGGAAACCCGCCAGCGCCGCAAGGTTCTGCGTGCCCCCCATCCCCGCCCAGCACCCGCCATGATAGAGCACCGCGAGGGGGAACGGGCCCTTTCCGGCAGGGATCCGCAGCTCGCCATATTGCCGCGCCGATGCGCTGCCATAGGCGATGCGCGCGGTGGGCGGATCCGACGGCACGGTGTTGACCGACACGGGATTGTAATTGGCGGTGTCGTTGTCGGTGACCGCGACGCTGACGGCTGGCGGCGCCTCCGGCGCACAAGCGGAAAGCATGGCGGCCAGCGAAGTCGCGGCAAACAGGTGCTTCATGGTCGTCTCCCCCGGTGTGTATCGGCAGATTAGCGCGCCGGCAGGCCGGAGCAATCGGTCACTTGATGACCGCCAGCATCGCCGCCTCGTTGGCTTCGTAGACCGGGTTGCCGGGGGTGATGATGGCGAAATGGCTCGCCCCTGCATTCTCGCGCACCGTGACGCGCGCGCCGCCGTGCGCCAGGGCGGCCTGCGTCGCGGCAGAAGGCGCGGGGAGCTTCGCCTGCACAAACAGCAGTTGGGCAAGCTGCGGCTCTGCGGCGGACGGAGAGATCGCGGCAAGGCGCCGGGGTGCCTCGTCGCCGATGAAAGGCGCGACCGCCGAGAACTGGCACAGCGCGTCGAAGGCCGGCTGCTCGGCCCCGACATCGCCGGGACCGTCGAGCACGATGGCGGCGCGGGCTTCGAGCGCAGTGCGCTTGCCGACCGGCCTGTCCGCCCCCTGCGCGCTCGCCAGCCACTGTGCCGGCAAGGCCCCCGCCGAATGGCCCACCAGCGTGACGCGGGCGCGGTCGATGGGGTATTTCGCCGCGACCTCATCGATCAGCTTGGCAGAGGCAGCCCAGTCCGCGAAGGACCCCGGCCAGCCGCCCCCGTCCCCGACCTCGCGATAGTCGACATTGAGCGTCGCGATGCCGAGCTGCTGCCAGCGGGTCGCCAGCGGGGCCATGTAGGCCTGCGAGGCGATGCCGGTCTTCCAGCACCCGCCATGATAGATCACCGCCAGCGGGAACGGGCCGTCCCCCTCAGGAAGCCTGAGTTCGGCAAACCCGCGCGGATGATCGGCATAGCGCAGGATCGCGTCAGGTTTCGACGCCGCAAGGTTGGCATCGGTGCCATAGGTCGCGTTGTTCGGCTGCACGGCGGCAGGGGCCTCCTCGGGGGCTGTGGCGGGGGAGCAGGCGGCGAGGAGGAGGGGGAGGAGGAGCGCAACAGTGGGGCGCATCACACCCCCTCCAAGAGCCGGTCCGCCTGCGCCCGCGCCTCGGGCGTCACCTCGGCACCGGAGAGCATTCGCGCGATTTCCTCCTGCCGGCCGGCGTGGTCGAGCAGCACCACGGACGTCTTGGTCACCGTGCCCGAAGAGGCCTTGGCGATCAGGTAGTGCTGCGAGCCCCGCGCCGCGACCTGCGGCGAGTGCGTCACCGCCAGCAACTGCCCCTCCTGCGAAGCGAGCCGCGCCAGACGTTCACCGATCGCGCTTGCCACCGCGCCCCCGACCCCGCGGTCGATTTCGTCAAAAATGATCGTCGCCGCCCCGCCCTTTTCGGCGAGCGCAACCTTCAGCGCGAGGATGAAGCGCGACAATTCGCCGCCCGAGGCGATCTTGTTCAGGGGCGCAAAATCCGCGCCGGGGTTGGTCGAGATGAGAAACTCGACCGCATCCATGCCGCTCGCCGCCCAGCGTTCCTCGGGCAGGGCCGTTACACTGGTGCGGAAGCGCGCAGCATCGAGTTTCAGCGGCGCCAGCTCCGCCGCCACCGCCGCGTCGAGCCTTTCGGCCCCCGCGACCCGCGCGGCATGAGCCTTGCCCGCGGCCCCGACATAGGCAAGGCGCGCCTCCTTGGCGGCGGCCTCCAAGGCATCGAGCTGCGCCTCCCCGCCCTCGATCGCGTCCAATCGCGCGCGCATGGTGCGCGCGAGGTCTGGCAGGTCATCGACCTCGCAGCGGTGCTTGCGGGCCGCGGCGCGCAGCTCGAACAGTCGGGTCTCGGCGCGTTCCAGCGCCAGCGGATCATGGACCAGCGCTTCGGCCGCGAGGCGCAGCTTGTCTTCGGCCTCGCTCGCCTCGATCACCGCGCGGTCGAGCGCAGCGAGCGCCTCGGCCAAGAGCGGATGCTGCTCGGCGATCCGGTCCAAGCGCCGCGCCGCCACGCGCAGCGCCGCGAGCGGCGAATCCGAACCCTCCCACAGATGGCGCAGGTCCGAAAGGTCGCCCGACAGTTTCTCGCCCTTCTGCATGTCCGCCCGCGCGCCCGCGAGCCGCGCTTCCTCGCCCGCGACCGGCTCCAGCGCCGACAGTTCGGCAAGGTGGGCGATGAGCAGGTCATGATCGGCCCTGGCCTGTTCGACCGCCCCTTGGGCCTCGGACAATTGCGCCTCGGCCCGCGCCCACTCGGCATAGGCGCGTTCGAGCCCGGCGACATCGGTCCCGGCATAGCGATCAAGCAGCACGCGGTGCCCGCGCGGGTTCACAAGGCCGCGGTCGTCGTGCTGGCCGTGGAGCTCGACCAGCGCGGGCGCGAGTTCGCGCAGCAGCGCGACGCTCGCCGGCTGGTCGTTGATGAAGGCCTTGGACCCGCCATCGGCACGCACCTGGCGGCGGATCATCAAGGGCTCGCCCGGTTCGAGCGCGATCTCGGCATCATCGAGCGCGGCGGCGATGGCGCGGGGCAGAACGGCGAATTCGAAGCTGGCGGTGACGCTCGCACGGTCTTCGCCGGCGCGCACCAGCCCGGTCTCGGCCCGGTCCCCCAGTACCAGGCCCAAGGCATCGAGCAGGATCGACTTGCCCGCCCCCGTCTCGCCCGTCAGCACGCCCAGCCCGCGCGCGAAATCGAGATCGAGCGCTTCGATGAGGACGACATTGCGGATCGAGAGACGGGTCAGCATGATCGCCCCGGGGGATAGCGCAGCGCGGCGGGCGCGTCACGCGGCAAGGCGCGCCAATCCCCAAGCCGCGCCGCGCACCGCGGCGGTCCCGCACCGGGCAGGCTTGACCTTGCCGCGATTTGCGGGCCAATCGCCGGCAAGGGCGGCGGTCATCGGGGCCGCCGCGCGCTTGCGGCAGGAGGATGCAGGGACAACCCATGGCCAAAGCCGGTTCCGATCATCGCGGTCACTCCGGCCCGCTCGCATGGATCGAGCGGGTCGAGGTCGCCGGGTTCAGCCCGCTCGCGCGGCTGGCCGGGACCCTCGCGATCTTCGGCGCGGCGTGGGGTGCGCGTGCGCTGGTCGATCCGCTGCTGCCGCCGGGCTTTCCCTATGTGACCTTCTTCCCGGCGGTGATCCTTACCACCTTCCTGTTCGGCTTGCGCGCGGGGCTGGTCTCGGGCGTGCTGTGCGGATTGGTCGCGTGGTATTACTACATCTCGCCCAACCGCAGCTTCAGCCTTGCGGGAGCCGAGGTGGCGCTCGGGCTCTATGTCTTTGTGGTCGCTACCGATCTGGCGCTGATCCACGGCATGCGCGTCGCCAACCGCCGCCTGCGCGAGGAGCGCGTCGCCAACCAGCGGCAGGCTGAGGAGCTGCGCGGCGCGCTCGAAGCGCTGCGCGAGAGCGAGGTCAAGACCCACCTTGCCACCCGCACCGCCGGGATCGGCATCTGGCAGTGGCACGTGCCGAGCGGCAAGGTCTACGGCGACGACACGATGCTGGCGCTCTACGGGATCGCCGAGAGGGAAGACGAGACGCCGGGGATCGCGGAATACAATGCGCGGGTCCATCCCGAAGACCTCGCCCGCCAGCAGCAGATCCTTGCCGAGACGGTCAGGAACCGCTCCGAAAGCACCCGTGAATTCCGCATCTTGCGCGGCGATGATGGCCGGGTGCGGCACCTGCGCGCGGTCGAAGTGGCCAGGGCCGGGGCGGACGGGATAACCGAGTGGGTGGTCGGCACCAATCTCGACATCACCGAGGAAAAGGACCGCGAAAGCCACATCCGCCTGCTGCTGGGCGAGGTCAACCACCGCGCCAAGAACCTGCTCGCGGTGGTGCTCTCGGTCGCGCGGCGCACCAGCGGGGCCGATCACGAGACCTTCTTGCAGAACTTCGCCGCACGCATCCAGTCGCTCGCCACCGGGCAGGACCTGCTGGTCAGAAACGCCTGGCGCGGGGTCGGATTGCGGGCGCTGGTGACGGCGCAGCGGGGCCATTACAAGGACCTGCTGGGCACACGCATCCTGCTGGAGGGCGAGGACATCGCGCTTGGCCCCCACGCGGTGCAGACGCTCGGCATGGCGCTCCACGAACTCGCCACCAATGCCGGCAAGCACGGCGCGCTGTCGCAGGACGGGGGCGAGGTCCTGCTGCGCTGGGAATGCAGCGGCCCGGGCGCGGCGGCGCGCGTCACGATCGTCTGGCAGGAACGCGGCGGGCCGCCCATAAGCCCGCCTGCCGCGAGCGGCTTCGGCTCGGTGGTGATCGGCGACATGGTGCGAAACAGCCTCGATGCCGGCGTCGAGATCCGTTTCGAGCCCGCCGGCTTTGTATGGCGGATGGACTGCGCGCTCGCCGCCATCATCGAACAGGATGAACCCGGAGCGCCTTTGCGCTAGGAGACGGGACATGAGCGCGCGCATTCTCGTCGTCGAGGACGAATATTTCATCGCCCAGGACGTGGCCGAAGCGCTCGCGGGCGCGGGGTTCGGCGTGCTCGGACCCTGTGCGACCGTCGCTGCCGCCCTCGCGCTGCTGGCGGGCGAGGAGAGCTGCGCTGCGGCAGTGCTCGATGCGAACCTGCGGGGGGAAAGCAGCCTGCCGGTGTGTGCGGCGCTGGCCGCGCGCGGAATTCCCTTCATCATCGTGACCGGCTTTACCGCCGGCCAGCTTCCTGCGGCGATGGCCGCCGGCCCGGTGCTCGCCAAGCCGCTCGATCCTGCGCGCCTTGTGGGCATGCTAAAGGGCCTGATCGCGGGGCCCTGAGCGCCGCCCGCGCCCCGCGTTCTGCGCGCGCGGTCAGATCTGCAACTGGCTGCCCAGTTCGACCACGCGGTTGGTGGGGAGCTTGAAGCTTTCCATCGCGCTTTCCGAGGCTTTCGACATCCACGCGAACAGCCCCTCGCGCCAGCGCGCCATGCCGGGGTGATCGGCCGAGGGGATGAGCTTCTGGCGGCCGAGGAAATAGCTTGTCGCCATCGGATCGAAGGGGCCGCACGCGGTCTCCAGCAGCGCCAGATCGCGGGGGATGTCGATCTCCTCCATGAAGCCGTAACGGATGATCACCCGCCAGAAGCCATTGCCCTCGTCATGGACGGCGGTGCGGGTGGCGGGCTCAATCTGCGGCACCTCTTCCACCTTCACGGTCACGATCAGCACCCGGGCATGCAGCACCTGGTTGTGCTTGAGGTTGTGGAGCAGCGCGCTGGGCACCCCGTGCTCGGCCGCGGACAGATAGACCGCGGTGTTGCGCACCCGGTGGACCGAAGTGCCGACCGAGGCGATGAAGTCCCCGAGCGCCAGATCGCCCTCGCCCATCCGCTCGCGCATGATCCGCCGGCCCTTGGACCAGGTGGTGAGCAGCGTGAACAGCACGCCCGCCACCGCCAGCGGGAACCACCCGCCATCGGGGATCTTGGCGATGTTCGAGGCGAAATAGATCACGTCCACGATTGCGAACAGGCCGATGGTGGCCCCCGCCAGCAACCTGTTCCAGCGCCACACCCTGAAGACGAGGAAGGCGAGCATCATCGTGGTGATCAGCATCGTGCCAATCACCGAGATGCCATAGGCCGATGCAAGCCGGGTCGATTCCCCGAAGCCGAGCACCAGCAGCAGCACCATCACCAACAGGCCCCAGTTGATCGCCGGGATGTAGATCTGCCCGGCCGCCCTGGCGCTCGTCTGAAGCGTGCGCAGGCGCGGCAGGAAGCCCAGTTGCACCGCCTGGTGCGTGACCGAGAAGGCGCCCGAAATCACCGCCTGGCTGGCGATCACCGTCGCCGCGGTCGCGATCAGCACCAGCGGCAGGCGCGCCCATTCGGGAGCCATCAGGTAGAAGGGGTTTTCCGCCGCCTCCGGGTGGGACAGCAGCAGCGCGCCCTGCCCCATGTAGTTGAGCATCAGGCAAGGGTAGGCAAGGCCCAGCCAACTGAACGCCACCGCGCGCCGCCCGAAATGGCCCATATCGGCATAGAGCGTCTCGGCCCCCGTCACCGCAAGGAACACCGATCCCATCGCAAGGAAAGCGGTGTGCGGATCGTGGGCGAAGAACGCCGCCGCATGCCAGGGGTTGAGGATGCCGAGGATCGCGGGATTGGCGGCGATATTGACGATGCCGAGCACCGCCAGCACGGCGAAATAGACCAGCACGACGGGCCCGAACAGCGCGCCCACCTTGGCCGTGCCGCGGCTCTGGATCAGGAACAGGCCGATCAGGATCACCACCGCAATCGGCAGCACCAGCGCCTCCAGCGCAGGGTTGACGATGGTCAGCCCCTCGACCGCCGAAAGCACCGATATCGCCGGGGTGAGCATTGCATCGCCATAGAACAGCGAGGCGGCGAGCACGCCGAGCACCACCAGCACAGCGCTCACCCGCGCGCCCTCGACATGGCGCGAGATCAGTGCCAGCAGCGCGAAGGAGCCGCCCTCGCCGCGGTTGTCGGCGCGCATCGCTACGGCCACATATTTGACCGTGACGATCAGCATCAGCGACCAGAAGATGAGGCTCAGCACGCCGAACACATGCAGCCGGTCGACGGCGAGCGGGTGCGGACCGACGAAGCTCTCCTTCAGCGCATAGAGCGGCGAGGTGCCGATATCGCCATAGCCGGAGCGATGCGCCATAGTCAGGCGAAGGTGAGCGGGTTTCGCTGAACCGGCTGCACAGCAGCCGCGAGGCCACGCTGCCGAGCCGCAGGCGATCAGGCCCGCAGGGTCTGAAGCTCGCCGTGGACGAACCCGCGGAGGCGGGTTCGCAAAACTAGGACGCTGTCACACCCTCGGCGTTCTTGTTGACCAGCTTGAAGGCGCGCTCGTACCACTCGCTGCCCGGGTAGTTGGCGCCCAGCACCGCGGCATATTTCACCGCCTCGACCGGCACGCCCAAGGCAAGGCTGCTTTCGGTGAGGCGGTAGAGCGCTTCGGGGGTGTGGCTGGTGGTGTCGAACTTTTCGACCACGTTGCGGAACCGCATGTCGGCGGCGAGCCACAGGCCCATGCGCTGGTAGTGGCGGCCGATCTCCATCTCCTTGCCCGCAAGGTGATCGGCAACCAGATCGAGCTTGAGGCGCGCATCGGCGGCATATTCGCTCTGCGGGAAGCGCCGGTTGACCTCGCGCAGCGCGGTCTGCGCCTGCTCGGTGATCTTCTGGTCGCGGTTCACGTCGCTGATCTGCTCGTAATAGCTGAGCGCGATCAGATAGTAGGCATAAGGCGCGTCCTTGTTGCCCGGGTGGATCGACAGGAACCGCTGCGCATTGGTGATCGCCTTGTTGTAATCGCGCGCGATGTAATAACTGAAGGCGCTCATCAGCTGCGCGCGGCGGGCCCAGGGCGAATAGGGATGCTGGCGCTCCACCTCGTCAAACAGCGCCGCGGCCTGAAGCGTGTTGCCCCGGTCGAGCCGCCGCTGCGCCTCGGCATAAAGCGATTCGACATCGCGCGCGACATAGGCGACGTCCTTCTCCCCCCCGCCCCCGGCGCAGGCCGAGAGACCAGCAAAAGTGAAAGCAGCGAGCGCAGCCTGCGCGATACGGGTGGGGAGCTTCATCGACATGGCCAGCCGTATAACGAGAGCAGCCCTGAACGCCAAGTGAAGGCTGAGCCCTGTGCGCAAGTCGCAAGACTTGCGTGACTGAGGCGAAAACCCGGCCGGCGGGTCGGCTTCGCCCAGCGTCGCTTCCGAACGGGTGGGCCTGCGGCCACCCGCCGGCCGGAGTTACAGCCTTTCGCTTCTAGCATGCGGGCCGCGTTGCGACCGTCTGCGCTAGGCGCTCGGCTTCACTCTTCCCCCATCCTCAGCGCCGCAATGAAAGCCTCCTGAGGAATACTGACGTTGCCATATTCCCTCATCCGCGCCTTCCCCTTTTTCTGCTTCTCGAGCAGCTTCTTCTTGCGGGTGATGTCGCCGCCATAGCACTTGGCGGTCACGTCCTTGCGCAGGGCGGCGATGGTTTCGCGGGCGATCACCTTGCCGCCAATCGCCGCCTGGATCGGGATTTTGAACAGGTGGCGGGGGATGAGGTCCTTTAGCCGCTCGCACATGCCGCGGCCGCGTTCCTCGGCATTGGCGCGGTGGACGATCAGGCTGAGGGCGTCTACGGCCTCGTTGTTGACGAGGATGTTCATCTTCACAAGGTCGCCCTCGCGGGTGCCGATCTGTTCGTAGTCGAAGGAGGCGTAGCCGCGGCTGATCGACTTGAGGCGGTCGTAGAAGTCGAAGACCACCTCGTTCAAGGGCAGCTCGTAGCTGACCTGCGCGCGGCCGCCGACGTAGGTCAGTTCGGTCTGGATGCCGCGGCGGTCCTGGCACAGCTTGAGGATCGCGCCGAGGTACTCGTCAGGGGTGTAGATCACCGCCTTGATCCACGGCTCCTCGATCGATTCGATGCGATTGGTGTCGGGCCAGTCGGCGGGGTTGTGGATGTCGATGGTCTTGGCGTCCTCGGTCTTCGAATGGCCGAGGTGGATGCGGTAGACGACGCTGGGCGCGGTGGTGATGAGGTCGAGGTCGTATTCGCGGCTAAGGCGCTCCTGGATGATCTCGAGGTGCAACAGGCCGAGGAAGCCGCAGCGGAAGCCGAAGCCCAATGCGGCCGAGGACTCCATCTCGAAGGAAAAAGAGGCGTCGTTAAGGCGCAGCTTGGCGATGGACTCGCGCAGCTTCTCGAAATCGGCGGCATCGACCGGGAAGAGGCCGCAGAAGACGACCGGCTGGACTTCCTTGTAGCCCGGCAGCGCCTCGCTCGCCCCGCCCTTGACCGTGGTGATGGTGTCGCCGACGCGGGCCTGTTCGACCTCCTTGATCTGCGCGGTGATGAAGCCGATCTCGCCCGGGCCCAATTCGGCAAGGTCGGTGCGCTTGGGGGTGAAGCAGCCGACGCGGTCGACGAGGTGTTGCGTTCCGCCCTGCATGAAGCGGATGTTGAGCCCCTTGGTGAGCTTGCCGTCGATCACGCGCACAAGGATGACGACGCCAAGATAGGGGTCGTACCACGAGTCCACGAGACTGGCGGTCAGCGGCGCATCGATCTGGCCCTTGGGGGCCGGGATCTTGGCGACGACAGCTTCGAGCACTTCCTCGATGCCGATCCCCGATTTGGCGGAGGCGAGCACCGCCTCGGAGGCGTCGAGGCCGATGATGTCCTCTATCTCGGCGCGGACCTTGTCGGGCTCGGCGGCGGGGAGGTCGATCTTGTTGATGACGGGGACGATCTCGTGATCATGCTCGATCGACTGGTAGACGTTGGCCAGCGTCTGGGCCTCGACACCCTGGGCTGCGTCAACGACCAGCAGCGCGCCCTCGCAGGCGGCAAGGCTGCGCGAAACCTCGTAGGCGAAGTCGACGTGGCCGGGGGTATCCATCAGGTTGAGCTGATAGGTCTCGCCGTTTTTCGCGGTGTAGGTGAGGCGCACGGTCTGCGCCTTGATGGTGATGCCGCGTTCCTTTTCGATGTCCATGTTGTCAAGGACTTGCTCGGACATTTCGCGCGCTGAGAGGCCTCCGGTGAACTGAATCAGCCGGTCAGCCAGGGTCGACTTGCCATGGTCGATGTGAGCGATGATGGAGAAGTTGCGGATGTGGGAGAGGTCGGTCATCGCCGGGCGATGTAGCGCCCGGTCACGCCCTTGTCATTCGCCAAAAACGCAACTGCCTTGCGGGGTTCAGACCGGTTCGCTGCGGGGGCTGCGCGAATAGCCGAACTTGGGGACGACACCGGCATTCGGGCCGCCTTTCGCCATGCTCAGGAACTTGCCCGGGGCGAGCGGGGCCAGCGGGGCACCGACTGCGGCCAGCGCATAGGGCGAGACACGGTTGCGGGTGATCGAGGCGATGATCGCGCCGTTGCGGCTGCCCTCTTCGGTCGCCCCTTGCACAAAGCTGCGGTCAATCTTGATCTTGTCGAAGGGCGCCTTCTTCAGATAGCCGAGCGAGGAATATCCGGTGCCGAAATCGTCGAGCGCAAGGCGCACGCCGACGCGCTTCAATGCCTTGAACATCGCATCGGTGCCCTGGCTGTCGTTCAGGAACACGCTTTCGGTGATTTCCAGCTCGAGCCGCGAGGGCGCAACCCCGCTGTGGGCAAGCGCGCTGGCGACGATGGTGGGCAGATCGGGGTTGGCGAATTGCAGCGCCGAGACGTTGACCGCGCAGCGGATCGAGCGCGGCCAGCGGGCAAGGTCGGCGCAGGCGCGGCGCAGCGCCCACTGGCCGATGCGGTCGATCAGGCCCGCATCCTCGGCAATCGGCACGAACTTGGCAGGGCTGGTCGATGCAAATTTCCGGATAGGTTCCCCCGCCATTGGAATGCCATGCCCCACGATGGCCTAGAAAATCGTTAATCGTCTCCCCTAATTCTTGAACCAAACCGCGCGGGCGATCCGGCGGCACTCCCTTGCTCATGCTTGCAACTTGGGAGGCTTGCCTCCATTCTTTTTCCGGAGGACCGCGTTAACCCAAAGCCGCGCAAAGCGGCTGGCGCAAAGGTCTGACAAGAGGGGATTTCATGGCAAAAGTGAAGCTCGAGAACGAAGCCGCCCAGTCCACCAACGCGCTGGGACCGCTGATCGGTGTGGCGCGCGAGGATTTCGTGAGCGCGGTCGCGCTGCTGCTGCGCGAGACGGCGTCCGATCCCTCGCGCTTCATGCGCCACTCCACCGCGATGGCGCAGGACATGGTCAAGATCATGACCGGCAAGAGCGATCTCGCCCCCGATCCCAAGGACAAGCGGTTCATGGACCCGGCGTGGCAGTACAACCCCTTTTTCCGCGCCGGCGCGCAATATTACCTCGCCGTGCAGAAGGGCATGAAGAACTGGCTGGAGGAGCTCGAACTCGACGAGCTGGAAAGGAACCGCGCGAACTTCATCGCCAACATCATCCTCGATGGCCTTGCCCCCACCAATTCGCTGGCCGGCAACCCGACCGCGCAGAAACAGGTGATCAATTCGGGCGGCCTCAGCCTCATCAAGGGCCTCCAGAACGCCTATAACGACATCGTCCACAACAAGGGGATGGTCAGCCAGGTCGACAAGCGGCCCTTCAAGATCGGCAAGAACATCGCCACCTCGAAGGGCAACGTCGTCTACCGCGACGAGATCATGGAACTGCTGCAATATGCGCCGACGACCGAGGACGTCTATGAAATACCTCAGCTTACGGTGCCGCCGCAGATCAACAAGATGTACATCAACGACCTCTCGCCCGACAAGTCGGTGATCAAGTGGCAGGTCGACAACGGCGTCCAGACCTTCGTCATCTCGTGGCGCAATCCGACCAAGGAACAGGGCCGCTGGGGCATGGCCGAATATATTGCGGCCTGCGAGAAGGCGCTGGAGGTGGTCTCGGCGATCACCGGCTCCAAGAAGGTCAACGTCTCGGCCGGATGCTCGGGCGGGCAGACCGCATCGGTGCTCGCCTCCAAGCTTGCCGCCACCGGCAACCCGATCCTCGGCTCGCTGACGCTGATGGTCTGCGTGCTCCACCCCAAGCCGACCGATATCGAGGCCGGATCGCTGGTGAGCGAGAACGGCATGCAGCTCGCCCGCCAGCGCGCGATGAAGGCCGGGATCATCAAGGCCGACGACCTCGCGCGCGGTTTTGCCTGGCTGCGCCCCAATGACCTCATCTGGAACTACGTCATCAACAACTACCTGCTTGGCCAGGACCCGCCGGCCTTCGACGTCTTGTTCTGGAACGCGGACGCGACCAACCTGTCCTCCAGCCTGATGGGCGATTTCCTCACTCTGTTCGAAACCCTCGCCTTCACCAGGCAGGGCGAGGTCGAGATGGCCGGGCACAAGGTTGACCTGTCGAAGGTGACCGCCGATCTGTTCATTCTCGGCGGGGTCACCGATCACATCACCCCGTGGAAGGCAACCTACCGTTCGACCCAGCTGTTCGGATCGAAGGACGTGACCTACGTGCTCTCGCAGAGCGGCCACATGCAGGCGATCCTCAACCCGCCGGGCAACCCCAAGGCGAAGTATTTCGTGCAAGCCAAGAAGGGCAAGCTCCCGGCGACCGCCGACGATTGGCTGCAAGCGACCGAGGAGGTCGCGGGCAGCTGGTGGCCACTGTGGATGGAGTGGGTGCAGAAGCGCTCGGGCAAGAAGAAGGCCGCGCCCGCGTTGCTGGGCAATGATACCTATGCGCCGATGGAAGCCGCGCCGGGACTCTACGTCGTCGAAGAAGTCTGATACAGGGCAATTCGCGCCAGGGGCGTTCCGGTGACGGAGCGAGGGCGCAAAGCTTGTGGGCGCGCGCGCTATGGGATCGGCGTGCGCGCCCAACCCGCCCTCCTTTCGGGGGGCATGAAAGCCCCTCGCGGGAGCGCAAAAAGGACGTGGATACGTGACCAATCCCATGGACGACGCGGTCGTCTCGATGGAGCAAGTGGGCGGCCGGACGCTACGCACTGCGGCCTGGCGGCTCGATATGCCTTCCGACCATCTGCCGGTTCTGTTCTTCAACGGCATCGGCGCGAACATCGAGGCGGTGGCACCGCTGGCGGCCGCCCTGCCCGAGCGCGGCTTCATCATGTTCGACATGCCCGGCGTCGGCGAATCGCCCGATCCGCTGATCCCCTACAACCCCTTCACCATGAGCTGGACAGCCGCGCAGCTGCTCGACAAGTTCGGCCTGGAACAGGTCGACGTGATGGGTGTTTCGTGGGGCGGCGCGATGGCGCAGCACTTCGCATTGCAGCACCCCGGGCGCACCCGCCGCCTGACCCTCATCGCCACCACCCCCGGGATGCTGATGGTGCCGGGCAACCCCGCCGCATTTACCAAGATGGCCGATCCGCGCCGCTATGTGGACCCCGAGTTCATGGCGAAGCATTTCAAGACGCTCTACGGCGGCATGGTCGAGAGCGCGGGCGAGGATCACAAGGCGAGCCACATCAGCCGCCTGAAGCCCCCCTCTCCGCGCGGCTACGTCTACCAGCTGATGTGCATGCTGGGCTGGACGAGCCTCCCTGCGCTGCCCTTCATGGGCAAGGAAACCCTGATCATGATGGGTGACGAGGACCAGATCGTGCCCCTCATCAACGGCAAGATCCTGGCCGCGATGATCCCCAATTCGCGGCTGATCACCTTCGAAGGCGGCGGGCACCTGTTCCTGCTCACCCATGCGGACAAGAGCGTCGCGGCGATCCGGGAGTTTCTGGACGCGCCGGAGACTGACAAGGAAGCCGGGCGCGCAGCCGCCTAGGCCGCACTGGACACCTCGCCCGGATTGCGACATCCTCCCCCGCAAACGGGAGAGAGAACATGGCGCAATACGACCTCATTATCCGCGGCGGCACGATCGTCGACGGGACCGGAAGGCCCGCCTTTACAGGCGATGTCGCGGTAAAGGACGGGCTGATCGCGATGGTGGGCCGTGTTGCGGGGAGCGCGGCTGAGGAGATCGATGCTGCGGGCAAGATCGTCGCGCCCGGTTTCGTCGACATCCACACCCATTATGACGGGCAGGCCACCTGGGATCAGGAGATGGCCCCTTCAAGCTGGCACGGCGTCACCACGGTCGTGATGGGCAATTGCGGGGTCGGCTTCGCACCCGCGCGCCCCGACCGTCACGAGTGGCTCATCAGCCTGATGGAGGGGGTCGAGGATATCCCCGGCACCGCTCTTGCCGAGGGGATCACCTGGGATTGGGAGACTTTTCCGGAATATCTCGACGCTCTGGAGAAACTGCCGAGGACGGTCGATATCGGCACCCACGTGCCTCACGGTGCGGTGCGCGCCTATGTGCTGGGGGACCGCGAACAGCCCGGCGCGGTGCCGACGGCTGACGACATCGCCGAGATGAGCCGGATCGTCGAGGAAGGCGTGCGTGCGGGCGCGCTGGGTTTCTCGACCTCGCGCACCGTCCTGCACAAGTCGGTCGATGGCGAGCTCGTCCCCGGCACCACCGCGACGCCCGAAGAACTGATCGCCATCGGCCGCGCGATGGGCCGCGCCAAGGCGGCAGGCGGCCATGCGGTGTTCGAGATCGCCAGCGACCTGAAGCGTGAATGGGACGAGTTCGGCTGGATGGGGCAACTCAGCCGCGAGGCCGGCATCCCCGTCACCTTCGCCGCGCTGCAATCGATCGCCAAGGAACTGCCCCTGGACGAGCAGATCGCCGAAATGCGCGCCCAGAACGACAATGGCGCAAACATTGTCGCCCAGATCGCGCTGCGCGGCAACGGGATCGTCATGGCCTGGCAGGGCACCGTCCACCCCTTCCGCTTCCGCCCGAGCTGGATGGCCATCGCCGATCTGCCATGGGAGGAGCAGCGCGCAAAGCTGCTCGATCCCGCCTTCAAGGCCCGGATGCTCGCCGAGCCCAACGACTACACCGACGCGCCCAAGGACATCGGCGGGGTGGTGATGGCGATCAGCATGGGCTGGAGCCTGCAATATGAAATGGACCCCGATTTCGACTACGAGCCAGCCGCCGATGCCAGCATCAACGCCCGTGCGCTCGCTGCCGGGGTGGCCCCGCAGGAATATGCCTACGACCTGCTGTGCAAGGGCGAGGGGACGGGGTTCATCTACCTGCCGATCCTCAACTATGCCGACGGCAACCTCGATTTCCTCCACCCGCTCCAGCACGCCGACGACACGGTGAATTCGCTGTCCGATGGCGGCGCGCATTGCGGGACGATCTGCGATGCGGCTTCGCCGACCTTCATGCTCGAACACTGGGTCAAGAGCCGCAAGCGCGGCGCGACAATCACGCTCGAACAGGCGATCAAGCGCCAGTGCCGCGATACGGCGCGGCTCTATGGCCTCGAGGATCGCGGGGTGATCGAGCCCGGCTATCTGGCAGACCTCAACGTGATCGACATGGGAGCGCTGAAGCTGGGCAAGCCGTGGCTCGCCTTCGACCTTCCGGCAGGCGGCAAGCGGCTGCTCCAGAAGGCGGACGGTTATGTTGCCACGATCAAGAGCGGCGTCGTCACGTTCCGCGATGGGCAATGGACGGGCGCAACCCCCGGCGGGCTGATCCGCGGGCCGCAGCGCGTCGAACTGGCCGAGGCGGCGGAGTAATCCGCCGCCTCCCGGCCTAGGGTTCGATCACGATCCCCTTGGCCGGGTCGATCTGGCCTGCGACCATCCTCGTAAACACCGCGCGCGCAGCGTCGAGACCTGCGTGGCGTTCGATCGCGATGCTGCCCTCGGCGGCCCGCAGGAATTCGCGCCAGGCCGCGGCGACCAGCTTGCCGCCTTCCTCGGCCCCGTGCGCCTTGAAGAAGGCGACCGCGTGGTCGGGGGCAAAGAACAGCTGCGGCTTGGGGCCGGGCAGCGGCTCGTTTTTGCCGAACACCGAGCGCGCCTCGATATGGGTCGCGCCGACCAGCACCGATTGGGTGAGCGCATCGCCGAAATGGTGGTGGATGCGGGCAAGCAGATCGGCGTTGCCGGCGAAATCGACGCTCACCGAGGGCGCGGTGGCAAGGCTCGCCAGATCGTCATAGGCGACGACCGCATCATACAGCCCGCTCGCCTCGACGAAGGCGACATTGCCCTTCGAGGTCAGCCCGATGCGCTTGATGCCCGGCGAGGATTGCCGCGCGGCGCTAGCGAGCCCCATCGCGGTCTTGGAGGAGGCGCTGGTGACGATCAGCTGCTCCGCGCCGAACCAGTCCTGCCCGCGCAGGAAGTATTCGATCAGGAAGCCGGTGCGGAACAGCGGGCCGAAGATCATGCGCTCGGCCTCGCGCGCCGGATCATGCTCGGGGTCGGCGGCGAGGCGCGTGTAGCTGTTGTAGACCGGGCTCATCGGCTGGCGGTGCGCGGCCATGTCCATGAAGCCCCCCGCGCTGACCCGCCCTGGCAGCACATCGAGGTGGCTTGCCATCGGCAGATAGCCATAGACCCGCTCGCCCACGGCAATATCGGGATGGTGGCTCTCGATCACCCGCGCATGGCCCCACATCGGCAGGATGCCAAGCGCGGGATCGGGCGCGGGGAAGAAATCCCAGTATTTGAACCCGTCACCGACCACGGCATAGGTCACGTTATTGGCGGTGACCGAGAAGCTCTCGATCCCGAGCCGCACCTCGCCGTCGCCAAGCGGGGCGAGCGGCACCTCGGCCAGCACGGCATCGGTGAGCGCGGATTTGCGCACGTGGACTTGGGCGGCGTTCATCGCTTCTCCCCTCCTTCGCGGGCGCGGATCACACCCGCATCGGCATCAGCACATAGAGCGCGCGGGCCTTCTCGTTCTCGCGGATCAGCGTCGGCGCGCCGGCATCGGCAAGGTGGAGTTCCACCGTCTCGCTGTCGATCTGGCCAAGGATATCCTTGAGGTAGTTGGCGTTGAACCCGATCTCCAGCCCCTCGGACTTGTAGTCGGCCATCAGCTCCTCGGCGGCGGTGCCGTTGTCGGGCGAGGTGACCGAAAGCGTCACGCGGTCGTTATCGAGCCCGATCTTGACCGCGCGGGTCTTCTCGGTGGCGATCGTCGCGACGCGGTCGACGCCCGAGAAGAACAGCTTGGGATCGACCTTCAGGAGCTTGTCATTGGCGGTCGGAATGACCCGGCTGTAATCGGGGAAGGTCCCGTCGATCAGCTTGGAGGTCAGCACCACCCCGCCCTCGCCGCCCATCGTGAAGCGGATCTTGCTGGCCGAGAGGTCGATGAGGACACTGCCGTCCAGCGCCTCTTCGAGGAGCTTGCGCAATTCGCCCACGGCCTTGCGCGGCACGATCACGTCGGGCATTCCGGCCGCGCCCTCGGGGCGGGGAATGGTGAAGCGGGCGAGGCGGTGGCCGTCGGTCGCGGCGGCCTTGAGCAGGGGCTCGTCCTCGTCGGTCACGTGGAGGAAGATGCCGTTGAGGTAGTAGCGCGTTTCTTCGGTCGAGATCGCAAAGCGGGTGCGGTCGATCAGTTCGGCAAGCAGGCGCGCCGGGACCTCGAAGCTGGTCGGCAGATCGCCCTCGACGATCACGGGAAAATCGTCACGCGGCAGGGTCGGCAGCTTGAAGTTGGAACGGCCCGCCTTGATTTCCAGGCGGTTATCGCTGGTGGTGAGGCTGACCTGGCTGCCCTCGGGCAGCTTCCGGGCAATGTCGAACAGGAGGTGCGCCGACACGGTGATCGCGCCGGGCTGGTCGACCGAGGAGGCGCTCATCGTCTCGACCACCTGAAGATCGAGGTCGGTCGCCATCACCCGCACGCTCCCGCCGTCGCTCGCGTCGATCAGGACGTTGGAAAGGATCGGGATGGTGTTGCGGCGCTCCACCACGGATTGAACATGGGAAAGGCACCGCAGCAGCGTCGCGCGTTCGATCGTGGCCTTCATCGCTTGTCCCTATCGGTCTACGTGTCTTGCAAGGGGGGAGAGGAATCGCCCCCAAGCGCCGGAATCTCCGGAAAACCTTAGCGCAGGCGAGAATACGGGCAAGCAGGCGGAATTGCGAGGGGCACTTACGTTGGGGATAAGGGGCGCGCGAGGGGACTCGCGGCCGCTCAGAGCATCGCCATCCCGCCGTTCACATGCAGCGTCTCGCCCGTCACATAGGCCGCCTCGCGCGAGGCGAGGAAGGCGACTGCGGCGCCGATCTCGCTGCCCTCGCCCATCCGGCCCATCGGGATGCGGGCGTTGATCGCGGCCTGCTGCTTGTCATCGAGCGCGGCGGTCATCGCGGTGCGGATGAAGCCGGGCGCGACGCAGTTCGCCGTGATCCCGCGCGAGGCCACTTCCTGCGCGAAGGCCTTGGTCATGCCGGTGAGGCCCGCCTTGGCGGCGCAATAGTTCATCTGTCCCGGATTGCCGGTCGCGCCCACCACGCTGGTGATGTTGACGATGCGCCCGAAGCGCGCCTTCATCATCGGCTTGGCGCTCGCGCGCATCAGGCGGAAGGCGGCTTCGAGGTTGATGCGGATCACCTGGTCCCATTCCTCGTCCTTCATCCGCATCCCCAGATTGTCGCGGGTGATGCCGGCATTGTTGACGAGGATGTCGACGCTGCCGAGCGTGTCGAGCATGGCCGGGATCAGCTCCTCGACCTGCGTCTGGTTGCCGAGATCGCAGGTGATCTCGACATGGCCGTCATGCTCGTGGGCATAGGTGTCGTTGAGCTCGTCGCGGAAGGCGCGCAGCTTGGCCGCGTTCGATCCTGACAGCGCCAGACGCGCACCCTGCGCGGCGAGCGCGTGGGCGATCGCCGAGCCGATCCCGCCGCTCGCGCCAGTGACGAGGGCGTTCATGCCGTTGAGTGAAAACATCGCGTCCTGCTCCAGATTACCGCATCGTGAAAGTGCGCGTGCTGGCGCGCAGCCCAGACAAGATTTTGAGGTAGTTTCTTACCTGTTGGGCCTTTGCCGTATCGCTCGCAAAGCCGAGCTCGGCGACGAACCTGTCGATCTCGGCGCCGGTATGGCCGGCCAATCCCTGGTAAGCGACCGCGTCCCACAAGTCAGTGCGGTTGCCCACGGCGAGAGCTGTATCGACCTTCGCGGTAACGCCGGGATCGAGCATGCCCTGCCGCAGGAGGCCGTTCAATGCCAGCCGATCAGATTCATAGCTGAGGGCCGAGGTGCTTTCCCGGTCAGTCCATTCGTGCTGTGCGGTGCAGATTTCGAGGCCTTTGCTTACAAGCTCAAATATCGCATTGAACGCTTCGGATCGGTTCGGCCCGCCGCTCTGGTATTCGGCCATCAGGCTATCGAGCTGGCCTTTCTCGGATGCTGAATAGCTGTTTTGCATACAGCCCAGCTCGGCAATCTCGCCGGCCGTAGCGGGCGAGCAGACCAAGAGGGCAGCGCCCACAAGTGACGGCAATCCACGCATCACGCGATCTCCTTCGCAAACCCTTCTAGGTCGGCCAAGGTCACAAGGCTCGTCACCTGTGCCTCCTTGTCGGTGCGGCTGACCATAGGGCCGACGACCTTGCCGCCGAGTTCGACGAAGTGATCTACCCCATCGGCCCGCATTGCAAGCACGCTTTCGCGCCAGCGCACGCGGCCGGTGACCTGCTCGATCAGCAGCGCGCGTGCCTCATCGGGGTCGGTGACGGGGGCTGCGGTGACGTTGGCGTAAAGCGGCAGCGCCAGCGCACCCGGCGGGGTTGCGGCGAGCGCGTGGGCCATCTTCTCGGCTGCGGGCGCCATCAGCGAGGAGTGGAAGGGGGCCGAGACATTGAGGATCATGCCGCGCTTGATCCCGTGCTCCTTGGTGAGCGCCACTGCCCGCTCGATCGCGGCAGTGTGGCCCGAGATCACGACCTGCGAGGGGTCGTTGTCGTTGGCGACCTCGCAGACCTCTCCTTGCGCTGCGGCTTCGGCGAGCGCCTTGGCCTGCTCGATGTCGGCGCCCAGCAGCACCGCCATCGTCCCCTCGCCCACCGGCACCGCGGCCTGCATCGCCCATCCGCGCAGCTTCAGAAGGCGCGCGGTGTTGGTCAGGCTGAACGCGCCGATGGCGGCAAGCGCGGTGTATTCGCCGAGCGAATGACCCGCAACGCAATTCGCGGTCTCGAGCAGCTTGACGCCGAAATCGCGCTCCAGCACGCGCAGGGTGGCGATGGCATTGGCCATGATCGCGGGCTGGGCGTTCTCGGTGAGGGTGAGGCGGTCCTCGGGGCCTTCGCGCATCAGGGCAAAAAGGTTCTGCCGCAGCGCCTCGTCGACTTCGCCGAACACGTCGCGGGCGGCCTCGCTGGCGGCGGCAAGGTCCACTCCCATGCCGACCTTCTGGCTACCCTGCCCCGGAAAGATGAACGCGCGCATGTGCAATCCCGCCTTGCTGTGTTTTGGCGGGCGCCGTTACGTCCGCGCGGGCGGGCTGGCAAGGCCGAAGGGCACAACCCTGTTGGCAGAGGTATGGCCGATCTCGGCCCGGCCAAGGTAGGGCACCCCCGCCCGGTCGCACCAGAAGCGCGCGATGTCTTCCTCGCTCTGGCCGAATTCGACGTAGTTTTCCGGCACATCGGTGACATAACCGAGCCTCACGCCAGCAAGCCGCGGCAGGGTTCCGGCAAGATGGAAGAACAACCGGTCGATCGAATACATGTGTTCGGCCACTTCCTCGACCATCAGCACATGGCCGGTGAGGTCGGGCATCATCGGCGTGCCGGCGATCATGGCGAGGGTGATGAGATTGAAGGCGGCCGCTGGAGTCGTCCCGTCGAGGCTGGGTTCGAGCCCGCTGGTATCGCCCTCCAGCCAGCGCAGCACGCGGCGGATCGCCTCCCTGCCCCCTTCCGAACGCGCGCTCACCGGCATGTGGCCGTGGACGCTCTGCCCGATGCGCTCGCGGTAAAGCGCAGCGAGGAGGTATCCGGCGTCCGAAAAGCCGATATAGGTCTTGGTCCGCGCCACCCGGTTCATCTGCGCGACGGCGGCCTCGGCGATCCGGTTCGAGCCATAGCCGCCCTTGGCAAACCACACGACATCGAAGGCGGGATCATTGGCGAATTCGAGCAGCGCGGAAAGCCTGCGCAAGTCGTCACCGGCGAAATGCCCCGCCCGCTCGAAGCACTGGTCGTGGAAGGTGACGCGGTGCCCCGGGAACTCGGCCGCCACCAGCGCCTCGAGCGCATCGCTCTGCTCGCGGGTGATCGGCGTGGCCGGGGCACAAATGGCGATATTCGTCATGACGCGCAGCCTATGGCGCTTGTCAGGGGGCACGCAAGCCAATAACCAAGCCGCATATGGATAACGGGGTCACCACGGGCTCGCTCACCGGGCGGCCGCTGTTCTTCTGCGGCATCGGCGGGTCCGGGATGCTGCCGCTCGCGCAGATCGCGGATGGGCTCGGCCACCGTGTGGCCGGCTCGGACCGCAGCCGCGACCAGGGCCGCAGCCCCGAGAAATTCGCCTGGATGGAAGCGAACGGCTTTGCGCTGTTCCCGCAGGACGGCAGCGGGGTAACCTCGGCAGAGCAAATCCTGGTCGCATCGGCCGCGATCGAGGACACCGTCCCCGAAGTCGCCCGCGCGAGGGAACTTGGCTGCGCGCGCCTGAGCCGCGCCGAATTGCTCTCGCAGCTGTTCAACGCCGCCGATTTCTCGATCGCGGTCGGCGGCACGTCGGGCAAGTCGACCGTCACCGGCATGATCGCCTGGATTCTTGCCGAGGCGGGGCACGATCCCACGGTGATGAACGGCGCGGTAATGAAGAATTTCGTCTCTCCCGCCAACCCCTTCGCCTCCGCCCGCATCGGCAGCGCGGGCGTGTTCGTGAGCGAGGTCGACGAAAGCGACGGGTCGATCGCGCTCTACCGCCCGACTGTCGGCGTGCTGCTCAATGTCAGCCTCGATCACAAGAGCATCGAGGAGCTTCGCGTCCTGTTCGGCAATTTCGTCGGCAAGAGCGGGACGGCGGTGATCAATCTCGATAGCCAGGAGGCCGGCTACCTCCTCCCGCGCGCCGATGCCAAGGTGACCTTCGGCCTGCGCGCCAAGAGCGCAGACATCAGCGTCGAGGCGGATTCGATCGACATGAGCGAGCTCGGCATCCGCGCGGCGGTGGTCGACAACCGGCGGCGCGAGGTCTTCCCGCTGATCCTGCCGATGCCGGGGCTGCACAATCTCTCGAACGCGCTCGCGGCGATTGCGGCGGCGAGCGCGGCGGGGATCACGGTGGGCCACGCGGTCTATGCGCTGCGCAGTTTTGCAGGGCTCGCGCGGCGTTTCGACGTGATCGGCACCTCGCCGGGCGGGATCAGCCTCATCGACGATTTCGGCCACAATCCTGAAAAGTGCGCCGCCACCTTGCGCACGCTCAAGGCGACGCCCGGACGGGTGATCGCCTTCTTCCAGCCCCACGGCTACGGCCCCTTGCGCCAGATGGGCGAAGAACTCGCCCGCACCTTCGCGCGCGAGCTGGGGCTGGATGACATCACGATAATGTGCGACCCGGTCTATTTCGGCGGCACGGTCGATCGCAGCGTCGGGAGCGAGAGGATCGTCGCGCTGATCAACGCTGCCGGCGGGCATGCCGAACACATCTCCTTGCGCGCCGACTGCGCGGACCGCATCGCGGCACTCGCCCGCGCAGGGGACAGGATCGCGGTCATGGGCGCGCGCGACGACACGCTGACGGAGTTCGCGCAATCGATCCTCGCCCGCCTTCCCTGACGCCTTACGCCCGCGCAGCGCGCCACGCGTGGCGGATGCTGGGCGTGCTGGCGCTCGCGGTGCTGACGGTGGCGGCCGCCGACCGGCTCTTCGGCCACTCGACCCTTGCCTTTGCCGCGGCGATCATCATGCTGATCATCGCCAATGCCCCGATGCTGCGCTTCAACTGCCCGGCTTGCGGCAAGAACCTGTTCTTCCGGGGACCTGTCGTGGTGCCATGGCCCAACCGCATCTGCACGCGCTGCGGCCACGATTGCGCCGCGCCGGCCCCTTCGCAAAATCGCTGATGGCCGAGGCGGTCCGGTAAGGATAGCCTCGCGCCCATGCACCCCCGCGACCTCTCGCTCGATACGCTACTGGCCAATTGCGCGCAGCGCCATGCCCACCGGCTGGCGAGTGTCGACGGCGTCCAGCGCCTGACCTGGGCCGAGCTCGATGCCCGCGTCACCAATCTGGCGCGCTGGATGCTCGCCCGCGGAATCGCGCCCGGCGACCGGATCGCGTTGCTGCTGACCGACGGCGCGCCCTTCGTGACGATCCTCCTCGCCTGCGGCAGGATCGGGGCCATCGCGGTGCTGCTCAACTGGCGGCTTGCTCCGGCCGAACTCGCCTGGATCTGCGGCAATGCCGAGCCGGCGTTGACCTTCGTCAACCCGCGCTTTGCCGCGCTCATTGATGGCGCCGGGGCTGGCGAGGTGCACGTGGTGGACGAGGCGCACCGCCCCGACGGCCTCTTCGAGACTGCCGCGACCACCCCGCACGGCCCCGTGCCTCACGCATACGACCTCGGCCTCGGCCTTGCGCCCAACCGGCCGCTCTACATGATGTACACGAGCGGCACGACCGGCCGGCCCAAGGGCTGCCTGCAAGCGGGAAGCGCGGTCGCTGCCTCCGCGCTCGGCTTTGCCCAGCACCGGGGCTTTGGCGCCGACGCGGTGCTGCTCTCGGTCAATCCGCTGTTCCATGTGGTGGGCATGCAGCAATTCGCCGCGATGCTCGCCTGCGGGGGCACGTCGGTGTTCGCAGGCCGCGACGATGACAGCGCGGCGATCCTCGAGCTGCTCCACCGCGAGGGCTGCACCACCACCAGCGCCTTCCCGACCATCAGCTTCCCGTGGGCCGCGATGGAGCCGGTCCGCGATGGCCGGATGCCGCTCACCAGCTATACCGGCGGGGCGGGCATGGGCCGTCCGCAGATGTACGAGTTCATCGAGCGCGAGTGGGATGCGCGCGTCGTCGGCGGCTATGGCCAGACCGAGATTTGCGGCTTTGCGACCTTTATCGACTACCCGGACATGCTCGAAGCCCCGCGCTCGATCGGCTGGACGCTGCCGCATGTGACGATGACGGTGCTCGATCCCGAGGGCAACCACCTGTCCACCGGCGAAGAAGGCGAGATCGCCTTGCGCGGCCCTTCGGTGATGCTCGGCTACTGGCGCAACCGGGAGGCCAGCGAGGCCGCGCTCGGCCACGGCTGGCTGCGCACCGGCGACCTTGGCACCATGGACGCGCGCGGGCGCGGCTATTTGCTCGGCCGGGCCAAGGAATTGATCAAGACCGGCGGCGAGAATGTCTACCCGGCCGAGGTTGACGCGGTCTTCGCCGCCATGCCCGAAGTCGCCGATGCCGGCTGCTGCGGGGTGCCCGACCGGCAATGGGGCGAGGCGGTCAAGGCCTTCGTGGTGCTGAAGCCCGGCCACAGCCTGACGCGCGAGGAAATCGCGCGCCGCTTCAAGGACCAGATCGCCGGCTACAAGCGCCCGCGCTACATCGAATTCGTCGACCAGCTGCCGCGCGATCCGATCGGCAAGCTCTTGCGCCGCGAGCTTTCCGCCCGCCCCGTGAGCCCCGACCAGGCCGCCTGATTCCACCGCCGTCCCCTGCGGAAACCCCCTAGGCAGCGTCCCGAGGGGCGCGGCTCACAGCGCCTTAGACCGTCTTGCAATATCTGCATCCTTGACAAGACCGCGCCATCCGGGCGCCATCGCGCCCCGCCCGGTCTTGCAGCGAGGGCAAGGCCATGCGGACCAGACCAGCCAATGCGAAACGCAATCGGGCGCTCCTGCGTCTTGCGCTCCTGCTGGCAGCCGGCACCCTGCCGGCCGGCCTGTACGCCGAAGACGTGGCCGGCGAAGACACGGCGCCTGTCATCACGCTCGAGGGCGAGTATGTGGTCGACCTCGTCGGGGTTGCACAAGGCGCAAGCACCGGGGTGCGGCATGTCGATCTGCTCACCCTCACCGCGACGCTCGATCTGGACGAGGCGGCCGGGTGGGGCGGAACCCGGCTGGTCGGCGAGGTGATCGCGGGCACCGGGCGCGAGCCCAACATGCTGGCGGACACGCTCCAGGGGATCGACAATGCCGAAGTCGCAAAGAACCGCGTCAAGCTCTACCAGTTCTATCTCGCCAAGGAATTCGCCGACGTGCCGGTCCGGGTGGCGGCCGGGTTCATCGATCTCAATGCCGAATTCTACAGCAATGACGCGGCCGGCCTGCTGATCGCGCCCGCCTTCGGGATCGGTTCGGAACTCGCCGCGACCGGGCCGAACGGACCTGCGATCTTCCCCTCGACCGCGCTCACGCTGATGGCGCATGCCGAACCCTGGCCCGAAACCTATGCCAGCCTCGCGGTGGTGAACGCCGAAAGCGGCGTGCTGGGCGATGCGGGCGGCATCCCGGCGATCCTGCGCGAAGGTGCGCTGGTGATCGGCGAGGCGGGGCTCACCCGCTTCGGCAAGCTGGCGCTTGGCGCATGGACCTATACCCGCCGCCAGGACGATCTGCGCGTGCTTGATCCTTCTGGAGCGCCGCTGCGCCAGCGCGCGGCGGGCGCATACCTCCTCCTCGAAGTGCCCGTCGGCACCTCGGCGCAAGCGAGCGAACCGGATACGCCAGCGGCCAGCCTGTTCCTGCGCGCCGGGATTTCGGACGGGAACACCACGCCCTATTCGGGCGGCTGGCAGGCGGGCGTGCTGGTCAATGGCCTGTTCGCCGGGCGCCCCGAAAGCCGGCTCTCCATCGGCGCCAACCAGGCCTTCCTCACCGGCAAATTCCGCCGCAACGAGGCCGATATGGGCATCGGGCGCAGGGCTACCGAGACCGGCTTCGAGATCACCCTTGCCGACCGCATCGCCCCGTGGCTGACCCTCCAGCTCGACAGCCAGTATGTCCGCAGCTCCGACCAGACCCCGGGCGCGCGCGACGCGGTGATTGTCGGGCTGCGCTTCATCCTTGCTGCCGGCATCAATCGTTGATCCCGCCCTCGTCCCTCTCCCGAAAGCGCACCGCATGACGATCAAAACCCGTGCTCTCATCCTTGCTGCCGTGCTGCTCGGCCTTACGCTGGTGCAGACCGCCGCGACGGCATGGCGCGATCACGCCCGCGTGCAGAGCGATGCCGCCGGCGAGCGGCTGGTAGGGATGCTGCGCAACCACATGGTCGGCGACATGATGCATGATGCGGTGCGCGGCGCGGTCTATGCCGGGCTCTATGGCGCATCCAGCGGCAACCCCGCGCAGATCGCGTCGGCGCGCAAGGACCTTGCCGAATATTCCGCCAACTACCGCCAGATCATGGCCGAGAACCGCAAGGATGCAGCCGCGGCCGAACAGGCCAAGATGACCGCGCTGCTCGCCAAGACCGACGCCGATGTCGAGGCCTATCTCGCCATCGCGAAGAAGATGGTCGAGGCCGCCGCCGTGGATCGCGCGCGCGCCGAGGCGCTGTTCCCCGAATTCAACACCAAGTTCGATACGCTCGAGGAATCGATGGAGGCGATCGGCCTCGTCTTCGAGGAGCTGCTCGCCGCGGAGAATGACGCTGCGCAATCGAGCAGCTGGATCGTGCTGGTGTTCTTCGCGCTGCTTTCGCTGGCGGTGCTGGCGTGGACGCTGGTGATGGTGCGCCGCATGATCGTGGCCCGCCTGTCACTTCTCGCGGAGCGGCTCGGGACGCTGGCAGCAGGCGACTTTGCGGCCCCCGTCCCCGAGGTCGAAACCCGCGACGAGATCGGCGACATCGCCCGCGCGGCCGAGGTGTTCCGCGCCGCCGCCCTGTCCAAGCAGCAGGCCGATGCGCAGCAGCACATGGTGGTGGGGGCGCTTGCCGCCGGGCTCAAGGCGCTTGCCGCACGCGATCTCACCTGCCGGATCGAGAGCCCGTTCGCGGCGGAATACGAAGCCCTGCGCGAAAACTTCAACCGCACCGCGCAGGAACTGGCGGGGGTGATCCGCAAGGTGGTGAGCGCCGCCGACGGCGTGACCCTGGGTGCGGGAGAGATCCACGCTGCCTCCGATGACCTTGCCAAGCGCAACGAATTGCAGGCCGCAAGGGTCGAGCAGACCACCAGCGCGATGGGCGAGATCGCGAGCGGCGTCCAGGGCACCGCCAGCAGCGCCCGCGACGCGGAAAAGACCGTCGGCGAGGCGCAGTCCGAGGTCGTCACGGGCGGCGCGGTGGTGCGCGACGCGATGGCGACAATGACCTCGATCGAGCAGTCCTCGCAGGAAGTCTCGCAGATCATCACCCTCATCGAAGGGATCGCCTTCCAGACCAACCTGCTCGCCCTCAATGCCGGGGTCGAGGCAGCGCGCGCGGGCGAATCCGGCAAGGGATTTGCGGTGGTCGCCAACGAGGTGCGCGCCCTCGCCCAGCGCTCGGCCGAGGCGGCGAGCGAGATCACCACGCTGATCACCGCGAGTGCCGGCCATGTCGAGCGCGGGGTCGAACTGGTCGGGCGCACGGGCGAGGCCTTCGATGCGATCCTCACCCATGTCGCGCGCACCAGCGAACATATCGCGCGCATCGCCCAGGCCTCGGCGGTGCAGGCCGACAGCCTCCAGCAGGTCAGCACGGCCGCGCGCGAAATGGACCGCATGACCCAGCAGAACGCCGCGATGGTCGAGGAAGCGACCGCGGCGGCGAGCGGGCTCACCCGCCAGGCGCAGGGCCTCTCGGACCTGGTCGCAGATTTCCGGCTCGACAGCGCCGCCGCCGAATGGGCGGCCGAAACCCGCCGCGCGGCCTAGGCGCGCGCAGTCTCCAACGCCTTGCGGCCCTCCTCCTCGCGTGCAAGGGCGCGGATATAGGCCGGGCGCGCGGTCAGGCGCTGGCGATAGGCCTTGAGGCTTTCGGGCACGCCCTCGTCGAGCCCCACGCTCTGGGCGAGGATCAGCGCGTAGCCGACGCAGATGTCGGCAACGGTGAAGCGGTCGGCGCACAGGTATTGGCGGGTCGCAAGACGCTGCTCGATCTTGACGAGGCGCTTGTGGAACCACTTGGCATAGGCGTGTCCTGCCTCCTCCAATCCCTTGTCCTTTTCGAACAGGCAGAAGCGCATGTAGACCGTCTGCGGGAAGGTGATCGTCGCATCGGCGTGGTAGGTGTAATCGGAATATTCGCCGTAATCGCGCTCACCGGGCGCGATGGCGAGGTCGGTATGGCCGCCGCGCGTGGCGAGGTAGTGGGCGATGGCGCAGCTCTCGGTCAGCTGCGTCTGGCCATCGACCAGCATCGGCACCGTGCCAAGCGGGTTGATCCCCATAAACTCGGGCGCGAGATAGCGCGGCGGGAAGGGCAGGACGCGAAGGTCGATCCCGACGCCCACTTCCTCCGCCGCCCAGGTTGCGCGCAGGCCCCGCGACCGGGCGCAGGTGTAAAGGACAGGTGTGGTCATATCTGGCGCCCTAATGCGCCTTGTCCGCGCCCACACCCAGCACTTTGTGTAAGGTGAAGGCGATGATGCTGCCGAGGATCAGGCCGAAGATCGCCGACAGCGTGGTCGCGGTCAGCCACCCGGGCACGCCGCCCGCCACCTCATGGACCGCGTGTTCGGCGGCGTGGATCGGGCCGTAGAACCAGTCGAGGCCCAGCTTGTGCAAGGAATCGACCACGATATGCCCGCCGACCCACAGCATCGCCGCCGTGCCGATCAGCGACAGCGCAGTCAGCAGCTTGGGGACGAAACGCAGCAGGAATCGCCCGAAACCTTGCGCGCCCGTGCTCGCCTTCTTCGTCAGATGGAGCCCGATATCGTCGAGCTTCACGATCAGCCCGACCGCGCCATAGACCGCGACCGTCACCGCCACCGCCACCAGCGCCAGCACCGCAGCCCGCATCACGAGGCTCTCGTCGGCGACCTCGGCGAGCGCGATCGCCATGATTTCGGCCGAGAGAATGAAATCGGTGCGGATCGCCCCGCCCACGCGCTCATTCTCGAAGGCGACCGGATCGGTGATCTCGTCCTCCAGCGTCTCGCCATGCTTGGCGAAACCGAGCTTTTCCATCACCTTCTCCGCGCCTTCGTAACACAGGAAGGCCCCGCCCACGATCAAGAGGTAGGTGATGGCAGCGGGCAGGAATTCGGACAGCAGCAATGCGCCGGGCAGCAGGAAGACCAGCTTGTTCTTGAGGCTGCCCTGGGTGATCTTCCAGATGATCGGCAGCTCGCGCGCAGGCGAAAGCCCGGTGACGTAGCTCGGCGTCACCGCCGCATCGTCGATCACCACGCCCGCGGTCTTGGTGCCCGCGCGCCCTGCGGCGACCGCAACGTCATCGATCGAGGCGGAAGCCGCCTTGGCGATCACCGAAATATCGTCGAGCAGCGCGACCAGACCTGAAGGCACGGAAATTCCCCCTTTTGCGATTCGTGCAATGAAACCCAGCGCCTGCCCCTCCGGTTCCCTGCGGACAAGACTTGCAATTGCCGGGCAAAGCTGTAAGGGGCCGCGCTTCGCTAGGGATGCGCCCTTGCGAATATGGAAGAAAGCCGGAGGGGCCCCGTTCGCGCAGGACGGATCAGCCAGCGATCGGCAGGAATGTGAAAGGACGCAAGATGGCGCTCTACGAGCACGTCTTTCTTGCGCGTCAGGATCTGAGCCAGGCTCAGGTCGACGCGCTGGCGGCGCAAGCCACCGAAATCGTCGAAGCCGGCAGCGGCAAGGTCACCAAGACCGAAACCTGGGGTCTGAAGTCGCTCGCCTACAAGATCGAGCGCAACCGCAAGGCGCACTTCGTGCTACTCAACATCGATGCCCCGGGCAATGTTGTCGCCGAGCTCGAGCGCCAGACCCGCATTAACGAAGACATCATCCGCTACATGACCATCCGCGTGGAAGAGCACGAGGAAGGCCCCTCCGTGATGATGCGCAAGAACGAACGCGAGCGCAAGCGCCGCGAAACCCGTGAGGAGCGCGACTGATGGCCCGCCCGTTTTTCCGCCGCCGCAAGTCCTGCCCGTTCGCGGCCAAGGACGCCCCGAAGATCGATTACAAGGACGTGCGCCTGCTCCAGGGCTTCATGTCCGAGCGTGGCAAGATCGTGCCCTCGCGCATCACCGCCGTCTCGGCGAAGAAACAGCGCGAACTGGCCCAGGCGATCAAGCGCGCGCGCCAGATCGGCCTTCTGCCCTTCATCGTGAAGTAAGAGGAGAAGGACACATGGATATCATTCTCCTTGAGCGCATCGAGAAGCTCGGCTCGATCGGTGACGTGGTCACCGTGAAGGACGGCTATGCGCGCAACTTCCTGCTGCCGCAGAAGAAGGCCCTTCGCGCCAACGACGCCAACAAGAAGGTCTTCGAAGCCAACCGTGACCGTCTGGTGGCCGAAAACGCCGCCCGCCGCACCGATGCCGAAGCGCAGGGTGAAAAGGTTGCAGGCGCCGAAGTGGTGCTGATCCGCGCCGCTTCGAACGCCGGCCAGCTCTATGGTTCGGTCAGCGTGCGCGACATCGTCGCCGGCCTCGCCGATCAGGGACACAGCGTCGACAAGCGCATGGTCATCCTCGGCGCGCCGATCAAGACCATCGGCATGCATGACGTGACCATCGCCCTGCACCCCGAAGTGCGCGTGATGGTAAAGGCCAACGTCGCGCGTTCGGACGACGAAGCCAAACTCCAGAGCGAGGGCGTGGACGTGCTCGCCGCGATGTTCGCCGACGAGCAGCGCGAGATCGAGGAACAGGCCGAAGCGACCCGCATCGACACCAGTCTCGAGCCGGGCGAAATCCCTGCCGAACTGCTCGAGGGCGGAGACGACGCCTAAGCATCCCGGCCTTTGGCCCAGGACACCAAGCAGGGCGCGAAGATCACCTCGATCTTCGCGCCCTTCTTGTAAACCGCGCCGCCTCGCGCAAAAGTGCTGCCACACAACGATAACAACAAAGGAGCAGAGACAACTGCCATGATCGACATTCCCGCCATCCTCGCCGAACTCATGCACCATTATGACGATGCCGTCCGCACCTTGCGTGACGATGTCATCGCGTTCGGGAAGAACGGCACCCTGCCCGCACCTTCCAGGCGTGCCGATGGTTCCTACGCCTATCCGCAGATCACGCTGCATTACGCAGGCGTTGGCGAATCGCGCGATCGCAGCCGGGCTTTCGGGCGGCTCGAGGCACCGGGCACCTATTCGACGACCGTCACCCGCCCCGACCGCTTCGCATCCTACCTCACCGAACAGCTCGAACTGATCGCCAGCGAATACGAGGTCGAGGTCACCGTCACCCGCTCGCGCCAGGAAATCCCCTTCCCCTATGTGCTCGATGGCGAAGCGGGCGCGGCGATGGTCGGCATCGCCCCGCGCGAGATCGCGGCGCATTTCCCCGCCACCGACCTTGCCCTGATCGGCGACGAACTGGCCGACGGGATCGAGATCGACGGCGACCATGACATGCCCCTGTCGCTGTTCGATGGGCTGCGCACCGATTATTCGCTCGCCCGGCTCAAGCACTATACGGGCAGCGAGGTCAGCGACTTCCAGGACTTCGTGCTGTTCACCAACTATCACCGCTATGTCGATGAATTCGTGAACTGGGGCGCGGCGCAGATCGGCACCGACGGCTATGTCGCCCTGACCGGTGCGGCCGGGCTCGACATCCGCGAGCCCACCGCCCACGCGCAGGACCAGCTGAACGACACCGCCTGGCGCAAGCACCAGATGCCCGCCTATCACCTCGTGCGCGAGGACGGCTCGGGGATTACCCTCGTCAACATCGGCGTCGGCCCGTCCAATGCCAAGAACATCTGCGATCACCTCGCGGTGCTGCGCCCGCATGCGTGGATGATGATCGGTCACTGCGGAGGCTTGCGCTCGACCCAGAAGATCGGCGACTTCGTGCTCGCGCATGCATACCTGCGCGACGATCACGTGCTCGATGCGGTGCTCCCGCCCGAAATCCCGATCCCCCCGATTGCCGAAGTCCAGCAGGCGATGGCGCTCGCGGCCGAGCAGGTCTCGGGCGTGCAGGGCGCGAACCTCAAGCAGCGGATGCGCACCGGCACGGTCGTCACCACCGATGATCGCAACTGGGAGCTGCGCTACTCCTCGTCAGCCACGCGCTTCTCGCAAAGCCGTGCGATCGCGATCGACATGGAGAGCGCGACCATCGCCACCCAGGGCTACCGCTTCCGGGTGCCCTACGGGACGCTGCTGTGCGTGTCCGACAAGCCGCTCCATGGCGAGATCAAGCTGCCGGGCCAGGCGAACAAGTTCTACGAGGAGACCATTGCGGCCCACCTCCAGATCGGGATCGAGGCGGTGGCACGGCTGCGCGACGAGGGGGACCGGCTCCATTCGCGCAAGCTGCGCGCATTTAACGAACCGCCGTTCCGCTAGGGCGGAGGGCGGCCGCGACGGACCGCCCCTCCCCCCCTTAGAGGTCGTCGCGGTCCCCCGAGAGTTCGATTTCCTTGTCGTCGGCGGTTTCGGCCGCGATGTCGAGCAGGCTCGACAGCTCGGTCGCGGTGGCGCTGTCGAGCACCTTGATGACGAAGTAGAGCACGTCGCCGCGGATTTCCCAGCTGCCCATCTTCAAGGTGCCCGAATTTTCGAGCAGTTCGAGCGCGGTCTTGCCGGTGATCCCGTCCTTCTCCACGCGCCCTGCCGGCGAGAACACCTCGCGGATGGTGAGGCCCGAGACTTCCTGCGTGGTGCCCGAGACGAACACCAGCTGGGTGCGCCCTTCCTGAGAGTAGTTGAAGGTCAGCTTGTAATCGCCGTCATCATCGACCTCGTATTTGAGGCCGGCGCGGTCGAGCCGCTTTTCGACGCTGGCATCTTCGGCGGCAGCCGGGACGGCGATAGCGGCAGTCAGGCTTGCCAGAACAGACAGCGACACGAGACGGCGAATGGTCATGAAATTCCCTCCATTGGTGACCCCGCCGGCACCATAGCCGATTCGCTGGCTTCATGGCTTGGAAAATTTGGTCATGCTGGAAGCGGGACCGGCAGACCGCGTGACGCGCCGCGAAGGCTCGGCTAGCCTTGCTGCTCCGCGCCTTCGCAAAAGGACATCTGCCCATGCCCACGTCCCCTCTCTCGCGCTCGATTGCCGGGCGCACCGCGATCATCACCGGTGCCGCGAGCGGCATGGGGCGGGCAACGGCCCGGCTGTTTGCCGCCGAGGGCGCGGCGGTGGCGGTCATCGACCGTGACGCCGCCGCCGCCGCCGGGGTGGCCGCCGCATGCGGCAGCCGTGCGCGCCTATGCGCTCGATGTCGCCGACGCTGAGGCGATTGCGGCCACCGTCGCCCGGATCGGCGGGGACTTCGGCGCGATCGACATCCTCGTCAACAACGCCGGTGTCTCGAGCTTCTGTGCGCTCGATGACCCCGCCTACGAGGATGTCTGGGCGCGCGCGCTTGCCGTCATGCTGACCGCCCACCAGCGCGTGGTGCGCGCCTGCCTGCCCTTCCTCAGGCAGAGCGATGCGCCCCGGATCGTCAACATCGCCTCGACCGAGGGCCTCGGCGCGACGCCGGGCGATACGCCCTATGTCGCGGCCAAGACCGGGGTGATCGGGTTGACGCGCGGCCTGGCGGTCGATCTCGGGCCGGAAGGGATCACGGTCAACTGCATCTGTCCCGGGCCGATCCGCACCGCGATGACCGATGCGGTGTCGGAGGAACACAAGGCGATCTTTGCGAAGCGCCGGACTGCACTCAGGCGCTACGGCGAACCGGAGGAGGTCGCGCACATCACCCTCTCGCTGGTGCTCCCGGCGGCAAGCTACATCACCGGCGCGGCCATCCCCGTCGATGGCGGGCTGATGGCGCGCAATGCGTAAAGGCGCCTAGCCCCGCCCCTTGGTCTTGGTCGTCCCGCCCGCCGCATTGGCGACGATGAAATCGATGATCTGGCCGGCGATGTCCTTGCCCGTCGCGCTCTCGATCCCTTCGAGACCGGGGGAGGAATTGACCTCCATGATGACCGGTCCGTGGTTGCTGCGCAGCATGTCCACCCCGCACACGTTGAGGCCCATGCGCTTGGCCGCGCGCACCGCGGTCGAGCGTTCCTCGGGGGTGATCTTGATGACCTGCGCCGAGCCGCCGCGGTGGAGGTTCGAGCGGAATTCGTCCGCCGCGCCGGTGCGTTTCATCGCCGCGACCACCCTGCCGCCCACCACCAGCGCGCGGATGTCGGTGCCGCCCGCTTCCTTGATGAACTCCTGCACAAGAATGTTGACGTTGGCGCCGCGGAACGCCTCGATCACCGACTTGGCGCTCGACATGGTCTCGGCCAGCACCACGCCGATGCCCTGCGTCCCCTCGATCAGCTTGATGACGACCGGGGGCCCCTTGACCGCGCGGATGATCTCCTCGGCCTGCTTGGGATCATTGGCATAGGCCGTCAGCGGCAGGCCGAGGCCGTGCTTGGCGAGGATCTGCAAGGACCGCAGCTTGTCGCGGCTGCGCCCGATCGCCACGCTCTCGTTCAGCGACCAGATGCCCGCCATCTCGAACTGCCTGAGGATCGCGAGGCCGTAATTGGTGATCGATGCGCCGATGCGCGGGATTACCGCGTCATAGGCGTGAATGGGCGAACCATTGTAGAACACCTGCGGGTTGTGGCTGGCGATATGCACTGTGCAGCGCAGCGTATTGAGGATGTCGAGGCTGTGCCCCCGCGCTTCGGCGGCCTCCTTCAGCCGCTTGTGCGAATAGAGGTTGGCATTGCGCGCCAGCATCGCGATTTTCATGAAGACCCTTTCAAGACCGGCGCGGACTTTGGTTGACGCGTTTTCCGAACCGCCGGGTGCCATCACCCGGCTGGAAAGCGCGCTACCGGCGGAGGCGGCCCATATGCGCTATCGCAGGTGATTGCAGCCAGGAATGACCGCTATCCACCACCATCCGCCGCCGGAGCGCGGTGCGCCCGATCAGCATCGGGAACTGCATCTGGGACCTGTCCGCCAGGCTGATCTCCGCCCGGAAGGTGAGATTACCGATGGACAGCGGCGTCTTTATGACAAAGCGGGTCTGCTGGTCGCCGTTCGAGGAGGTGATGCCGCGCACGTCGACATGGATCGCCTCGCAGTGGTGGCGCACCCCGTCCCAGTCGACCGCAAAGCGCACGAACCGCTCGCCGTCGCGCACGAAATCCTCGAGCACATGGGCGTGGAGCGAGGACGTGCGCGCGCCGGTGTCGATCTTGGCGGGGATGCCGACAAGGCCGAGTTCGGGGAGGCTCACAAGCTCGCGCCAGCCCACCACCAGCGGGGTGCGCCCCCCGTTCCCGCCCCGGCCCATCGTGCAGCGCCCCCGCTTACCGGCCTTACCAGCCCGCGGTCTCGCCCTTGTTCTGCTCGTCGAGCCACTTCTTGAGCGGCGCGAAATATTCGAGCATCGGCTTGGCGCTCATCTCGCGGGTGCCGGTGAAGGCTTCGAGCGCATCGGGCCAGGGCTTAGACGCGCCCATTTCGAGCATCTTGCCGAGCTTCGCGCCGACCTCTTTGTTACCATAGAACGAGCAGCGGTGCAGCGGCCCCTTCCACCCGGCAGAATCGCAGGCGGCCTTGTAGAACTGGAACTGGAGGATGCGGGCGAGGAAGTAGCGCGCATAGGGCGTGTTGCCCGGAATGTGATACTTGCCGCCCGGATCGAAAGCGTCCGCCGGGCGATCCGCGGGGGGCACGATGCCCTGATAGTCGCGCTTCAGATCGACCCACGCCTGGTTGTAGCCATCAGGCGTGATCGCGCCGTCGAACACCCCCCAGCGCCACTTGTCGACGAGCAGGCCGAAGGGCAGGAAGGCAACCTTGTCCATGGCTTGCCGCAGCAGGAGGCCCGTGTCCTTGTCGGCGCTGGGCACCTTGTCGCGGCCCAGCAGGCCGATCTGGACGAGATATTCGGGCGTGATCGACAGCGCGACGAAATCGCCGATCGCTTCGTGGAAGCCGTCATTGGCGCCGTTGAGATAAAGGAACGGCTGCGCGTTATAGGCGCGCTGGTAGTAGTTGTGGCCGAGCTCGTGGTGGATGGTGACGAAGTCGTCGGCCTTCACCTTGATGCACATCTTGATGCGGATATCGTCCTTGTTGTCGATATCCCAGGCGCTGGCGTGGCACACCACCTCGCGGTCGGCGGGCTTCACGAACTGGCTGCGCTGCCAGAAGGTTTCGGGCAGCGGGGCAAAGCCGAGCGACGAATAGAAGCCCTCGCCGATCTTCACCATGTCGAGCGGGGCCTTGCCCTGCGCCTCGAGCAGCGCGCCGATGTCATAGCCGACATCGCCCGAGCCGGCGGGCGCGACGAGCGGGTAGATATTGCCCCATTCCTGCGCCCACATGTTGCCGAGCAGGTCTGCGCGGATCGGGCCGGTGCGCGGCTGGACGGCATCGCCATACTTCTCGTTCAACTTGCCGCGCACATAGGTGTGGAGCGCGATGTAGAGCGGCTTGGTCTCTTCCCACAGACGTTCGGTCATCGCGGTGAAGTCTTGCGGAGGCATGTCGTAGCCCGAACGCCACATGGCCCCCACATTGGCAAAGCCCAGTTCGCGCGCGCCTTGGTTGGCGATGCCGACCAGCTTGGCGTAATCCTCCTTCATCGGCGCGCCGACATTGTCGTGCCAGCTCACCCACATTTCCTTGAGTTCATCGGGCGTGCGCTGGGGATTGCCCATCTCGGCCTCGATGTCGCTGCCGTTGATCGGCTTGCCGTTCAAGGTGCCCTTGCCCTTGCCGTACTGGCTGTTGAGGCGGGTGGCGATCTCGTTCAGTTCGGTCGCCGCGCCCGGGGTGGTCGGCGCGGGCAGGACGAGACCGTTGCGCATGATATCGAGCTTGCGCTTCAGCTCGGCAGAGATGCCGGGGACTTCGGCATAGCGGGCCGAAAGCAGCGCATATTGCACGCTCTTCTCGGTGCCGATGGCGTTGATCCGCGCGGCCATCGCGTCGGTATCCTCGGTGATGTAGGTGTTGTTGACCCAGTTCACCTGGCTCGCCTCGACGGTGTAGGCGAACAGGTCCTGTTCGGCTGCGGCGACGAATTGCGCGGCGCCCTCGGGGGTCAGCGGAAAGGGCGTTGCAGCAGCCGCAGGCGCGGCTTCGGGCGCGGCGGTTTCGGCCAGCGCCGGGGCGGCAATCGCGATGGCGAGCGCGGCAGCGGCGCCCTTCAGCAGGGGGAAGGCAGATTTCATTGCGAGGGTGTTCCCGTCCGTCATGTGACAATGGCGGCAGGTTTGGACGCGCTTGCCTGCGGAATCAAGCCGCGAGAAAGCCGGTGATGGCCGAGCCGAGCTCGCGCTTGGTTACGCTCCCCATGTGCGTCCCGGGGACGACGATATGGCGCGCATCGGGCAGCAGCGCGGCAAGGCCCTCTGGCGAGCCGTTGTCGCGGTCCTCGTCGCCGCAGATGACGGCGGTCGGCATGGTGATATTGGCCAGCTTCGCAAGGTCGAAGCCGTCCATGGCATCCAGCAACAGCCGCGCAGCGACGCGGTCGATCCCCTGCGATTTGAGGAAGGTGCGCGCCGTGAACGCCGGATCGCCGGGCTTGATGGTGTCGAATTCGTCGATCACCCGCTTGAAGAAATCGGCGCGCCGCGCCCAGCCCGACAAGCCCTCGACCCCCATGCCGCACAGGCACAGCCGGCGCGGTTCGAGCACGCCGTGGGCGACGGTGTGGACCGCGGTGCGCGCGCCGAGGGAAAAGCCGACGAGATCGAAGCCGCCCGGCTCGAGCGCGAAATGCTCGGCCAGTGCGGCGACGTCGCGGACCAGCACGCCGGCCGGATAGGCATGCGCATCGCGCGGGGCCTCGCTTTGCCCATGCACCCGGAAATCGAGCATGACGGCCCGCAAGCCCGCCGCCGCGAGCCGCTCGGCATGGCCCCACTTGATCCAGTTCATCTTCGCGGAGGAGAACAGTCCGTGGAGCAGCACCACCGGGCGGCCCTCCCCGAGGGTGTGGACCGCTAGCCGGGTGCCGTCGAAACTGGCGAAGTGTTCAGGCGTCACGGCGCGCGAGCCCGTTCTGCTCCATCCGCCACTGCGCCATGGCGATGCGGTCCTGGCCGAAGAAGGGCTCGCCTTCGAACACCAGTGTGGGCACGCCCCAGTGGCCCGCCGCCTCGAGCGCGGACTGGTTGGCTTCGATCTCGGCATCGAGCGCCGCCGCATCGTCAGCGGCTTCGGCCTCCAAAGCCGCGAAATCGAGCCCTGCGCGCGCGGCCGCGCCGGCGAGGTGATCGCCCTCGTGCCAGTCATCGACCGTGCCCGACCAGATCAGGCTCGCCACCTCGTGCGCAAAGGCAAGGCCCCGCCCGGTCCGCTCGGCCGCCTGCCCGATGCGGCACAACCGGTAGATGTGCGGCTGATCGGCAGCGATCTCGCGCGTCATCAGGTTCTGCACCACCGGATCGGGGCGCGGCCAGCGATAGGGGATGCCGAGCATCTGCGCGCTGCGGGCGGCGTCGATGAAGATATAGCGCCCGACAGCCGGGCTGCCGGTGAACAGGATCGAAGGATCGCGGATGGCGATCGGCCACACGGTGCGCAAGCCGATCGTCAGGTCATATTCCTCGCACATCTGACGGTAGCGCCCGACGGCGAGGTAGGAATAGGGCGAGCGGAAGCTGAAGAACAGGTCGGCATGGAGCGTCATGCGCCCGTGCTAGCGCGCTTCCACGCGGGGGGCCAGCCTGCTTGAATATGATAAGCACACTTATTATAAGTGCACGCATGAGTATCGAGACCGGTTACCGACTCGCCGACAATTCGCGCCAGCTGCGCCGCCTGTTCGATGAACGGGTGCGCGGTCTCGGCCTCACCGGCCCGCAGGCGCGGCTGCTGCTCGCGCTCGCACGCCACCCGTCGGAAAACCAGGCCTTCTATGCCGAACGGCTCGAGATTGAACCGATCACCCTCACCCGCATCGTCGACCGGCTGGAGGAGGCTGGCTGGATCGAACGCCAGGCCGATCCTGCCGACCGCCGCGCGCGGATCCTCCACCTCACCGACAAGAGCCGCGGGATCGTCACCCGCCTGCGCGAAAGCATCGAGGGGATGACCGAAGACATGCTCGACGGCTTCGATTCTGCCGAACGCGCGCTGTTTGCGCAGATGCTCGAGAGGATTGCCGCCAACATCCTTGCCGCCCGCCATCCCCAACCCGAGGCCCTCCATGGCTGAAGCCGATCCCGCCCGCGCCCCCGGAACAGCAAGCGCAACCCCCCTCGCCGCGCCCGCCGATGCCCGGACCCGCCGCCCGTGGGGCCGATGGGCATTGATGCTGATCGTCCCGCTGATGCTGGCGGCCGGGGGATGGCTCTACTGGCAGAGCCTCGAAGGCAAGGTCTCGACCGACAATGCCTATATCAAACAGGACATGATCTCGGTCAGCGCCGAAGTCGGCGGGCCGATTGCCGAGGTGCTGGTGAAGGACGGCGATGATGTCGAGGCGGGCCAACTGCTGTTCCGCATCGATCCCGAACCGTTCCGCTTGCAGATCGCCGAGGCCGATGCCGCGATCGCCGGCGCGCAGGCCAATGTCATCGCCCTCCAGAGCGATGCCGACCTCACCGGCACCGATATCGCCGCCGCGCGCAGCGACGTGGGATTCGCGCAGGCCCGCTTCGAGCGCGTCAAGGCGCTGCGCGACAAGGGCTTTTCGACCAAGGCCGATTACGAGGCGGCCGAGCAGGCCGTGGTGCAGGCGCGCGAGCGCGTCCGCCAGGCCGAGGACCGCCAGCGCGAAGCCCGTGCGCGGCTTGCCAGCGGCCCCGCCGTCCCCGGCGTCAATCCCGAAGTCGCCGCCGCCGAGGCGCGCCGCGCCAATGCCCGGCTCTCGCTGCGCCGCACCGAGGTGCGCAGCCCCGCCGCCGGCCGCATCGCCCAGGCCGACCGTTTGCAGACCGGCCAGCAGGTCGTCCCCAACCTGCCCGTGCTCACGCTGGTGCGTGTCGGATCGACCTATGCCGAGGCGAACTTCAAGGAGACCGATCTTGCCGACATGGCGGTCGGCCAGCGCGCCGAGGTGCGCTTCGATGCCTATCCCGATCTGGTGCTCATGGGCCGCGTCGCCAGCATCGGCGCGGGGACGGGCGCGGAATTCTCGGTGCTCCCGGCGCAGAACGCGACCGGCAACTGGGTCAAGGTCACGCAGCGCGTGCCGGTGCGGATCGCGCTCGAAGGGACGAGCCCGCGCCGGTTGATCGCCGGCCTTTCCGCCGAGGTGACGGTGTTCACGGCAAGCGGCGCTGCGAAGAACTGACATGGCGAGCAGCGCCGCCGCCGCGCCTGGTGCCGGCCATCCCCCCGCCCCGGCGCCTCCCGCACGGCCCGATGTGGCCGAGCTCGAAAGCGGCAATTACCCGCTGATGATCGTCGGCGTGATGGCCGCATCGCTCCTGCAAATTCTCGACACCACCATCGCCAATGTTGCCCTGCCCCACATGCAATCCTCGCTCGGGGCGACCGTCGATACCATCACCTGGGTGCTGACGAGCTACATCATCGCCTCGGCCGTGGCCCTGCCGCTGACCGGGTGGCTCGCCGACCGGATCGGGGCGCGGTTCCTGTTCATCGGCTCGGTTGCGGGGTTCATCCTTGCCTCGATGCTGTGCGGGATCGCCCAGAGCCTCGAGGAGATGGTCGCCTTCCGCGCCATGCAAGGCGTGGCCGGAGCCTTCATCGCGCCGCTTTCGCAGTCCTTCATGCTCGACGCCACTCGCCCCTCGCGCCATCCGCAGATCATGGCGGTGTGGGGGATGGGGATCATGATCGGCCCGATCCTCGGTCCCATCCTCGGCGGCTGGCTGACCAAGACCGCCAACTGGCGCTGGGTGTTCTTCGTGAACCTGCCCATCGGTCTTGCCTCGCTGGCGATCCTCATCGCCTATCTGCCGACGCGGCCGCAGCGCGAACGGCGCTTCGACCTGCCCGGTTTCATCCTGCTCGCCGTCGCGCTTGCCGCGTTCCAGCTGATGCTCGACCGCGGGCAGCAGGAGGACTGGCTCGCCTCGGGCGAAATCTGGGTCTACCTCATCCTGGTGCTGTCGGCGACGTGGATGGTGGTGATCCACTTCGCCACCGCGCGCGCCCCGATGTTCGACCGCAAGCTCTTCGCCGACCGCAACTTCGCCATCGCGCTTGGCTTCATGATCGTCATCGGGATCGTGATGTTCGCGGTGATGGCGCTGCTGCCGCCGATGCTCCAGAACCTGTTCGGCTACGGCGTGATCGACACCGGCATGGTGCTGATGCCGCGCGGCGTCGGCATTCTGGTCTCGATGCAGGTCTCCGGGCTTTTGATGCGCCGCGGGGTCGATGCCCGGCCCGTGGTGGCAAGCGGCTTCCTGATCTGCGCTTACTCGCTGTGGCAGATGGCGCACTGGTCGCTCGAGGTGGATGCGGTGCACGTCATCGTCAGCGGCTTGCTTCAGGGCCTTGGCATGGGCCTCGTCTTCATCCCCTTGCAGGTGAGCGCCTTTGCGACCCTCAGCCCGGCCCTGCGCACCGACGGATCGAGCCTTCTCAACCTGTTCCGCTCGCTGGGCGCATCGGCGGGGATCGCGTGGATGACGGTGCTGCTCGCGCGCAACATCCAGACGAGCCACGAGGACCTTGGCGGCAACATCACTGCGGCGACCGGAAGCCTTGTCGATTTCTCGGCCACCGACCGCTTCCAGGTGCTCGGCGACACGGCGATGAGCCTCATCGATGCCGAGGTGAACCGCCAGGCGGCGATGATCGCCTATGTCGACGATTTCTGGCTGATGATGTGGATCACGCTCGCCGCCGCGCCGCTCGCGCTGCTGATGCGGCGCAACCTGCGGCCGGCCGGGCCCGTGGCGCTGTCCGAGTAGAGGTTGGCCGAATAATCAGCGGAAGAAGCACTGGGTCCCGGCGTAGAGCATCTCCACCCGGTCCCCGGTGATGAACCCGCCGAGCTTGTCGCCGAGCGTGAATTCCTCGCCCAGCGTGCTGCCGTCGACCATGGCGAACCCTTGTGCGGCCTCCACCGCCGTGCGCGGGGCGCCGAGCTGGACCTTGCCGGCGAGCGCAACCGTGCCGCTTGCCGCGCGGTCGCCGTCCTGCGGCAGATGCCAGTTCCAGCCGACCAGCTTGCCGTCCTGGAAATGCGCGGTGAGCCCGCCCGCATAGTCGGTGAAGCTCATCGGCCCGGCCCCGCATTCGGGATTGTCCCCGCTGCGCAGCGCCGCGCCCAGTGCCTTGGCGAGCCCGGCTTCGACCTCGGCCTTGCCGGCGGCGAAGAAGAAGCTTTCCGCGCCCGCGCTGAGCCCGTCGGCGCGCAATTCGACCGCGTTGGCGGTAACCGGGGCCTGCGCCGCCCCGCCCGTCGCCGCCGCATCGGGCGCGGCGCCGGGGTCGCACGCCGCCAGTGCCATAGAGCCAGCGAGCGCGAGGAAAACCCGGAGCTTGATCATTGCGAATTCCCTTTCCACCAGCTTGCGCCCCGCACGAGCGGAGCGACCAGCACGGCACCGAGCCCAGCTAGCGCCATATCCTTCTGCGCGTCAAACCTGTCGCCCTGCTCGCCATTGTATGCCCCGGCATCCTCGGGCGCGAGCGCGAGCGTCAGGCTCCATTCGAAGATCTCGTAGAGCCCGCCCACCGCCAGCACGAAGAAAAGCGCGAAGATCAGCGCCATGCGCGGCGAGAGGCCCCAGTAGCGCACCCCGCCCTCGACCATCGGCGCCATCGCCAGCGCACCGAAGGCGAAGTGGACGAGGCGGTCGAAGTGATTGCGCTCGGTGGCCAGCGCCGGGAACCACACGTCATAGGGCACGAAGCTGTAGGACCACCGCGCCGCCACCAGATGCAGCAGCACGAAGGCCGCGATGCAGCCCGCTGAGGCATTGCTGATCGGCGAGCGGGCAAGGGCCCGCCACGCAAAGGGCAACCCCGCCGCCACGGGGCCGACCTGAAGCCAGGTGTTCGATGGATAAAGCGCGCCCCAGGCGCTGAGCGGAATGCCCAGCGCCACCGCTGCCAGCATCCCTGTCTGCGCACGGGTCAGCGGCGGCATGGGCGCGCCGCTCAGCCCTTCTTGAGGTGGCGGCGGCCGAGCAGTTCGGCGATCTGCACCGCGTTCAGGGCCGCGCCCTTCCTGAGGTTGTCCGAGACCACCCAGATGGTGAGCCCGTTCTCGACCGTCGGGTCCTCGCGCACGCGGCTGACGAAAGTCGCGGCATCGCCCACGCATTCGATGGGGGTGATGTATCCGCCATCCTCGCGCTTGTCGATCAGCATCACCCCGGGGGCCTCGCGCAGGATGTCCATCGCGGATTCGGCGGAAAGCTCGTTCTCGAACTCGATGTTGACCGCTTCCGAGTGGCCGACAAACACCGGCACGCGCACGCAGGTCGCGGTCAGCTTGATCTTGGGGTCGAGGATCTTCTTGGTCTCGACCACCATCTTCCATTCTTCCTTGGTCGAACCATCGTCGAGGAAGACATCGATATGCGGGATCACGTTGAAGGCGATCTGCTTGGTGAACTTCTGCGGCTCGACCGGATCGCCGACGAAGATCGCGCGGCTCTGGGCGAACAGCTCGTCCATCCCCGCCTTGCCCGCGCCCGAGGTCGACTGGTAGGTCGAGACCACCACGCGCTTGATCGTCGCGGCATCATGCAGCGGCTTCAGAGCCACCACCAGCTGCGCGGTCGAGCAATTGGGGTTGGCGATGATGTTCCTTGCGGTGTAGCCGTCGATCGCATCGGGGTTCACTTCCGGAACGACCAGCGGCACATCGGGGTCCATGCGGTAGAGCGAGGAATTGTCGATCACGACGCACCCGGCGGCGGCCGCCTTGGGGGCATATTCCTTGGCCGGGCCCGAACCTGCGGCGAACAGGGCAATGTCCCAGCCGGCAAAGTCGAAGTGCTCGATATTCTTGCACTTGAGCATCTTGCCGGTGTCGCCGAATTCGACTTCGCTTCCCGTCGAGCGCGGCGAGGCAACCGCGGCGACCTCGTCGCACGGGAACGCGCGCTCGGCCAGGACCTGCATCATCTCGCGCCCGACATTGCCGGTCGCCCCGACCACTGCCACCCGGTAACCCACTTGCGCATTCTCCTATGGTTTTGCAGGCGCGAGATAGCGTGCGTTGCCCTCAGCGCAACATCATTCGTCTTTGCGCAGACCTATACTTACTTGTGGGGCGTCACCCCATGCGCCTCGAGGAACCGGAAGATCGCGTTCCACACGTGCGGGCCGATCCGGGGGCCCGAGACGCGGTGGGTGTAGCCGGGGTAGAGCATCATCTCGAAGGGGGTGTTGCTTTCCTGGAGAACGCTGATGAGCTCCGAAGAATTCTCGAAGATCACGTTGTCATCGGCCATCCCGTGGATCAGCAGCAAGGGATCGGCGATCTTGGCGGCATCGGGGATGGCGCTCGCCTTTTCATAGGCCTCTGGAACCTCGCGCGGATCGCCCATGTAGCGTTCGGTGTAGTGGGTATCGTAAAGCTCCCAGCGCGTCACCGGCGCGCCCGCGATGCCTGCCGCATAAAGCCCGGGATCGGCCTCGAGCATCTTCAGCGTCATATAGCCGCCATAGGACCAGCCATAGGTGGCGATCTTGGCAGGGTCGACATAGTCGAGGCTCTTCAAAAACAGCGCGCCCGCCTTCTGGTCGCGCACCTCGGCCCCGCCCATCGCGCGGTGGAGCGGCTGTTCGAAATCCACCCCGCGATTGTTCGACCCGCGATTGTCGAGCGCGAAGTAGATATAGCCCCTGTCCACCACCGCCTGCGCGAGCGCGCCCTGCCAGCCCTTGCTGACGAACTGCACCCCGGGCCCGCCATAATGGGCGAAGAACACCGGATAGCGCTTGCCGGCCTGCATCTCGGGCCGCAGCATCATCCACTGGAGCGGCGTGCCGTCCTCGGCGGCGATGGTGCCGTATTCGGGGGTCACATGGCTGGCGAGGAAGGGCGCATAGGGGTGCTCGCCCTCGACCCGGTTCTCCTCGATCCACGCCACGCGGCTGCCGTCAGGCGCAGCGAGGTAGGACTGCGGCGGCTGATTGGGGCTGGAGCGCGAGACGTAGAGCAGCCGCCCCGCGCCATCCATGCTGGCCGCGTTGGTGAAGTCGGGATCGGTGAGGAGTTCGGGCTCCCCCGTCCCGTCAAGCCGCGCGCGATAGATCTGCTGGGTCAGAACGCCCTCGGTCGCCTGATAGGTGAAGGTCCCCGCGGCCTCGTCGACACCCACAAGGCTGGTGGCGGGAGAGCTGCCGTGCGTGAGCTGCTGCCACTGGCCGTTGTTGTAGATCACCGGCTCACCCGCCGCTTCGGCTGCAAGCACTTGCGCGGCAACCTTGGAGCCGCCGAAGCGGTAGAAGTGGCCATAGCCGCCGCGCTCAGACCACCACAGCAGGCTGCCGTCCTTGAGGAAGCGGTAATTGTCCGACAGGTTGACCCAGTAATCGGGCCGCGCGGCGGTTTCGGTGAACCAGATCGTGCTCGCGCCCGTGGCGGGATCGACCTTGAGCATGTCGATCCTCGTCTGCGCGCGGTCCTGCCGCTGGACATAGATCGCGCTGCCATCGGGCGCCCAGTCGACGCGGGCCACATAGATGTCGATGTTCAGGCCGAGGTCCACCTTGACGCTGCCCGTCCCATCGGGGTTCATCACGAACAGCTCGGCCACCGCGTTGTCGGTGCCGGCGGCAGGATAGCGCTGGTCGAACACCTTGGTGCCCTTCGCCCCGATCGCCGCGCGGGTGACGACGCCGACCGCCGCCTCGTCGGTGCGCTGGACGACGATGCGGCTGTCCTCGGGGCTCCACCAATAGCCTTGCAGCCGCGCCATTTCCTCTTGCGCGACGAATTCGGCCTCGCCCCAGCGGATCGTCTCGGCCTCGCCTGCCGGGGTGACGGGTTGCGCTTCCCCGCCGGCCGGGCCGACCCACAGCCGCCGGTCGCGCACGAAGCTGACGAAGCCGCCCTTGGAGGAAAGCTGCGGGTTCAGTTCGGTGCCTTCGGTGTCGGTCAGGCGCGTCACCATGCCGTCGAGCTTCGCCAGAAACAGGTCGCCATCGAGCGGCACCAGCACGCCTGCGCCGTCGCTCGCCCACTGGTAGGCGATGATCCCCTTGAGGCTGCCAACCCGCGCGCGCTCGCGCTGCATCTTCTCGTCTTCGCTGAGTTCGCGCCCCGAGCCGAGCTTTTCGGAGTCCACCAGCATCCGCCATTGGCGGGTCTCGATGTCGTAGCCCCACAGGTCATAGCGGTCGCGGTCATCCGCGCGGTTCTTCAGCAGGGTGAGGAAGCGGCCATCGGGCGAAAGCTTCACCTGGCGCGGCGCGGGGCCATCGAGGCCGGGGCTGGCGAACACGCGTTCGAAGCTGAGGGTGGGGGCCGCTTCAGTCATTGTGGCGGTCTCCGCCAGGACCGGCGTTGTCAGACAGGTCGAAAGACCAAGGGCAACCGCAGCAAGAACCGAACGCATCCAAAGCTCACCTCGTCATGGCACATCGCCGGAAAGGCGGCGGGCCAATGCTCCTCGCAATGACGACGATGCTTGGCAAGAGGCGCAAACGAAAAGGGCGGCCCCCGCAGGAGCCGCCCTTCGCAATTCGCTGGCCGAGAAGCCTTACGCCTTGGGCGCGGAGGCCTTGCGCTCGACGATACGCGCGCTCTTGCCGGTGCGGCCGCGCAGGTAATAGAGCTTGGCGCGGCGCACCACGCCGCGGCGGACCACGGTGATGCTCTCGACGATCGGCGAGTAGAGCGGGAAAACGCGCTCGACGCCTTCGCCGAAGCTCATCTTGCGCACGGTGAAGTTCGAACCCATGCCGCGGTTCGAGCGGGCGATCACGACGCCTTCATAGGCCTGGATACGCTCGCGGTTGCCTTCCTTCACCTTCACGCCGACGCGGACGGTGTCGCCGGCGCGGAATTCGGGGATGTCCTTGCCGGACTTGGCGATTTCTTCGGCTTCAATCTGCTGGATCAGGTTCACTGGTCCGGTTCCTTAGCTTTTTGCCGCGCGCCAGAGGCAGACTGGACCCGAGCGCCCTCATGGCGCTCCCACAAGTCCGGCCTGCGTGACCGTGTGTCGTTCTCGCTTTGCAGCTTGCGCCAGCCAGCGATCTTCGCATGATCCCCCGATCGCAGCACTTCGGGGATCGTGCGCCCTTCCCATTCCTGAGGTCGGGTATAGTGCGGGTATTCGAGGAGGCCGTTTTCGTACGACTCCTCCGCCCCGCTCAAGGCCGCGCCCATTACGCCGGGAATGAGGCGAATGCAAGCGTCAAGGAGGGTGAGCGCCGCCATCTCGCCGCCGGAGAGGACGATGTCGGCGAGGCTGACCTGCTCGATCTGGGGGCGGGCCTCGAACAGGCGCTCGTCGAAGCCTTCAAAGCGGCCGCACAGGATGATGACGCCGGGGCCTGCCGCAAGCTCGCGGATGCGCTGTTGGGTGATGGGTTTCCCGCGCGGGGTCATGGCGAGGATGGGCCTTCTTCCTCCCCTCCCCTCGGGGAGGGGATTGAGGGGTGGGGGCTCGGCGGTTGAGGGGAATGAGCGACCTTCCAGCGCCGCCCCCCCCCCCCCCCCCCCCCCCCCCCCCCCCCCCCCCC
>NZ_ANFX01000029.1 GCF_000331285.1 Porphyrobacter sp. AAP82 | reverse complement strand
CAGCGGAGGAACAGCACCGAGGACGCTCGCCCGGAGGGGGCGAGCGAAACGCTAGAAACGGTCGCGCAGCGACCGCGAGCGCGAACGCGCGCCCGCAGCGATGCGATCTTCAGATCGCGTGAGCGAGGATTTCGCGCGCCGGATGGCATGCGGAAAACACGAATTCACCGAGGACGAACCCGCGCAGGCGGGTTCGCAACACATAAAAACAAACCCCCGGCGCCGGGAGCGCCGGGGGTTTTTGCTCCGTCCGGTCTGGAGAGAGGGGGACGTCCGGACAGAGAGGGACTTACGTCAGCGCGCGGGGCTCAGCCGTTGCACTTGGCCAGTTCCTCGGCCTCGAGCGGCTGGCCGAGCACCTTGAAGCTGGCGATCTCGCCCGACTTGCGGCTCAGACCGCGGCAGATGCGCAAGGGGCGCGCGCTCGCCTTGTTCGCGACGCAGGTGGTGCCTTCGCAGGTCCAGGCAACGCCGGCCGCAACGAAGCGCGATTCGGACGCCGGAGCGGCGAGGGTGGCGGAGTAATAGGCGGTGCCGGCCGCGCTCACCGGCGCGCTGCTGGTGGCGACGCCGAAGCTGGCACCGGTGTAGACCAGCGCCGAAGCCAGGATCGCGAGCTTGCCGGAGGCGGAGGGGGAGAGGGTCTTGATCATCGGGGTATCCTTTGCCTTTTGTTTTTCGGGGCTCGTGCCCCATGGTCTCAGTCACCGTATTTTGCAACGCAACATTTCGATTCGAAACCAGTTGCTATCCGCTACCTATGTGACTAGGTTGTGAGTTGCAACTGAAAACTGAATTTTTTTTGAGAGCCGCGTAAAATCGGTTACACACCTTCCGAAAGGGCATGGGCCCCCGGAAGGGCAAGGAACAGGCAACCTATGGGTGATGTGAGAGAACCGCTGCGCGAGCTGATCGAATGCGGATTGCCGCAGGCGCTGGAGGTGATGGGCGAACGCTGGTCGTTCATGATCCTGCGCGCAAGCTTCAATGGTCTCAAGCACTTCGAGGAGTTCCTGAGCGAGCTCGGCATCGCCCGCAACATCCTTTCGAACCGCCTTGCCAAGCTGGTCGAGCACGGCATCCTGAAGCGCGAGCCGTGCGCGGATGATCGCCGCAAGATCGAATATCGCCTCACCGAAAAGGGCTTCGACCTGCTCCCGGCGATGGTCGCGCTGCGCCAGTGGGGGCAGAAATACGGGTCCGAGCGGGTCGTCGAGGACCCGGTGCTGGTCGACGAGCGTGACCGGCTGGCGATCGGCCCGGTCTCGATCCTCGCGCATGACGGCCGCATTCTCGGCCCGCAGGACCTGTGGATGGTGCGCCCCGCCGACCTCGGCAAGCGCGCCGACGGCAGCATCGCGACGCGGGCTGCGGACCTTGCCAAGGGCGACGTGGTCGATCTCGCGGCGAAGAAGGCGAGCTTGCGCTAATCGGTCGATAGGCGCCCCGTTGCGGGTGCCCAAGGCGCCAACCTTCGGCTAGGGCCGCGGCCATGAGCGCGCCCGTGCCCCCCGCCCCGCTTCCTCCCGAATGTCACGAAATCCTCCACCGCACCTTCGGCTACCCCGCCTTCCGCGGGCAGCAGGAGGCGGTGATCGGGCGCGTGATGGCAGGCGCGCATACCCTTGCGCTGATGCCCACCGGAGCGGGCAAGAGCCTGTGCTATCAGATTCCCGCGCTCGCGCGGCCCGGCACCGCCATCGTCATTTCGCCGCTGATCGCGCTGATGCACGACCAGATCCGCTCGGCGCGCGCCGCCGGTATCCGCGCCGCTTCGATGACCTCGGCCGATAGCGACAACGCCGCCACCGCCGAGGCCTTCCGCAATGGCGCGCTCGACCTTCTTTATGTCGCTCCCGAACGCGCCTCGACGCCGGGGTTCCAGAGCCTGCTCGACCGCGCGCCCGTTTCTCTGTTCGCCATCGACGAGGCGCATTGCGTCTCCGAATGGGGGCATGATTTCCGCCCCGATTACCGGATGCTGCGCCCGGTGCTCGACCGCTTCCCGGATGTGCCGCGCTTGGCGCTCACCGCCACCGCCGACCGGGCGACGCGCGCCGACATTCTGGTGCAGCTCGGCATTCCGCAAGCGGGCCTGATCGTCGCGGGGTTCGACCGCCCGAACATCCGCTACGCCATCACCCCGCGCGACAATGGTCCGCGCCAGATCACCGAATTGCTCCAGCGGCTCGACGGGGCAGGGATCGTCTACGCCCCCAGCCGCAAGCAGGCCGAAGACCTCGCCGCCGCGATCACCCGCGCCGGACGCGAGGCGGGGTTCTATCACGCGGGGCTCGAGCCCGACCGCCGCGCCCGGGTGCAGGCCGAATTCGTCGCGTCCGAAAGCATGGTGATGGTCGCCACGATCGCCTTCGGGATGGGGATCGACAAGCCCGATGTGCGCTTCGTGATCCATGCCGGGCTGCCCAAGTCGATCGAGGCCTATTATCAGGAGACGGGCCGCGCGGGCCGCGACGGCGACCCTTCGGAGGCGCATCTGTTCTGGGGCGTCTCTGACTTCGCCCGCGCGCGGCAATGGCTGGGCGAGGTCGAACCCGAGCGCCTGCCTGCCGAAAACGCGCGCCTCAACGCGCTCGCCGCGCTGGTCGAGGCGCCCTCCTGCCGCCGCGCGATCTTGCTCAGGCATTTCGGCGAAGACCCGGCGCCGCAATGCGGCAATTGCGACAATTGTCTCGAAGCGCCCAAGGTGATCGACGCCAGCGAGCTTGCCCGCAAGCTCCTGTCCGCGGTCTACCGCACCGGCCAGAGCTTCGGGATCGGCCATATCGAAAAGGTGCTGACCGGGCAGAGCGACGAGCGCATCGCCAGCCGCGGGCATGACGGGCTTTCGGTGTTCGGGATCGTCGGCGCGTCGGAGGCCCCGCTGATCCGCCCGCTCGCCCGCGCGCTGGTGGCCCGCGGGATGCTGACCGCGACCGAACACGGCGGCCTTGCGCTGGGCCCCGAGGCGCGGCCCGTCTTGAAAGGCGAGGCCGGGGTGACCATCGCCGAGCCGCCCCCCAAGCGCCAGCGCCGCAGTCGCGACGAACGCCGCCGCGCGCGCAGCGGCGCAGAGGGCGCACCCAACCCGGTCGGCAACCCGCTGTTCGAAGCGTTGCGCGCCAAGAGGAAGGCACTCGCATCCGAGCATGGCCTGCCCGCTTACGTCATCTTCCATGATTCGGTGCTGCGCGACATGGCGTTGCAATGCCCCGAGACCTTGGCGGAACTCGGCACCATTCCCGGCGTGGGCGCGAAGAAGCTTGAGACCTGGGGGCCGGATTTCCTCGCGGTCGTCAGGGAACACCCGAGCGGTTAGGGCTTGGCCCGCCGCACCGTGTAGTCAATGCGGATCCGCACCCAGGTGCCGAACTGCTCCGCGCCCCCGATCCGCGCAGGCCGCACGCGGAACTGCCACGCTGCCGCCATCACCGCACGGCCGATCATCGAGCCTTGCGGGCCTTCGGCGAGGAACTGGCAGTCCTCGACATAATAGCCCTGCACCACGCGGCAGGCGATCAGCGCATAGCCCGGGGCATTGGCGGTCGAGAGGTAGCCGGCGAGCTCCTGGTCGGTCGGCTCGCGGTACCAGCGCGCGGCGTAGAGCGGCTCGCCGTTCGCCATGGTGCCGACCCTTTCTGAATCGCCCACGGTGCGTGGATTGCCGCTGTCGACCGGGCCGTAGCCCGCGTTTGGCCGGATCCGCGCGCCGATCTTGGGCGAGGGGCGCGCGCTCGGTTGAGGGGAGGGCTGCGCTGCGGGCGGCGCGGGCGGCGGCGGCGGCGGGGCGGGCTCGGAGCGCAGCACCAGCGGCGAGGGCTTGATCGGCGACATCGGCACGGGCTGGGGCACTTGCGGGGTTTCGGGCGCGTCGGCGGGGGCGGATTGTTCGGGCTCGGCCTCGGCCTCTGGTGCGGGCGGGGCGGCGAATTCCTGCGCCTTGAAGGTGGTGATCGCCTCCTTGGCGTCCTTCTCGCCCACCAGGTTGGCACCGAGCGTCAGCAGCAGGAGGATCAGCAGCCCCTCGATCGCGAGCGCGATGGCAAGGCTCGCCAGCTTGCGCCGCCGCGACATGTCGCGCAAGCCCGCCAGCCAGCGAGCGAGGCCCTGCGGCTGTTCCAGTGCCAGTCCTGAAGGATCCTCGAAAATCGCCGCTGTGCCTTTGTCGGGGCCGGTGAGAGGGGGCGGCCCTGAGACGCGCCTTAGAGCCTGTTCCGGTCAGGGGGAAGCGTTCGCATCGCGTCGGCAGCCCCTCCGGACAGGAGTAGCGCGAAGCAGGGGCTGGTTGCCCCTGCAAGCGTTGCGACGAAACCGGAGGGGCTGCTGACGCGACCCCGCAGGGGCGGGCCGCTTTTGACCCAGCGCTTCGTCGTTCGTCGGTCACGATGGACGAGCATCGCTCCCTCCTCACTTCTTGCGCTGGGCCAAAATCGGCTCCGTGCCAACGTTTCCCCCTGACCGGAACAGGCTCTCAGCCCGTCATCAGCCGGTAGGATAGCGCTTCGGCGATGTGGGCGCGGCCGACCGTTTCGGTGCCTGCAAGATCGGCGATGGTGCGCGCGACGCGCAGCATCCGCGTGTAGCCGCGCGCCGACAGCCGGAGCTTCTCGGCCGCCTGCAAGAGCAGCTTGCGCCCCGCCTCGTCGGGGGTGGCGTGGGCTTCGAGCCGCTCGCCTTCGAGCTCGGCGTTGGACCTCACCCCGCGCGCCGTGGCCCGCCCGCGCGCGGCGGCGACACGCCTTGCGACGTCCTTGCTCCCCTCGGCGGGCGGGGGCAGGGTCATGTCCAAAGCGCTCACCGCGCCGACATGGACGTGGAGGTCGAGCGGTCGAGCAGCGGGCCGGACAGGCGGGTCTGGTAGTCGCCGATGCAGCGCGGATACTTGTTGCAGTTCCGCGCCGGATCGCCCGCATAGCCGCAGCGGCACGGGTTCATCGCCGCGACCAGCTGCACGCGCGCGGGGAAGGTGACATGGGCATTGGCGCGGGCGACATCGACGTGGCCGGTCTCCAGCGGCTGGCGCAGCGAATCGAGCACCGGGCGCTGGAATTCGGGCAGTTTGTCGAGGAACAGCACGCCCAGATGCGCCAGGCTCACCTCGCCCGGGCGCACCTTCAAGCCGCCGCCGGTGAGCGCGGCCATGCTCGCCGAATGGTGCGGGGCGCGGAAGGGCCGGGCGCGGCTGATCCTGCCTGCCTCGAGCATCCCGGCGACCGATTGCACCATCGACACCTCGAGCGCCTCGGCAGGCGAGAGCGGGGGGAGGATGCCGGGCAGGCAGCTGGCGAGCAGGCTCTTGCCCGATCCGGGCGGGCCGACCATCATCAGGTTGTGCCCGCCTGCCGCGGCGATCTCCAGCGCGCGCTTGGCGGTCTCCTGCCCCTTGACCTGCTTGAGATCATTGCCCGCCTGCGCGTCCTCGATCATGCCGCGCGGCGGCTCGGGCAGGACGAGGCTGCCCTTCAAGTGCCCCAGCAGGCTGGTCAGATCGCGCGGGGCGAGCACCGGCACCCCGCTCGCCCAGCGCGCCTCGGGGCCTTGTTCCAAGGGACAGATCAATCCGCTGCCGACGCTGCTCGCATGGAGCGCGGCGATCAGCACGCCGGGGCTCGCGACCACGCGGCCATCCAGCGCCAGCTCGCCCACCGCGATCCAGTCGGTGAGCTGCTCGGCATCGGTCACGCCCATCGTCGCCAGCAGCGCGAGCGCGATGGGAAGGTCGAAATGCGATCCGTCCTTGGGCAGGTCCGCGGGCGAGAGGTTGACGGTGATCCGCTTAGGGGGAAGCGCGAGGCCGATCGCGGCAAGCGCGGCATAGACCCGCTCGCGGCTCTCGCTCACTGCCTTGTCGGGCAGGCCGACAAGGTTGAAGCGCGGCAGGCCCGGGCCGATGTGGCATTGCACCTCCACCTCGCGCGCCTCCAGCCCGAGATAGGCAACCGTCCTCACCAGCGCGACCATCGGCGCCCCCCCGTCTTACGCCCCAAGGTGCTGATTGTGCAGGGTTCGGGCGGGCTTGTCGAGGCGTTAGGGAGAAGCCCCCGCACACCCCTGTCTAGGTGCGAATGCTAAGGCTTTTCTAAAGCATAAATCTTGGCGAAATCGCAAAGGCGCGGGCGGCAAAAACTTGCAGCATGAGCCGCGTTATTGCCCTCCTTCTTGCCGCCCTTGCGGTGCTGCTGCCCGGCAGCGGCGCGCTGGCGCAATCGCAGGTCGGGGCCGGCTCGCGCGTGGTCAGCCATATCGCCTGGGTCGAGGAATGGGACCCGGTGACGGCTGAGTGGGTGCGGGTCGAGGACAGCCCGGCGAGTGTCGCTGCGGCCATCCATGACCCCGCGGTCGCCACCGCCACGATCGCCCGCAGCGGGGCAACCAGCGTCACCGAGACCATCATCGAAGAGCCCCAGCCGGTGCGCTTCATCGCGGGCACGCAGCGGCAGCGCGCCGATGCCGCCGCGGTCGCCGCCTTCGGCCCGTTCCGCGTGATCGACGGCAGGCGCGCCGCGCTCGTCGCGCCCACCGATGCCGCATCGCCGCAGGCCTTTGCCGCGATGCTCGACCGCTTCCCCGGGCTCGAGGTGATCGAGTTCGTCGATGCCCCGGGGACCAGCCACGATCTCGCCAACCTGCGCCTCGGCCGGGCGATCCGCGCCGCCGGGCTCGCCACGCATGTCCCGGCGGGCGGCTCGGCGCGATCGGGCGCGGTCGAGCTGTTCCTCGCCGGGACCCGCCGCAGCATCGATCCGGGCGCGCTTTTCGCGGTCCATTCGTGGCGCGACGAGCGCGGCCGCGAGCCTGCCGACTTCGCCCATGACGCGCCCGAAAACCGCCTCTATCTCGATTATTACACCGAGATGGGCATGACCCCCGGACAGGCCCGCGATTTCTACGCCATGACCAATTCGGTGCCCCATGCGGGTGCACTGTGGCTGGAAGGCGCACAGATGGCGCGCTGGATCGCGCCCGCAGCGCGCAGCATCGATACGGACGCGGGCAGCGCTGTCCGCCTGGCGCTCGCCCGTTCGGCGGCGATGTTCGGCGCGGCGCTGCGGGCGCCGCATTTCGCCGGGCGCGCGCCGGCCGCGCCGGCGCCGCGTCTGGCCTATGCCGTCCCGGGCGCAGGTCTGCTTGACTCTGGCGCGGCTTTCCCATAACGGCCCGCGTCTGTTTACGGCGCGCCTTGACGGCGGGCTCCGGCATGGATGCCGGTCAGCATTTTCGAGGATGATATGAAGCGTACCTTCCAGCCCAGCAATCTCGTGCGCGCCCGTCGTCACGGCTTCTTCGCCCGCAAGGCCACCCCGGGCGGCCAGAAGGTCCTGCGCGCCCGCCGCGCCCGCGGCCGCAAGAAGCTCTGCGCGTAATTTTCTGGCGCCCTCAGGCGCCGGGCGCGGGCCGTCCGGCCCGCTTGGCTTTCGCGGCATAAGCCGCGGCGCGCGTTCGCGCTTGCGGGCTCCCTTCGGGAGCCCGTTTGTCATATTATGACCCCTGTGCTCTCCGTCCTGACCAAGCGCGCCGACTTTCTTGCCGCCAACGCGGGCACTCGCAATGCGCGCGCCGGGTTCGTGCTGCTGACCCGCCCGAACGGGGGTGAGGGCATCCGCTTCGGGATCACCGTCACCAAGAAGATCGGCAATGCCGTGGTGAGGAACCGCATGAAGCGGCGGTTCCGCGAGTTGCTGCGCGCGGCGCTCCCCACCGCAGGCCTTGCCGATCACGACCATGTGCTGATCGGCCGCGCGGGCGGGGTCGAGCGGGATTTTCACCTGATGGCGGACGAACTCGCACAAGCGCTGGATCGCGCGCGCGAGGGGCGCGGCGATCCCTCCGGCGGGCGGCGTCCGCGAAAGGGGAGCCGCAAGTGAAGCACATTCTCATCCTCATCGCGCGCGGCTGGCAGCTCGGCCCCTCGCGCCTCCTGCCGCCCTCCTGCCGCTACTCTCCCTCGTGCAGCCAGTATGCGATCGAGGCGCTGGGCAAATACGGCGCACTCAAGGGTGGATGGATGGCGGCGAAGCGGCTAATGCGCTGCCACCCCTGGGGTGGGCACGGTCACGATCCGGTCCCCTGAGGGCCATAATCGGGGAGGGGCTGGAAACGGGACCGCCTTACCCCCCATAATACACACACCGTCGCATTTTCGGGGCTTACACTTGGACAATCGCAATCTTCTGCTCGCCGTGGTGCTTTCGGGCCTCTTGATCCTGGGATGGGATATCGGCCTCAGGTATTTCTATCCCGAAGCCGCGATGTCTTCGCAGACCAGCGCGTCGTCCAAGGCAGGCGGGGCGGCGACCGCCGCCGCCAAGGATGCGGCGAGCAAGGGCACGGGCGGGCTCGGCACCGAGGCGGCCGCGCGCAAGGTTGATCTCAAGACCGCGCTGGCGGGCGGCAACCGCGTGGTGATCGACACGCCCCGGCTGACCGGCTCGATCAACCTCGTCGGCGCGCGGATCGACGATATCGAGCTGAAGGATTACCGCGAGACGGTGAAGAAGAATTCGGGCCCCGTCCGCCTCTTCGCGCCCGAGGGCACGGGCGCGCAATATTTCGCGCAGTTCGGCTTTGTCGTGAACGGCAATCGCCAGGCCCCGAACCTGCTGTGGCAGGCCGACGGCACCCGGCTGACCCCGACCACGCCGGTGACCCTCACCCGCACCGAGGCGGACGGGGTGACCTACCGCATCCGTTTCGCGGTCGATGCCGATTACATGATCACCGCCAGCCAGTCGGTCAGCAATGGAGGGGCAGTCCCGGCGGTGATCCAGCCCTTCGCCCTGATCAAGCGCACCAGCACCAACGCGACGATCGACCAGTATGCCTCGCACTCGGGCGCGGTGGGCGTGTTCGATGACACGCTTTACGATCCCCATTCCTATGCCGAGCTCGAGGAAATCTTCGCACCCCTGCGCAAGCAGTTTGCGGACGGCCAGATCAGCGAGATCGCCTCCGACAAGCCCGAAGGCGCGCCCGACTGGCTGGGCTTTACCGACCAGTACTGGCTCTCCGCGCTGGTGCCGGGCGACGGGAAGGGCAACGTCAAGGTCGACGATGCGGGCTTCCGCAGCCTTGGCGGCAACCTGTTCCGCACCGATCTCATCTACGGGGCGACCACTGTGCCCGCAGGCGCCGGCCTGACGCAGGACACGCGGCTCTATGCCGGGGCCAAGGACAGCCAGATTCTCGACCGCTATGAAGAGGGCGGGATCACCAATTTCGGCCTCGCGATCAGCTGGGGCTGGTTCGGCATCGTCGAAAAGCCGATCCTGTGGCTGCTGCGCACCTTGAACGGCGTGGTCGGCAATTTCGGCATCGCGATCATCATCCTCACCATCATCATCCGCGGGCTGATGTTCCCGATCGCGCAGAAGGGCTTTGCCTCGATGGCGGCGATGAAGGCGGTGCAGCCGAAGATGAAGGAGATCCAGGAGCGCTTCGCCGACGACAAGCAGCGCCAGCAGCAGGAGATCATGAAGCTCTACAAGGACGAGAAGGTGAACCCCCTCTCGGGCTGTCTGCCGATGCTGATCCAGATCCCGGTGTTCTTCGCGCTCTACAAGGTGCTGGTCATTGCGATCGAGATGCGGCACGAACCGTTCTTCCTGTGGATCAAGGACTTGTCCGCGCCCGATCCGGCACACATCCTCAACCTGTTCGGGATGCTGCCCTTCATGATCCCCGAGGGGAGCTTCCTTGCCATCGGACCGCTCGCGGTGCTGCTCGGCATCACCATGTGGCTGACCTTCAAGCTCAACCCAGCCGCGATGGACCCGGTGCAGCAGCAGATGTTCGCGATCATGCCGTGGATGATGATGTTCGTGATGGCACCGTTTGCGGCCGGGCTGCTGCTTTACTGGGTGACCTCGAACATCCTCACCGTCGCCCAGCAGAGCTATCTCTATTCGAAACACCCGCAATTGAAGGCGGCCAATGCGGCGGCGGACAAGGCGAAAGCGGCGAAGGGTTAGGGCGGGCGCGTGGACGATCCCGAACGCCAGGCTGCCCTTGAGGAAGCGGCATCGCGGCTCTTTTCCGGGCCGGTCGATTTTCTGCGCTCCGCCCCGCAGCTGCAATTCCTGCCCGATCCGGCGGTGCCCGAGATCGCCTTCTGCGGGCGCTCCAACGTGGGCAAGTCCTCGCTGCTTAACGCGCTGACGGGGAGGAAGGCGATCGCCCGCGCCTCGGTGACCCCGGGGCGCACGCAGGAATTGAACTTCTTTGACGTCGGCCGCCCGGAAGAGGAAGGCGCGCTGCCGCTGTTCCGGCTGGTCGATATGCCCGGCTACGGCTTTGCCAAGGCGCCGGTCAAGGTGGTCGAGAAGTGGAAGGCGCTGGTGAACAGCTACCTGCGCGGGCGGCAGGTGCTGGCCCGCACGCTGGTGCTGGTCGACAGCCGCCATGGCCTGAAAGAGGTCGACCGCGAGATGATGACGATGCTCGACAAGGCGGCCGCCTCCTACCGCATCGTCCTTACCAAGACCGACAAGATCAAGGCGAGCGAGCTGGCGATGGTGGCCGAAAAGACCACCGCCGAAGCGAAAAAGCACGTCGCCGCCCACCCCGAAATCCACCTCACCAGTTCCGAGAAAGGCATGGGCATCGAGAGGCTGCGCGCCGCCGTGGTCGCCGATGCGCTGGGCGAGGGGTGGATGGGATAAATCTGCTCCGGCCGCGCCCCCGCGCATCACTTTGGAGCGATTGACAAGCATCGGTGTGCGGGCTTTATCAAGCCGATAGGCGCGAGCCCGGTGGCCCGGCGCGAATCCATCACGGGGGCGTGAGCGATGATCGGCAAACGGGTGAAACTGGCCTTGGCCACGGCGCTGGCAGCAATGTCGCTGGCGTCATGCTCGAACCTCACAGAGACCGGTTGCTCGGACGAGGCTTCCAAGGGAGCGCTCGAAAACGCGATCCGCGACGGCCTGGAAAAGGTCACCATCGCCCGCGCCAAGGATGACAACGGCGACTACCTGATCCCGGCCTCCTCGATCCGCGCCTCCATCGCTAAGATCAAGCTCATCATCGCCGACATCCGCACCACCAAGGAAGACCCGGACAGCACCAAGCGCTTCTGCACCGGCTCGCTCAAGATCGTTTTCACGCCCGAAACCTTCGCCTCCGCCGAAGCCGCGCGCGAACTGCTCGGCCTGTCCAAGATCAGCAATGCAATCGAAGATGCAAGCCTCGAGAAGGGCGCAGACTACCTGCAAGGCGATCTCGATTACGCCGTGCAGCCGACCGACGACGGCAGCAAGGTCTTCGCCGAGTTCGAGGGCGCGGACGGCAAGCTCGAGATTTTCGGCGAGGTCGTCGCCGCCTCGCTGCTGCGCGACCGGATCGAGAACAAGGTGCGGGTCGAAAAGCAGGAAGCCGAACAGGCCCGCAAGGAAGAGGAAGAGGCGGTCAAGGCAATGCTGACCGCCGAATACGAAGCGGCGGCCGCGCAGCGCAAGGCCTCGAACGAGGCGATCGCTGTGGTCTGGAACTCGATCGACCCTGACACGCGCCAGCAACTGCTCGCGCAGCAGAAGGCGTGGATCAAGCAGAAAGATGCCGGATGTAAGGTCGAGGGCCTGCAATACTCGACCGAGCCGACCGAACAGCGCACCGCCGAGGCGACCTGCCAGGCGCGCGAAAACAGCCGTCGGATGGACCAGCTGCGCGGCTACATCTCCGGCTACTAAGGCGCTGGGCGCGGGCCGCCCCGCCCTAGCGCACCTGCGCCCTGAACCTGATGGTGAAGCTCGGCTGGGCGGTGGCGCTGGTGGCGGCGGCCATCGTGCCTGTGGGCGCAATGCGGATGCCGCGCACGTTGGCGTCGAAGCTGCCGGTGGGCGTGTAGCTATAGGGCGCGGCGCCGCCGGGGCCTTGCGAATAGGTCACCATGGTCCCCGCATTGAAGGCATTGAGCCCGCTCGTCGGCGTGCCGTTGGTGAAGGTCACCGGGGTGCCGACCGCGAAGGCCATTTCGGCGGGCATCACGTCGAGCAGCACGATCGAACTCGCATCGACCGTGCCCGCGCCCACGTTCCTTACCGTGATGGCATATTCGACCACCGCGCCCGGGATCATCTTGGGATTGGTGGTGCCGTTGGCGGCACGGCTGGTCCCGTCGGAAGCGGTGACCGTGAGCGCGGCGAGCTTGCCCCAGGTCTTGCCGCCGTCGACCGACACCTCGAGCGCCGGATCGGCGTCGGGCGCGAGGCGCACGGCTTCGGGCAGCGGATTGGTGATCGAGAAGTTGGTCACGACCTCCGCGCTGGTGTTGGCATAGTTCTGCCCGAACACCAGCCGGTCGCCCGGCAGGAAGCTTTGCGGATCGACCAGTTCGACCGCAGGCTTGCCATCGGCGCCGGTCACGGCTTTCTCGGACTTGACGTCGCCCTTGACGGTGATCGCGGGCGCGGTGTCCTGCGCGGCGAGCGGCAGGGCCGGCACGGCAAGGCTCGCCGCGGCGGCGCAGGCGAGCATCAGCTTGGTGATGGTCTTCATGGTAGCTTCCCTGGTGGCTCGTAGGTTGTTGTTATAACGATGATAATGGCGGGCCGGGCTGGTCAGGACCGGACCGGCGGGGTTACTGGTCGACGGTGACGTTGAAGGTGATCGAACGGTTGGTGTCGGCGGCCACGCTGCCCAGCGTCACGCTGATCCCGCTGCTGCCGGAGGCGGTCCCGGCGTCGGCGTCGGCCGCGTCGGTCAGCGCGCCCGCATCAAGCGCGAGCGTGCCCGGAACGTAAGTCGTGCCAGCCGGAATGGCGTCGGTCACGACGAGGTTGGCGACATTGCCCGAGCCGCTGACGCGCGCCTCGATGGTGAAGGTCGCGACCGAGCCGGGCACCGCGCTGGTGCCGCCGAAAGGATCGCGCAGAGTGACGGACTTGACGAGCTGGACGCTCGCGACCGCGCTGTTGATCTGCCCGCGCGCATTGGCGAGCGCGCCGGTCGAGCCGACCACGGCATCCCCGCCGCCCTGGCCTTCGCCGGCGAAGGCGGTGCCGGGCGTGCCGTTGCCGGTGACGGCGGCGGCGGTGAGCTGGACGTTGCTGGTATCGCCGTCGGCGGCGGCATCGGGCACGGTGACGAGCACGAACACGGTGACGCGCGCATCGGGCGCCAGCACCGGGGTGGTCAGCGGGCCGGTGAGGATCTGGTCGACGCCATCGTCATAGGTGCCGTTGCCGTTGCTATCGATTGCAACGCCGCGAACAGTCACGTCGAAATCATTGCCGGCCACTGCGGCCTCGGCGGTGAGGCGGAAGGCTTCGGGGCCGTTGCCCGGGTTGGTGACTTCGAAGGTCAGCACCGCATCGCCGCGGCGCGCGGTGATCGGGCCGGTGTCGAGCGAGGTCACGGTGACATCGAGCAGTTCGTCCACGCGCACGGTGACCGTGTTCGAATCCACGCTGCGCGAGGTGCCGGCCTCGTCGAAATTGGCGGTGGCGGTGTTTTCGATCAGGGTGCCCGCAGTGACGCCGCCGGCAAGTGCAGGCGAGGCGGCGCCGGCCAGCAGGGCGGTGGCGATGATCGAGGCGAGGGGGCCGTAGAGGCGAGCATGTTTGGTCATGCCAAGGGGAACTACGGATTAATGGTTAGCATTCCGTTAGCCATAAATTGCCAATTCCGGATCGAAACCCGCATCCTTGCAGGCGGGGCGATCCGCCTTGACGGCAGCCAAACCGTTAGCGCGATTGGCTAACGCTCTGCATTTCTGGAACTTTCGCTGCCGCCGTCACTTGCGCCGCCGCCGCTTGCGGGGCCGCGCAACGGGCCTGCGCGGGTGAGCTAACCTTTGTTAGGTACAGGCCGCTTCGCCGCGCATCCGGGCCTCAGGTGGCGAACAGGCTGGCGGGATCGGCGAAGGCCTTGAACTCCAGCGCATTGCCCGATGGATCGCGCAGGAACATCGTCGCCTGCTCGCCCGGCTGGCCCCTGAAGCGGATCGTGGGCGCGATCACGAAGTCGCAGCCGCCCGCGCGCAGCCGCTCGGCCAGCGCCTCCCAATCGGCCATCGGGAGCACCAGCCCGAAGTGGGGCACCGGCACCCCGTGGCCATCGACATGGTTCTTCGCGCGGTCCCCCGCCTGCCCGGGCGCAAGGTGGGCGACGATCTGGTGGCCGTGGAAATCGAAATCGACCCACTCCTCGCTCGACCGCCCCTGCGCGCAGCCCATCACGGTGCCGTAGAAGCGGCGCGCCTCGGCCAGATCGTCGACCGGGAAGGCGAGGTGGAACGGGGGCAGTGTCATCGGCAGGCTCCTTGTTGCCAAGTGTTAGCCTGTTCAGCCTCGACAGTGCCAGCCTGAATATCTACGGCAGCGGCACATCGGTCCCGGCAAGGTGGAGCAGGCGACGTGAAACTGATCATCGGCAACAAGAACTATTCGAGCTGGTCCCTGCGCGGCTGGCTCGCGGTGAAGCAGTCGGGCCTGCATTTCGAGGAACTGACCGTGCCGATCATGGGCGAGGAGTGGGACCGGCTGAAGCAGGACATGGGCGAGGTCCAGCCGTCCAGCGGCAAGGTGCCGATCCTGTGGGATGGCGATGCGGTGGTGTGGGACAGCCTCGCGATCATGGAATATTGCGCCGACAAGGTCGGGCGCGAACGCTTCTGGCCCCGCGACGATGCCGCCCGCGCGATGGCCCGCGCGATGGTGGCCGAGATGCATTCGGGCTACCTCGCCCTGCGCCGCGAGATGCCGATGAACGTGCGCCGCCGGGTGGAGCTGCCCGGGGTCTCGGATGCGGCGCGCCACGATATCGTGCGCATCCTCACCCTGTGGGCCGAAGCCCGCGCGCGCCATGGCAGCGCGGGGCCCTATCTGTTCGGAACCTTCGGCGCGGCCGACATCTTCTATGCACCGGTGGTGACGCGTTTCGTCACCTACGGCATCGGCGTGCCCGGCTTTGCGCAGGCCTATAGGGAGGCGCTGCTCGGGCATGACTGGATGCGCGAATGGACCGAGGCAGCCGGGGAAGAGGAATGGGTGATCGAACAGTTCGAGCAGGTGGCGCGGTGATGCGCCGGCTGCTGGCTTTGCTCGCGGTGCTGCTGGCGCTCGCGCCGGTGCCGGCGCTGGCATGGGGCGAATATGCCCACCGCCAGACCGCGACCATCGCGCTTGCCAATGTCTCGCCGCAAGTGCGCGCCAAGGTCACCGCGCTGCTGGCGCGCGAGAAGGACCTCGGCACGCCCGATTGCCCCCTCAAGACGCTCGAGGATGCGTCGGTCTGGGCGGACTGCGTGCGTGCCGAGGGCTGGCGCTGGGGCTATACCGCCGCCTGGCACTATCGCACCGCGCCGGTGTGCAAGGCTTTCGACCCCAAGGGCAATTGTCCGGGCGGCAGTTGCGTGACGGCGCAGATCGTGCGCGCGCAGCGGGTGCTGGGCGATGAACGCCTGCCCGCGCCCGTGCGATTGGAGGCGCTCGCCTTCATGGTCCACTTTGCCGGCGATGTGCACATGCCGCTCCATTCGGGCGACAACGAGGATCAGGGCGGCAATGCGCGCAAGGCCGATTACGGGATCAAGCCGGGGCTGAACCTGCACAGCATCTGGGACGGGGTGCTCGCCGAACGCGCGATCAGCGATCCCGCCGACCCGGTGGTGCGCCGCTACTCGCCCGACGAGCGCGCCGAGCTGGCCGGCGGAACGCCCGACGACTGGGGGCGCGAGAGCTGGGACATCGCGCGCAGCTTCGTCTACCCCACCGCCTTCGACACCGATGATCTGTGCAGCAAGCCTCTGCCCGAACGGACCGCCTTGAGCCAGGAGGACATCGTGCGCGGCGTGCCGGTGGCGCGCCGGCGGGTGGTGCAGGCGGGCCTCAGGATCGCGGGGCTGCTCGACGAGGCGTTCAAGCCCGGCCCGCTGGTCCCCGATGAACCGCGCCGGCGCAGGGGATAGGGCGGGCAGGAAGGCGCTTTAGGCGAGCGCCTTGGCGAGGAACCACAGCCCCACCCCCAGCATCGCCAGTGCCAAGCCGCGCCGGATGGCGCGCGCGCGGTCCTCTGCCATCAGCGCGGCGCGGGCATGTTCGGCAAGCAGCACCAGCGACAGGTGAACGCCGCTCGCAATCGCGACGCTGACCGCGCCGAGGGCCAGCCCCGCGGCCAGCCCCGGCCGCCCGCCGCTGACGAATTGCGGCATCACGGTGATGAGGAACAGCGCCGATTTGGGGTTGAGGAGATTGATCACGAAGCCTGCCGCGGCATGGCGCCCGGCGGCGGCCTCGGGGGGCGCGGCGGTCGCGCTTTCGCCGGCATCCCGCCACGCCTCCCACGCCAGCCACGCCATCATCGGCGCCGCCATCAGCGAGACGCCCTGCGTCAGCCCCGCTCCGGCCGAGAGGATGAGACTGGCGGCAAGCACGCTCAGCGCGGCATTGGCGGCGAGCCCTGCGGCGACGCCGGCGATCGCCCCGAGCCCGGCGCGCCGCCCTTGGGAAAGGGTCAGGGTGACAAGCCACGCCATGTTCGGACCGGGCGTCAGCTCGACCAGCAGCACGGCCAGCGCGAAGCCCCCCCAGTTGACCGCAGGGTCGATCACGGCGTGCGGCGCGCGTCGTAGCGGGTGCCGTCCTTGCGGGCATAGCCGGCTGCGTCGAACACCATGTCGATGTCGGGATAGACCCCGCTATCGGCTGCGGCATCGCCCGCGCGGATGGCAACGAAGACGCAAGGGTCGTCCGTGCGATTATGGAGGTGGTGGCCGTTGGCCTCGCCCGCCGGGAAGGCGAGCACATCGCCCGGGCCCACCGGGGTCTCGCCGGTATCGTCGATGAGGATCGCCTGGCCTTCCAGCATCACCACCAGCTCGTCCTCCTCGCGGTGCCAGTGGCGGTGCGATGAGAAGGCACCCGGCAGTAAGGTGCAATGGCTCGCGCCGATGCGGGTGCGGCCGCAGGCAGGTGCGAGACGGCGATACCAACGGCCCTCGACTGCGGCGTCATGGGGTGCGGGGTAGCCGGTCGCATTGGTCTGGGGAATCGCGGCAAGATCGAGCTTGGGCATCGACGGCATCTCCTGCTAGGCCTGCCGTGATGCTCGACACAGCCGACCTTGCCAAGCGCCTGATCGCCGCCCCTTCGGTGACACCCGCGACCGGAGCGGTGTTCGCCGAACTTGCCGCGATGCTCGAACCGCTGGGCTTTGCCGTCCACCGCTTCACGCGCGGCGAGGGGGCGGAAGGCACCGAGGAAGCGCCGGTCGAGAACCTGTTCGCTTGCCGGCCCGGCCCTGAAGGTTCGCGGCATTTCGCCTTTGCCGGGCACCTCGATGTGGTGCCGCCGGGTGATGGCTGGGCTTCCGATCCCTTCGCGCCGGATGTGCGCGGTGAGCTGCTCCACGGGCGCGGCGCGGTCGACATGAAGGGCGCGATCGCGGCGATGGTCGCCGCCGCCGCCGAGGTGCCTGCCGAGGCCGGGACGATCAGCTTCATCATCACCGGCGACGAGGAAGGCCCCGCGCTCCACGGCACCCGCGCCTTGATCGACTACATGGAAGCAGAAGGCATCCGCCCCGATCTGTGCCTGGTCGGCGAGCCCACCAGCGTTCATCGCCTCGGCGACATGGTCAAGATCGGCCGCAGGGGCTCGGTCAATATCTTCATCACCGTCGAGGGCACCCAGGGCCACGTCGCCTATCCGCACCTAGCCGACAATCCGCTGCCGGGGCTGGTCACGATCCTTGCCGAGCTGGATGCGCTGACGCTGGATACCGGCACGAAGTGGTTCCAGCCCTCGAATCTCGAGATCACCGAGATCGCCGCCCCCAACAAGGCGCACAACGTCATCCCAGCGCGCGGCGAGGCGCGCATCTCGATCCGCTTCAACGATCTCCACACTGGCCACAGTCTGTCCGAACGCGTCTGCGCCATCGCCGAAAGGCACGGCGGCAGCGCACGCCCGGTCATCTCGGGCGAGCCCTTCCTGACCGAGCCCGGCGCCTTTTCCAGGCTTGTGAGCGATGCGGTGGAGGCCGAAACCGGCCTCGTGCCCGAGCTTTCCACCACCGGCGGCACCTCCGACGCGCGCTTCCTGCGTTCCGTTTGCCCAGTGATCGAATTCGGCCTGTGCAACGCGACCATGCACAAGCGTGACGAGGCGGTCGCCATTCCCGATCTGGCCGTGCTGGCGCGCATCTATGCCCGCATTGCGCGGGCTGCACTGGCGCTCGAACGCCCCGAAGGATAGACCCTGCCGATGGACCGCAAGCTCACCCTCTACATCCTTGCCGGCATGGTGCTCGGCGTGATCGTCGGCCAGGTGCTCAACCAGAGCCTGCCGGCCGAGGTGATCAAGACCCAGATCGCGCCGTGGTTCAAGCTGCTCAGCGACATCTTCCTCAATCTCATCAAGATGCTGGTCGCCCCGCTGGTGCTCTCGACCATCGTCGTCGGCATCGCCCACATGGGCGACAGCGCGGCGCTGGGCCGGATCGGGGTGAGGGCGCTCACCTGGTTCATCACCGCAAGCCTCGTCTCGATCGGCCTCGGCCTCGTGCTGGTCAATTTCTTCCAGCCGGGTATCGGCGCGCCGATCCCCGAGGCTGCCACCGCCGCCGCCGCGGTCGGCGAGGTCAAGGAGCTGAAGGCGACCGAGTTCATTCTCTCGATCTTCCCCAAGAACGCTATCGACGCGCTGGCGACCAACAACATCTTGCAAATCCTCGTCTTCTCGATCTTTGCAGGCGTCGCGCTGTCGGCCATTGGCGAGCGCGGGGCGCCGCTGGTCAAGGGCGCCGATGCGCTCGCGGAGATGATGCTGCAAGTGACCGGCTACGTGATGCGCTATGCGCCGGTCGCGGTGTTCGGCGCGCTTGCCAACGTGGTCGCGGCAAGCGGCCTTGCGATCCTCGGCACCTATCTCACCCTGCTGACCGAGTTCTACTTCTCGCTGGTGCTGCTGTGGGTGATCCTGCTGAGCGCGGGCGCGATGTTCCTGGGCAAGCGCATCTGGACGCTGATCCGCTATATCCGCCAGCCGCTGATGATTGCCTTCTCGACCGCATCGTCGGAAGCCGCGCTGCCCAAGCTGTTCGAGCAGCTCGACCGGTTCGGCGTCCCGCGCCGCATCTCGGGCTTCATGCTGCCGCTGGGCTACAGCTTCAATCTCGACGGCTCGATGATGTACATGAGCTTCGCGACGATCTTCATCGCGCAGGCCTATGGCATCGAGCTGACGGTTGGCACCCAGATCATGATCCTGCTGACGCTGATGATTTCCTCCAAGGGCATCGCCGCGGTGCCGCGCGCCAGCCTTGTGGTCATCACCGGCACGCTCGCCATGTTCGGCCTTCCCGTGGAGGGCGTGGCGATCATCCTTGCCATCGACCAGTTCCTCGACATGGGCCGCACCGCCACCAACGTGGTCGGCAACGCGGTCGCGACTGCGGTCATCACCAAGTGGGAGGGGATGCTCGAGACCCCCGAGCCCGAGGACCTGGAACTCCCCCACGCCCCCGCCCACACGGCGGCCGATGGGCGCGCGGGGCTGGATCTGGACGAGAGCAATTTTGGAGAGGGCGGGCGCGGGTGATGCGGGCAGCCCAGCCTGCGCGCAGGAAGGATGAATTCGAATGACGCTCAACTGCACGTGCGGCGCTGTCACGCTCGAGGTCGCTCGCAAGCCCGACTTTATCCATGAGTGCAACTGCACATTCTGCACCAGCGCAGCGGCGCGCTGGGGTTATTATCATCCGGGAGAGGTTGCCGTTGGCGGAGCCACGTCGGGCCATCGCCGCACCGACAAGCCGAGCGCGGCCGCCGAGGTTCATGCGTGCCGGACCTGTTCGACGACGACCCATTTCGTGATGACCGAAGCGGCAATCGCGCAGCACGGCAATACGATGATGGGTGTCAACATGTGGCTGGCGGACCCTGCCGATCTTGCGGGGGTCGAAGTGCGCTATCCTGACGGCCTGGCCTGGCCTGGAGCGGGCAGGGCGGATGGGACTATGTGCGCGAGGCTACCGCCCTGTGATGCGCCGGGGCCGCGCGGCCCGCCTTACTCCTTCACATATTCGATCGGCACGAACTCGCCCAGCGAGCACGCCGCGCCGCGTTGCAAGGTGCCGCCGGTGGTGTTGAGCGCATAGACGATCTGCTGGGTGCACAGCTGGTTGATCGAGGTCTCGTAGGTGATCGCGCGGTCGAAGGCGAGGCCGGGGCAGCGGCTCTTGAGAGTGCTGCGATAGACCTTGCCGCCGTTCATCTCGAAGTCGATCACCTTGTCCGAGCGCACCACGGTGTTGCGCACCGCCGAACGGTCGATGCAGCTTTGCCCGGGGCCCTTGACGGTCGCAGGCGGCGCTGCGTCGAGCGCGGCCTGGGTGCGGGCGGCTTCGACTGCGGGGTCGGGGGTGCAGGCTGCCGCAAGCAGCCAAAGGGGGGCGAGCGCGAGCAAGCGGGGGGTCATGGCATCTCTCTCCACCGAAAGGGTGCGCGCATTCTCGCCCACGCGCTTGAACCGGGCCTTAATCCGCAGCGACGGCGGCGCGGCCCTTGGGCGGCGCCGTGACCTTCTTGCGGAAGGAACACAGGTCCGCGACCTTGCAGCGCCAGCATTCGGGCGTCCGCGCCTTGCAGACATAGCGGCCGTGGAGGATCATCCAGTGGTGCGAATCCCGGCGGAAGGGCTGGGGCACGCGCTTTTCGAGCTTCGCCTCGACCTGCTCGGGGGTCTTGCCTTTCGCCATGCCGGTGCGGTTGGAGACGCGGAAGATGTGGGTGTCGACGGCAAAGGTCTCCTGCCCGAACCAGCAATTGAGCACCACGTTCGCCGTCTTGCGCCCGACGCCGGGGAGCTTCACCAGCGCGTCGCGATTGTCCGGCACCGCGCCGCCGTGCTCCTCCACGAGGATCTGCGAGAGCGCGATGACGTTCTTGGCCTTGGAATTGAACAGGCCGATGGTCTTGATGTTATCCTTCAGCCCATCCTCGCCGAGTTCGAGCATCTGTGCGGGCGTCTCCACCTTGCGGAACAGCGCGCGGGTCGCCTTGTTGACCCCCACATCGGTTGCCTGCGCCGAAAGTGCCACGGCGACGAGCAGCTGGTAGGCATTGCCATATTCCAGCTCGGTCTGGGGCGAAAGGTTGTCTTCGGCCAGACGGCGGAAGAATTCGAAGATCTGCTCGCGGGTCATGTGTCAGCCGAACAAGCGGCGCCACAGGCTGTTCCCGGCCGCGGCCTGCGGGGCGGGGACCGGTCGCACCCAATCGGTGCGCTTGTGCCACACGATACCCGGCACATCGAGCCGCGTTTCGGGATCGCCGTTCCAGTTCGGCGCAAAGCCCTTCGCCTTGAGGGCAGCGACGATCGCCGCGCCGATCGCCCGCTTTGCCTCCGCCCCTTCATCGACCGCATCGAAGCCGATCAACAGCGCGTCCCCGGCCACGGCCCGCTCCACATCCTGTGCGTGGTAAAAAGCAAAGCCGCGCCATGTGCCGGGCGGATCGCGGCCGATCAGGTCCCATGCGTCGGAATGGGCATCGCTGGTGGTCACCCCGGCATTGTGGAGCGCAAGGATGCCCTCGGCGATCAGCGCGTCGAAGGCGGCAGCGAGCCGGTCCCAGTCGGTCACGGCGGGCCACTGCGCTTCGGCGGCGCGCTTGGCCTCCATCGCGGCGCGGGCATGGGCGCGCACCGCCTGCACATGCGGGGCGCCGGCCGGATCGAAGGCCATGTCGGCAAGGGAGGTTTCGAGGTCGTCCTCGTTGAAAAAGCCGCCCGCGATCAGTGCGCTCACAGCATCGCGGTGATAGGCGAGATCGTCGAAATCATCCTCCATGCCGGCAGTGCCCCCGCTACTTCTCCGCGCCCGTGGGATGCGCTGCCTTCCACTCCATCGCCCTGAGCGCCCGCTTTTCGACCGAGGGGTGGGTGTAGAACAGCGCCTCTTCCAGCGCCGAGGGGCGGGGGTAGCGGTATTCGGCGGTCTTCACCAGCGCGGTCGCGAGCGCATCGGGCTCGTTCACCGTCTCGAGCGAATACTGGTCCGCCTCGGCCTCGCCCACGCGGGTCAGGGTGTTGGTGAGCGGCGTGACCAGCAGGCCGAGAACCGCGCCCACCACCGCGAACACCGGCAGCCCGCGCGGCTCGTCAAGCTGCGCATCGCTGCCCAGTGCCCTCGCGGTCGGGTCGAACAGCCGGTCGAGGAGGAAGAAGAACGCCATCGCCAGCAGCGGGAAGATCACCACATAGCGGAAGACGTGGCCGAGCTTGTAGTGCCCCGCCTCGTGCCCGGTCACCGCGCGCACTTCGGCGAGCGTGGCATTCTTGAGCGCCACATCGGCAATCGCGATCCGCGCCGAAGGGCCGAGGCCGGAGACATTGGCCGTGAAGCGGTCCGACTGGCGCGAGCCGTCATACATGAAGATGCGGTCCTTGGGGATGTCGACATCCTCGGCGATCTGTTCGAGCGCGGTGCGCACCTCGCCCGGCGGGACCGGCTGGTAATCGTTGAACAGGGGCTCGATCAGCGGCGGCCCGGCGAGCAGCGCCAGCAGCGTCACGACCCCGGCGAAACCCCCGCTCCACACCCACCAGCGCTTGCCCGTCCGGCGGATCAGGGCATAGACCCCGGCAAGGAACAGCGCGCCCAGCACGGTGCTGATCGACTGCCCGATCGCCATCTGCCCGAGGAAATCGCCGAGTGGCTGGCTGGAGAGGTCATAGGCGCGCTCGCGGTGCCAATCGGTGTAGAGGCTCCAGGGCAGCGTCAGCAGCGTCGAGATCAGCAGGAAGGCCGCGCTGACGACCAGCGTGGGCCAGAACCGGCGCGGCTGCGCAAAGCGCGCGGCGATCCGGTCGAGCAGCCTCAGGCGGACCATGACAAAGGCGACCAGCACCGAGACCACCACCCCGCCGATCAGCACCCAGTGGCCTCCGGTGGTATAGGCCTCGGCCTTGGCGAGCGCTGCGGGCCCGAGGCTGTCGACCATCCGCGCGGCTTCCTGCGCGGGAGAGAGTGTGGCGGTCATGCTGTTGCGATCCCCTGTTCTCGCTTGTGTATTACCTTGGTAATACGCTGCGCGGGCCAGCGGTCAAGCCTCTAGCCCCAGCACGTCGTTCATGGTGTAGCGCCCCGCGCCCTTGCCGGTCAGCCACTCGGCCGCGCGCACCGCGCCGCGCGCGAAGATCATGCGGTTTTCCGCCGAATGCGCCAGCGTCACGCGCTCTTCGCTCCCCGCGAAGATCACCGAATGCTCGCCCGCCACCGTGCCGCCGCGCAAGGTGGCAAAGCCGATCGCGCCCGCGCCGCGCGCGCCGGTCATCCCGTGCCGCCCGCTCTCCATGTTGTCGGCGAGCACGATCCTGCGCCCCCGCGCGGCCGCCTCGCCCAGCAGCTTGGCGGTGCCCGAAGGCGCATCGACCTTCATGCGGTGGTGCATTTCCAGCACCTCGATGTCCCAATCGGGGCCCAGCCTTGCGGCAGCCTCCTCGACCAGATGCGCGAGCAGCGTCACGCCCAGCGAGAAGTTGCCCGATTGCAGCACCGGCACGGCGCGCGCGGCTTCGGCGAGCAGCACGAAATGCGGCTCCTCCAGCCCCGTGGTGCCGACCACGATCGGCTTGCCCGCCGCCTTGGCGGCGGCGAGATTGGCCTCCAGCGCGCCCGGCGCGGAGAAATCGACCAGCACGTCGCACTGGCCGGCATGGTGCGCGATCGAGCCGCCCTCGTCGATGCCGACGCACAAGCCGTGCCCCGCATCGGCAATCGCGGTCTCCAATGCCTGGCCCATCCGGCCCTTGTGTCCGATCACCCCGAATGCGAGCTGTGCCATTGCGTGCCTCTATGCCTCATGCTTGAAGGCCTCATGGCACAGGTCACGCGCATCGTCATCCTCACCGGCGCAGGCATTTCCGCCGAAAGCGGGATCGACACCTTCCGTTCCGCAGGCGGGCTGTGGGAGCAGCACCGGGTCGAGGACGTGGCGACGCCCGAGGGCTTTGCGAGGAACCCCAACCTCGTCCTCAATTTCTACGACATGCGCCGCGCCGCGCTGGCCAACGTCGCGCCCAACCCGGCTCACGCGGCGCTCGCGCGGCTGGAGCGGGCGTTTCGCGGCGATCTGCTGCTGGTGACGCAGAACGTCGACGACCTGCACGAACGCGGCGGCAGCGCGCGGGTGCTGCACATGCATGGCGAATTGAAGAGCGCGCTGTGCACCGCCTGCGCGATGCGCTCGCCGTGGCTGGGGACCATGATCGACCGCCCCCCCTGCCCCGTCTGCCGGGCGCCCATGCTTCGCCCCGACGTGGTGTGGTTCGGCGAAATGCCGTATGAGATGGGCCGCATCTATCAGGCGCTGGAGACCTGCGATCTGTTCGTGAGCATCGGCACATCGGGCGCGGTCTATCCGGCGGCGGGCTTCGTGCAGGAGGCGCGCGGCGCGGGGGCGCGGTGCCTCGAACTCAATCTCGAACGCTCCGAAGGATCGCGCTTCTTCCACGAAACCCGCCTTGGCCCGGCGAGCGTGCTGGTGCCGGAGTGGGTCGAGGAAGTGCTCAGTCGCGCGGGGGCCTAGGCGTGGGCGGATTGGCGCCGCGCTCGTGGCTCCAGCTGCGGCCCGAATCGCTCGGGGCGACCGGCACGCCGCTGGCGCTGCGCGGAGGCGCAGCCGCGGGCTCGCTGCCGTGGTCTGCAACCGTGGGGTCGATATTGCCCGGTGTGCCTTCAAGCGCAGCGTCCGGTTCCTCGTGGCGCTGGCGCTCGGCGACCGCGGCGTCCTCGTGGTGATCCTGCGCGTTTTTCGCACGCAGCCACGAGACGACGCCGATCACCAGCCCCATGCCCAGCGTGAACACCGCGAGCAGCATGATGGTGTCGTAATCGAAGTTCATCGCTCCAGCCTCCTTGGGTGAGAGGGGAGAGCGACATTGCGGCGGGGTGCAATGTTCCGCGCCGGCCTTGCAAATCGTGCCGCGGCGTGGCCGGGGCAGGGCAGGCCGAACGGTCAGCCGCAGGTGCGGCAGGCTGGGTCCTTGGCGATGCGGATGGTGCGCATCCCCGGCTCGAGCCCGTCGAGAATGTGGAGCCGGCCCCAGCCGGGTTCGCCCAGCAGCGCGGTGCCGGCGAGCAGCACCTTGACCGTCTGAAGCGCGGCGAAGGTGCCCGCCCATCCCGCCATCGCGCCAAGCATCCCGTCGTCGGCGCAGGTGTCGCAATCCTCGGCATCGAAGGCATCGCCCACGAAGCAGCGGTAACAGGCCTCGTCGGCCAAGTGCCCGGCGAAGGCCCCGACCTGCCCCTGGAACCGGCCGACGGCGGCCGAGAGCAGCGGAATGCCGGCCGCCACGCAGGCGTCGGAGACCGCGAGGCGGGTGGCGAAATTGTCGGTCCCATCAAGCACCACGTCGCTGCCAGCGATGAGGCCCGACGCGTTGCGTGGCGTGATCCGCGCGTCGGAGACATCGACGCTGAGGCTATCGTCGAAATTCGCCAGCCAGCGGCGCGCCGAGACCGCCTTGCCGTGGCCGACGTCGCGGGTGGTGAAGATCGTCTGGCGCTGGAGATTGCTGACATCGACCACATCATCGTCGACCAGCGCGAGCCGGCCGATCCCGCTTGCGGCGAGATATTGCAGCGCCGGGCTGCCGATCCCGCCCAGCCCGATCACCGCGACCCGCGCGCCCGCCAGCCGCACCTGCCCCGCGCCGCCCACCTCGGGCAGGACGATATGACGGGCGAAACGGTCAAGCCGTGCGGGCGAAAGGCTCATGGTTCGCGCTTGTCTTCGGGCCGCAGGGGGCGCCGCTCCTGCTTGAAGGCGCCGATGCCGTGCCACCACAGAAAGGCGATCACCGCGCCCTTCACCGGCTGGAGCATGGCAAGCAGCATGACGACCGACACCGGCAGAAGGATGGCGAGGGTCAGCCACGCCGAAAGCCCGCCCGAAATCATCGCGATCACCACCGGCGCGAGCAGGTGGCCGACCACGAAGATGCCGATATAGGCCGGAAAATCATCGGCCTGCTGGACCGACCAGTCCTGCTTGCAGTGCCCGCAGCGGTCGACTGGCTTGAGCCACTTGGCGAACAGCACCGCCTCGCCGCAGCGCGGGCACTTGCCCTTCGCGCCGCGCACGAGGGCGGGGATCCACCCCTGCGGCAGGCTGACAAGCTCAGGGGAAAGGCGTTGGTGCGGCATGGACAGGCTGTTTACAGCCTGTGGACGCGCTGTCGACAGGCCTGTGGAGAGGCCTGTCGAAATCGCGGTGAACAGCCTGTGGGGATTATGTGCGAACCAACCTTGCCGGGTCAGCTCTCCAGCTGCCTGAGCAGGCTGCGCACATCGCCGTCCATGTCGGCATCGCGCTGGCGCAGATCCTCGATCAGCCGCACCGCGTGGATCACGGTCGAATGGTCACGCCCGCCGAACTTGCGCCCGATTTCGGGGTAGGAGCGCGGCGTGAGCACCTTGGAGAGATACATCGCCACCTGCCGCGGGCGCACCACGGCGCGGGCGCGGCGCTTGCTGCTCATTTCCGCGCGGTCGATGCGGTAGAACTGGCAGACGGTGCGCTGGATCTCGTCGATGGTGATCCGGCGGCGGTTGGCGCTGAGGATGTCGGTGAGCTGTTCTTCGGCCAGTTGCAGCGACACGTCCTGCCCGGTGAGCTGGGCGTAGGCGATCAGTTTGTTGAGGCCGCCCACCAGCTCGCGCACGTTGCGGGTGATGGTGCGGGCGAGGAAATCGACCACATCCTCGGGCACGCTGAGCGGTGCGAAACGCGCGAGCTTCGAAACGAGGATCTTCTTCCTCAGCTCGATGTCGGCGGGCTGGATATCGGCCACAAGGCCCATCGACAGGCGCGAGAGGAGGCGCGGTTCCACCCCGTCGAGCGCCTGGGGCGCGCGGTCGGCAGCAAAGACCAGCCGCTTGCCCTCGGCGAGCAGCGCGTCGATCGTGTAGAGCAGCTCTTCCTGCGCACTTGCCTTGCCGATGATGAACTGGATGTCATCCACCAGCAGCAGGTCGAAGGAGCGCAGGCGCGCCTTGAATTCGATCGTCTGGCTCGATTTCAGCGCCTGGACGAATTCGACCATGAAGCGCTCGGCCGAGCAGTAGAAGATGCGCGCACGCGGGTGGGCCTGGAGATAGCCGTGGCCGATCGCGTGGAGAAGGTGGGTCTTGCCCTGCCCGGTTGCCGCCTTGAGGTAAAGCGGCGAGAACTGCGGCTGTTCCAGCGCGGCCATGCGCTGCGCGGCGTTGCAGGCAAGGATGTTGGCCTCGCCGGTGACGAAGGCGCCGAAGGTCAGCGAGGGGTCGAGGCCGACCGACGAGGTGAAGGTCGCATCGCCCAGGCTGCCGGCGGCCATGGCGATCGCGCTCGCGCCGTCATTGGCGGGGCGGCGGCCATCGTCGAGGCGCAGATCGGGCAGCTGGCGGCGGCCCGGGTGGACGATGATGTTGACCTTGCGCACTTCGCTGCGTACGATCGACCAGGCCAGTTGCAGCCGGTCATGGAAGCGGTCGCGCACCCAGTTGGCGGAGAATTCGGTCGGGAGGTACAGATCCAGCGTGCCGCAGTCGCGGTTCAGCGCGCCCAGCTGGATCGGCTTGATCCACTGGCTGTGGAGCTGATGTCCCAGATCCTTGCGCAGGCCCTGACTAATATCGGCCCAGTCGGCAGCGAGATTTACGGCTTCGGCATCTTCCATCAAATGTTCGTCGGCCTGGCGGCCATTCGTCCGCGCCTTGTCAGTCCTGTGCACAAGCTCATCCCCAATTCACACCAAGGCGCCGAAACCCTCCCAGGTTCGCCGACCTAATTCATCCCCATTGCGACAGGCACTGCCTTTCCAATCCCCGGAATCGCAATTCCGAGGAACCCCCTGTCGGCCAGTTTGTTAAAGCAGCCGGACTGTCCCGCGCCGGGTGCAGTTCATGTAAATAGCGCATCGGCCCGATGCGCAAGCGCGAGTTTTTAAAAAAAGTGAAATATTCCTGTTGACTCGCCTCTACCCCGCAGACTTGCGTTGAAGTTACTGAAATCCTTGAAAAACACCCCTTTAGGGCACGCGAATCGCGGCGAATCCTGACGTTTACGGGGGATGGGGTTGTCGCAATTGTCGCAAAAGAAACGGGCCGCGCTCACCGAGCACGGCCCGTTGCTGTGTAGCGACCGCTCCACTCCGTACTCCTGCCTGGGATGCAGGAAACGGAATGGCCGGCGATTCGGATCAGAGGGTGGCGACTCGCTTGGTCAGGCGCGACATCTTGCGCGCCACGGTGTTCTTGTGGAGCACGCCGCGGGCAACGCCGCGGGCCATTTCGGGCTGGGCTGCCTTGAGCGCGGCCGCCGCCGCTTCCTTGTCACCCGCTTCGCAGGCCGCTTCGACCTTCTTGATGAAGCTGCGGATGCGGCTCACGCGCGCACCGTTGATGGCGGCGCGGTTGGCATTGCGGATGATGCGCTTCTTGGCTTGCGGCGTATTGGCCATATTCGTGTCTGTCTCGCGTCTGGTTCAGGCCGCCCGGAGCGGCTGAAAGGAAATTCGTGGGTGTGCTCGAAAGGGGCGAGCAGACTCATGGTCCGACCGCCGGAAAGCGGCGCACATAGTCAGAACATCCCCCAAGGTCAACGATTCTCCCACACGGCGGCGAAGACGGCGCAAGGGCAACTGCCCGCCCGCAGGCGCCCGGAGCGGAGCGGAGGAGCAGCGCCGGGGATGTGCCCGCGCAAGGCGGGCACGCAATCAACGTTGGCACACCGGGCAGAACCACGTGCTGCGGCCCCCTTGCGCGATGCGCCGGATGACGCCGCCATCATCCCGCCGGCACGCCTCGCCCTCGCGCCCGTAGACGTCGAAGGAGCTCGCGAAATAGCCCAATTCCCCGTCAGGCCGGGCATAGTCGCGTAAAGTGGAGCCGCCATCGCGGATCGAGGCTTCGAGCACGTCCACGATCGCTGGCACCAGCCGGGCGAGCTGCGGGCCCGTGACCTTGCCTGCCGGCCGGGTCGGCCTGATCCCCGCCCCCCACAGCGCCTCGCAGACATAGATATTGCCGAGCCCGGCGACGATCCGCTGGTCGAGCAGGGCGAGCTTGATCGACACCGCCTTGCCCGCCAGCGCCGCCTTGAGGTGCGCGGCGGTCAGCTCCGGCCCCAGCGGTTCCGGCCCGAGCGCGGCGAATTGCGGCCAGTGCTCCAGCGCGCCGGTCTCCACCAGATCGACCGAGCCGAACCGCCGCGGATCGCACAGCGCGAAGCGGTGGCGGGCGGTCTCCATCAGCAAATGGTCATGCGTCTCGGGCACCTCGGGATCGATCCGCCAGCGTCCGCTCATGCCGAGATGGAAGATCATCGTCGCCCCGCGATCGAGATGGAGCAGGCCGTATTTCGCGCGGCGCGAGAGCGCGGTGACCCTCGCCCCGGTCATCACCTGCACCAGATCGGCCGGGAAGGGGCGGCGCAGGTCCGCGCGGTTCAGCGTGACGCGCGTGATCCGCTCGCCTTCGAGGAAGGCGGCAAGGCCGCGCACGGTGGTTTCGACTTCGGGCAGCTCAGGCATTGTTTCTCTTGTTCGCTTCCGCTCACTGGCCGCGCCGCCCCCTCCCCCGCCCTTCCGCCCGGACTTCATATCCTCAAGGGCGGAAGGGCGGGGGAGGGGGCGGCGCGGCAAACGCAACAAGAGGTGCCTGTAACACCCTTTGCGCCCGGCTCAATTCCCTCTAGGGAACCGGGCATGAGCGACAACACCGACGAAACCGTCTCCTTCGGCTACCAGCAGGTCACCCCCCAGGAAAAGACCCGCAAGGTCGGCGAGGTCTTCTCCAGCGTCGCGCGCAAGTACGACATCATGAACGACGCCATGTCGGGCGGGATGCACCGGCTGTGGAAGGACCGCTTCGTGCGCCGCGTGAAGCCGCGAGCAGGCGAGCAGATCCTCGACATGGCCGGCGGCACCGGCGACATCGCCTTCCGCATGGCCGAACGCGGCGCGCACATCACGGTCGCGGACATCAACCAGGACATGCTCGACGTGGGCGCCGAGCGGGCGCTCGAACGCGGGTTTGGCGAGGAGGACGGCGCGCTCGTCTTCACCTGCCAGAACGCCGAGCACGTGAGCTTCGCGTCGAACACCTTCGATGCCTACACCATCGCCTTCGGCATCCGGAACGTCACCCACATCGACAAGGCGCTGGCCGAGGCGCTGCGCGTCCTGCGCCCGGGCGGACGGTTCTTCTGCCTCGAATTCTCGACCGTCGAGTGGTCGGGGCTCAGGCAAGCCTACGACATCTATTCCGAACACCTCCTGCCGCGCATGGGGCAGGTGATCGCAGGCGACGCCGATTCCTACCGCTACCTCGCCGAATCGATCCGCAAGTTCCCGCCGATGCCCGCCTTCGAGCAGCTGATCCGCAAGGCCGGTTTCGCCAACACCCGGGTCGAGCCGATCATGGGCGGGCTGGTCGCGATCCATTCGGGGTGGAAGATCTAGGCCAGTGACCTCTTCTGTCGTCCACCTTGCCCGCCTCGCGCGCTGGGGCGTCACGCTCGCCCGCAGGCGTGCGCTGGTGGGGATCGAGAATGATCCCAACGCGCCGGCGCCGGTGCGCAGTCTCGTGCGCCTGGCGCGGCTTGCCACACTGACGGGCAAGCGCGGCACGCCCGACTATGCGGGCGCCTTCCGCGCGATCGGTCCGGCGGCGATCAAGCTGGGGCAATCGCTGGCGACGCGCCCCGATCTGGTCGGCGAGGAAGCGGCGAACAATCTGCTAAGCCTTCAGGACAGCCTCCCGCCCGTCCCCTTCGCGCAGATCAGGGCCGCGATCGAGAGCAGCTTCGGCCAGCCGATCGAAAACCTCTTTGCCCAGATCGATCCCGAACCGGTCGGCGCGGCGAGCATCGCGCAGGTCCACAAGGGGCTGACCACCGATGGTCGCAAGGTCGCCATCAAGGTGCTGCGCCCCGGCATCCGCGAGAAGTTCGCGCGCGACATCCAGACCTACGAATGGGCCGCGGCGCATGTCGAGCAGATGGGCGGCGAGGCCGCGCGCCTGCGCCCGCGTCTCACCATCGCCAACTTCAAGCGCTGGACCAATTCCGAACTCGACCTGAGGCGCGAGGCCGCCTCGGCATCCGAACTGGCCGAACAGATGGCGGGTGTCCCGGGCTACCGCATCCCCAGTGTCGACTGGGACCGCACCAATGGCCGGGTGATGACCATCGAGTGGATCGACGGCATCAAGATCAGCCGCGTCGATGAATTGCGCGCGCGCGGCCACGATCTTGCGGCGGTCTCCGAAAAGCTGGTCATCAGCTTTCTTACCCAGGCGATCAGCGCGGGGTTCTTCCATGCCGACATGCACCAGGGCAACCTGTTCGTGGAGGACGACGGCACCATCGTCGCGATCGATTTCGGGATCATGGGCCGGATCGACCGCCGCGCGCGGCAGTGGCTGGCGGAGATCCTCTACGGGCTGACGACGGGCAATTACCAGCGCGTCGCCGAGATCCATTTCGAAGCGCAATATGTGCCCTCCTACCATTCGGTCGGCGAATTCGCGACGGCCTTGCGCGCGGTGGGCGAGCCGATGCGAGGCAAGCCGGTGAAGGAATTGAGCGTCGGCCAGATGCTCGACGGGCTGTTCGCCATCACCCGCGATTTCGACATGCAGACCCAGCCGCACCTGCTGCTGCTGCAAAAGACAATGGTGATGGTCGAGGGGATCGCCACCCAATTGAACCCCGACATCAACATGTGGGACACCGCCGCGCCCTATGTGCGCGAATGGATTCGTGACGAGCTGGGCCCCGAGGCGGCGCTGGCGGACCGGCTCAAGCAGGACGCCGAAACCCTGCTGCGCCTGCCCGGCCTGATCCGGCGCGTGGAGGAGATGTTCCCCCCCAAGGGCGGCGCGCCCGAACCGCCGCCGCTGCCCGCGATCGCGCTCATCACCGACCGGCGCGAAAAGGCGGGCTGGCTCGGCTACCTGGTCGCGGCGGCGGCGGGGGCAGGGCTGCTGTGGGGTCTGACGAGCCTCGGCTGGATCGGATGAGCACGGCAAGCCTGCCATCGCTCATGGAGCGGTGGGAGGCGCTCGGCCGGCCGTTCCTGCATTTGCCCCGCCGGTGGGCGGCGCTGGTGCTGGCGCTGATCGCCGCGCTGGCGCTGGGCGCTGCCGCCGTGGTCGTCCCCGGCGCGCCTGCACCGCTCGCGGCAAGCTCTGCGAGGCCCCCTGCGTCTGCCGCCGCGCCAGCGCCATCCGCGCCGGGCCGGGCGAGGGGCGACATGGCGCTTTATGCCCGCATCCATGCCCGCATGGCGGCGGGGGAGGGCTATTACACCGCCGCGCTCGCCGAACACCGGGCCAGCGGCTATCCGACCCGGCCCTTCGTCACGATCCGCCTGCCGACGTTGGCATGGGCGCAAGGTCTGCTTGGCGTGGACGGCGTGCGCTGGCTGGCGCTGGCGCTGGTGGCGGCCAGCATCACCGCGCTGCTGCGGCACGGGGCGCTTGCCGCCAGCCCCGCCGAGCGCATCATCGCCGCTGCCCTGCTGGCCGCAGGCGGGGGCGCGGCGCTGGTCCGCGTGGCGGGATATGACCACGACTTCATCGCCGGTGTGCTGCTGAGCCTCGCGCTGCTCGCCTGGCGCCGCGATCGCTGGTGGCCCGCCCTCGTCGCCGCCGCCGCCGCGCTCGCGGTGCGCGAGCTGGCCGCGCCTTTCGTGGCGCTGTGGCTCGCCTTCGCGCTCCTCCAGCGGCGCCGCGGCGAGGCGCTGGGCCTTGCCGCGCTGCTCGCGGTCTTCGCGATCGGCACTGGCCTCCACGCCGCTGCGGTCAGCGCCGGGCAGCTGCCGGGCGATCTGGCCTCGCAAGGGTGGGATGCGCGCGCGGGTTACGCCGTGCCGCTCGCGGGCCTCACGCAGCTGACCGGCCTCAGGCACCTGCCCCCGATGCTCGCCGCCGCGCTTGCGGTGCTGCCGCTGGTCGGCTGGGCGGGGCTGGGCGGGCGGACGGGGCTGTTTGCGGCTGCGTGGTTCGCGGGGCTGGCCACCATGATGGCGCTCTTCGCCCGGCCGGCGAACTCTTACTGGGCCGAACTGGCACTGCCTGCCTATGCCATCGGCCTTGCCTTCGCCCCGCGCGCATTGGCCGATCTCTTGGCACGGCTGGCCGCCCGATCTTCAATGCAAAGTTAACCAAGCTTTGCCAATGCTCGAGCTTGGACTATGTGCACACACCCCGGCACAGGCGCGAGAGGCGAGTTGGCGAGATGAGCGACAAGGCACAGGCAGGGGAGGCGGCGGCAGGGTTTGCCCCGCGCATCCTGCTGGTCGTGGGCGGCGGCATCGCGGCCTACAAGGCCTGCGAGCTGGTGCGCCTGATCCGCAAGGGCGGCGGGGATGTGACTTGCGTGCTCACCCGCGGCGGGCAGCAGTTCGTCACCCCCATGTCGCTTGCGGCCCTTTCCGAAAACCAGGTCTACACCAATCTCTTCGATCTCAAGAACGAGGCCGAGATGGGGCACATCCAGCTCTCGCGCGAGGCCGATCTCGTGGTGGTCTGCCCGGCGACGGCGGACCTGCTTGCCAAGATGGCGGCGGGGATCGCCGATGATCTTGCCACCACCCTGATCCTCGCCACCGACAAGCCGGTGATGGCGGTCCCCGCGATGAACGTGCGGATGTGGGAGCACGAGGCGACCCAGCGCAATATCGGCCTCCTCAAGGCCGCGGGCGTGACCGTGCTCCACCCCGACAAGGGCGCGATGGCCTGCGGCGAGTTCGGCTATGGCCGCCTGCCCGAACCCGAGGCGATCTGGCGCGCAATCGCCGCACATTTCGGCGTCACCGTGGCCGAGCCCCGGCCCGCGCCTCCCGCGCCGCTGGTCGAGGTCGAAGCGCTTGAGCCCGAGGAAGAGGACGACGCCAGCGCCGCCCTGCCCGAAGGCAACCTGAGCGGCTTCTTCTCGCGGATCATCCCCCGTTCGACCGCCAAACGCTCGCATGACGAGATCGAGGCCGAATACGAGGACCTGCCCCGGGAGCTTCCCGAGGACTTCGTCCCCGAGGAACCCGCGCCCGAATTCAACCCCGATCTGGGCGGCCCGCTGCTCGCCCGCAAGGGCAAGGCCGGGGCCGCGCCGCCGATGGATACGGGCGCGCTCAACCACCTGATCGACCCGCGCAAGGCGCCCCCGCTGCCGGGCGCCCCGGAGGTGCCCGAGGCAATCGAGGCGGACCTCGGCGCAGTGCCCGAGGGCGAGGATTTCGGCCTCAACCCTGCGCATCGCCCGCTCCATGGCCGCCACGTGCTCGTCACCGCCGGCCCGACGTGGGAAGCGATCGATCCGGTGCGCTACATCGCCAACCGGTCGAGCGGCAAGCAGGGCTTCGCGATCGCCGCGGCTGCCGCAGCGCTCGGCGCGCGGGTGACGCTGGTGGCAGGGCCGGTCGCCCTGAAGACCCCTGCGGGGGTCGCCCGCATCGATGTCGAGAGCGCCATGCAGATGGCCGAGGCGGTCAAGCGCGCGCTGCCCGCCGATGTCGCGGTGATGGTCGCTGCGGTCGCCGACTGGCGGCCCAAGGAATATCGCGCGCACAAGCTGAAGAAGCGCGGCGATGCCCCGCCCGCACTGATGCTGACCGAAAACCCCGACATCCTCACCAATGTCGCCGGCGCCCCGCGCCGCCCCGAACTGGTGATCGGCTTTGCCGCCGAGACCGACAACATGCTCGAACACGCCAAGGCCAAGAGGAAGCGCAAGGGTGCGGACTGGATTGTCGCCAATGACGTGTCGGGCCCACCCGGTTCAGGCGTGATGGGCGGGGACCTCAACCGCGTGACGATCATCAGCGGCGAGGGTGTCGAGACGCTGGACGAAATGCCCAAGTCCGCCGTCGCCATGGCGCTGGTCGAGCGGATCGCGGCGAGCCTCAGAGCGGAAGCTGCGGAATGACGCTACCCTTGAAAGTGGAAGTGAAGCGCCTCCCCCATGGCGAGGACCTGCCGCTGCCCGCCTATGCCACCGCCGGCGCGGCCGGGATGGACGTGGTCAGCGCCGAGGACGTGACCCTCGCCCCCGGCGCGCGTCACGCGGTCGCCACGGGCCTTTCGATGGCGATACCGCAGGGCTACGAAATCCAGGTCCGTCCGCGCTCGGGGCTGGCGCTGAAGCACGGCATCTCTGTGCCCAACACCCCCGGCACGATCGACAGCGACTATCGCGGCGAGCTCAAGGTGATCCTCATCAACCTCGGGAGCGAACCCTTCGCGGTTCAGCGCGGCGACCGCGTGGCGCAGCTGGTGCTCGCCCCGGTGGTGCAGGCGGCGTGGGAGGAGGTTGCCGAGCTCGACGCGACCGAGCGCGGCGAAGGCGGCTTCGGTTCGACCGGGGGGCATACGAAGCTCTGATTGCGGCTCTTGCGAGCGCATCCCCAACCCCTAAGACCGATGCGGGCATTGGGGGAATTATCATGATGATTCGCAGGCTTGTGCTGATCGCGGCCTGTGCGCTGCTGGTTGCCGGGTGTGACGAATGGACCTCTGCCTCACAGCTGATCGCACCTTCCGAGCGTGACGACATCGGCCTGTCTGGCGTTTACGAAAACGACGCCGTGACGATGACCGTCACTCCGTTAGCGGAAAGGCGATACCGGCTGACCTATGATGACGGCTCCGGCGAGACGATAGCCGGCGCCCCCAAGGATGTGCGTGCCGCTTTCGACTTGCTGCGCTCACAGCCCCTCGTCGGCGAAGACGGGAGCGTCGAGGGGTATCGCAACACCTATCTGATCGAATTCGAGCGCCCGTCGGACGATGGTCCCCCACGCTACGCCTATGACATTCTGTTGGTCGAGAGCAGCGGGTTCATCGAAGATTTCAACGTGCGATGCTCGCGCGCGGCCCAGATGATTATCGGAGAGACCGACGAGACCGCCGGCTGCGTGTTCACGTCCTACAGCCAGCTGCGCGCAGCGGCCGCCGATGCGCTCGCCTGGGCCGACGATGCACGCATGGAGATCCGCCGAGAGAGCTTCGTGCGATCCCAACAATAGCGTGGCCCGCAACTCGCCGCAAAATTTTGCACCTTTATCGCCAGCCCCTTGTCAACCAATTCAGTTGAGATAAATTCGCCAGAGTCGGACCATACCAATGGACGGTCATCAACGCCCTGCAAGGAGCGCCGACATGGCCATTACCCAGACCCACTCTCTCGAACTCGGCAGCGAGCGGCTTGCCGATGATCCGCTGATCCTCATCATCCCCGGCCTCGACAACAGCGGGCCCGATCACTGGCAGACCAAGTGGGAGGCGCAGATCCCCGATGCCGAGCGGGTCGAGCTTGGCATGTGGGACGATCCGCATCGCAACACCTGGGTGAACAAGATCAACCTCGCGGTGCACCGCGCCGGGCGGCCGGTGATCCTCGTCGCCCATTCGCTCGGCTGCCATGCGGTCGCGTGGTGGGCGGAATACGAACAGCCGGGCTATGGCAACCCCGTCGTCGGCGCGCTGCTGGTTGCCCCGCCGGATGCCGAGCGTGCCGGGGTGGACGAGCGGATCGCCCGCTTCGCCCCGACGCCGCGCACCGCGCTGCCGTTCCCGGCCTTCCTCGCCGCGAGCGAAAACGACCACTATGGCTCGCTTCGCACCGCGCGCGGCCTTGCCGCCGACTGGGGCGCGACCTTCGCCTATGCGGGCTCGATCGGGCATATCAACGCGGACAGCGGGATCGACGACTGGGCCTTCGGGCAATTGCTGCTCGCCCAGCTGCTGCGCGAACATCGCACCCGGCAGGGTATCGGCCGCGACGACGAAACGGCGACCCGCCGCCGCGCCGCAGCGCGCTACACCCGCCTCCCGTGGATCCAGAGCGCCGAAGGCGCGCGGCGCGCGAGCGAGTGGTGAGCCCACCCTGACGGCAGGCAACAAAAAAGGCGGCACGATCCCCTGTGCCGCCTTCTCGTCCCGTCCAAGGGTCTCTTGCTGAGTGTCCTACACCATCAATTGGCAGGGCGCACGGTCTTTTCGTCGTCGCGGATGGTAATCCGCACGGTTTCGCCCGAATTGCCCGGGAAATCGGTGAACAGCGCGTCCACGAGGTTGGGCACGAGGCGCGGCAGGCGGTTCGAACGCGACACGGCCTCGGCCTTGCCTTCGAACAGGCGCTGGCCATCGGCGCGGCGATCGATCTTCACGTCCACGCCGCTGGTGTAGATGGTGTAGCTGCGCACGTCGGGCCCGCCGAAAAAGGGATCGTTGAAGCCGAAGCCCCAGGCGCCGAAGCCGCCGCCCCAGCCGCCCCACCGGCCCCACGGACCAACGCCGGCGGCGCCGTTGAAATCGGTGCGCACGCGCTCGCGCCCGTTATCGACGCGGTAATCGAAACGCACCAGCATGTCGGCCGTCTCGGGCGAGGCAGCCTTGGCGTAGCCGAGCCCGGTCAGTTCGGCAGCGACCGCATTGGCATAGGTCGCAAATTCGAGCCCGCCGGCAAGCTTGGGGTCTTCCGCCACGACCGCGAAGGTCTGGCCTGCGGGCGCGGGCAGCGGCACCGCGAAGCGCGAGACATCGGCCTTGAAGGTGTTGGTGGCGCAGGCCGACAAGCCGATGGCGAGCGCCACGGGCAGCGCGGCGCGGGTGAGGGTCTTGATCGAAGGCATGATGGCATAACCTTTGTTGCTGGCCATTGCCATCGCAGCAACGGCCCTTACGCGCGATACTGTATTACGCGCGAATGAACGGCAATTGAATATTGGCCGTCCGGCGCGCTCGGTTCGTCGCAGGAAATCAGTGCCGTACCAGCCCGAGCGCCCTGTAGACCGCCTCCAGCGTCGGCGTGCCGCGCTCGCGCGCCTTGGCGGCGCCGCGGGCGAGGATCGCGTCCAGCGTTTCGAGATCGTCCTTCAGTTCCACGAAGCGGTCACGGATCGGGCCGAGCCTTGCTACCAGGAGATCTGCCAGCGCGGGCTTGAAGGCGCCGAAACCCTGCCCGCCATACTGCGCCAGCACCGTACTGACAGGTTCGCCCGCAAGGGCTGCATAGATGCCGACGAGATTGCGCGCTTCGGCCCGCTCGGCAAGGCCGGCTTCCTCGGAAGGCAGGGCTTCCGGATCGGTCTTCGCCTTCTTTACCTTCTGCGCCATGGTGTCGGCATCATCGGAGAGGTTGATGCGGCTCATGTCGCTGGGATCGGACTTCGACATCTTTGCCGCACCGTCGCGCAGGGACATGATGCGGGCGGCTTCGGCGGGGATGATCGGCTCGGGCAGGGTGAAGACCGGGGCCTCTTCCGAAGCAAAATCGTTGTTGAACTTCTGCGCGATGTCGCGGGCGAGCTCCAAGTGCTGCTTCTGGTCCTCGCCCACCGGCACGTGGGTTGCCTGGTAGAGCAGCACGTCGGCGGCCTGGAGCACCGGATAGGTGAACAGCGCGACCGACTGCCCTTCGCGGTTCTTGCCGGCCTTGTCCTTCCACTGGGTCATGCGGTTCAGCCAGCCCATGCGCGCGGTGCCGTTCAGCAGCCATTGCAGCTCGGGATGCTGCGGCACCTGTGCCTGGTTGAACAGGATCGCCTTGTCGGGATCGAGGCCGCAGGCGACCAGCGTGGCCACCAGTTCGAGCGTGGAAGAACGCAGCTCGGCCGGGTCATGCGGCATCGAGAGCGCGTGGAGATCGGCGATGAAGATCAGGCATTCGCCGCCCAGCCGATGGGCATCGTCCTGCAACGCCACGTAGTTGCGGATCGCGCCCAGATAATTGCCCAGATGGGGCTTGCCGGTCGGCTGGATGCCGGAAACCACGCGCATGCTATTCAACCTCCAGAATCTCGTCATCGGCCTTGGTGCGGGCCGGACGCCGCCGCCGTAGCTGGCCAAGGAGGTCCTTGTCGAGCGCGCCCACGGCAAAGGCGACGCCGAAGAACACCGCGCCGCCGCCTGCGACCAGCGCGGCGAGCGACCAGACCTTGTCGATCAGGCCCCCTGCATAGCGATCCTGCATCAGCGGGACGAGATACCACAACGCTGCCGTCATCGCTGCCGTGGCAACCAGCTGGCGGGCGACGCGACTGGCCAGCCTGGGGGTGAAGTGGAACCAGCCGCGCTTGTGGAGGATCGCATAGAGCAGCAGGCAGTTGAGGCTCGCCGAGGCGGCGGTGGCTGCCGCCAGGCCGACAATGCCGAAGCGCTCGACCACATAGAGGTTCACGCCCAGGTTGAAGATCAGCGAGGCGAGCGCGGTCCACACCGGGGTGCGGGTGTCCTCGCGCGCGAAGAAGCCGGGGTTCAGCACCTTGACGATCACATAGGCTGGCAGCCCCGCGACCAGCGCGACGACAATGTCGGCCATGATCGCGCCATCGGCGGGGGTGAACTTGCCGCCGACGAAGAACGCCGTGCAGAAGGCGGGCGCGCACACCGCCAGCGCGGCGGCGGCGGGCAGGGTCAGCAGGGTCGCGATCTCGAAGGCGTTGCCCTGAAGGCGCTGCGCCTCGGCATTGTCACCGGTGTGGATGTGGCGGCTCAGCATCGGCAGGATCGCCGTGCCCAGCGCAATGCCGACGATCCCCAGCGGCATCTGGTTCAGCCGGTCTGCGAGCTTGAGCAGCGTCAGCGAGCCCTGCGGCAGCGAGGTCGCGAAGAACGTGTCGACCAGCTGGCTGATCTGGTAGATGCCCGCACCGAAGGTCGCCGGCAGGATCAGCATCCCGAGCCGCTTCACTTCCGGCGTGAACTTCGGCAGCTTCACCGTCAGCTTCACGCCCGCGCGCCGCGTTGCCCAGGCGAGATAGGCGAGCTGCGCCACGCCCGAGATCGACACAGCGGCGGCAAGCACCTCGACCACCACCACATCATCGCCGCTCTGCCCGCGCAGGTGGTCGCCGAGGATGATGCCCGAGATCAGGCAGATATTGAGCAGCACCGGCGCCGCCGCCCCCGGGCCGAAGCGCGAACGCGCGTTCAAGAGCCCCGAGAGCATCGCCACCAGACTGATCAGCCCCAGATAGGGAAAGGTCACGCGGCTGAGGAACACCGAAAGCTCGAACTTGCCGGGCACGGTCATGTATTCGCGCGCCAGCAGCCAGACGATGCCGGGCATCAGGGTCATGCACAGCCCGCTGAAGGCGAGCAGCACCCAGACGAACACGCTCAGCACATCATTGGCAAAGGCGGTCGCGGCCTCCTCGCTCCCCGGCTCGCCGTCCCGCCCGTGCAGCGCGCGGCTGTAGAGCGGCACGAAAGCGACGCTGAACGCGCCTTCGGCAAACAGGCGGCGGAAGGTGTTGGGAAGCGTGAAGGCGAGCTGGAAAGCGTCCGCCGCGAGCCCTGCACCCAATGCGCGGGCGAGCAGGATGTCGCGGGCAAAGCCGAACACCCGGCTCACTGCCGTCAGACCGCCGATCGTGCCGACGCTCCTTATAAGACTCATGGCCTGATCAGCCTCATCGCGGGTGTCCCCGGCCGCGAGCCGGCGTCACGCGTTGCCGGTGACCGGCGCGATCGGCTCGCCGCCAGCAGCTTCCTCGGCGCGGCGCGCGGCGAGCTGCTGTGCGTAGATGCCGCCGAAATCAACCGGATCGACCATCAGCGGCGGGAAGCCGGCATCGCGCACGGCATCGGCCACGACGCGGCGGGCGAAGGGGAACAGCAGACGCGGCGCTTCGGCATAGAGGAAGGCGTGGCCCTGCTCTTCGGGAACGTTGCGCATGCCGACAAGGCCGCAATAGGCGAGGTCGACGATATACATGGTCCCGCGCTGCGAGGCGGCGGTGAGGGTCAGTTTCAGCATCACCTCGTGAACATCGGGGCTGATCTTCTCGGCGCCGATATTGAACTGCACGTCGATCTGCGGCGGCTCCGGCCACTGGAAGACATCGGGCGCGGCCGGGTTCTCGACCGACAAGTCCTTCACGTACTGGGTGATGATCCCCACCGCGGGGCTCGTGTCTTCACCATTGGGCTGCGGCGCGGCGGCATCGAGGTTGGTGAGAACGCCTTCTTCTTCGGCCATGGTATTGCCAGTCTTTCAAAATGAGTAATCGGTGGTGCGCCGGATGCACCAAAGTGTGGCTCCGGCGGCGTGCCCGCGCGCCTAGCAGGGGGCGAAGGCCGCCGCAACCGCAGCGCGCACCCCTTTTCATTCGCCCCGCATGGCAACCTATCGGGCGTTGGCGAATTGTAATGAGACCCTATTTAAGGCAGGATGATGTTCCTCACGGTGGCGCGGCCCTCCCGCGCGCGCGCCGGATGCGATGATCGGATTGTGATAGTGCTCGAAATCGTTCTCCTCGCCATGGTGGCCGCGTTTCTCGGCCTGCGCCTGTATTCGGTGCTCGGCCGGCGCGCCGAGCAGGAAGAGGAGCCGGCGGTACAGCGCTTCGAATCGGACGAGCCGCCCGCCATCCGCCCCGCTGCGGCGCCCGCTCCCGCGCAGCCTGTGCGCCCGGCCGAGCTTGAAGGCGTGATGCCCGCGGTCGAGCGTGCGCTGCGCGAAATCGCCGCGGCTGACAGCAAGTTCAATGTCGCCCAGTTCCTCGATGGTGCGCGCGGTGCCTACCGGATGATCCTGGAAGCATTCTGGACGGGCGACCGCGAGACCCTGCGCGAACTGTGCGACGATGATGTCTATGCCGGTTTCTCCACCGCGATCGACGCGCGCGAGGCGGCGGGCGAGACGATGGACAACACCCTGATCCGCATCGAGGAAGTGCGCATCCATTCGGCATCGCTCGATGGCAGGACCGCGCGCATCGCGCTGCTGTTTGTCGCCGATATCGCCGCTGTCACCCGCGACAGGGATGGCAATGTCATCGCCGGCTCGCTCGACGATGCGATCGAGAGCCGCGACGTGTGGACGTTCTCGCGCAATGTCACCGCGCGCGATCCGGCCTGGCTGCTCGACGAAACCGACGAAGGCTGATCGCACGGCCCTGCGGGGCCCGTCCCGGACAGGAGTTGACCGATGCGCGCGCTGCTTGCTCTGGCCCTCGTCATGGTGCTGGGGGCCTGCGGGCGGACGGTGCCGCCGCCTGCGGTGACGAGCCCCGTCGCGCCGGTCGCGGCCAATGCGGTGCTGGCGGGCGTGGCGCCGGGTCCGGCGCTTGCCGCCCTCAACCTTGCGGATGCCGATGCGCGCGGGGCGCTGGCGGGCTTCGTCGAATCCTGCCCTAGGCTGCTGGCGCGCGAGGATGCGAGCGGGCTCACCCGCCGCGAGGACTGGCAGGGCCCTTGCGAGCGGGCCCGCTCGGCTGCGCCTTCGCGCGCGCGCGCGTTTTTTGCGGAGGAATTCACCCCCGTGCAGGTGGGCGACGGGCAGGCCTTCGCCACCGGCTATTTCGAGCCCGAGATCGCCGGCAGCCGCACACGCAGAGCGGGCTTCGAGGTGCCGGTCTATGCCATGCCGGCAGACCTCGTGCGCGGCTGGCCCGATGATGTGAATCCTTCCGAGCGCACCGGCCGTCCGCCGCTCGGGCGCTATGACGCACAGGGCCGCTTCGTGCTCTATCACGACCGTGCCGAGATCGAGGACGGGGTACTGGACGGCAAAGCGCAGGTGATCGCCTGGGCCGCCGACAGCATCGAATTCTTCTTCCTCCAGATCCAGGGTTCCGGCCGCCTGATCACCCCCGAAGGCGAGGTGATCCGCATCGGCTATGCCGGGCAGAACGGGCGCGAATATACCGGGATCGGGGGCGTGATGCGCGAGCGCGGGCTGCTCGGTAGCGGGCCGGGGCAATATGCGGGCTCGATGCAGGGGATCATGGCCTATATCCGCGAGAACCCGGCACAGGGCCGCGCGCTGATGCGCGAGAACAAGAGCTGGGTGTTCTTCACCGAATTGAAGGGGGACGGGCCGCTGGGCGCGCTGGGCGTTCCGGTGCGGCGCGAGTCTTCGGTCGCGGCCGACCCTGCCTTCGTGCCATTGGGCGCGCCGGTGTGGCTTGATCTCGACCGGCGCGAGGCTTCGGGCATGTGGATCGCGCAGGATACCGGCGGGGCGATCAAGGGCGCGAACCGCTTCGACACCTTCTGGGGCGCTGGCGAGGATGCGCGCAGCATAGCGGGCGGGATGAGCGGGCGCGGGCGCGCCTATGTGCTGCTCCCCAAGGACGCTGCCGCGCGGCTCACGGCCCGATGAAGACGCTGGGGCGATGAGAACGCCGCGGGGGCTTTCGCTGGGCGAACAGGCAGCCTGGGCGCACCTTGCCGCGAGCGTGAAGCCGTTGCCGGGCAAGCAGCGGCCGGTTCCTCCCCGGAACGGGCAGGGGGATCAACCGAGGGTTGGTGGAGGGGCACCCGCAGCTGTTCCCAAGGCTCCTGCCAAGATCGCCAAACCTCCAAAGCCCGCCGCAGCCCCGCGCGTGCCCCTCCACCCCCGGGCTTTGCCCGGCGGTTCCCCTCCCCCGGTGGGGGAGGTCGGCCTCGATTCGCATTGGGACCGGCGGGTCAAGGGCGGGCGGGTGGAACCTGACCTGACGCTCGATCTGCACGGTCACACGCTCGATACCGCCTATGACCGGATCATGAGCGCGCTCGATCAGGCGCGCGGCATGGGCGCACGCGTGGTGCTGGTGGTGGCGGGGAGAGAACGCCCGGTCGATCCGGCCGACCGCATGGCCAGGCGCGGCGCGATCCGCGCCAAGCTGCTCGACTGGCTCGCTGCGAGCCGCCATGCCGATGCGATCACCGCAGTGCGCCGCGCCCATATCCGCCATGGCGGGGAGGGCGCGCTCTACCTCTTCCTCAAGCGCCGCTGAGCATCATCCGCTGCCACGCCTTGTCGAGTTCGGCGGCGGTGCCGGTCCCGAAGACGTAGCGATCCGGGCGCACCAGCACGGCCTGTGCCTCGTGTGCGCCCAGCCACGCGGCAATGGGCGCGGCGAACGGGGCGAGCTGCGCCGCGGCACAATCGCTGCGGTAGATCAGCCAGAACCCGTCGCTCAGCGCCTCGTCGAGCCGCTCGCCGCCGGTGCCGGTGAACTGCGGGAAGTAGCTGCCCGCCCCCGGCGAGTCCCTGAGGATCGCGCCGTCACCCAGCGGCGGGTAGGCCGGCGGGCCATCGGGGAGTTTTCCGAGCGCCCGCGCGAGGCCGAGTTTCGCATCGCGCATCCAAGCGCCGAGGCGGCTGGTGGTGCACACCATCCGGCCCATCATCACCGCCATGTCGATCGTCGCGCGCAGGTGGCGCGCGCGTTCGGGCTGGTACGTGCCGAGCAGCGCGCCCTCCGCCTCGCCCCTGCACACGGCCGCCAGCTTCCATGCGAGGTTCGCCGCGTCGCGCAGCCCCGAGCACATTCCCTGCCCCGCAAAGGGCGGGGTCTGGTGCGCGGCGTCGCCGGCAAGCAGGACGCGGCCCTTGCGCCATTCCTCGGCGATGCGTGCGCGAAAAGTGTAGACGGCGGTGCGCTCGATCCGCACCGCGCCCGCGACGTTCCAGGGGGCGAGCAGGCGATCGACATGGGCGGGCGCGGCGACCGCTTCGGGGCTCTCGCCGGGGAGGATCATGAACTCCCAGCGATGCCGCCCCTCGCCCATCAACACGCAGGTGGTGGGGCGGGCGGGGTCGCAGATCTGGAGGTTGGCGGTGGGGAGGCGCGAGGGGTCATCGACCAGCACGTCGACCACCAGCCAGGGCTCCTCGAAGCCCAGGTCCTCGAAGGTGATGCCGCAGGCCTTCCTGACCGGGCTGCGCGCGCCATCGGCACCGACGAGGTAGCGCGCGCGCAGGGTCTGCTCGCCCCCGGGCGTGGCAAAGCGCGCCGTGACCCCGTCCGCGTCCTCATCGAAGGACAGCATCTCCCACTCGCTGCGCAACGCGCCCGGCGCGCGGCCGGCGAGCGCCGTGCGCAGCGCCGCCTCGACCGAGGGCTGGTGGATCATGTTGGCGACGGGCCAGCCGCCCGGGCCGATCCCGCTCGCGCCGCCGAACGCCATCAGCACCTTGCCGCGCGCATTTCGGAACTCGTAGGCATCGGCGCTGCGGCTGGTCGCCATCACCGCCCCGGCCGCGCCCGCTTCCTGGAGGATGCGCATCCCTTCGTGGTCGATATGCGCCGCGCGCGGGAGGGGGAAGACCGCCGCTTCCTTCTCGGCGACGATCACGCCGACCCCGCGCCGCGCGAGCAGGGCGGCAAGCGTCACCCCGGTCGGTCCGCCGCCGATGACAAGGACGTCGCAGTCGAAGGCGCCCCCCGCGCGCATCTGCCTCAGCCCTCGGCGATCATCGTGCCTTGGATGTGACCGATGGAATCGATTTCGGTCCGCACCACATCGCCGGCCTTCAGGAACTGGCGCGGGTCCATCGCCGCCCCGATCCCGCCGGGCGTGCCGGTGAACAGGCAGTCGCCCGGCTCCAGCGTCATGCCGACCGAGAGGTGTTCGACCTGGTCCCACACATTGTAGACGAGGTGCCGCGTGTTCGAGTTCTGCCGCTCATCGCCGTTGACGTAGCAGCGGATGCCGAGATCGTGCGGATCGCCCAGCTCGTCGGCGGTGACGATCCACGGGCCCATGGGGGCGTGGGTGTCGAAGCTCTTGCCGAGCGACCACTGCGGCACGGCGTGCTGCCACATGCGTTCGGTGACGTCATTGCCCACGGTGTAGCCGAAGATCGCCGCAGGCGCGTCGGCTGCGGCGATGTGCTTGCCGCCCCTGCCGATCACGGCAACCAGCTCCGCCTCGTAATCGGGGGTCATGGTGCCGCGCGCGATCAGGATCGGATCATAGGGCGCGTTCACCGACGTCTGCGCCTTGGTGAACCACACTTGTCGTTCCGGCGTGCCGAGGCCGCTTTCGGCGATATGGTCGGCATAGTTGAGGCCGATCGCGAAGATCTTGCCCGGGCGCGGGACGGGGGCTTCCAGCTTCACCTGCGCCAGCGGGATGCCTGTCCCCGTCGCCGCCTTGGCTTCGAGGCCGGGCTTCAATGCCTCCCAGTCGCGGATCAGGTCGATCATCGTGCCGGGCACGCCGGTCTCGACCACATACTCGCCGGCGACGATGCCGGTGCGGGTCTTGCCGTCATGGGTGAAGGTGCACAGCTTCATGGGCTCAGGCTTCCTTGGGAGTGCGGGAGAGCAGGCGGCGGATGCGGATTTGCAGCGCGGTGATCCAGGCGACGAGGCCCGGGGGCGGGGCGATCTTCCCCGCGAACATCGGGTGCGGTGCCCCCCATTGCACGGCGAGCAGCGCCTGCATGGTCTGCCGGGCGGGCGGATCGGCGGCGGTGAACAGGTCGCCGTCGGTCCAGTGCTCCAGTTCGTTGCCGAAGGGGTCCTTCCAGTAATCGAAGATCTGGCTGCCCATGATGTGGCGCCCCACGCCCCATGCGGCCTGCCGTTCGCGCGCCTTGAGCCATTCATGGCCGAGCATCAGGTCATCGAGGCTCTCGACCTCGAAGGCGGCGTGGAGCAGTCCGAGCGGGCCCGGCAACTGGGCCAGGAAGATGGTGTGGTGATCGGCCGGCACATCCCCCCGGTCGCAGCGCATGAAGGCGCCCAGCGCCACGTTCGGCGCGGCCTCGATCTCGTCGGAGGTGAGGAGGCCGAAGCGCTCCTTCCACCAGCGTTCCGAGGCGCGGAAGTCGCTGACCTTGAGCACCGCATGGCCGATCCGGCGCACATGGGCGGGGGCGGGCGCGAGGCGGATCGCGCTGCGTTGGCGCGGCTTGGCATCGGCCGAGTTGAACAGCGGCGTCTGGCAGGCAAGCGGCGCAGCGCAGTCCTGTCCGGCGATGACTTCGACCACATAGCCATCGGGATCGGTGAGGCGCACCACCATCCCGCCGCCCGGCGCGTTCAGGGGTTCGACCACCACGCCTTCATGCGCGGCAAGGGCTTCGAGATCGGCGACGCTTGCCGCGCGCAGGCCGACCGCGAGGAACTTCGCTTCACCCGGTTCGCTCACATGAACGAAGGGCCGCCCGTCGCTGCCCTTGCCGTAGAGCCTGCCGCCATCTTCGAAACAGGCGAGGCCGAAGTCCTCGAGGAAGCCGCGCATTGCGGACAGATCGGGACACGCGAAGCGCACATGGGCGATGTCTTCGACCTTGATGACGGCCATGATCCCTCCGGTGACTCTTCGCTCTTGCGGCGATTCGTTTTTGACTATTTGGTCAGATAGCTTGAATTTGACCATCTGGTCAAGTATGCTTTTCGTATGAGCTCCCCCGCCGCCACACCTTCCGCGCGCTTGCAACGCACCCGCGCCGCCCTGATCGCTGCCGGGCTCGATCTGCTGGTCGAGCGCCCGATCGACGCAATCCCGATCGACGATCTCGTCGCTCACGCCGGCGTCGCCAAGGGCAGTTTCTTCAATCACTTTGCCGACAAGCACGCCTTCGCCGCGGCGGTCAGTGCCGAGGTGCGTGCCGACGTCGAAGCCGAGGTGGCGCGCTTCAACGCCGGGGTTGCCGATCCGGTCGAGCGGGTTGCGGGGGGCATGGCGGTCGCCGCGCGCTTCGCGCAGGCCGAACCGCGGCGCACGATGGTGCTGATGCGCAGCCTCGGCCCGGCGACACGCTGGACGCACCCGCTCAACCGCGGGCTCAAGGAGGATCTCGACGCCGCCCTGGCGACCGGCGCGGTGCGGCCCGAGGCGCGCGAGACCGGACTGATCTACTGGCTCGGCCTGTGCCAGGTGCTGATGGTGCACGTCCTCGAAACAGTGCCGAGCCGCGATGGCGCGGCCGAGCGGCTGGCGGCGATGCTGGCGATGGGGTTGGCCGGACTGGGCGTGAGCGAAGCGCGGGCGCAGGTCGCGATCGGGAGGGTGCTGCTGCGCACCGACGCCTAGGCTTAGCCGCCTGCCGCGATCAGCCCGCGCCCGCTCGCCTCGGGGGCCTCGCGCGATACGGTGAGGCTGGCCGATGCCTGCCCTGCCGCCTCGGCGCGGTAGGTGCCGAAGGCGAGGCCCTCGAACAGCACGAAACCGTCAAAATCGCTGCGCGCCCGCGCCGTCTCGCGGCGCTCGGCATCGCGCAGGATGACCGGCCCGCCGCTGCGCGCGGTGCGCTCGTCCCTCGCCACCAGCAGCACCTGCACCGCGATGCTGGCCGTAGGGCGCAGGGGCAGGGCCACGTGGCGCGCTGGCCGCGATCGCTGCTGCTGCGCCGCCCTATGACCTGGTGGTGCTCGATTGCGGGGTGCCGGGGATGGATGGCCATGCGGGCCTCGACAAGGCGTTTGCGGCGAGCTTCGGGCGGCCGGTCGCGCTGATGAGCGGGCTGGCTCCGCCGGGCGTGGCGGAGCGTGTGGTCGCCTCGGGCGCGGCCGGATACCTCATCAAGACCGTCCCTGCGCGCTCGCTGGTCAACGCGATCCGCTTCATGGCGACGTGCGAGGTCTACATGCCGATCCATCTCCACCGCCCCACCCCGGCGCAGCCGGCTGCGACCGGCAGGCTTTCCGCGCGCGAGCAGCAGGTGCTGGCGGGGCTGTGCGCGGGGCAGGCGAACAAGGAAATCGCGCGCGATCTCGACCTGCGCGAGCCGACCATCAAGCTCCACGTCAAGCTAATCTGCCGCAAGCTGGGCGCAAGGAACCGCACCCACGCGGCGATGATCGCGCGCGAGCGGGCGCTCTGCTAAAGCACTCGCCCCGCGCCATCGCCGCCCGCCGTGCCGCCGCGCGCGTGCTCGACATCGGGGGCGGCATGGATCCTGCGCCTCAACCGTCCCCGCGCCGCGCCGCGTCGATCGCGGCGACATCGATACGGCCCATCTCCATCATTGCGGTGAAGGCGCGCGCCGCCTCCTCGCCGCCCGCCGCCAGCGCCTCGGCGAGCGTACGCGGGGTGATCTGCCAGTTGAGACCCCAGCGGTCCTTGCACCAGCCGCAGGCGCTCTCCTGCCCGCCATTGCCGGTGATCGCATCCCAGTAGCGGTCGGTCTCGGCCTGGTCCTCGGTCATCACCTGGAAGCTGAACGCCTCGTTGTGCGGGAAGATCGGCCCGCCATTGAGGCCGACGCACGGGATGCCGAGCACGGTGAACTGCACCGTCAGCACATCGCCCGCCTTGCCGCCGGGGAAATCGGCCGGCGCGCGGTGGACGGCATCGAGGCTGCTGTCGGGGAAGGTTTCGGCGTAGAAGCGCGCAGCCTCCTCCGCCGTGCCATCATACCACAGGCAGATGGTGTTCTTGGCCGTCATGTCTCGTCTCCCATGTCGACCACCGGGACAAAGCCGCCGAAGATCATGCGCTTGCCATCGAAGGGCATGGCGTTGGTGGCCTGATCGATGCGCGGGTCCTTGAAATCCTCGCTCATCATCGTGGCGAAGGCCGCATCGCGGGTCGGTTTGTCGGGCCATTCGATCCAGCTGAAGCACACGCTTTCCTCAGCCGCCGCATCGACCGCGCGGCGGAAGTCGGTGACCTTGCCTTCGGGGACATCATCGCCCCAGCATTCCACCACCCGCAAGGCGCCCAGTTCCATGAACAGGCTGTCGGCAGTGGTGGCATGATCGATAAAGGCCTGGCGGTTTTGCGCCGGCACGGGAATGACGAAACCGTCGATATACATGATCCTCTCCTCCTCCATGGCGGGGTGTGACGCCTGGCGCGCCCTTGCGCCACCCCTTTCGCGCCGGACCCGCCCTGCCTGCCTTTCCACGCCCGGACTGTTGCATCCTCCACAACATAAGTGAGGGCGCATCCCTTCCACCCTGTCAGGCAGGGACCCGTCGAAGCCAAGCGGCGCGCGGCCGGAAAGCGGGCGCGGGCGGGCAAGGCCTTTGTCGGCAAGGAGACACCAAATGAACCTGATCCTGATCATCATCGTCGGAGGCATCCTTGGCTGGCTTGCCAGCATGGTGATGCGCACCGATGCCCAGCAGGGCATCTTCCTCAACATCGTCGTCGGCGTGGTCGGCGCGCTCGTCGCCGGCTTCCTCATCAATCCGCTGATCGGCGGGGGCAACATCACTGCGGGCGATTTCTCGATCAGCGCGCTGATCGTCTCGTTCCTCGGCGCGGTGGTGCTGCTGGCGATCGTCAACCTGCTGCGCCGGGGTTCGGTGCGATGAAAGGAGTACGCAACAGCATGAAAAAGCTCAACACCCTCGTCGCCGTGGTCGCTCTGGCCGGGGCCAGCCTTGCGGGCTGCGACAGCCCTGCCGAAGAACAGGCCGAAGAAACCGCCGATGCCATCGAGGCGCAGGGCGAAGCCACCGCCGATGCGATGGAAGAGCAGGCCGACGCGCTCGACCAGACCACCGACGGCGTCGACAGCACTGCCGAACAGAACCTCGAGAACAAGGCCGATGCGGTGCGCGACAACGCCGATGCCAAGGCCGAGCAGATCGAGGAGCAGGCCGAAACGCCTCCGCAATAGTCTTGTGCCAATAGGGGCCGGCGCGGGGTCCGAGGCACACCGTCCCGCGCCACCTCCATGCGGGCCCGTTCCCATCCGGGAGCGGGCCCGCAGCTTGTTCAGGCTCCGGGCATTCAGGCTTCGGGCAGGGCCTCGCCGCTGGCGATGATCGCGCGCATCGCCGCGCGGCCGCGATTGATCCGGCTCTTGACCGTGCCGAGCTTGCAATCGGCGACCTCGGCGGCCTCCTCGTAGCTCAGCCCGGCACCCGCGATCAGCATCAGCATTTCGCGCTGGCGCTGCGGCAATTGTGCCAGGGCCCCTTCCAGATCGGCAACGTGGATGCGCTCCTCCTGATCGGGGGCCTGCACCAGCAGCCGCTCGGCCGCTTCGGGCTCCCAGGCAACCTGCCGGCCCTGCTTTCGCACCGCGTTGTAGAACTGGTTGCGCAGGATCGTGAACAGCCACGGACGGAACTTGCTGCCGGGCAGGAAGGTATGGCGCGAGACCCATGCGCGCACCATTGTCTCCTGCACCAGATCATCGGCCATCGCCATGTCGCGCTGGCGGCACAGCGAGCGCGCGAAACTGCGCAGCGCCGGGAGCGATGCGGTCATCTCGGTGGTGAAGCATTGCGGCTGCTGCTGCGGCGGCGGGCCGTAGGCGGTCTTGCAGGCTGGTCTGGGCATTGGCACCTTGTCCTTGTGTCCCTCCCCCCCCAGCCTTGTCGGCGAGCTTGGCGGCAGGTTCCCTAAACTCGGCAAGGATTTGCGCCGGGCAGCCCGCCGCCCGAGGCCCGGCTAAAGCGGGTCACTGGCCTATGTGAATTCGCCTCCCGCTGCCCCGGCCTATCACCCGGCCCGAACCCGGCGCCGACAACGTTGTTGCGCTCGGCCGCTTCCTCGTGACGACCCCGCGCCGCCGGTTCGGCCCGGACGAGGGGGACCAGCCCGGGGCAGGATCGCGGCTCGAGGTGCGCCTGCGCATCGCCGGGCTGCCGCATTTCGATTACGCCGAGGACGGCGAGGCGCTGGTGGTGCCGACCCGGCAGATTGCCAGCCTCGCGCAGTGGCTGAGGCAAGCGGACAGAAGCGCCGCCCAAAGCGAGAACTGCGAGGATCGGGATTGCCCCGGGGATGTGCCGGCCTTCGCCGCGATCCACCTCGAAATGCCGCTCGGTGCGGGCGCCATGTCGCCGGCTGCGGCGCAGCGCCGTGCCGATTGGCTGGCAATGGTCGCGCGCGAGGTGCGCCGTGTCTATGGCGGCCCGGTGCCGATCGTGGCGGTGCAATGCCCCGCGCCCTGGACCCCGCTGGCAGCGGCCGGGAGCGATTATGCCCCCGATGCCGACCGCGTCACCATCGCGGTCCGCCCATCCGGCCTGCGCGATCTGCTCGACACCTGTCCGGCCGAAGACGGGCAGGAAGACTGATCGGGGCAACCCGCGGCTGCGCTTTTCGGGGCCTGCTTGTCAGAAGGTGAAGGTGGTGTTGAGCGAGATATACTTTGTCCAGGCACCCGGCGGGGCATTGGGTGCCTCGCGCAGAAAACGGCCCTTGGCGAGCAGCACGACATCGGCCTCCAGCCGGATCTTGGAGGTCAGGCTGTAGCGCAGCCGCGCATCGAGCTGGTGCCCGGCGAAGCGGCCTGACCGTCCGGTCGCATCGCGCACCCCGGTCGACGAGAACGCATCCTCGCGCGCGGCCAGCCAGAACGGGCGGTAGCTGACCATCAGATCGGTCTTCTTGCCCGGCACCGCCTCCAGTCTGACGCCCGGGCTGATGAGATTGGAGCGCAGGATCGCGTTGTAGAGCGCGCCGGGGGCAAGGTCTGCGCGGCGCATGCCGAGGATGGGGTCGAAGCGGCCATAGCTGCCGCCGCGGCCATCGCCGCTCGCATGGTCATATTCGAGCGCGACGCGCGGTCTCCATCCGCCTGCGAAGGTGTAGCCCAGATCGCCATGGACGAACCACGCGCGCACATCCTGCGCCGACGCACTGGCGGCAAGGCTGGTCGATACGGTTCCGCGCTGGACGATGCCCTCGACCTCGAAATCCCATGCGGCGGGCTTCGGGTCTCGGATCAGCCGGGCAAAGACCGTGTCGAGCGAACGGTCACGGGTCGGGCGGCCGGGTGCATCGCGCTCGCCGAAATGGATGAAGCCGACCTCGGCCATCGCCCCCGCGAGCGTGTTGGTGCGGGTCACCAGTCCGCCCCACAGCACAGCATCGAAGCTCTCGCGGTCCAGTGCGACGTCGTTGTCGAGCAGGCTCGCGCGGTCATCGGGCAGGCGCTGCTGGGGCAGAATGTAGACCAGCGTCGCCTTCCACCCGCCCGGCGCGGCAATGTCGGCCCTGATGCCGGTCGAGCTGTTGGTGGTGTTGCGATACTCGTCCGCCGCCACCAGCCGCCGCGAGCCGAGCGCGAGGAGGAAACGGCCCGCTTGCAGGTCGACCTTGGTGCCCGTGCCCAGCGCTCCGGGCAGCGCGACGCCGAGATAGGCCTGCGCAGGTTCGAGTGTATTCACCTCGCCGGTGGAGACGGGCGTGCCTCTATTGCCGCCATAGGCGCGGCTGTCCCACAGCTCGGCGACGACATGGACCTCGGGGGTTATGTGGTAGTCGGCGGTGAGAATTGTGCGGAAGCTCGCCAGCTCGTCGGCGGAGTTGAACCCGGCGCGCGCCTGTCCGTCGATTGCCTCGAAACGCGCGCGCACCGAGGCGCCGAGTTCGAGTGGCTGCTGCTTGGGCGGGCGCGGCGGCGGGTCTTCCGCGCGTACCGGCGCGGGCATGGATAGGGCAGCGGCAAGCGCCAGCGCGGCGCTGCGCGAAAGGCGGGAATTGCTGAAGATCACGTCCGGTCTACCTCGCACAAGCTCTGGCCGCGGCAAGCACGGCCCGACGAGGCAACACTTGAGCACGCGGGCGCGCTTGGACGGGAGGTTGCGTGACCCCATTGCGCCGGAATAGCGCGCCGCGCGCCGGGGTCAAGCACGCCGCAAGCCTTGGCGGGCGGCGTAAGCGGGCCATACGCCCGCAAGCGCTGCGGCCGGGATCACGCCGTAGTTGGCCCCTCGACAGATACGAGATTTCCCCGGGGTTCAGGCGGGAGGTGGCGGTGGAAGGGAGATGGTGACGCCGCGCCGGGAGATGGCGGCATGAGCGTCGCGCCCACCACCATCAGGGTCATTATCCCGCTGGCCATCCGCAAGCGTAACGGCCGACCCAAGATCATGCCGCCGTCAAATCCGGTGGAGGCCAATGAGGCCGCTGTGGAGGCCCATGTGCTGCGCGCCGTCGCCAAGGCATGGAGCTGGCGGCGCAAGCTGGAGGCCGGAAAGGCCAGCACCAATTTCGACCTGGCCCACGCCGAAGATGTCTCCGACCGCTACATCGGCCGGATGATCAAGCTGGCCTATCTGGCCCCGGCTGTTCTCGAGAAACTGCTGCTACAGCGATGCCCACTGGCGGTGTCGCTCAAGGACCTGACGGTCATTGCCGACCTGCCGTGGGCAGAGCAGGTTGCTGCCGCCTTCGGCTCTTCAGAAGCCTAAATACCGCCTTGCAGGCTGGCGTTTGCCGTCCATGCGGACAGGCCAGGTGCGCCCAGAATTGCGCGCCAACACCTCCACCTCGGGTTCTCTAACTGCACATTCGAAGGAGTTTCTCCGACGAACTGCCGAGCCAGCTTATTGGCCAAATGCCTGTAAAACATATCTATTTGAAATCCGAACGACCGGCGGTGAGGTTCGGGTGATCAGAGACAAATTGCGTTCAGAGACAGCTTTGACCGCGTCCGCCAGTCTCCGGGGTTCGGACGGCATCGGAAAAACGGCGCGACTACTGGGGGCTTTGCGCCCCTGCGGTCGCCCGATTGCGGGTTCGCGACAGGGGAGTGGCGGAGACGGAGGGATTCGAACCCTCGGTACCCTGATAGAGTACGGTTCCTTAGCAGGGAACTGGTTTCAGCCACTCACCCACGTCTCCGGGCATCAGCTTGGGCTGCGAGGGCGGGGCTATAGTCGGGCATTGGGCAAGCGGCAAGGTGCTTGGACAAAAATCCTTGCCCCCGCTTGCCCCGATGCCCCCGCAAGGGGACCGGCGCGCGGTTCGGGAGAGGTTCAGCCTTGCGCCGCTAGCCACCGGAGCGGTTCGTCGCAAATCGGATTCGCCTCGGCGACGGATGGTTGCGGCCCGCAGCAGAAGCGAATCTCCTGTGATGCGCAGAAAACCGGGGCTGACACTGACATGCGAAAGGTCGCAAATATGAGCATGATGACCGCCCGTTTCCCCGAAGCCCCGCTTGCCGGATGGGCCCGCCGCGCGGCGGGCTATGCCCTGGGTGCGCTCGCGGCGCTGAGCCTTGCGGTTCCCGCACTCGCGCAGTCGCAGGATCTCGAGACGGTCGATCCCGATGCGGCCTGGAGCGAGCAGAGCGGCGCGATCGACGCCGATCTGGCTGCGCCCCAGGCGCCGCCGGCGGGCACCGCCCAGCAAACCCCGCCGCCTGCCGATCCGGCCACCGACCCGGGTGTCGATGCGACCTTCGGCGATTACGCCGCCCCGCCGGCTGCGCAGGACACGGCTCCCCCCGCCACCCAGACATCGCCGGTCGCCACCGCCCAGACCTATGGCGAGGATGATCTGATCGGCGCGGCCGAAGGGGTGTTCGGCAAGGGCGCGGAAGGCCTTGCCAAGATGATCGAGGACCTGCTCAGGAAGCAGGGCGAACCTAACGGCTACATCGTCGGGCGCGAGGCGGGCGGGGCGTTCATCCTCGGCGCACGCTATGGATCGGGCACGCTCCACCACAAGATCGAGGGCGAGCAGAAAGTCTACTGGACGGGCCCCTCGATCGGCTTCGATGCCGGGGCCAATGCCGCCAACACCTTCGTCCTCGTCTACAACCTGTTCGACACCGAGGACCTCTTCAAGCGCTTTCCGGCAGGCGAGGGGCAGGCCTATTTCGTCGGCGGGCTCCACGCGAGCTATCTGCGCCGCGACGATGTGGTGCTGATCCCGATCCGGGTCGGCGCGGGGCTGCGGATCGGGGTCAATGCGGGCTACATGAAGTTCTCCAAGGAGCAGAAGTGGCTGCCCTTCTGAGGGCGCATTTCCCCGCCTGAATACGAAAAGCCGGTTGCGATCTGCGCGCCCGCGCGCCATGCGCCCGCGCATGCTTGACCGACTCAGCCCCCAGGCGCCCGACGCGCTGCTCGCCCTGATCCGCCTTCACGCCGCCGATCCGCGCAGCGACAAGATCGACCTCGGCGTCGGCGTCTACCGCACCGAGGATGGCGCGACCCCGGTGTTCGCCGCGATCAAGGCGGCCGAACAGGTGCTGCTCGATACCCAGGAGAGCAAGTCCTACCTCGGCCCGGAAGGCGACATGGGCTTCGTCGCCGCGTTGATGCCCCATGTGTTCGGCGCGGGCGGCCCGGCGATGGGCGGCCGCATTCAGGGCATGCAGACCCCGGGCGGCACGGGTGCGGTGCGGCTTGCGCTGGGTCTTGCGCAGAAGGCCGGGGTGAAGCGTGTCCACATGGGCGTGCCGTCATGGCCCAACCACGCGCAGATCCTTGCCGATCTCGGCATGGAGCTTGCGCCCTTCGAACACGCCAATGCCGACGGCACCGCCAACCTCGACGCCGTGCTCGCGGCGATCAACGGCGCTGCGGCCGACGAGGCGGTGCTGCTCCACGCCTGCTGCCACAACCCGACCGGCATCGATTACACCGAGGGCCAGTGGGCCGCGATTGCCGATGCCTTTGCGACCTCCGGCACCTTCCCGATCATCGACGCCGCCTATCAGGGCCTCGGCCACGGGATGGAGGAAGACGCCGCCGGGATGCGCGGCGTTCTCGCCAGGGTGCCCGAAGCCTTCATCGCCTATTCCTGCGACAAGAATTTCGGCCAGTATCGTGACCGCGTGGGCGCGTTCTACGTGCTGGCGAAGGACGCAGGCGCGCTGGGCACCGCCTTTTCCAACGCCAATGCGCTGGCGCGCGCGGGCTGGTCGATGCCGCCCGATCACGGCGGCGCGGCGGTGCGGATTATCCTCGGCGATCCCGGCATGACCGCGCAGTGGCTCGCCGAGCTTGACACAATGCGCGCACGGATGCGGCAGGTGCGCGATGCGCTCGCCAGCGCGGGCAGTGCGGGACGGATCGACCTCACGCCGCTCGGCCACCAGAACGGGCTGTTCTCGATGCTGCCGGTCACCAAGGAAGAGGTCGCGAGCCTGCGCGAGGAGCACGGCATCTACATGGCCGCCTCGGGCCGCATCAACATTGCCGGCCTCACGCCGGGGAACCTCCCCAAGTTCATCGCCGCGCTGGCGGCGGTCGCGGGGTAGGGCCGATGCTCGACCGCCAGCCGGTGCTGGAGGGCGAGCATGTCCGCCTGCGTCCGCTGGAGCCGGGGGACTGGGAGGCGCTCTTCGCGGTCGCCTCGGACCCGCTGGTCTGGGAGCAGCACCCCGCGCATGACCGCTGGCAGGAGCCGGTGTTCCGCGCCTTTTTCGCCGACGCGCTCGCCAACAGGGGCGCGCTGGTGACGATTGACCGCGCGACCGATGCGATCATCGGCTCCTCGCGCTTTCAGGGGCTGGAGGAAGCAGGCGGCGGCTCGGTCGAGATCGGCTGGACCTTCCTCGCGCGCTCGCATTGGGGCGGGCGCTGGAACCACGAGATGAAGCGCCTGATGCTCGCCCACGCCCTCGCCAGTGTCGCCGAGGTGCGCTTCCTTGTCGGCGAGGCCAACACCCGCTCGCGCACCGCGCTAGAGCGCATTGGCGCAAGCCTCACCGACCGGTGCGAGGAGCGGGTGATGGCGGGCGGCACGGTCGTCCCGCACCTCACCTATGCGATCACGCGGGAGGGGTTCGCGGAAGGGCCGCTGGCGCTCCGCTAGATCTCTACCGGGTGAACACTGCACCGTGCGGCTTGGCTGCGCCGGTGAATCCATGCGGCCATGCGCGCGCGTCGAAGCTGAAGCCGGGCTTGCCGTCGGCATCGCAAAAGGCGGTGTCGATCGCCAGCGCGCCGGTCTGTTGGTCGAGGGTCAAGAGGTAAGTGCGGTCGCCGTCCTGCCCGGAGGTCACCACTAGCCGCTGCGCCTTGGCGTCCCAGCCGGTCCAGTGCGACCTGTATCGCCCGTCGATCACCAGCCGCGAAACCTCGCGCACATTCTCGCCGTCGGCGATGTCGAGAACGACGAAACCGTGGATCGCGGGAACGGACTGGACAAGGTAATGGCCCACGATGGTCGGTACCCCGCAGCGGTCGCCCTCGAACTTGTGGACCATTCGCGCAGCTGGCCGGTGGGTGTCGACCCCGGTCACCCGCTGCATCCCGCAGGACAGGGTCTGGATATAGACTGATCCGTCTGCCGCGACGCGCGGCTCCTCGGGCGCGACATGGCCGTTGAGCGTGGGGCCAGGATCGAGCCGGTGGGTGCCCAGCAGCGCGAGGTCCGACAGGCGGAAGATCTGGTAGGTGTTGCTCGTCAGCATGTGCTCGTTACCCATCGGCGAATTGGTGACGAGAACGCGGTCGATCGTGGGCAGCACGGCAAGGCTGTAGGGCAGCAGGCCTTCCTCGCCAAAGGCCGGATCGGCATTGCTGGCCGACCGCACCGCGCGGCCGGTCTCGTCGATCTCGACGATCCCGCCACTGGTGCCGCTCATCGCCATCATGTCGTGACCGCTATGGCCGGTGTACTCTCCGGGCGCGGCGAGCTGGAAGCTCGAGAGGACATTTCCATTCGGCAGGCGCAGGAAGGAATGGGGCATGGCAAAGCCTGCCAGATTGCCGAACACCGCGATCTGGCGGATGTCCAGCGGATTGGTGACGTCGAGGATGACGGTGCGCCCTGCGTCGTGATCATTGGCGAACAGCTTGCCGCTTTCCGGCATGGTGTATTCAGTGTGATGGGGGTTGTTGCTGGTCTGGTCGGTCGCGGCGCTGGTGACGAGCCGGCCATAAGTGGGCGAGGCCGGATCGGCATCGATCACCGCGACGAAATCCTTGTCGGCTTTTGCACGGTCGCCCGCCCAAACGATCAGGTGATGGCCTGCGGGCGTGGTGTCCTGCGCCAATGCCGCGCCGGGCACCATCGCGCTGGCTGCAAGGGCTGCGGCCAATGTTCTGATTGTCATGCGATCCCCCTACCAACCTTGTGTACGGGCAGGAGATAACGTGCCGCTAGTAGCAAGACCAGCAGCGTCTGTCGCCCGCCCTCACCGCGCCGCAGCGAGGCTCTGCATGCGCTTCAAGTAGCGCGCGAGCACGTCGATCTCGAGATTGACCGCGTCCCCCTCCTTGAGCGCCCCCAGCGTCGTCACCGCGGCGGTGTGGGGGATGATGTTGAGCAGGAAGTCGCAGGTGCCGTCGGGCCGGTCGCGCACGTCGTTGACGGTCAGCGACACGCCGTTGACGGTGATCGAGCCTTTCTCGGCGATGAAGGGGCTCATCTCGGCCCGCGCGCGGATCGCGATGTGCCAGCTGTCGCCGGACTGCGCCACCATCACCACCGCGCCGACCGAATCGACGTGGCCGGTGACGATGTGCCCGCCCAGTTCGTCGCCGAGCCTCAATGAGGGTTCGATGTTGAGCCGCGCGCCTGCGTTCCACATGCCCGGCACGGTGCGGCTGACGGTCTCGCCCGAGAGGTCGACATCGAACCATGCATCGCCTCGCCCGCCGCCGCGCTCGACCACGGTAAGGCACACGCCCGAACACGCGATCGAGGCGCCGATGTCGATCCGCGCCGGATCGAGCGGGGCGGTGATGCGCAGCCGCAGGTCGCCGCGCTGTTCGGCGGCGGCGATGGTGCCGATGGCGGTGACGATGCCAGTGAACATGGGGGCGGGTTCCTTGCGAGAGCTATCGGGTGCGCAGATAGGCGGCGAAGGCGTCGCTGCCAAGCTGGCGGCGTTCGGCGATGTGCCAGCGCCCGTGCGCCTCGCCCAAGGACGCGAGGCCCAGCGGGCCGAGCGCCCTCAGACCATCACCGATCACGATCGGGGCGGTATAGAGGTGGAGTTCGTCGACAAGGTCGGCGGCAAGGAAGGCGGCGGCGGCTGCGGCCCCGCCTTCGACATAGAGATATTGCACGCCTTCGAGGCTGGCGATGGCATCGGGCGCGGGGAGGGCGGCGGCACCCTCGGGCGCCGCTCGCCGGGTCAGCACCACCCGCTGCGGCGAGCGCGCCTCCAGCCCGGGCAGGCGCACGTCGAGGCGGGGGGAATCGGCGCGCCATGTCCCGCCGCCCACGAGGATCGCGTCATGGCGCGCGCGCTGGGCATGGACATGGGCGCGCGCCGCTTCGCCGGTGATCCACTGGCTGGTGCCATCGGCCAGCGCGATGCAGCCGTCGAGCGAGGTCGCGAGCTTCAATGTCACCCACGGCCGCCCCGCGCGCTGGCGGGTGAGGAAGCCCGCAAGGCTCGCGGCCGAGGCGTCATCGCCGAGCAGCGTCACAGCGATCCCCGCCGCCTCGAGCCGCGCCATGCCCTGTCCGGCAGTGCGCGGGTCGGGGTCCAGCTGGCCGATCACCACGCGCGCGGGCCTCGCGGTGCAGATCAGGTCGGCGCAGGCGGGCCCGCGCTCCGAGAGGTGCGCGCAGGGCTCGAGCGTCACGTAGAGCGCCGCGCGGCCCAGCACCTCAGGCGCGAGTCCGGCGAGCGCCGCCGCCTCGGCATGCGGGCGCCCGCCGGCCCGGGTCCACCCGCGCGCGATCACCCGGCCGCCTGCCACCACCAGCGCCCCGACCCCCGGATTGGGACGGCTTGAGGGGCGCGCACGGGCCGCGAGCCGCGCGGCGGCGGCCATCCAGTCGTGATCGGAAGGTGCGCGTGCGGCGGCTATTGTCCGGCGCTTTCGGCTTGCTTCGCCTTGGCGGCAGCCGCGATTTCGGCGCGGCGCTTGTCGGCGGCGGCCTTCTCGGCCGCGCGCTCGGCCTCGGCCTTGCGCTCGATTTCCTCGACATCCATGCCGGATGCCCGCCCGATTTCCTTGTAGATCCGGCGCTTTTCCTCGGCGATGCGCGCTTCCTCGGCCGCGCGCAGGTCCTTGATTTCCTGGTTGGCGCGGTTCTCGGCCATGATCTCGGCCTCGGAGCGGGCGGGATCGAGCGTGGTGATGTATTCGATCGTCGGGCGCTCGGGCTCGCCATACTGGGTGCTGCTCGCGCCCCACCAGATCATGAGCGCCGCCGGCAGGATCGAGACGATCAGGATCGGCCAGCGATGGGGGTGGGGCCGCCGGATCTCTTTCCAGAAATCGGCAAACCCGCCGACCGGATTGAAGCGGGAGGGGAGAATGCGCATCGTGACAGTATAGGCGCGGGGGCGCCGAGGGGGAAGGGGGTGAGGGAGCCTCGCTGCGATGGGGCGTGTGCTGCGGGCCGCTGACAGGCCCACCCCTAACCCCTCTCGCAAGCGGGAGGGTGACGATTGGCGTCGACCCACCCTCCCGCTTGCGCGAGGGGAGCGAGACTTGGTCGCGAAGCGGCCTAGTCGCAGCGGGGCGGGCCTGCGAGCGGCCCGCAGCACACGCCCGAGCGCAGCGAGGCTCCCTCGGCCCGGCTCCTACCCGAAGCTTGCGTAAAGCCCGCGGCCGTGATCCCTGAGCCAGCGGTCGGCCGCGGCGATCTCGCCTTCGAAGATCCGCGCGAGCAGCGCATGGAACGCGGGCGAGTGGTCGAAGTGGACGAGATGCGCGACCTCGTGCGCCACCACCGAGCGGCGCACCCAGTCGGGCGCCTGCACCAGCCGCCAGTTGATGCGGATGCGCTGCCGGTCCGAGCAGGAACCCCAGCGCCGCTGCGCACGGGTCAGCCCGATCGCGACCGGTGCAAGGCCGGCGGCGGCGCAATAGTCGTGCATGTCGGCCTCCGCGAGGCGCAGCGCCTCGGCCTCGAGCCAGCGCCTGAGGCGCGTCTCGAGCCCTGCTTGCGGTCCGCCGATCCTGAGGCCGTCACCCTCCACCGCCGGCCGGCGCGGAGCACGCGGCTCCCACACGAGGCGCAGCGCCTGCCCGCGGTAAAGCACCTCGCCGCCGGGTTCGGGCGCGGCGCGCTTGGGCAGGCGCGCCATCTGCTCGGCGAGCCACTGGCTGCGGGCATGTGCAAAGGCGATCGCCTCGCGTCCCTCGGCCCAGGCGGGAAGCGTTATGCGCACCTCGCTGCCATCGGGCGCGAGCCGCAATGTCAGCCGCCGCGCGGTCTTCATGCGTTTGAGGACAATCGGCACCTGCCGCCCGCCGAGGTCGATTTCCGGATCGAGCGCATGGCGCGCCGAGGCACCGCGCAGCCAGTCGATCATGCGCCCGCCCCCTCGTCCCAGTCGCGGCGCGGTGCCGGCCATTCGGTGATATGGTGTTCCATCGGCCCGGCATCGACCTCGCTCACCACCCGCCCGACGATCGAGACGCCCGCGCGCCGCACCGCATCGCGGTCACCCGAGACGAGGTAGTGCCAGCCGGGCAAAGCGCGGCCATCGGCGCGCAGGCGGTAGGCGCAGGTGGCGGGCAGCCAGCGCACCTGCTCGACAATCCGCAAGGTCAGCCGCAGGCAATCGGGCACGAAGGCCTTGCGGTTGCGATAGTCGGAGCACTGCGCGGTCTTGGTGTCGAGCAGGCGGCAGGCGATGTTGGTATCGACCACCTCGCCGGTGTCCTCGTCTTCGAGCTTGTGGAGGCAGCAGCGGCCACAGCCGTCGCACAGCGCTTCCCATTCGGCGCGGGTCAGCTCGCCCAGCGGCAGCTCCCAGAAGCGGTCCCTCAGTTCACCCATCGCGCCAGTTCCGCCGCGACCGCATCGCCGCCTTGGTCCGTGGGCAGCGTCGCGATCGGCGCGCCGTCGGGGCCGAACAGGTAGACGACCTGCGTGTGATCGACCAGATAGCCGCCGCCCGGCCGTGCCTCGCCCTTGGCGTGGTAAACCTTGAACGCCTTGGCCGCCGCGTCGATCTGCGCCGGCGTGCCGGTGAGGCCGATCATGTCGGGCGAGAAGGCGGCGGCGAATTCCCCGACGACCGCCGGCGTATCGCGCTGCGGATCGACGGTGATGAAGATCGGCACGATCTTGCCCGCCGAGTCCGGATCGCTCGCCTTCAGTTCCTTCAGCCCCTGCGCGACGCGTTGCATGTCGGTGGGGCAGACATCGGGGCAAAAGGTGTAGCCGAAATAGACGATGCGGTATTTGCCCGCAAAATCGCCCCAGCGCACGGGGGCGCCCTTGCTGTTCGTCAGCGTGAATTCGCCCCCGATGGGCGCACCCGCGAGCGGCGGCTCCACCGCTGGCGCAGCCGCCCCGCAGCCGGCCAGCGCAAGCGACAGCGCTATTGTCAGGCAAGCGAAGGCGGAAGGCTTGTTGATGCGGTTCATGCTCTGCTAACTGGCTCTTCGAGAAAGGCGCTGCGGCCAGAACCCCGCGCGCGCCGTTCCACACGGCTCAGGTGTGGCAGGTAATGCGAAAGGATCAAACCGTGGCTGATGGTGTTTTGCGCAAGTTAGGGCTTCGGGCCGCGATTGCCAGTGCCCTCCTGCCTGCGCTCGCCCTGTCGCTGCCTGCCGCAGCGCAGTTCCAGTCGGAAGGCTACCAGTTTCTCGAGGCGGTCAAGGAGAGCGACGGCGACAAGGCGACCGAGATGCTCTCCAAGCCCGGCACCCAGATCGTCAACACCCGCGACATCACCAGCGGCGACACTGGCCTCCACATCGCGGTCGCGCGTGCGGACCTGCTCTGGGTGCGCTTCCTGCTCCAGCGCGGGGCCGATGCCAATATCCGCAACAAGAAGGGTGCGACCCCGATCCAGCTGGCGACCGCGCTGGGCTTCACCGATGGCGTCGCGGCGCTGATCAAGGGCGGGGCGAGCATCGACATCGCCGACCAGACCGGCGAGACCCCGCTGATCACCGCGGTCCATGCGCGCAATGCCGCGCTGGTGCGGCTGATGCTCGAAAAGGGCGCGGACCCGGACCGCAACGACAATTCGGGCCGCTCGGCGCGCAACTACATGGAGCTCCAGGCGGGCAACGATATCCTGCGCCAGATCTTCGCCGATGCCGATGCCAAGCGTGCCGCGGCGGGAACCAAGAAAGACTACGGGCCTTCCTTCTGACATGACCGATTATAGCGACATGACCCTTGATGAGCTGCGCATCGCGCTCGCCCCCGACATCGCCGCCTCGGCCATTTTCGATGGCTGGAACGAGGCCGCGCTCAGCGCCGCCGCCGAAATGGCGGAGGCCGATCTTGATGTGGCAAAACTCGCCTTCCCGGGGGCCAGGCCCATGGACATGATCGCGGCGTGGATCGCGAGCGTGGATCAGGCGATGGAAGCCGAATGGCCCGCCGAACGCCTCGCCACCCTCAAGATCCGTGAACGCATCCGCACGCTGGCCGCCTTCCGCTTGGAAGCGGTCGCGCATATCGACGAAGCCGTGCGCCGCGCGCTCGCGGTGATGGCGCAGCCGCAGAATGCGCGGGCCGCTCTGAAGCTCGGCTGGCATTCGGCCGACCTCATGTGGCGGCTCGCGGGCGATACCGCGACGGATTACAACCACTACACCAAGCGCGCGATCCTTGCGGGCATCTATTCGGCGACGCTCGCGGTGTTCGTGAACGACGACAGCGAGGGCAAGGCCGACACCTATGCCTTCCTGGACCGGCGCATCGACGGGGTGATGCGGTTCGAGAAGGTCAAGGCGCAGTTTCTGGGCAAGGACCGCGAATTGCCGAGCCTGACGCGGTTTCTCGGGCGGCTGCGTTATCCGGCGCGGTAATGGCTGGTATCGTCATCCCGGCAAAAGCTGGGACCTAGCGCGGCAAGCGCAGCACGTTGAGGCGCTGGAATGACGAGTAACGCCTGAGTCGGTGAAAAGCCACTTTGCGCTGATGCACCTCGCCCCAAGCTTCCCTATTGCCTGTGACAGATTCGCGGCGCATCCTGCGGGGCCGGGGTCAAGACATTGACGGGAAGGACATTTCGATGGCGGGTTCGCTCAACAAGGTCATGCTGATCGGCAATCTGGGGGCAGACCCGGAAATCCGCACCTTCGGCAATGGCGGCAAGGTCGCCAACCTGCGCATCGCGACCTCGGAACAATGGAAGGACCGCCAGACCGGCGAGCGCAAGGAAAAGACCGAGTGGCACACCGTCGCGATCTTCTCCGAAGGCCTCGTCAGCGTGGTGGAGCGCTACCTCAAGAAGGGCAGCAAGGTCTTCGTCGAGGGCAAGCTCCAGACCCGCAAGTGGCAGGACCAGAACGGGCAGGACCGCTATTCGACCGAGATCGTGATCCAGGGCCTCGGCGGCACGCTGACCATGCTTGACGGCGCGCAGGGCGGCGGCGGCATGGGTGGCGGCGGCGGTGGCGGGCGCTCCGGCGGTGGCGGCGGCTGGGATCAGGGCGCCGGTTCGTCGGGCGGCGGTGGCGGCTTCGGCGGCGGCGGCGCCCCGGCTGGCGGCGGCTACGACGATCTCGACGACGACATTCCGTTCTGATCGCGCCCGTTCTGCGGGCCCACCCCCAGCCCCTCCCGCAAGCGGGAGGGGAGCAAGACTTGGCGGCTTTGCCGCCTGGTCGCAGCGGGGTGGGCACCGCGCGACGTCGAGGCCCCAGCTCAAGCGGGCATCACCCCTTCTTCAACCCCGCCAGCAGATCGGCGAGCGGCCCCAATTGCTCGCCCTCCTGCACGATCCCCGCCGCCTTTCGCGCGGCGTCGGCGTCCGGGCCTTCGGCATAGGGGTCGATCGCAAGGCCGAGGGTCTGCGCCACCGCTTCGCCCAGATCGAACATCTCGCCCGAGAACGCGATCTCGTCGCAATCGTCGGCTTCGAGTTCGATTTCCTCGGCCTCGCCGGCCGGGCGCGGGCCTTCCTCGACGAACCTGAGATCCACCGCCTCGTCGATGGCGACGGGAAAATCCTCGCCGCTGATCGCGCAGGGCTGCTGGATCGCGGCGGTGAGGCGTCCGGTCGCGCGGATCGCGCGGGGGCGCTGTTCGAGCGACACCTCGGCGCGCAGGGCTTCCACCGCTCCGAGCCCGAAGCGCAGCGCGAGCGCGGCGCGCTCGTCCGCCGTGGCCTCGATCACCACCGGCCCGCCGGGCAGCGGGCGCGCCTTGATCATGCGCGAGAGTTCGGACGGGGGCGGCGCGCCGCTCACCAGATCGCGCTCGCTTTGAGCATTTCGTCGTCCGAGAAGCGTGCCAGCCGTTCGAACAGTTTTATCAGCCGCTCGGCGACGGCGCGCGCGGCTGCCGCCTCGTCGGCGTCGGCTGCGAAGGTCACGTTGCGCGCGATCGCGGCGGTGAGCTTGTCGAGATCGCCGGCATTGAACGCGCTGCGATAGGTGCCCAGCCTGCCGCCGAGCACGCTCATCAGCTTGCCGATGCGCTTGCCCACGACGACGTCATTGACTCCGAATTCGCGCAGCTGCCCGTCCATGTCCTCGACGAAAAGTTCGGCCAGAAGCGCGCTTTCGGAGCGCAGGTCCGATGCCTCGATCCGCACCATCACGGCGCTGAGGACCGCGCAGATCATGTCGAAGCGGCCCGCGATCGAATCCGCCACGCGGCAATCGGTGTAGTAGACGCTGTCGCGCGCCAGCTCGATCACGCGGTGCCACAAGGGGCGCACGCTCTCGCGCGGGTCCGGGGCGGTGCCGAGCAGGCGGGAGAGGAAGGACATTTTCTGGCAGCCTTTCAACGGTGGCAGGGGCGGCGCGCGCCGGACGCGGGCCCCACTCGCTTACGCTAACGCACGAGCGGCGGATGCGTTCAACGCCGCCTGTTCAACAGGGGTTCAACCGCCCCCGCCCACGGCTTTTGCCGATATGGTGCGTTGCATGCGCCGCGCTAGCCCCTTAAAGCACCTCGCGCAGGCGGCAAGTGCGTGGGTGGGCGCGTCGCAACACAGGACGACAGGGTTTGACCCAGATGATGAAGGCAGGCGCGATGAACAAGGTGTGGACCGGAGCTGCAGTGCTGTTGGCGGCGGCAAGCCTGCCGGGCTGCGCCTCGATCCGCGAATCGCGCGGCTATATCGAGGACCCCACGCTCACCTCGCTGATCCAGCCCAGGATCGACAACCGCCAGTCGGTCGAAGGCACGCTCGGCCGCCCGACCTTCACCAGCCAGTTCGGCACGCCGACCTGGTACTACGTGTCCTCGATCACCGGCCAGCGCCCCTTCAACCGCCCGCGCATCCGCAACCATTCGGTGCTGGCGGTGACCTTCGATGCCAATGGCCGGGTCAGCGAAGTGAAGCGCAGCGGGGTGGAGCAGGTGGTCTATCTCGATCCCAACGGCGACAAGACCCCGACGCTCGGGCGCGAACGCGGCTTCCTTGAAGACCTGTTCGGCAATATCGGCCAGGTCGGATCCTCCGCGCTGCCGGGCGGCGGTGCGGGCGGCGGGCCGAACGGGCAGTAACCCCCGGCTTGAACGCATCGCCCCGCGCGCCATATTGGCGGGCATGAGCAGCACTTCCAGCGCACACGGCCTCGCGGCCTGGCACGGCACCACCATCATCGGCGTCCGCAGGGGCGGCACCACTGTCATCGCCGGTGACGGGCAGGTGTCGATGGGCAACACCGTGATGAAGCCCAACGCGCGCAAGGTCCGCCGCATCGGCAACGGCAGCGTGATCGCGGGCTTCGCGGGCGCGACTGCCGATGCCTTCACCTTGTTCGAGCGGCTGGAAAAGAAGCTCGAGCAATATTCCGGCCAGCTGATGCGCGCGAGCGTTGAGCTCGCCAAGGACTGGCGGACCGGCAAATACCTGCGCAATCTCGAGGCGCTGATGATCGTTGCCGACAAGGACACGCTGCTGGTGCTGACCGGCAATGGCGACGTGCTCGAGCCCATCGGCGATATCGCCGCGATCGGATCGGGCGGCAATTTCGCGCTCGCCGCGGACCGCGCGCTCGCCGATTACGAAGAGGACGCGGACACCATCGCCAGGAAGGCCATGGCGGTCGCCGCCGAGATCTGCGTCTTCACCAACGGCAATTTGACGGTCGAGACGGTTTAGCCCTATCCCGACCCGGCAGACGGGCGAGGGGGCGAGGATCGACACGGCGACAGGCACGGCACCGGGCGGCAAGCTCGCCGTCATCCAGCTGCTGCGCGCCGCTGCCGCGCTGGTGGTGGCCGCGGCGCATGTCGCCTTCGCCTTTGCCGATCACCTCGGCGCGGGGCTTGCCCCCGGCCTTGCCTGGCGCGGCGAGCGCGAGGCGCAGATCGCGGTGCTCTTGTTCTTCATCGTCTCGGGCTACGTCATGGTCGAGGCGCAGCGCGGGCGGTTCGGCACGCAGGGCGCGCGGAGCACGTTCTGGCGGCGGCGCCTGATCCGCATCCTGCCCCCCTACTGGCTGGCAAGTGCGCTGATGGCGGGGGTGCTGATCGTGCTGTTCGGCCAGAGCGTCGATCCTTTCGGCTTCGCCCGGTCGCTCGCGCTCGTCCCGGCATGGCCTGATACGGGCGAGCCGCGCCCGATGGTGTTCCTGTGGGTCGGCTGGACGCTCACCTACGAGATGGCCTTCTACCTCGTCTTCGGTCTGTTCCTGGGCCTGCCGCAGCGCCGGGCGATCCTCGCGGTGACGCTGGTGCTGGCGGGGGCCATCGCGGCGGGCACGTGGACGGTGCCGGGCGATCCGCTGCTCTTCGCGCTCACCCGCCCGCTTTCGGCGATGTTCGCAGCCGGCATGTGGCTGGCGTTGTGGCGGGGGAGCGGCGGGGTGCTTCCCGCGCCCTGGCGCTGGCTGGCGCTGGCGGCGCTGGTCCCGGCGCTGCTGCTGCTGCCCGAGCCGCCGCAGCCGGCGGCGAGCGGATGGGACTATCTCGCCTGGGCGGGCCTGCCGGCGCTGCTTGTGGCGCTTGCGGCATTGGGCGGCCCGCTCGCGCTGCCGCGGGCCGACTGGATCAACCGCGCCGGCGAGGCGAGCTATGCGCTCTACCTCCTGCACCTGCCGGTCGCGTGGTTCTGGCTGTGGTTGTGGGGCCGCCTGCCGGGCTTCGATGCGGGCCCGTGGGACTATCTGCTCACCGCCCTTGCAGCGAGCATTGCGGCAAGCTGGCTGTTCGCCCGTCTCGTCGAAGGCCCGCTGACGCTGGCCTTGAACCGCCGGTTCGCGCCGCCACATAGGGCGGACGGTTGACACAGAAAGACCCCATGACCACCACCTCCCCCGCTGCCCAGTCCCTTACCCCCAAAGCCATCGTCGCCGCATTGGACGAACACATCATCGGCCAGGCCGACGCCAAGCGCGCGGTGGCCGTGGCGCTGCGCAACCGCTGGCGGCGGCAACGCCTCGGCAGTGACCTGCGCGACGAGGTGACGCCCAAGAACATCCTGATGATCGGCCCCACCGGCTGCGGCAAGACCGAGATCAGCCGGCGGCTCGCCAAGCTGGCCGGGGCGCCCTTCATCAAGGTCGAGGCGACCAAGTTCACCGAGGTCGGCTATGTCGGCCGCGATGTCGAACAGATCGCCCGCGACCTTGTGGAAGAGGCGATCCGGCTCGAAAAGGAACGTCGCCGCGAGAAGGTGCGCGAGGCGGCGAGCCAGGCGGCGATGGACCGGCTGCTCAACGCGCTGGTCGGCGAGAACGCCTCGGAAGCCACCCGCGAGAGCTTTCGCCAGCGCATCATCCAGAACGCGATGAACGATGTCGAGGTCGAGATCGAGGTGCGCGATGCCCCTGCCGCCCCCTTCGGAATGGGTGATCTTGGGGGGGCGATGGGCGGCCAGATCGGGATGATCGACCTCTCCGACATGATGGGCAAGGCCCTGGGCCGGAAGAACACCCGCCGCCAGAAGCTGCGCGTGCCCGATGCGTGGGACAAGCTGGTCGATGAAGAAGCCGACAAGCGCCTCGATCAGGACGATGTCGTCCGCGCGGCGCTTCTGAACGCCGAGACCAACGGGATCGTGTTCCTCGACGAGATCGACAAGATCGCGGTCAGCGATGTGCGCGGCGGCAGCGTCAGCCGCGAGGGCGTGCAGCGCGACCTCCTGCCGCTCATCGAGGGAACGACCGTTGCCACCAAATACGGCCCGATGAAGACCGACCACGTGCTGTTCATCGCGTCCGGCGCCTTCCATGTCGCCAAGCCTTCGGACATGCTCCCCGAATTGCAGGGCCGCCTGCCGATCCGCGTCGAGCTCACCGCCCTGACCGAGGCGGATTTCGTGCGCATCCTCTCCGAAACCCGCGCCAATCTCGTCGCGCAATACAAGGCTCTGCTCGGGACCGAGCAGGTGACGCTCGATTTCGCCGATGATGCGATCCCCGCCATCGCCCGCATCGCCGCGCAGGTGAACGCCGCCGTCGAGAACATCGGCGCGCGGCGCTTGCAGACGGTGATGGAGCGGCTGCTGGAAGACATCAGCTTCGAGGCCGAGGAGCACGTGGGCGAGACGATCACCATCGATGCCGCTTACGTCGAGGCGCGGCTCGCCGGGCTCGCCGGGAACACCGACCTGTCGAAGTATATCCTGTGACCGGCGGCGGCCCGGTTGGCGACCTTGCCGGGATGCTGGCGGGGATGGCCCCGCTGCTGGACGCGCAGGCCTGGGCCTTTGCTCTGGTGGAGGGCGCGCCGCCCGAGGAAGCCTTCGCGATCATCCGCGAGGATGAAGGCACGACCGCGATCCTCGCCGATCCTTCCGGCGATTTCGCCCGCATCACCCTGACGGTCCACTCCGCATTGGACGGCGTGGGCCTGACCGCGGCGGTGGCGGGGGTGCTGGCGGAGCGGGGGATCGCCTGCAATGTCGTCGCAGGCTTCCACCACGATCACCTGTTCGTGCCGCGGGCGCGGGCCGAAGAGGCGATGGCGGCACTCGCCGCCTTGAGCCACAGCGCCGCCGCTGGCGGGGGCATGCGCCCCTCCGGCCTGTAGGAACAGGCCGAAAAACAAACGCTTTCCTACATGCCCCGCGCCTGACACCATCACCCCCATGCGCCCGATTCCCGCCCTCGCCGTGCCTTTAGCCGATGCCAGCGGGGCGGGGCGTTTTTCGGCTCTGGACAGTGTCTCATGTGTCTCCAACACGGGGGCCGGGGACGCGGTCACTCGCCCAGCAGGTAGCGCTTCCAGAACACCAGCTGCGCGAGGAAGGCGTAATCGGCATTGGCCTTCTTGCGGAAGCCGTGGCCCTCGTCGGCGGCGACGAGGTGCCAGGCCTTGCCGCCGTTGGCGCGGATTGCGGCGACCATCTGGTCGGCCTCGGACTTGGGCACGCGCGGGTCGTTGGCGCCGGTGATGACGAACATCGGCTTGGTGATCTCGCCCACGCGGGTGAGCGGGCTGATTGCGGTCAGCTGGGCGCGCTGCCTGGGATCGCGCTCGTCACCGTACTCAACCCGGCGCAGGTCCTGGCGGTAGGGGTTGGTGTTCTCGAGGAAGGAGACGAAGTTGCTGATCGCGACGATGCAGACGGTGCCGGCGAGCCTGGCCTTGAGTTGCACCGCGGCGGCATAGCACATGTAGCCGCCGTATGAGCCGCCGGTGAGGCCGATCCGGGCGGGGTCGACCGCCGGGTCGGCGGCGGCGGCGTCGATGAGGGCAGCCATGTCCCTGACCGATCCCTCGCGGCGGAAGGGCCCGTTGTCGAGGCTCACGAAGCGCTTGCCGTAGCCGGTCGAGCCGCGCACGTTGGGCAGGAAGATGCCGACGCCCAGTTCGTTGAGGAAGTAGTTGTCCGCGCCCATGAAGCCCGCGGGGCTCTGGCCCTCGGGCCCGCCGTGGACGTCGACGATGAGGGGGCGCTTGCCCGGGAAGCGGGCGGGGTCGGGGAGGTAGAGCAGGCCTGAGACCTCAAGCCCGTCGAAGCTCCTGGTGGTGAGGATGCGCGGTTCGACATTGACTTGCGCGTCGAGCCCGCCGGTCTCGCTCCGGGTCCAGCGGGTGAGTTGCAGGGTCTTGGGGTCGAGGCTCCACACGTCGGATGCGCTCTTGGCGCTGGAGAAGGAGAAGCCGATCTCGCCCCACGGCGCGAAGGCGAGGCCGCCGATCTGGCCGGCGGGAAGGGCGTCGAGCCGGGTGACCTTGCCGGTGGCGACATCGAGGATGCGCATGCGGTCCGAACCCGCCTCGTTGACCTCGTAGACGATGGTCTTGCCGTCGTCGGAGATGTCGAAGCCGTCGACGTCCCACGCCTCGCGGGTCACCGGGGTGAAGGCACCGGTGACAGGATCGAGCATGCCGAGGCGCTGGAAGTCGGCATCGCGGTCGGTGGTGACCCACAAGGTGCCGTCGGGGGCGACCTCGAGGCCCGAGTAGCTGACCTTGGCGCGGGGATCACCGATCGGGGTCATCGCGCCGGTGGCCAGCTCGAGGCGGTAGATGTCGACGTCCTCGACCGAACGGTAGTCGGCGACATAGGCGGACGCGTTGTCGCCCGAGAAAGCCGCGATCGCCCAGCCGCCGCCCTTGCTCTCCCACACCATGCGGGCCGAGCCCGGGTCGCGCGGGTCCATGACATAGAGGTCGGCGTCGACCCCGTTGCGGCGGGTGGAGCTGAAGCCGATCAGGCTGCCATCATGGCTCCAGGCGTTGATCTCATTGCGGCTCTTGCCGTCGGTGAGCAGGGTGAGGCGGCCGTCCTTGAGGGTGTGGAGCTGGAAGTACTCGTCGCCGCCGCGGTCCTTGCTGACGACGATGACGTCGCCCTTCATGGGCGCGTAGGAGCCGCGCACGGTCTCGGCCTCGAAGCTCAGCTGGGTGCGCGCGCCCATCGGCATGGCGACGCGGTGGAGCTGGCTCACATTGGCGAAGCGGGTGCTGATGAGAACCGCGCGGGTGTTCGGGTCCCATCCGGCAAAGCCCGCGCCGCGCGATTCGAGATAGGGCCGCACATCATCGACCAGCGCGAGCGGGACGGGCGGCATCTCCTCGGCGGTGAGCGCGGCGGGGATCGGGACGGCGGGAACCGGGGCGGGCGTCGGGGCGGGCGCGGCAGGGGCCTCCTGCGCGGCGAGCGGCATGGCGGTGGCGGTGGCCAGCAGCAGGGCAAGCAGACGAAGGTGACGCATGGGAATGCTACTTTCTATCGCGGCTGAAAGTGCCCCCGAACGGAGGCTGGGAGATGGAGACCTATCGTCTGCCGTCGTGGCAGGCAATCGGATAGGCCTACTCCGCCGCCTCGGCCGCCAGATCGTCCTCGCGCCGCTCGCTCGCCTGGCGGTTCCACATCTCGGCATAAAGCCCGCCGCGCGCGATCAGCCCGGGATGGTCGCCGCTTTCGACCAGCCGGCCATGGTCGAGCACGAGGATGTTGTCGGCATCGGCAATGGTCGAGAGCCGGTGGGCGATGGCGATGGTGGTGCGGCCCCTGGCGATGCGCCTGAGGGTCGCAAGGATTTCCTGCTCGGTGCGGGTGTCGAGTGCGCTGGTCGCCTCGTCGAGCAGCAGGATCGGCGGGTTCTTGACCAGTGTGCGGGCGATGGCGACGCGCTGCTTCTCGCCGCCCGACAGCTTCAGCCCGCGCTCGCCCACCATGGTGGCAAAGCGATCGGGCAGGCGGTCGATCAGCGGCGTGAGCGCGGCATCGCGCGCGGCCTGCTCCACCATCGCCTGGTCCGCGCCTTCGGCCCCGTAGGCGATGTTGTAGGCGAGGTCCTCGTTGAACAGCACCGAATCCTGCGGGACGATGCCGATCGCGGCGCGCACGCTCTCCTGCGTCACCTGCGCGATGTCCTCGCCCCCCACCAGCACCCGGCCCGCGAGCGGATCGTAGAAGCGGAACAGCAGGCGCCCGATTGTGCTCTTGCCCGCGCCCGAGGGGCCGACGATGGCGGTGGTGCTGCCGGCCGGCACCTCGAAGCTGAGACCGTTCAGGATCGTGCGGCCCGGATCATAGCCGAATGTGACGTCCTCGAAGACCACGGTGGGCTTGCGGATGATCAGCGCGGGCGCGCCCGGCCTGTCCTTCACCTCGATATCGGTGTCGATCAGGCGGAACATCTCGGCCATGTCGATGAGGCCCTGGCGGATGGTGCGGTAGACCCAGCCGAGCACGTCCAGCGGGCGGAACAGCTGGATCAGGTAGGTGTTGACCAGCACCAGATCGCCGACCGTGAGCGCGCCCGTGCTCCAGCCCCACACGGTGTAGGCCATCGCGCCCGCGACCAGCGCATTGGTGATCGCGCCTTGCGCCATGTTGAGCAGGCCCACCGAATTCTCGGACTTGATCGCGGCCTTGGCATAGGCGCGCGCGGCCTGCGAGTAGCGCGCTTCCTCGCGGTGCTCGGCGCCGAAATACTTCACCGTCTCGTAATTCAGCAGCGAATCCACCGCGCGGTGCAGCGCGCGGCCATCAAGATCGTTCATCTCGCGCCGCAACTTGGTGCGCCATTCGGTGATCGCGCGGGTGACATAGACATAGGCGACCACCGTCAGCGCGGTCGCCGCGACCAGCTCGATCCCGAAATTGAGGTAGAAGATCACCCCCACCGCGACGAGCTCGATGATCGTCGGCGCGATATTGAACAGCAGGAAATAGAGCATCTGGTCGATGCTCTTGGTCCCGCGTTCGATGATCTTGGTAACCTCGCCGGTGCGCCGCGCGAGGTGGAACCTGAGGCTGAGGCGGTGGAGGCGGCGGAACACGTCCTCGGCCAGATGCAGCGTCGCGATCTGGCCGACGCGCTCGAAGGCGATGTTGCGCAAGTTGTCGAAGGCGACCGAGGTGAAGCGCCCCAGTGCATAGGCAGCGACCAGCGCGAGCGCGACCGTCACGCCCTCGCGCGCGGTGCTCGCTCCCGAAGCAGACATCGCATCGACCGCACCCTTGTAGGCAAAGGGCAGCGCCAGTGTCACCGCCTTGGCCGCCAGCACCAGCGCCATCGCGATGACGATGCGGGTGCGAAGGCCCGGATTGTCCTTCGGCCAGAGATAGGGAAGGAAGCGGCGGAGCGTCGCCCAGCCTTCCACGTCGCGCGCGCGAGTCTTCTTGCGGGGATCGGCGGCGGGGGCGGGGGCTTCGGGTGGCATGGGGCGGGATGTGGGCCTCGCACGGCCCCGGCGCAAGGCGCGCTGGCTAGAACCGCGTGCGATAGGAGGTGCCGCGCTGCGCCTCGCGGATCGCGCGGGCGATGTCGGCGGGCACATCGAAGGCGATCCGCTTGCGCCCGAAATCGATCGCCACCCGGTCGAACAGCGCAAGGTGCTGCATCCCGATGGAGAGCACCGGCTCGTCATTGAGCCCGAGTGCGGCAAAAGCCGGGGCATCGGCGAAGGTCAGCGGCACATCGGTGAGCGCGAGCCCTTCGATGCTGAGGCTGCGCACCACGGCAAGCTCGCCGACGATGCCGACCCCGTTGACGTCGGTGGTGATGACCTCCTGCGCGCGGCGGGCGCGGATCCTCTCGCGAAGGGCAAGGTTCCCGAGGCTTGCCTGCGCGCCGGTATCGATGATGACCGCGGTGCGCACACCTTCGACCAGCGCATCGGTGATCAGCAGCTGGCCGAGCCGGCTGCGCGCGCGCACGATGATCTCGAATCCCTCCCGGCCCTCCTTGCCGCTGGCATCCTCGACGCTGATGGTCGCCTTGCGGAAATCGAGGAGGACGCGGAAATCCTGGAGCGCGTCGAGGCCGATGATCCCGTCCGCGCCGACATGCTCGCGCTCGAGCACGGGGGCCGCGAAGTTGGTGTAGCTGTTGGTGCCGAAGGTGATGCGGCCGACCTCGGCGAGCTCGACCTGGCGGCTGCTGGCCATGCCGACCAGCGTTGCCGTGCCCGCCGGGGCGAGCTGTGCCGCATCGCGAATCTCGCGGGTGATCGCGGTCGCCTGGCTGCCGGTGTCGATCAGGAAGGCAAAGGGGCCGCTGCCCTCGACCAGCACGGGCAGCGTGAGGCGGCGGTAGCGTTCCTCTTCGAGGGTGAGGGTCTCGGCCGCCGGATCGACGATGCCGTGGGTCGCAAGGGGCGGGGCAGGGACAGCGGGGACAGGCGCGGGCTCGGCGCCGGCCGGAATGCTGGCCGCAGCAAGGGCGGCGGCAAGCCAGATGCGCGCGGTCATGGCATGTCTCCCGTGCGGCCCGTGCTGAGATCCGGTCCGCTTTTCGGCATCCTATCATCAAGGCGGGGCGTGCCCAAGCACAGGGACCAACCCATCGGGAGGGAGATTCGCTGCCTGCCGGCATGAATCGCGTGGCAATGGCGGATGGCGGGCGATCGATGCGGGAAAAGAGCGCAGGACAGGGTGATTCACGCCCCGATTCACCCGGATTTTGGGCTCCGCATGGGGTATTCTCCCTATGTCGAGGGGTGCAAAATGGGCCGGAAACCGCCAAAAAATGGCGGAATTCTGGGGTTCTTGCGCGCCTCTGAAATAAAATTGCAAAAAGCCGTTGACCGAATCAGGAAGCGCTCATAGATGGGCTCCACCGACGCGGCGCTGACGGCTTCCACCGCCACCGCAACAACGCTTCGGTCGCCAACAAATTCGGATAGCCGGTCCCCCGGTGTAAATCGGGGAACCAAGCGCTGTCCGCTATTACTGTCTGGCGGCTCTTTGACATCGTTGGTTTTTGATGAAGGGACATGTGGGCGACGGCGCCCGGTCCGGGGACCTCAAGGCTCCGGTAACCGGTTAACTCAAGCCGATCGCCACATCCGATCGCAGGCTCCACGCCTGCCCGGATGGCAAGCATGTTCATTCGTATCCATTACGTTTGACAGTGCAGGTATCGGCTCCTTGCAGCTCATGCCAGTCTGGCGGATGGGGTTTTCCCCATGCCTGATTGGTGTGTGACACAACTTGAGAGTTTGATCCTGGCTCAGAACGAACGCTGGCGGCATGCCTAACACATGCAAGTCGAACGAGACCTTCGGGTCTAGTGGCGCACGGGTGCGTAACGCGTGGGAACCTGCCCTTAGGTTCGGAATAACTCAGAGAAATTTGAGCTAATACCGGATAATGTCTTCGGACCAAAGATTTATCGCCTTTGGATGGGCCCGCGTTGGATTAGCTAGTTGGTGGGGTAAAGGCCTACCAAGGCGACGATCCATAGCTGGTCTGAGAGGATGATCAGCCACACTGGGACTGAGACACGGCCCAGACTCCTACGGGAGGCAGCAGTGGGGAATATTGGACAATGGGCGAAAGCCTGATCCAGCAATGCCGCGTGAGTGATGAAGGCCTTAGGGTTGTAAAGCTCTTTTACCCGAGATGATAATGACAGTATCGGGAGAATAAGCTCCGGCTAACTCCGTGCCAGCAGCCGCGGTAATACGGAGGGAGCTAGCGTTGTTCGGAATTACTGGGCGTAAAGCGCACGTAGGCGGCTTTTTAAGTCAGGGGTGAAATCCCGGGGCTCAACCCCGGAACTGCCCTTGAAACTGGGAAGCTAGAATCTTGGAGAGGCGAGTGGAATTCCGAGTGTAGAGGTGAAATTCGTAGATATTCGGAAGAACACCAGTGGCGAAGGCGACTCGCTGGACAAGTATTGACGCTGAGGTGCGAAAGCGTGGGGAGCAAACAGGATTAGATACCCTGGTAGTCCACGCCGTAAACGATGATAACTAGCTGTCCGGGTTCATGGAACTTGGGTGGCGCAGCTAACGCATTAAGTTATCCGCCTGGGGAGTACGGTCGCAAGATTAAAACTCAAAGGAATTGACGGGGGCCTGCACAAGCGGTGGAGCATGTGGTTTAATTCGAAGCAACGCGCAGAACCTTACCAGCCTTTGACATCCTAGGACGGCTTCTGGAGACAGATTCCTTCCCTTCGGGGACCTAGTGACAGGTGCTGCATGGCTGTCGTCAGCTCGTGTCGTGAGATGTTGGGTTAAGTCCCGCAACGAGCGCAACCCTCGTCCTTAGTTGCCATCATTAAGTTGGGCACTTTAAGGAAACTGCCGGTGATAAGCCGGAGGAAGGTGGGGATGACGTCAAGTCCTCATGGCCCTTACAGGCTGGGCTACACACGTGCTACAATGGCATCTACAGTGGGCAGCTATTCCGCAAGGATGCGCTAATCTCCAAAAGATGTCTCAGTTCGGATTGTCCTCTGCAACTCGAGGGCATGAAGGCGGAATCGCTAGTAATCGCGGATCAGCATGCCGCGGTGAATACGTTCCCAGGCCTTGTACACACCGCCCGTCACACCATGGGAGTTGGATTCACCCGAAGGCAGTGCGCTAACCGCAAGGAGGCAGCTGACCACGGTGGGTTCAGCGACTGGGGTGAAGTCGTAACAAGGTAGCCGTAGGGGAACCTGCGGCTGGATCACCTCCTTTCTAAGGATACTTGCGAAAGCGCCCGAGCTAGCCTCGGGAAGAGCTTCGCGGTCTTCCAAAGAACATTGCCGTCGTCCTCATGTCCTTTCATCAATCGGAATACAGCCTGCCCAGGTTCGCTTGGCGTCGGGTTGTGTGCCTAAGCCGGCTCACGCCCTCGCGGTAGCCGTTCATAGTCGGAATGGTGGCCGGTCGCAGTGGAGTGGGCCTGTAGCTCAGTTGGTTAGAGCGCACCCCTGATAAGGGTGAGGTCAGAGGTTCAAATCCTCTCAGGCCCACCATTGTCCTTATGGGGCCTTAGCTCAGCTGGGAGAGCGGTTGCTTTGCAAGCATCAGGTCATCGGTTCGATCCCGATAGGCTCCACCAGGCACCGGCGCGCTGCGATGTTTCGCGGGCGCGCCGAACACGAATTTCCGATTGTTGAAACGAAACCGGATCCTGCTTCGGCAGGTCAGGCGATCGTGCTGATTAGTCAGCGTCGCCGATCTTTGACATTGTGAATGGGTTTTTAAATCGATGCCGTGGCGCATGGATTGTAACGGACAGGGTTTGCCCTGTGCCGGCGATCGTGCATCACAAATCAATCAAATTGATTATCTGGCTGAGATAATTCTCCCACCATCTTCAAGCGCACAGGCTTTTATGCAGGCCTGACGTTGATGGTGTGGATTCTCAAGCGTGAGGTAAGAGCATTTGGTGGATGCCTTGGCATGTACAGGCGATGAAGGACGTGGCACGCTGCGATAAGCGTCGGGGAGTTGTGAGCAAACTTTGATCCGGCGATTTCCGAATGGGGAAACCCACCTTCACCATTTCTTCCAGTCGGCTTTCGGGCCGGCCGGGCGAGGTGGATAAGGTATCACCGAGCTGAATATATAGGCTTGGTGAAGCGAACCCGGGGAACTGAAACATCTCAGTACCCGGAGGAAAAGACATCAACAGAGATTCCCGTAGTAGTGGCGAGCGAACCGGGACCAGGCCAGTGCCTTCATTTCAACTAGCAGAACACTCTGGAAAGTGTGACCATAGCGGGTGACAGTCCCGTATGCGAAAGTGATGATGAAGGACTTGAGTAGGGCGGGACACGTGAAATCCTGTCTGAACGTAGGGGGACCACCCTCTAAGCCTAAATACTCGTACATGACCGATAGCGAACACAGTACCGTGAGGGAAAGGTGAAAAGCACCCCGATTAGGGGAGTGAAACAGTACCTGAAACCGGATGCTTACAAGCAGTTGGAGCTCCATAGGGAGTGACAGCGTACCTCTTGCATAATGGGTCAGTGACTTAATCTAGCATGCGAGCTTAAGCCGTTAGGTGTAGGCGAAGCGAAAGCGAGTCTGAATAGGGCGACTGAGTATGTTGGATTAGACCCGAAACCCGGCGATCTAGGCATGAGCAGATTGAAGGTGCGGTAACACGCACTGGAGGATCGAACCGTTGCATGTTGAAAAATGCTCGGATGACTTGTGTTTAGGGGTGAAAGGCCAATCAAGCCGGGAAATAGCTGGTTCTCCGCGAAATCTATTGAGGTAGAGCGTCAGATGTATGCCGATGGGGGTAGAGCACTGGATGGGCTAGGGCTGCGCGAGCGGTACCAAACCTAACCAAACTCCGAATACCATCGAGTCTTGTCTGGCAGACAGACGGCGGGTGCTAAGGTCCGTCGTCAAAAGGGAAACAGCCCTAACCTACAGCTAAGGTCCCCAAGTCATATCTAAGTGGGAAAGCATGTGGGAATCCCAAAACAACCAGGAGGTTGGCTTAGAAGCAGCCATCCTTTAAAGAAAGCGTAACAGCTCACTGGTCTAAATAAGGGTTCCTGCGGCGAAGATGTAACGGGGCTAAAGATATGCACTGAAGCTTAGGGTGTGCGTAAGCACGCGGTAGCGGAGCGTTCCGTAGGCGAGTGAAGGAGAAGGGTAACCGACTCTGGACGTATCGGAAGTGCGAATGCTGACATGAGTAGCGACTAACAGGGTGAGATACCCTGTCGCCGAAAGACCAAGGGTTCCTACGCAATGCTAATCAGCGTAGGGTGAGCCGGCCCCTAAGACGAGCCCGAAGGGGGTAGTCGATGGGAACCACGTTAATATTCGTGGGCCTGGTGGTGTGTGACGGATCTCGTAAATTGTTCGACCTTATTGGATTGGTCGGGCAGTGAAGAGGTTCCAGGAAATAGCCCCACCGTATAGACCGTACCCGAAACCGACACAGGTGGTCAGGTAGAGTATACCAAGGCGCTTGAGAGAAGTATCCTGAAGGAACTCGGCAAATTGCCTCCGTACCTTCGGAAGAAGGAGGCCCCGTCTTAAGGCAACTTTTGGCGGGGGGCACAGGCCAGGGGGTAGCGACTGTTTATCAAAAACACAGGACTCTGCTAAGTCGGCTTCAAGACGACGTATAGGGTCTGACGCCTGCCCGGTGCTGGAAGGTTAAGAGGAGGAGTGCAAGCTCCGAATTGAAGCCCCAGTAAACGGCGGCCGTAACTATAACGGTCCTAAGGTAGCGAAATTCCTTGTCGGGTAAGTTCCGACCTGCACGAATGGCGTAACGACTTCCCCACTGTCTCCAGGATATGCTCAGCGAAATTGAATTCTCCGTGAAGATGCGGAGTACCCGCGGTTAGACGGAAAGACCCCGTGCACCTTTACTGCAGCTTCAGAGTGGTATTAGGAAAGAGTTGTGTAGCATAGGTGGGAGGCTTTGAAGCGACGGCGCCAGCTGTCGTGGAGCCATAGGTGAAATACCACCCTGCTGTTTTCTGATATCTAACCACGCACCGTTATCCGGTGTTGGGACCCTCTGTGGCGGGTAGTTTGACTGGGGCGGTCGCCTCCTAAAGAGTAACGGAGGCGCGCGATGGTAGGCTCAGGACGGTTGGAAACCGTCTGTTAGAGTGCAATGGCATAAGCCTGCCTGACTGCGAGACTGACGAGTCGAGCAGAGACGAAAGTCGGTCATAGTGATCCGGTGGTCCCTCGTGGAAGGGCCATCGCTCAACGGATAAAAGGTACGCCGGGGATAACAGGCTGATGATTCCCAAGAGCTCATATCGACGGAATCGTTTGGCACCTCGATGTCGGCTCATCACATCCTGGGGCTGGAGCAGGTCCCAAGGGTTTGGCTGTTCGCCAATTAAAGTGGTACGTGAGCTGGGTTCAGAACGTCGCGAGACAGTTTGGTCCCTATCTGCCGTGGGCGTCGATACTTGAAAGGAGTTGCCCCTAGTACGAGAGGACCGGGGTGAACGTACCTCTGGTGTACCTGTCATCCTGCCAAGGGTGCCGCAGGGTAGCTATGTACGGACGGGATAACCGCTGAAAGCATCTAAGCGGGAAGCCTCCCTTGAGATTAGGTATCTTTGAACCGTGATAGACCATCACGTTGATAGGCCGGGTGTGGAAGTGCAGTAATGTATGGAGCTAACCGGTCCTAATAGTTCATATCGCGCTTGAGAGTTCGCACTGTCAACGTCAGCCCTGCCCTGTGCAGAGCGCGTTGGTGGAGAATGTCTCCAGCCAGATACGCCTTAAAACCACTCAAACCTTGAGTGTGCATCGATTTGAAACCCGCATCCACTGGTCCCATTGCTTGGTGGCCATAGCGTCTGTGACCCACCCGATCCCATCTCGAACTCGGCCGTGAAACCAGACAGCGCCGATGGTACTAACGCTCAAGCGTTGGAAGAGTAGGTCGTCGCCAGGCATTGCGACCAGTGGAAGCGGGGTTGACCCATTCACAAGTCAACAGGGCTGACCCGCAAGGGCGGCCCTTTTGGCGTCTAAGGTGCCTTTGGACGCCTGAGACGCGCTCCCGAAGCTTATTCGGCTTGAGGAGCAGGCCAAACGGTCGCACAGCGACCGCAAGGCCGACCGGCCGCCCGCAGCGACGCGACCTTCAGGTCGCATGAGCAAGGAACGCCAAACAAAGGCCCCGGCTCCGCAGGAGCCGCAAGGCCGAACGGCCGCCCGCAGCGCTTGCGCGAGGAACGCCAAAAACGGTATCGCGGGATGGAGCAGCCCGGTAGCTCGTCAGGCTCATAACCTGAAGGTCGTTGGTTCAAATCCAACTCCCGCAACCACCGTTTGAAACCCACCACAGATCAACGCAAACGACGCCCGCAGCCCCGCTGCCGGGCGCAAGTGGCGTTCGGTCTGGCAACAGGAGGATCACGATGCCCGATACCCCCTTCCTCACCGAGCGCTTCGACGATGCGCTCGCCTATGCCAGCCGCCTTCACCGCACCCAGATCCGCAAAGGCTCGGGCATCCCCTACGTGTCCCACCTGCTCGCCGTCGCCGCGATTGCGCTCGAGAACGGGGCGGACGAGGATCAGGCGATTGCCGCGCTGCTGCACGATGTGGTCGAGGATCAGGGTGGCCTCGCTCAGCTTGATGCGATCCGCGCGTGCTACGGCGAGGGCGTTGCGCAGATTGTCGCCGATTGCACCGACAGCCACGAGGAACCCAAGCCCGCCTGGCACCCGCGCAAGGAGGCCTATATCGCCAGCCTCGCCCACAAGCCGCCGCGCAGCCTCGCGGTGAGCCTCGCCGACAAGACCCACAACGCCGCCGCGATCAATGCCGATCATGCCGCCGCGTTCGGCGGCGGTGACGAGGCCGGTGGCGACCGCCTTGGCCGCAATGCGTTCCTCGTCCAATCCGCGCCCGTCATCGGCGAGCACGATCGAGATGGTGTTGCCCGATTGCCGCGCGGCGATGGCGAGCAGGCCGATCTCGCGCTTGCCCCCGACAAGGCGCGCCGAGGGGGCTTCGATCCCGTGGTCGATGGCATTGCGGATGATGTGGGTGAGCGGATCGCGGATCGTCTCGATCATCTCGCGGTCCAGCTCCACATCGCCGCCGTCGAGATCGACCATCACCTGCTTGCCGAGTTCGGCGGAAAGATCGCGCACCAGGCGCGGGAGGGCGCCGAACAGCGTCTCGATGCGCTGCATCCGCATCCGCGTGATCGCGTCGCGCACGTCGGAGAGGATGGTGGTGAGCCGCTCGAAGGGGCCGTCGATGGTCGGCTGGTTGCCCGCCTGGCGCAGCCGGTGGGCAAGATCGTTGCGGGCGAGCACCATGTCGGACACGCCGCTCATCACCCGGTCGAGCAGCTCCACGGGCAGGCGGATGGTGCGCTGGTCGGAGCGGCGGAAGGAGGCGGTCTGTTCCTCGCCCGCGCCCGCGCCCGATTGCGCGCCGAGCTGGGCTGCGGCGGGGGCATGGAGCGGGGCTTCGGCAGGCTCGGCCGGGGCTCCGGATGCGCCGTCGAGCGCGGAGATCAGCGCCTCGTCACCGCCTTCGGGGAACACCTCGCCTGCCTCGATCGCATCGATCATCGCCGCGATCCGGTCGATGATCGCGAGCACCGCGGTCACCAGCGGGGCATCGGCCTCGCGCCGGCCTGCGCGGCAATCGGCGAGCGCATCCTCGGCGGCATGGCTGAGGCTGGCGAGGCGGGGAAAGTCGAAGAAGCCGCAATTGCCCTTGACCGTGTGGACGAAGCGGAAGATCGCATCGAGACGCGCGCGGTCGGCCGGATCGGCTTCCCAGGCGACGAGTTCGCCGCCGGTGGCCTCCAGCATCTCGCGGGTCTCGGCGATGAATTCCGCCAGCAGGTCGTCCATCGGTCAGCGCGCCCTCACAGCTGTGTCGTGGGCCCGCTATGCGGCAGAGTTGGTTAACAAGCCCCTAGCGCGGCACGGCGCGCAGCCGGGCGTGGCGGGCCAGGACATGGCGCACCAGCACCAGCGCCGAGACCGCGCCGAACAGGTTGGCGGCCAGTTCCGCGGTGTAGATCGCCGCCGAGCCCATCCCCGGCTGGAGCACCAGCGCGACCGGCAGCATCACCAGGAACACCCGCGCCACCGATTGCCCGAGCGCGTAGCTCGCCCGGTCGACCGCATTCATGATCCCGTTGCCGACGATCAGCAGGCCGAAACCGGCATAGCCCCAGGCGGCGATCTTCAGATAGAGATCGAATTCGGCGACCACCGCGGGGTCATCGGTGAACACCCGCCCGAGGCTCGCGCCGGCGGCCATCATCGTGCCGGCAACCAGCAGTCCCCACAGGATGCAGAAACCGAAGGCATGGCGCACCGCCTCGGCAGCGCGGTCGTCGCGCCCCGCGCCCCAGTTCTGGCCGACGATCGCGCCGATCGCGCCCGACAGGCCGAGCAGCGGCACCAGCACGAGGCTCTGCAAGCGCCCCGCCGCGCCGAACCCCGCAACCGCTGCCTCGCCTTCGAGGGCGACCAGCGCGGTCAGCACGGCGAGCCCCAAGGGGTTGATCGCATTGGAGAACGCCGCAGGCAGCCCGACGCGGATGATCGCGCGCGCCGGATCGAGCAGGTCGCAATCGCGCAGCAGGCCAAGGTTCAGCGGCAGCGGCGTGCCCTTGAGCAGCCACAGCGCGGCCCCAACCCCCAGCGCCCAGCCGATGCCGGTCGCATAGGCCGAGCCGGCGATGCCGAAGCCTTCGAAGCCGAAGGCGCCGGTTATCAGGATCGGATTGAGCACCCAGTTGGCCGCGGCAAACACGATGCTGACCGTGCTGGTGCGCCGCGCCTCGCCCTGGCCGCGCAGCACGCCGTTGAAGCCCATGATCGCAAGGCTCAAGGGGAAGACCAGCGCATAGGGGCCCATATAGGCGCGGATCAGCGGCATGAGGTGGGCGGGCGCGTTCATCGCGGCGAAGATCACGTCCGCAAGCAGCCACAGCGCGGCGCCCATCACCAGCCCGCATGCCACCGCAAAGACGATGCCGAAATTGGCGCGGCGCGCGGCCGTTTCGTGGTCGCCTTCGCCAAGCGCGCGGGCGACCACCGAATTGATCCCCACCATCACCCCCACTCCCAGCGAGGTGCAGGCGACCGAGACCGGAAAGATGAAGCTGATCGCGGCCAAGGGCAGGGGCCCCAGGTGGCCGACGAAATAGGCATCGATGATCCCGACCGACATGATCGCCGCCACGCCGATCACGGCGGGCAGCGTCTGGCTGACCAGATGGCTCGGGATGCTGCCGGTGACCAGTTTGGCAGGGGCGGAAGGGGCAGGCGATGTCATGCTTGCAGCTGGCCTAGCGGGCGCCAGCGCAGCTTGCAAAGCATTCCCTCGGCGTGCGATAACGCGCGCCAATCACAGACGGAAGAGGACCCGCGCCATGGCAACCCAGCTCAAGCCCCAGATCGAATGCAGCCCCGAGGAATGGCAGGCACGGCTCGACCTGGCGGCATGCTACCGCATCTTCGATCACCTCGGCTGGTCGGAATCGATCTACAATCACATTTCGGTGAAGGTGCCCGGCGAGAGCGACACCTTCCTCATCAACCCCTTCGGGCTGCTCTACAGCGAAGTCACCGCCAGCAATCTCGTCAAGATCGATGTCGAGGGCAACAATGTCGGCGGATCGCCCTACATGGTGAACAAGGCGGGCTTCACCCAGCATGCCTATTTCCACAAGCATCTGGGCGGACGTGCGGACGCGATCTGCCACGTTCACACCACCGCGACGATGGCCGTGGCGAGCCACAGGGACGGCTTGCTTCCGACCAATTTCTACGCCTGCAATTTCCAGGGCCAGATCGGCTATCACGACTTCGAGGGCGTGACCGTGCGCGCGGAAGAGGGCGAGCGGCTGGTGCAGAACCTCGGCAACCACACCATCCTGATGTTGCGCAACCACGGCCCGGTGGTGATGGACCGCACCATCCAGGGCATGTTCGTCAAGATGTGGGCCTTGCAGCGCGCCTGCGAGATCCAGGTGGCGACGCTTTCCATGGGCGATCCGGTGCTGGTCCCGCAGAGCGTGGTCGATGTCCACCAGCGCGACCTCGCCGTGATGAGCGGGCAGGGCGGCGCCGGGATGTTCGATTTCGAGGCGTGGAAGCGCCGGATCGACAAGATCGACGACAGCTGGCGCAACTGACCTGCGCAAGGGGAGGCGCTTGGAGCAACTGCCTGTTTCCTACACGCGGTGAAGCTGGCATGGTCTGCGCCATGATCCGTTTCGGCTCCCTTTTGCGCGCCTGTGAGACCTCTGGCGCGGGGAGCGGTTTTCCTCCTCAGGACAGTGTCTCATGTGTCTCCTACAGGCTGGCGGGAGGCCTGCGCCGATGAGCCGCATGACGATCAACGAGCGGCCCGTGGAGTTCGACCTCGATCCGCGCATGCCGCTGCTCTACGCGCTGCGCGAGGCGATGAACCTCACCGGCACCAAGGCCTGCGGCGGCGGGCCGGAGTGTTCGGGTGCGTGCATGGTGCTGGTCGACGGGGTGGCATTGCGGTCCTGCGCGATCACGCTGGCCGAGGCCGAGGGGCGGCTGATCACCACGATCGAAGGGCTGAGCCGCGACCGTTCGCACCCGGTGCAGCAGGCGATGGTGGCGCAAGCCGCGGTGCAATGCGGCTACTGCACGCCGGGCATGGTGATCGCGCTCGCCGCACTGCTCCAGCGGAACGTGGCGCCGACCCGGGCCGACATCGAGGCGGGGGTGCCCAACCTGTGCCGCTGCGGGGTGTACCCGCGGATCGTCAAGGTGATCGAGCAGGCGGGCCGCGTGGCCGCGCGGCAGGAGCGGGTCAGCGCCGCGCCCGCGCCCGGCATCGCGCCCGAGGATGCCGCCAAGGCGGTGCCTGCGCTGCGCGTGGCGGGGGAGGGGGAGTGAGCATGGCGAAGCTGAAGAAGCTTGCGATGTGCGTGCCTGCCTCCGCCGGCACGTCCGCGGTGCTGTTCCCTTCGCTTCGCTGCGCTCCGTTCCGGGCACCTGCGGGCGGCCGTTCGGCCTTGCGGTCCGTCCGTTGGCGGACCGAGACACCGCCAAACCGCGCGTGTCGCGCCGGTTCGGCCCGAAGGGCCGCGAGCGCACGGCGCGAGCCGCAGGTGCCCCGGAGCGAAGCGGAGGAACCCGCCCTCAAGCAGCGAAGCGGTAGGGCAACACGGACTCACCGAGGACGGGAGCGCGGAGGCGCTCCGGCACTCAGGAACGCGTGAGATCCCGGTCGGACTGCAATCGCAGCCACCCATGCACCAGCACCACGGCGCACAGGGCGACGATCAGCCCGAAGCCGAGCCAGTCGGAGTGGCCGTAGAGCCACACGCCCAAAGCGGGCGCGTAGATGTAGGAGGCTCCGGCAAGGCTCGCGACGATGCCGCTCGCCTGCCCCTGCTCGGCGCGGGTCACGGCCAGCGAGGTGCCGGCGGTGGTGCCGGGGCGGAACAGGCCGAAGCCCAGTGAGGCGATGGCATAGCCCAGCGCGATGAGGTGGAGATCGCCCGCCACGGCGAGGATCATGGTGCCGATCGCGGCGGCGGCGATGCCCCACAGGGTCGCGGCGCGCGGGCCCAAGTCGAAGCGCGGGATCAGGCCCCATTGCGCAAGCAGGGTCGCGATCGCCCCGCTCATCAGGACAAGGCCGATGGGGCCGGCGCCCGCATCGGGGGTGTCGCGCAAGGACAGGCGGTCGAGCACGAGGAAGCCGGCGATGCCCTGCACCATCGCCTGCGCGTGCCCGCCGACCAGCCCGGCGAAGACCCACGGCCTGAGGCGCGGGTCGCGCCAGGTGAGGCGGGGGGGCTCGGTGTCGGCGGCACAGGGGGGCGGCTCGTCGGTCTCGCCCGGGTCGGCGCCCGGGTCAGGGGGCGCGCCCGAGGCGCTGGCATAGGGGGCCGCCTCGCCGCGCGCGGCGAAGCGCGGCTCGTCGTCGGGCAGGCGCAGGCGCAGCAGGGCGAGCGCGATCGCGCCGATCGCGGCGAAGGCGAGGAAGGGTCCGGTCAGCCCCAGCCCGAGGAACGGCACCACCATCAGCGGGGCCAATGCCGGGCCGATGACCGTGCCGAGCCCGAAGCTCGAGGCGATCAGCGAGAGCGCCTGGGTGCGCTGCGCCCGCGGCGTGCGCGAGGCGACATAGGCCTGCACCGCGGGCGGCGCGGCGCTCCCGAAGCCGCCGTAGAGGCTGCGCGCGGCGGCGAACAGCACGAGCGTCCAGAAGGCGGTGAGCCAGCCCGACAGCCCCGCCCACAGGGCCGCGCCGCACAGCACGAAGCTGGCGATGAAGCCGCACAGGCCAAGCGCCATCATCGCCTTGCGCCCCCGCTGGTCCGAGCGCCGCGCCCAGAACGGGGCGCACACCACCCACAAGAGCGCCGACCAGCTGTAGGCGAGGCTGATCCACACATCGGCCACCTTCAGCGCGGTGCCGATCGAGGGCATCACCGATTGCATCGCGGTGTTGCCCGCCGCCGTCACCAGCATCACCATGAACAGCAAGGCCATGCGCGAAGGCGGGATCGCCGGATCGTCGGCCGGCAGCGGCAGCGGCAGCGGCAGCGGCAGGGGGGCTTGCGCGGCAGGGCGGGTCAGGTCGGGATCGGTCTGTGCCATGGGATGCTCGTTCGCCTGCCTGCCTGCCCGCCTGTCAGCCTGCCGCCGCGCGGCGGCTAGTCGAAGACCTCGGCTTCGCTCTCGGGCGACGCACCGGCAAGCTGCCGGTAGATGGCCACCGTGACCACCAGGAACACCGTCGTGAACAGGGCATTGACCGCAGCATCGACCACGCCGCTCCCGATCAGCGCAACCGTCCCGCCGATCGCCGAGAAGACCAGGCCGAGCAGTCCTGCCACGATCAGGGCGATCACGCCGAGCACCAGCGCCAGCAGCACGATGAAGGCGAAGATGACCAGCGAATTGCCCTTGGTCAGCTGCCACGAACGGGCCAGCGCGGCGAGCGGATTGCGCTGGCCTTCGATGGCGATCACCGGCGCGGTCAGCGACAGCTTGACCATCACGTAGACGATCAGCACCGCCGCAATCAGCAGCGCCAGCACCGCCACGCCCGCTCCGCCGAAGGCCGACAGCACCCCGATGGGGATGCCGATCGCCAGCGATCCGCCCAGCACAGTGACGAGCTGCGCGGCAAGATAGCTCGGCAGGCTGCGCGCGCCGGTGCGCAGCGCCTCACCCACGGTCGGGTTGCCGCGATCGGTGAGCAGCGCGAACAGGCTCATCGAGCCGACGAACTGCACCACCGCCAGCGTCAGGATCAGCGGCCAGTTGGCGGCATAGGTGGCGGCGATCTGGTCGGCCATCACCCGCAGCGCGGCTTCGGGATCGGCACCGGGCGCGGGCTGGGGCGGGTTGGCAAGCCCGGGCAGCAGCAGCGCGCTCGCCAGTGCGGGCAGGAAGAAGAACAGCCCGGCAATCGCGCCGATCGTGTCGCGGTTGCTGCCCATCAGGCCGGTCGCCTGGGTCCAGGCCCGGCCCATGTCGAGCTTGTTGTGTTGCATCCGGGATCCCTTCCGTCGCGGGAGGCGCGGGCCGCGCGCATTTCGCCTCTTGATCTCGCCGCTCAATGCCCCCACCGCTGCGCGATGGCAAGCATTGCTCCGGCCCCTGACGGTTCATTTCCCATCGAGTGGCGGCGTGAGGTTGCCGGGGTGCCCTATGCGCAGGCGCTCGCCGAGATGGAGGCGAGGAACGCCGCGGTCTTCGAAGGGCGGGCGGCGGAGCTGGTGTGGCTGCTCGAGCACCCGCCGGTCTACACCGCCGGCACGAGCGCGGACCCTGCCGAGCTGGTCGATCCGCGCTTCGAAGTGGTCGAGGCCGGGCGCGGCGGGCGCTACACCTATCACGGGCCGGGCCAGCGGATCGGCTATCTGGTGCTCAACCTCGCGGAGCGCGGCAAGGACGTGCGCTGCTTCGTCCACGCGATCGAGGGTTGGGTGATCGCGACGCTGGGGACGTTCGGCGTCGAAAGCTGGCGCGCCGAGGGCCGCGTCGGCATCTGGACCCGCGACATCGACGGCACCGAGGCCAAGATCGGCGCGATCGGCGTGCGGGTGCGGCGCTGGGTGACGATGCACGGCTTTTCGGTGAACCTCGACCCCGACCTCAGCCACTTCGGCGGCATCGTGCCCTGCGGCATCGCCGAGTATGGCGTCACCAGTCTGGCGCGGCTGGGGCTCAGCGTCTCGGCGGAAGAATGGGACGCCGCGCTGATGGCGTCCAGCGACGATTTCCTTGACGCATTGGACGCCGCCGCCAAAAGAGCGTGCCGATGAAACGCGCTCTTGTCCTCGCCCTGCCTCTGGTGCTTGCCGCCTGCGAGCAGCAGGCCGCCGCGCCTGCCGCGCAGGGCGGCGCGCCCTCGGGCGAGGTGCTGGCAGGCTCGATCTCGGACGCGATGATCCCGCTCGAACAGCTCGATTCGCAGGCCCCGCTTGCCCCGCGCCAGGTGCGCACCGTGGGTGACGATATCGACGCCGAGCAGCCCGAAGTGACCCCGGCGGATGGGATCGAGGGCGCGCCAGCAGGCGAAGGGGCCGCAGCAGCGCCAGCAGCTCCGGCTCCCGATCAGCCGCAGGAATAGCGCGCCGCATCCTTTGCCAGCGCGGCAAAGGGTGGCGCGACATAGCCGCCTTTAGTGGCAGGACATCTTGGGTTGAATGACCGCTGGGCAGAAAGAACAGGCACACTTCGTAAGCGGTCTGGGTAATGCTACCCTTGCGTCGCAGATTGAAGCGGAGCGAAAAATGATTCCGAAAGGCCTTACGGCAGCTCTCCTGATCACCGCCGGCGCGTTGTTCGCGGCAGAGGCGCGCGCCGCCGAAATCCGGCTATGCGAAGACGAAATTCGCACAGCCCCGTTCAACGATGAGCGCGCTGTGCAATCCGCGCTGATTCAAAGCCTGGCGGTGGTCAACCGCAGCGACCATCCGGTCACGCTCACCGGCGTATCGTTCCACCTGAAGAGCCGACAGCAGGTCCGTGATACTCGCTGGCTGGCGCCTGCCGACATCGCCAATGCCGTAAAGCAGGCGCCGCAGATCGCGATGTTGGACCAGATATTCCCTGCGCAATTCTGCAACGGCCAGCTGCTTGCGGATGCCAAACTTGCGTCCTCCGATACGCTGGCACCGGGTGAGGCTCTGGTCTTCCTGTACCAGCCGTTTGTCTGGAGGGGCGAGCGCGACGAGATCGAAATTGCGATCGAAACGAGCCTCGATACGGCTCTGAAGACTGATCGGATCGCACGCCCGATTGTGGCGCGAACATCGCAGACCAAAGCCCTGTTTCCCATTCCGGGCCGATCGTTTGTCGCCGTTGCGGCCAGCTTCCACACCCCTCACCGCTGGGCCGGGATCGAGGAGTTCGCCTATGATATCGTGGCCTTGACCGGCAACGGCTCAACACACCGCGGGAATGGTGCAAGGCTGGAGGATTACGCCATTTTCGGCAAGCCGGTGCGGGCTATCGCCGATGGCAAGGTGGTGGCCGTGTCGAACGATCAGGCTGACAATGCGGCCATGCTCAAGCGCCAGGGCGAGGCCGATGACGCTTACCTTGCGCGGCTCCTGGAAGGGCAGGCGGCTCTTCTCATGAAGGGAATGGGAAGCGTGCTGGGCAATCATGTCGTGATCGACCATGGCAATGGCGAATTCTCGATCTACGCCCACCTGAAGCAGGGCAGTGCGCGCGCCGCTCTTGGAGCCTCGGTTGCGGCAGGCGAGACAATCGGAGACGTGGGCAGTTCGGGCAACTCCACCGAGCCGCACCTCCATTTCCAGATTTGCGACAGCCCGGACATTGCAACCTGTCGGCCGATCCCTGCCAGCTTTACGGACTATCGCCTTCCGCTCGAACTGGGACCCCGCACCATTCAGTCGGGTGATCTCGTCGAGGCCGTCAAATAGCGCATCGTCGCGCAGCTTTGGCGAGAACCTGATTGCGATCCCGGCAGCGCCCATGGCGGACGCTGCCGGTGGATCATGTCACTCCGCCGCTTCGGCCTGTTCTTCTTCCAGCGTCGGGTAGTCGACGTAGCCCTGCGGGATCGGGAAGTACCAGCTCTTGGGCACGTCCTTGTTGGGGTTCCAGTGCGCGCCCGCCGCGATGCGCTTTTCGAGATCGGGGTTGGAGATATAGGGGCGGCCGAAGCTCACCGCGTCGCACTTGCCGCTTTCCACGTCCGCGACCGCTTCCTCGGCGGTGTAGTCCGAATTGAGGATCAGCATGCCGGTGTAGATCTGGCGGATCAGCGGGCTCTGCTTGGGCACGTCGGTCTGGCCGAAGGTGCCGTCCGGCCCGGGCTCGCGCAGTTCGACGAAGGCGAGGCCGAGGTCTTCGCACACCTTCGCTGCCGCGCCGAAGGTCGCGGGCGGGTTGCTGTCGTCCGTCCCTTGCGAATCGCCGTTGGGCGAGAGGCGGATGCCCACGCGGTCCGCGCCCCACACGTCGACCAGCGCCTCGAGCACTTCGCGCATGAAGCGGGTGCGGTTTTCGGGCGAGCCGCCGTAGCTGTCGGTCCTGAGGTTGGTCTTGTCGCGCAGGAACTGGTCGACAAGGTAGCCATTGGCGCCGTGGAGCTGCACCCCGTCGAACCCGGCCTTCTCGGCGTTCTCGGCCGCGCGGCGGTAGTCGGCGATGGTGCGCTTGATGTCCTCGGTCGTCATTTCGCGCGCCTGCGCATAGGGCGACTTGCCGGTCGGCGTGTGCGCCTCGCCCGGAGCCGTGGTCGCCGAAGCGGAGAACGGCGGCTCGCCATCGAGGAAGTAGGGGTGGACGATGCGGCCCATGTGCCACAGCTGCATGACGATGAGGCCGCCTTCCTCGTGCACCGCCGTGGTGGTGGCCTTCCACGCCTCGGTCTGCTCGTCCGACCAGATGCCGGGCGCGGAGGGCCAGCCGAGGCCTTCGGTGCTGATGCCGGTCGCTTCGGTCAGGATCATCCCCGCGCCGGCGCGCTGGCGGTAGTAGGTCGCCATCAGATCGTTGGGGACGAACATCGGCTCGGCCGCGCGGCCGCGGGTGAGCGGGGCCATGTGGATGCGGTTCTTGGCATGGAGCGCGCCCATCTTGAGCGGCTGGAACAGGACGTCGTGCATATCTGAAGATATCCTCTCGAACAGGTTTCGATTGGCTATCCACTTGGGGCGAGCGGGTCTAGGGCGCAAGCATGGAAAGTGCTGGGACGACCCAAGAAGAAGTTGTTGCTGCCGCACCGCCGGAGGGCGCGCGCCCGCCCGCATGGCTGCTGCTGTTCGCGCTGTTCGGGGGCAATGTCGCGCTTGCGATCGGGCCGTGGTTCGTGCGGGTGGCGGACACCGGGCCGGTTGCGGCGGGGTTCTGGCGGCTGTTCCTGGCGTTCCCCTTCATGGTGCTGCTGGCGCGGGCGAATGGCCAGCGGCTGACGGGCATGGGAGCGACAACGCTGGCGCTGGTGGCGCTGGGCGCGGTGACCTTCGCCCTCGACCTTGCGAGTTGGCACATCGGCATCGGCATGACGCGGCTCGGCAATGCGACCCTGTTTGGCAATGCCGGCTCGATCGTGCTGCTGTTCTGGGGTTTTGTCGTGCACCGGGTGCTGCCCGGGCGGCTCGAGTGGCTGGCGATCGTCTTTGCGCTGGGGGGAGCAGCGATCCTGATGGGGCGCTCGTTGGAGATCAGCCACGAGACATTGGTGGGCGATCTGTTCTCGGTCGCGGCGGGGCTGCTCTATGCGGTCTACCTGCTGACGCTCCAGAACGCGCGCGGGGCCTTCGGGTCGTGGAGCCTGCTGGTGTGGGTGAGCCTGTTCGGCGCGCCGGTGCTGCTGGTGATCGCAGTGCTGCTGGGCGAGCCGGTGTGGCCGCAGGCGTGGGGGCCGATTATCGGGCTGTTCGTGCTGAGCCAGCTGGTGGGCCAAGGGCTGATGGTGTTCTCGCTCAAATATTTCCCGCCGCTGGTGGTGGGCCTCGCCCTGCTGACCCAGCCTGCGGTCGCCTCGATCTATGGTTGGCTGGCGTTCGGCGAGGTTTTGTCGGGGCTGGATATTGCCGGGATGGTGCTGGTCGGCGCGGCGCTGGCGGTGAGCCGGGCGAAGGCTTAACCAACTCCGTCACCCCAGCGAAAGCTGGAGCCTAGGGCGTCAATCGAAAAAGTCTTCGTCAAAGTCCTTCACGTGCAAGGTGTATTTGTCTCGACACCCGACATTGTATCGGACCATCAGTCGGCCAAGTTGCTTTCCGTCGATGAGGACGATCCGCCCGCCAAGCTGCGCAGCAGTTTCGCGCGCACTTTTGGAGAAGCTGGAGGTCGTGACAAAGATCCCTTTCTGGGCCTTCTTCAAACTCAGTGCGCCACAGAAATCTCTGAGTGCTGAGGCACCGACGATGTTTTCGGCCCCATAACGCTTTGCTTGAAGGTAGATTTGATCCACCCCCAACGGGTCTTGGTCAATAACCCCGTCAACGCCATTGTCGCCGGACTGGCCGATGGCACGCCCTGCGTCTTTCGAACTGCCGCCGTAGCCCATCGCAAGTAGCAGTTCGACGATAGCCTTTTCGAAAAATGCAGGTGTGCCCACAAGAAGGCGGTCAATAAGCTCGGCAATGAAGGCTTCTTCGATCTGCTGGTGAACTGCTGTCAAAACATCTTCGGGCGAAGAATCTGGTGACACCTCGGCAACTTCAACGACAATGGACGTGTCGTTATCGTCGGCTTTCTTGCCACGATCCCTGAACGCGCGGAACTCAGGAAATTGTTCAAGGAATGGGATGTCGATGCGCACTGGAGGGCTTTTGAGGACTTGAAGCCCTCGCTCGCTGATCTGGAAATGCGCTCGCTTTGTAGGTTGCAGCAGCCCAGCCTGCTTCAGATACGTCTTCGCCCATTGTGCGCGATTATAGAGAACGCTCTGGCCGCTGCTGGGCAAGGTTTGATCGCGTTCATCTTGCGTGAGGCCAAAGTCGTCGGCCAGTTGAGGGACGAGTTCCGAAATGCGGATTTCACCGTTTGCTGCGTGTTTGAGAACAGGCAGCATCAGTGACTGAAAGTCTGGAATCACTTACTCAATCCCCGCTGAAATGCACCTTCCCCAGATCGCCCATGCCCACAGTCCCGCTCGCCATTTCGAGCATCCGGTCGAGGCTGCGCTTGGCCTTCAGGCGGATGCCTTCCTCGATCTCGATCTGGGGCGTCAGGTCGCGCAGGGCCACGTAGAGTTTCTCCATCGTGTTGAGCGCCATGTAGGGGCAGATGTTGCACGAGCAGTTCCCGTCCGCCCCCGGCGCGCCGATGAAGGTCTTGCCGGGCAGGGCCTTTTCCATCTGGTGGATGATGTGCGGCTCGGTGGCGACGATCAGGGTGTCGCCCGGGAAGGTCTTGGCGAAGGCGAGGATGCCGCTGGTCGAGCCCACGTAATCCGCGTGGTCGATGATCGTCGGCGGGCATTCGGGGTGCGCGGCGATGGGCGCGCCGGGGTACTGCTCCTTGAGCTTGAGGAGCTCGGTCTCGGAGAAGGCCTCGTGGACGATGCACACCCCGGGCCACAGCAGCATCTCGCGGTTGAACTTGCGGCTGAGATAGCCGCCCAAATGCCGGTCGGGGCCGAAGATGATTTTCTGTTCGGGGGGGATTTGCGCGAGGATCGTCTCGGCGCTGGAGGAGGTGACGATCACGTCGCTCAATGCCTTCACCTCGGTCGAGCAGTTGATGTAGGTGAGCGCGATGTGATCGGGGTGAGCTTCGCGGAAGGCCCGGAATTTCTCAGGGGGACAGCTGTCTTCAAGGCTGCAACCGGCGTCCATGTCGGGCAGGATCACGGTCTTCTGAGGGCTGAGGATCTTCGCCGTGTCGGCCATGAACTTGACCCCGCAAAAGGCGATCACGTCGGCATCGGTCGCCGCCGCCTTGCGCGAGAGTTCGAGGCTGTCGCCCACGAAGTCGGCAATGTCCTGGATATCGGGGGTCTGGTAATAATGCGCGAGGATCACCGCGTTGCGTGTCCGGCGCAAGGCATCGATCTCGGCGAGCAGGTCGGCGCCGGTGGGGCTCTTGGTCAGCAGGCTCATCGTCGGGTTCCCCGTTCACTCAGGAGCCGCCGATATAGGCGCGTTGCCCGGATTTTCGAGTGAAAACCGCTAGCCGCCGAAGCCCGGCGGCAGGAACGGGCCCATCGGCCGCTCGGCGCCCGGGGTGCCGGCGACCAGCCATTGGGTGAAGCCCACCCCGAGCGGCGAATAGGCAATCCCCATCGAGACCGCAAAGACCCCGATATAGACGCCGAGCCCCCATACATAGGCCGGGTGCACGCGGCCATCGCGGCGCAGGTCGGCGGCGATCCCGATCAGCGGGAAGATCCAGGTGAGCGCGATCGAGATCGGCCAGGCATAGGGGATCAGCAGCGGCGCCGGGATCAGCCGCCCGAGCCCGGGTCCGGTCAGCACGCTCATCGCCACCAGCATCAGCCGCCGGTGCCAGCCCTGATGGCGCCGCACCCTCAGCGCCCACAGCGCGAGCCCGCCGAAGGTGAACACCATCAGCCCGTTGCTGATCACGAATTCGTTCATCGCGAAGAAGAACGGCCCGCCGCGGCTCTGCGCCGAATGGACCATCACCGCCATCCCGGCGAGGACCATCACCGGGATCAGCAGATAGGCCGCCTGCCCGAGCCGCCGGTGAAGCGCGACATTGCCGCCCGCAATCGCGATCGCCTGCGCGCTGTAGAGCACGGTCCAGGCCATGAAGATGATGCCGTGGGCGTGGACCACCAGCGGCGCATCGAAGCTCGACCGGCCCATCATGAGGTGGAAGCTGAAGCCGCCGAAAACGACACCGGCCATGACCAGCGCCATGATCAGATAGAAGCGCGTGCCTTCTGCCGGCGCGGCGCGTGATGGTGCTGCTGCTGTGGCCAAGACCGATCCCCCCAAGGCATGCCCGTGCCGGTTGGACAACGGATTGCCGCTGCGATCAAGCCCATTTGGCGCGCGCGGGTGGGCTATGGCCGGCGCGCGTCAGCCCTCGCCTTCGAAGCGCACCTGTATTGCGGCCTGCGGGTGACCGGCGGCGCGCAAGGCAGCGGCGAGGTTATCGCGCACCGCCTCGCGCGCGGCGGCGCGGGCGATGCCGAGAATCTCGCGGTTCTTGGCAAATTCCACCGCCTTGCGCTCGGCGATCTCGGAGTTCTTGCGCGCGAGGCTTTCGGCATCCCCGCGCGACACCCACACGCCGTCCACGAAGACCCGCGCGCGCGCCTCGTCGAGGTTCGGCTTGGAGATGCGCAAGGGCGGCAGGGTGACCCGCAGGGTCTGGGCCGCGGCATCCCACTGCATGCGGGACTTCGTGATCTTCGAAAGCTCGATCCGGTAATCGATCCGGGCAGGGATGATCGCCAGCCGCCTTCGTTCGAGCAGGCCGATGCCCGCCGGACCCTTGATGACGGATTCCGACACCACCTCCATCCGGTAGGTGAGCACGATCAGGTCGTTGCGCCGCTCGAAGGTGCCGGCTGCGGTGGCGACGGGATCGCCTTCCTCGGTGTAGACATAGGCGCGCCAGCCGAAGAAGGCCGCCGCCGCCAGCGACACGGCGGCCAGCAGCGCCAGCAGCGTCTCGCCGCGCGCGCCGAGGCGGCCCGGGCGCGGGCTTGCGGCAGGCAGGTTCAGACGATCATCCACAGCCCGTCGCTCCCGCGCCGCGCCATCCCGCGCTTTTCGAGGTCGAGAAGGTGCGCCGTCACGCTCATTTCCGCCGCCGGGATCAGGCGTTCGTCCAGCCCCTTGTACATCTCGGGGATAAAGCCGCCGACGGGGCGCGCCTGCTCGCCCAGCAGGCGCAGGATCTGCGCCTCGCGCTGGCGGCGGTGGCCGATCATGCCGCGCACCAGCTGGCGAGGCTTGTCGATCGCGGCGCCATGGGCCGAGTGGTAGCGCACATCATCGCGCGCCATCAGCTTGTCGAGGCTCGCCATGTAATCGCCCATGTCGCCATCGGGCGGGATGACCACGCTGGTCGACCAGCCCATCACGTGATCGCCGGTGAACAGCGCCCCGCTTTCCTCCAGCGCGAAGCACAGGTGGTTCGAGGTGTGCCCCGGCGTCGCCACGGCGGTGAGCGTCCAGCCGGTGCCGCGCATCCCCTCGCCATCGCGCAGAACGCGGTCGGGGGCGTAGGTCGGATCGAAGGCCTCGTCCGAACGGGGGCCTGCGACTTGCAGCATCAAGGGCGCGCAGCCGACGATCGGCGCGCCGGTCTGCGCGGCGAGGGGTGCTGCGGCGGGGGAGTGGTCGCGATGGGTGTGGGTGCACATGATCGCGAGAATCTTGCGGCTGCCCACGGCGGCGAGGATCGCGGCGATGTGATCGGCCTCGTCCGGGCCGGGATCGATCACCGCGCAGTCCGGCCCGTCCGCCATCCCCACCACATAGGTCTGGGTGCCGGTGAAGGTATAGGGCGAGGGATTGGGAGCGAGCACGCGGCGGACCAGCGGCTCGACGTCCTCGGCAAGGCCGGTGGGCCAGGGTTTTTCGGGGATGGTGACCATGATGGGACACATGGCCTTGCGGTGTGCGGAGAGCAAGGGACTTGCCCACCCCTAGCCCCTCCCGCAGGCGGGAGGGGGACTGGTTGGCGCCGATACTCCCGTCCCGCTTGCGGGAGGGGTCGGGGGTGGGCCTGCGCGACATCTCGACTTTGCGATAGGCAGGCGGCTAGGAGATAGGAAAAGAGAGAGGGTTCCCCATGTCCGACTACATCCTCGTGCTCGACGAAGGCACGACCTCCACTCGCGCGATGCTGTTTGCCGCCGATGGCGTGCTGGTCGCCTCCGCGCAGGAGCCGCTGACCCAGCATTACCCCCAGGCCGGCTGGGTCGAGCACGATCCGCGCGAGATCTGGGACAAGACGCTGGCCTGTGCGCAGGCGATCATGCCCAAGGCGGGCGGGGCGGCGATGATCGCCTGCATCGGCATCACCAACCAGCGCGAGACCGTGGTGGCGTGGGACAAGGCGACCGGCGCGCCGCTGACCCATGCCATCGTCTGGCAGGACCGCCGCACCGAGCCGTTCTGCGCGCAGCTTCGCGCCGCCGGCCACGAGGCCGGGGTGCAGGAGCGCACCGGACTGCTGCTTGACCCCTATTTCTCGGGCACCAAGATGCGCTGGATGCTCGACAATGTGCCGGAAGTGCGCGCGGCGGCGGACAAGGGCACGCTGGCCTTCGGGACGGTCGAGAGCTGGCTCGTCTACAAGCTCACGGGGGGCGCGGCGCACATCACCGATGCCAGCAACGCCAGCCGCACGCTGCTGATGGGGCTGGAGGACGCGCAGTTCGACGAGGGGCTGTGCGATCTGCTGGGCGTGCCGCGCGCGGCATTGCCGGGGGTGGTCGACACCTCCGGCCCGCTCGCCATGACGGCGCCCGGTCTGTTCGGCCGGGCCATCCCGATCACCGGCCTTGCGGGCGACCAGCAGGCCGCGACCGTGGGGCAGGGGTGTCTCGCGCCCGGCCAGACCAAGGCGACCTATGGCACCGGCGCCTTCGTGCTGACCTGCCAGGGCAGCCGCATCCCGCGCTCGGCCAACCGCCTGCTCGGCACGGTGCTGACCCAGCTCGACGGCGCGCGGACCTATGCCATCGAAGGCTCGGTGTTCGTCGCGGGGAGCCTCGTGCAGTGGCTCAGGGATTCGCTCGGCATCGTCGAGGTGGCCTCCGAGACCGAGGCGCTGGCGCGTTCGATCCCCGACAGCGCGGGCGTGGTGATCGTGCCTGCGCTCGCTGGCCTCGGCGCGCCGCACTGGCGGGCGGAGGCGCGCGGCGTGATCGCGGGGCTGAGTTTCGCGAGCGGCAAGGCCCAGCTCGCGCGCGCCGCACTGGAAGCGATGGCGCACCAGACCCATGACCTCGCCGCCGCCTTCGCCGCCGATGGCGCGCCGTGGCAGACGCTGAGGATCGACGGCGGGATGTCGGCCAATGACTGGATGGCGCAGGACCTTGCCGATGTGCTGGGGGTCACGGTCGAGCGGCCCGGCTTTGTGGAGACCACGGCCCTGGGCGCGGCGATGCTGGCGGCGGCGGGGGCGGGGCTCTATCCCGACCTTGCCAGCGCCTGCCAGACCATGCGCGGGCGGCTGGCGACGTTCGATCCGGCGATGGCCGATGATGTGAGGGACGCGCGGCTGGCGGCGTGGAAGAAGGCGCTGGGGGCTTCTTGATTTTGCGGTCGCGCTGACGCGCGACGCAGACCTCCCGCCCCGCCTCCCC
>NZ_ANFX01000028.1 GCF_000331285.1 Porphyrobacter sp. AAP82 | reverse complement strand
CACCATCTCAACAAGGGGGTCCCTTTTGCGTGCCGATAGGGGGGCCCGATTGAACGCCGATTGACATCCTTAGCTCTTTGCAACGCCGTCGTGAGTCTACGCTCCGGCGGCGTTTTTCCGGATGCAACGTACCTGTCGCGATGTAATAATGCTGTGCCCGATGCTCGCACCAGCAGACGCTGCGCCAGACGTCTACAGGGCCCGCAAATCGCAGATTTGAAGCCATCTTGAGAGGCTTAAGCTGGGTCAAGCTCATCAGATGATCGGTCAACTGGAGCGACCCGGTCTATCGCCTTCTGCCTATGCTTTTTCCACCTGTCCGTCCCGTCCCTCTCGAACATGAGCCAAACATCTTTATCATATCCGAAAACGAGGAAACTGCCATCCTGGCTTAGATAAATCCTATCTACAATGCGCTTAAGTGAGGAGTTCACCTTGCTTCGAGCAAAAAACCGCTTGTCCGGGTCAGGATCATTGATCTCCATTCTAAGTGCCTCAACGATCTCAAGATGGCGATTTCTTGTTGGCTCGGACTCTTCCGCATCGGCGTTGATCTCGGCATCCTCAAGAGCAGTTTTTAGAGTATCAATTTCCTCCTCTAGGGCGACAATGCGAGCTGCAACGGCCTTACTACCGCCTGCAAGAGCGTCGATTAGATTTTCAAGTTGGCTGGCCTTAACCTCAATCTGGCGGGAAAGCTCAGCGATCCGTTCCCGATGGATGCTGACCCGTGTCTCAGCCTCCTTCTCCTCGATAAGCAACCTGCCGAGATTGTCCAAGACGCAAGCTTCCACCGTCTTGTAGTCATACAGGGTGTTGTTTGAGCAGGTATGTTTTCGGCGAGCATTGTCGCAGCGAAGCCGTTCGTAGTGGCGGCGCTTATAAACCACTCTCTCGCCGCTCTTTTTGGTGTAGTTGATATTGTTCGTGCCCTTGTTCTCGTAGCCTGCTGTGCCTTCACACACTCCGCAGATGACAATCCCAGAGAGAAGGTTTGACATGCGCTTGTAAGCATGACCGCCTGTCCTCCCTTTGGAGTTTATCATGGCTTGGACGCGATTAAACTTTTCGGCACTAATTGCCTGCGGGTAGTAGTCCGTCGCTAAAGTTTCACCGGTAAGCGCAACATACTCACCAAGCACAGCCCGCTTTTTCAGCAACCGATGGACATAGGGCAGGTACCAGCCCCCCTTTCCATCGCGCTCTCGTACGGCCCAAACCGGCTCTTTGCGATCATTCAAGATTTGCACAATCTTGTATATGCCGATCCCATCCAGATACAGGTCATATATCTCGTTTAGCACCTTTACGCGGTGCTCATTTAGCACATAGACGCCATCCTTCTTGTCGATCCAAGCAGGTGCCTTGATAGCCGTTGTCGCCTTGCTCCCGTCTCTGATTTTGGCATGGCGACTAGCCCACGAAGATTTCGAGCGTTCGCTCTTTTTGAAAGATTCCTCGTATGATAGCTGCGCTTTGATGATGATGGAAAAGAGTTCCATCATATCGTTGCCGGTACTTTCGGCCTTGTAAATCTGGTTATCGTGCGTCGTTGCAACGGACACGCCGTACTCATTTAACGACCAGATAAATTGCGCAGCGGCCTTAGCGCCCTGGCGGCTGAGTCTATCGAGGTTCTCTACCACAAGGACTTTGCCTTTGTGCAGCCCTGCTTTCGCTTCTTCCTCAAACGTATGGAGTTCTGCGCCTTCTAGGCGATTGTATCCGTGGTAAGCACTTTTCCCTTGATCGGAGATTTCCTTCTCAAGGAGCCACCCCTTCTGCTCGATGTATCTCCGACCTTCGCTAAGCTGGCGCTCCAAGGAGTACCCCTTAGCTTGCTCCGTGGTACTGAACCGAGCGTACAAAATGGCTGATTGAAACATCGAATGTGAAGCCTGTAGAACCGTGACTAAGAAAAGCACCTTAATGGAATTTTTTGTGTGTACAACATTACCCATGAGGGACACGGTCAAGAAGGCCCGCGTGTGGCTCGATAGCCAAGGCAAGGCCTACACCTTCCACGACTACAAGAAGGAGGGCGCAGACCCCGGGAGGATCGCCGGCTGGATCGCCGCAGCGGGGCTCGAGACCGTCGTGAACCGCAAGGGCACGACCTTCCGTGCGCTGTCTGACGAGGACAAGACCCGCGCCGCCGATTCCGTTGCCGCGCCCGCGCTGCTTGCGGCCAACCCCAGCGTCATCAAGCGGCCCATCGCCGAACACGCGGGCGGCATCCTCGTCGGCTTCACGCCGGACGAATGGGCGGCTGCGCTCGGCTAGCAATTCTCCTGAACAATGAACCTGCTCGAGCTCATCGCCGTCATCCTCGGCATTGCCAATGTCGCCCTGCTGGTGCGCCGTTCGATCTGGAACTATCCCTTCGGCATGGCGATGGTGGCGCTCTATTTCGTCATCTTCCGCGAGGCGCGCCTTTATGGCGAGGCGGGCTTGCAGGTTTTCTTTTTCGCCGTGCAGGGCTGGGGCTGGTATTTGTGGGCGCGCGCCGGGGGGCTGAGCCGCAGCGTGCAGGTGGAATGGATGGGCTGGCGCGCGCGCCTCGCCGCGCTGGGGCTGGTCGGGGTCTCGAGCATCGCCGCCGGTTGGGCGATGGCGCGCTTCACCGATGCCGCCATGCCCTATGCCGATGCCACCATCGCGGGCGCGAGCGTGGTCGCGCAGGTGCTGCTCGCCATGCGCAAGGTCGAGAACTGGGCGCTGTGGATCGCGATCGACGTGCTCTCGATCGGGGTCTACCTGATGCGCGGGCTGAACCTTACCGCGGGGCTTTACGTGGTGTTCCTCGTGCTGGCAGCGGCGGGCCTTGCGCAATGGGCGCGGGCCGCGCGCAGCGGCGCGGCGGTCGAGGCGTGAAGCGCGGCTTCCTCCTCGGCAAGTTCATGCCCCCGCACGCCGGGCACCTGTCGCTGATCCGCGCCGCGCGGGCGCTGGTGGACGAGCTGACGGTGCTGGTGTGCTGGCTGCCCGGCGATCCGATCCCGGGCGTAACGCGCCTCGGCTGGATGCGCGCGCTGGCCCCCGATTGCCGGGTGGTCGGCCACGGCGCACTCGTCCCGCAGGCCCCGGAGGACAGCGCCGATTTCTGGCCGATCTGGCGCGCCATCGTCGCCGCCGCGCACCCCGAACCCATCGACACCCTCTTCGCTGGCGAGGCCTACGGGGCGGAGCTGGCGCGGCAGGTGGGCGGGCTGTTCGTGCCCTTGGGCGGCCGGGTGCTGGGGCTTGCGGACGATCCCGTCGCGGGGCTTTCGACGAGCGCCATCCGCGCCGATCCGGGCGCGCACTGGCGCTACCTCCCCGCACCCGTGCAGGCGCATTACCGCCGCACGGTCTGCCTCCACGGGGCCGAGAGCACCGGCAAGTCCACCCTCGCCGCCGCCCTCGCCGCCGGGACCGGCGCGCTTATCGTGGGCGAATATGGCCGCAGCCATTGCGAGGTGCACAGGGGCCCGCTCAGCCTCGACGACCTCCTCCTCATCGGCCGCGCGCAAACCGCGATGATCGCCGCCGCCGCGCCCTGGGCCGGGCCGCTGCTGATCGCCGACACCGACGCGCTGATGACCGCAGCGTGGACCGAGATGCTGCTCGGCCAGCGCCCGGGCGAATTGATGGCCGCGCCCCGGGCCGATCTCTACCTGCTGCTCGAACCCGATCTGCCGTGGGTCGATGACGGCACCCGCTTTTTCAGCGATGCGGCCGACCGTCACAGGTTTGCAAGGATCGTGGAGCAGGTGCTGATCGATGCCGGGGTGCCCTTCGCGCGGATTGCGGGGCAGGGCGCGGCGCGGCTGGAAGCGGCGCGCGCCGCGATAGGAGCGATGACATGATGAAGCCCGCGATGATCCTGGGAGCGCTGCTCGCCGCCCTGAATGCCGCCGTGCCGGTGGCTGCGCAGGACGCCGAGATGCTGGTCATCGCCCACCGCGGCGCCAGTGCCGAGCGGCCCGAACACACGCTCGCCGCCTATGAACGCGCGATCGACGAGGGCGCGGACTATATCGAGCCCGATCTGGTGGCGACCAGGGACCTCGTGCTGGTCTCGCGCCACGAAAACGAGCTCTCGGGCACCACCGATGTCGCCACCCGCGAGGAATTCGCGGACCGCCGCCGCGAGAAGACGGTCGATGGCCAGAAGATTGCCGGCTGGTTTGCCGAAGACTTCACCCTCGCCGAGTTGCAGACCCTGCGCGCCAGAGAGCGCATCCCCGCGCTGCGCCCCGCCAATGCGCGCTTCGACGGGCTCTATCAGGTGGCAACCCTCGCCGAGATCGTGAAGCTGGTGCGCGCCAAGGAGGCCGAGACCGGGCGGCGGATCGGGATCTATCCCGAATTGAAGCACCCCGGCTTCCTGCTCCAGAACGCCGGGATCGACCTCGTCGACCTGTTGCTGCGCGATTTCCGGGCGCTGGGCATCGCACCTGCCGATCCGGTGTTCATCCAGAGCTTCGAGATCGCGCCCTTGCAACGCCTGCGTGCCCGCGCGCCGGGCTTCAAGCAGGTCCTGCTGGTCGAACCGCTCGGCGGCCCGGCGGACGAGCCGGCGCTGCGCTATGCCGAGATGGTGACGCCCACCGGGCTTGCCGAAGTGGCGAAATATGCCGATGCGGTGGGGGCCTATGCCGGAATGATCCTCGGCCCCGACGGCACCCCCACCTCGCTGGTCGCCGATGCCAAGGCGGCAGGATTGCAGGTCCACGCCTGGACGATCCGCCCGGAGAACGAGTTCCTCCCCCCGATGCTGCGCACCGGCGACGGCCCCAAGGGCAAGGGCTGCGGCGATGTGAAGCTGGCGGCGATGCTCAAGGCGGCGGGGGTCGCGGGGGTGTTTTCGGATGGGCCGCTCAAGGGGCGCAGCTGCCCCTAGGCGCGCCGCGCGCTCAGAATGTAGTTCAGCGACGTATCGTCCGACAGGTGCAGCCCCCGGCCCGGCCGCCACGCAATGCCGCGCTTGGCCGTCACCGTCAGACCGGCATCGGCCAGCAGGCCCTCGAGCTCCTCCGGGGTGACGAAATCCTCCCAGTGGTGGGTGCCGCGCGGGACATAGCCGACCGCTTCGGCCGCGCCGACCAGCAGCACGCGGCTGGCGGCGGTGCGGTTGGGGGTGGACATGACGAGCAGGCCATCGGGGGCGAGCCGTGCGGCCACATCGGCGAGGAAGGCGGGCTTGTCGGCAACGTGCTCGATCACCTCGACGCTGGTGACGAGATCGAATTGGCCGATGTCGAGCCCCGCAACCTCGCCCGCCATGTAGCGGATGGGGAGGCCCACGCCCTCGGCATGAGCGCTTGCGGCCGCGACATTCTCAGCCGCCGCGTCCACGCCCGTCACCGCCGCGCCCAGCCGCGCCAGCGGCTCGCACAGCAGCCCCGCGCCGCAGCCGATATCCAGCACCGTCTTGCCCGCCAGCGGCTTGGCCGCGCACGCCGCCTCGGGCCAATGCGCGTCGATGGCGTCGCGCACGAAGGCGAGTCGCACCGGGTTGACGTGATGGAGCGAGGCCATCGGGCCTTTCGGATTCCACCAGTCGCGCGCCAGCCTTGCGAAAAAATCTGCCTCTTCGGGGCGGATTGTAACATTCGAGATGTTTGCGTTTGCCATGAAGCATCTCCTAGAGCCTGCGCCGGTCAGTTGGAAGCGTTAGCACGGAGCCGATTTTGGCCCAGCGCGAGGAGAGAGGAGGGAGCGATGCTTGCCCATCGTGACCGACGATCGACGTGGCGATGGGCCAAAAGCGGCCCGCCCCTCCGGGGTCGCGCTAGCGCGATGATAATGCTTCCAACTGACCGGCGCAGGCTCTAACAGCGCGCGCGAACACTCACCAGCAGGAGCTGACCCTTGGCCCGGATCGTGATGAAATTCGGCGGCACCTCGATGGCCGGGACGGAGCGCATCCGCCGCGTTGCCAACATCGTGCGCGCGCAGGCCGCGCCCAAGCCCGACGGGACCCGCGACGAGGTGGCGGTGGTGGTCAGCGCCATGGCGGGCGAGACCGACCGGCTGGTCAATTTCTGCCGCGAGGCCAATCCGCTCTATGACCCGGCCGAATATGACGTGGTCGTCGCCAGCGGCGAACAGGTGACCAGCGGGCTCCTTGCCCTCACCCTCCAGGCGCTGGGCTGCAAGTCGCGCAGCTGGCTCGGCTGGCAGCTGCCGATCAAGACCATCGAAGCCCACGCCAAGGCGCGCATCGAGGAGATCGACGCACCCGCGCTGATCGCCGCGCTCGAAGCGGGCGAGATCGCGGTGATCCCGGGCTTTCAGGGCGTCTCAGACGATGGCCGCGTCACCACGCTGGGCCGCGGCGGATCGGACACCTCGGCCGTCGCGGTCGCCGCCGCGATCAAGGCGGACCGCTGCGACATCTATACCGATGTCGACGGCGTATACACCACCGACCCGCGCATTGTCGCCAAGGCCAAGAAGCAGAAGGCGGTGACCTACGAGGAAATGCTCGAACTCGCATCGGTCGGCGCAAAGGTGCTCCAGACCCGCTCGGTCGGCCTTGCGATGAAGGAAAAGGTGCGGGTGCAGGTGCTGTCGAGCTTCATCGGCGAGGGCGCGCCGCCTGCCGATGATCTGCCCGGGACAATGATCGTCTCGGACGAGGAAATGGACGAATTGGTGGAAGGAGGCCTGATGGAACGCCAGCTTGTGACCGGCATCGCGCATGACAAGAACGAGGCCAAGGTGATCCTCACCCGCGTGCCCGACCGTCCGGGCGCGGTGGCCAACATCTTCGAGCCGCTCGCCGCGGCCTCGATCAATGTCGACATGATCATCCAGAACGTCGGACGCGACAAGGGCGAGACTGACGTGACCTTCACCGTGCCGCAATCGGACCTCGCCCGCGCGCAGGCGCTGCTCGAAGACCGGCGGGATGCGATCGGCTTCAACCGGATCATCACCGACAGCAAGATCGCCAAGATCAGCGTTGTCGGCGTCGGCATGAAGAGCCACGCGGGCGTTGCCTCCTCGATGTTCCGCGCGCTGTCCGATCGCGGCATCAACATCCAGGCGATCTCGACCAGCGAGATCAAGATCAGCGTGATGATCGATGAGGACGAGACCGAGCTGGCCGTGCGCGTGCTGCACACGGCTTACGGGCTGGACGCGAAGGACTGACTGCGACCGCGCCCCCGCGCGGCCAAAGGTTAGCTGAAAGATAGCCCGATACGTCCGAATTAACCAATCCAGGTTACTTCGCTTTTACGTTTTCGGCCGGACTGTGCGCGGGCTCATTCCCGAGCCCGGAGCCCGCGCGCCATGGCCATCAAGGCCCATCTCGACCAGACGCCCATCAACACCCTTGCCGAAGGCAGCCAGCGCAGCGCCCCGCGGCGCGCGCTGTGGCTGGAGACCAGCGGCTTCTTCGCCGGAACGGGCGAGGCCAACGTCACGATCCACAACATCTCGGCCGCCGGCCTGCTGCTCGAGACCGGACTGGCGCTCGCGGAAGGTGAACAGCTTGCGCTCGATCTGCCCGAGGCGGGCGCGGTGGTCGCCACGGTGGTGTGGCGTTCGGAGCATCTCTACGGCTGCGCCTTTGCCGCCCCGCTCACCGCCGCTCAGCTTGCTGCCGCCCAGCTTCAGGGCTTTGCGCCGGGCGTGCCGACGCGGCCGCAACCGGCCGGACCGACCGGCGGAGCCCGGCAACCCGGCGCAGCGGCGGGGGAAGGGCTGGGCACAAGGCTCAACCGGCTGCGGCGCGAGGCGGGGCTGACGCTCGCCGATGTCGCTGCCCGGCTCGGGGTCAGCAAGCCGACGGTGTGGGCGTGGGAGAAGGGCAAGGCCCGCCCGCTGCCCGAACGCCTCGGCGCGATCGCTGAAGCGCTCGGGATCGATGCCGATCTGCTCGCCGCCGCGCCCGCCTCGCGCGAGATCGAAGACCTGATCGCCGATTGCCGCGCGCGGATCGCCGAGGCCTGCGGCACCACTCCCGAAGCCGTGCGGATCATGATCGAGCTCTGACCGGGCGCGGGTTCCCGCAGCTAGACGGCCCTACCTACTGCGCCCAATACGTATTGGATGGGCTGCCCCGATGGAAAAATATGGTAAACGAAATCCGGAGGTGATTCGTTTTTTAGTCAAGTATCATTACTAAACTAACGAGAAAAAGCCTTGTATTCGGGAAAACAGGGGAAAGTTTTTCTTACTTTCGAGTTTCGTTTGTTACCAAGTGAATCTGACTAAGAGCGAGTTGGCGAATTCATCGTTGGACCGCTGGGGCACTGTTGGAATGATGATTGGTTTAAGCGAAGTCGAAGGCCATGTTCTGCATGGTCTGCTCGAGGAGACATCGGGCGATATCGTCATCCGGATCGACCGGCACGGCTTCATCATTCACGCATCCGCGAATATCGCCGAGCTGGGCCCGGACCTCACCGCCGCGCTGCTGCCGCCGCACATCACCGATCTGGCCGCGCGCGATCATGCCGCGTTCCTTGGCGAACATGTGACGCGCGGGCTCAAGGGCTGCACCAGGGCCGGGTGGATCGAGTTCCCCGTCGCGCGCTGCGCCGATCCCGACACCGCGTTCGAGGCACCCTTCCCGCGCTGGTATGCCCTGACCCTGAAGCCGATGTGCGATGCGGCCGGCATGCCCGACGGCGCCCTGTGCCTGATGCGCTCGGTCCAGCACTTGCGCAGCCTCGAAGGCGAGCTGCACGCCCGCGCGGTCACCGATCCGCTGACCGGGCTTGCCAACCGCACCGCCTTCTGCGCGAGCCTCAGGCGGCACCTCGCGCGCGGCGGCGGGCAGATGGTCGCGGTCCTGGCGGTCGACAACATGCGCGCGCTGCTGCTGCGCTATGGCCAGCGCACTGCCGATGAGGTGCTGTGGGGGTTCGCCAAGTTCCTCGAGACGATGACCCAGACACTGACGACGCCGTAGCACGAGCTCGCCCAGCTCGATGGCGAGCGGTTCGCGGTGCTGCTCCCCGACATGTCGCCGCGCGCCGCGCGCGAATGGGCCGAGGACGTGATCGAGACCTTCGCGGGCCTCGCCGCGCCCGCTTCGGCCAAGGCCCCGCAACTGACCGCCAGCGCCGGCATCGCGCGGGTCGAATGCACGGTCGACTGGACCCTGCGCGAGGCCGAGCTCGGCCTGGTCCTGGCGCGCGCGGGCGGCGGGCGGCAGGTGGGGATCGCCGGGCGCCGCCGCGCGGCTTGATTGGCGATCGCGCTGATGCGCGATGCAGACCGAAGGTGGCCGAAAACAGGGAATCTGGACTCATCCGCCGACCCCGTTAAACCGTGCCCATGAGCCACATTGCCACCATCCTGCTGCTCGGTTCGGGCGAGCTGGGCCGCGAATTCGTCATCTCCGCCAAGCGCCTCGGGGCGCGGGTGATCGCCTGTGACAGCTACGACAATGCCCCGGCGATGCAGCTGGCGGACGGGCGCGAGGTGTTCTCCATTCTTGATGGCGAGGCGCTGCGCGAGGCGGTGATCCGCCACCAGCCCGACCTCATCGTCCCCGAGATCGAGGCGATCCGCACCGAGATGCTCGCCGATCTGGAGGGGGAAGGTTTCACCATTGTCCCCTCCGCCCGCGCAGCGCAGCTGACCATGAACCGCGACGCGATCCGCGACCTTGCAGCGGGCGAGCTGGGCCTCGTCACCTCGCAATACGGCTATGCGGAGAGCTTCGCCCAGTGCCAGGAGATTGCCGCGCGCATCGGCTATCCGCTGGTGATGAAGCCGGTCATGTCCTCCTCGGGCAAGGGCCAGAGCAAGGTCGACGGGCCGGAGGCACTGGAGGCCGCGTGGGACTATGCCGTCGCCAACATGCGCGGCGACAGGGCGCGGGTGATCGCCGAGCAGTTCATCGCTTTCGATTACGAGATCACCTTGCTGACCGTCCGCCACGCCGGCGGCATCAGCTTCTGCCCGCCGATCGGCCACCGCCAGGAACGCGGCGACTATCGCGAAAGCTGGCAGCCCGCCGCCATGTCCCCCGCCGCGCTCGCGGCTGCGCAGGACATGGCCGCACGGGTCGTCACGGCGCTGCAAGGCGGCGGCAAGGGCTGGGGGCTGTACGGGGTCGAGTTCTTCGTGAAGGGGGAAGAGGTGATCTTCTCCGAACTGTCCCCCCGCCCGCACGATACCGGCATGGTCACCCTGGTCAGCCAGGACCTCACCGAATTCGACCTTCACGCCCGCGCGATCCTCGGACTGCCGGTGCCCCAGAGCATCGCCGTCCGCCCTGCCGCCAGCGCGGTGATCCTCGCCGACCGGGAGTCAGGCCGCTTCGCCTTCGAAGGCCTGGCGCAGGCGCTCGCGCTGGGCGATGCCGATGTGCGGATCTTCGGCAAGCCGGTCACCCGGCCATACCGCCGCATGGGCGTGGCGCTCGCCCGTGCGGATGATGCGCCTGCGGCGGTGGAGCTGGCCAAGGCGGCGGCGTCCCGCGTGCGGATCGTCTACGACTGACGCGCAAAGGGCGGCCGCGCCCTCCCGCGCGGCCGCCCCTGCCAGAGTGTCGGGCAAGGATCAGAACCCGGCGAACACCGCCAGCTTGGCCGACAGCACCGCCACGCGGCGGGCGTTGGCGGCGTTGAGCGCGAGTTCGACCTGCGGCGCGGCCGAGGCGCGCGCTTCGGCAACGCAGGCCTTGTGCGCGGCGATCCGCCCCAGATCGCGCGCGCCCACCGTGCCGCACAGGCGGCGCGCGGCGCGGGCGATTCGGGCGTCGAGCGCCTTGCGCCCGGCATCCCTGGTGAGATCGAGGTCGCCGTAGGGCACGGCAATGCTCGCCGTCTGGGCGAACGCGGGGGTGGCGGCGGCAAGCGCCAGAGCGGGCAGGACGATGCGCATGAGCATGGCGGGGGTTCCTTTGCGTTCAGGTCCGGAGAAAATGCGGGTCGGTCTGAAAAAGTGTCAGCCGGAACAGGGGGAGAGGAGAGGCCCGGCTGACGCGCCGCCTCTGGCAGGGTTTGATTACACCTTACGGTCCATTGAAAGAAAGTTTCGTTATAGAGCAATCATAACGCGGTCACGCGACAGACTCGCAAGCGTCGCCATTGCCACGCGACTGCCTTGCAGGATGCTTGCGACATGCCGCGCCAGCGCCTAATCGCGCAGCCATGGAAACCTACCCCAACACCGCCGCGCTCATGCAGCGCGGCACCGCCTTCCTCGGCTGCGAGACCGCGATCCTGTGCGGCGCGATGAGCTGGGTGAGCGAGCGCAACCTCGTCGCCGCAATCTCCAACGCGGGCGGCTTCGGCGTGATCGCCTGCGGAGCGATGACGCCCGAGCTGCTCGACACCGAGATCGCCGCGACCAGGGCGCTCACCGCCAAGCCCTTCGGCGTCAACCTCATCACCATGCACCCCGCGCTGTTCGATCTGATCGCGGTGTGCCGCAAGCATGGCGTGACGCACGTGGTGCTGGCCGGCGGCATCCCGCCCAAGGGCAGCGTCGAGGCGATCAAGGCCGATGACAGCGGCATCAAGGTGATCTGCTTCGCCCCCACGCTGGCGCTCGCCAAGAAGCTGCTGCGCTCGGGCGCGGATGCGCTGGTGATCGAGGGGATGGAAGCCGGCGGCCATATCGGCCCGGTCTCCACCTCGGTGCTGGCGCAGGAGATCCTGCCCGAGCTTGCCGCCGATCACCTGATCTTCGTGGCCGGCGGGATCGGCCGGGGCGAGGCGATTGCCTCCTACCTCGAAATGGGCGCGGCGGGCGTGCAGCTCGGCACGCGCTTTGCCTGCGCGAGCGAAAGCATCGCCCACCCCGATTTCAAGAAGGCCTTCTTCCGCGCCTCGGCCCGCGAGGCGGTGGCGAGCGTGCAGGTCGACCCGCGCCTGCCGGTGATCCCGGTGCGCGCCCTGAAGAACAAGGGCACCGAGGAATTCACCGCCAAGCAGCGCGAAGTCGCCGCGCTGCTGGACGCGGGCGGCATCGACATGGCCGAGGCCCAGCTCCAGATCGAACATTTCTGGGCCGGTGCCCTCAGGCGCGCGGTGATCGAAGGCGATGTCGAGAACGGCAGCGTGATGGCGGGCCAGTCGGTCGGCATGGTCACCAGGGAAGAACCCGCCGCCGCGATCATCGCCGAACTGATGGCCCAGGCCGAAGCTGCGCTCGCCCGCTAGAATGGCTCAACCCCTCGTCCTCACCCTCGCCTGCACCGACCGGCCCGGCATCACCGCGCGCGTCACCGGCTTCCTGTTCGAGCGGCGGTGCAACATCCTCGACGCGCAGCAGTTCAACGACCGCGGGGAGGCGGGCGGGAGCGACCGCTTCTTCATGCGCGTCGTCTTCGATCCCGACGGTTCCACCCGTGAGGCCTTGCGCGCGGACTTTTCCGCGCTGGCGGGCGAATTCGGGATGGAATGGAAGATGGCGCGCGAGGGCCGGCCGCGCCGCACCATCATCATGGTCAGCAAGTTCGACCATTGCCTTGTCGACCTCCTCTACCGCTGGCGCACCGGAGAGCTGGCGATCGATCCCGTCGCGATCGTCTCCAACCACCCGCGTGAAAGCGCGATCCGGATCGACATCGGCGACATCCCCTTCCAGCACATCCCCGTCACCCCCGAGACCAAGCCTGCAGCCGAGGCGCAAGTGCGCGCGCTGGCGGATGCGACCGACGCCGAACTGATTGTCCTGGCGCGCTACATGCAGGTCTTCTCGAACGACCTCTCGGCCCATTTCGCGGGCCGCGCAATCAACATCCACCACTCCTTCCTCCCCGGCTTCAAGGGGGCGCGGCCCTATCACCAGGCCCATGCGCGCGGGGTGAAGATCATCGGCGCGACCGCGCATTTCGTCACCGCCGACCTCGACGAGGGGCCGATCATCCATCAGGATGTCGAACGCATCACCCATGCCGATTCCCCCGAGGATCTGGTGCGCAAGGGCCGCGATATCGAGCGCCGCGTGCTGGCCGAGGCGGTGCGGCTGTTCGCGGCCGAACGCGTGCTCATGAACGGCAACCGGACGGTGGTGTTCAGGGGTTAGGGGTGTTCAGGGGCTGATCCAGCCCGCCTCGCGCAATTCCGCGATCCGGCTGCGGCTGACCGGGGCGGCGAGCCCGCCGTGGAGCACCAGTTGCAGGTCGCGGCCGGTGCGCCGCTGGCCCGTCACCGCGCTCTTCGCGACCCACCAGCTGCGATGCACTTGCGCGCCGCTGCCCTCGGGCATCAGCGCGGCGGCCTCGGCAAGCGGCATCAGCACCAGCGCGCTCTTCGCTTCCGCGATGACGCGGACATAGTGGTCCTCTGCGGCGAGAGCGAGGATCGCGGGGAAGTCCGGATCGAGCCGCTGGTGCAGCGCCGATGCGGCGACGCCGGGGACGGGAGCCGAGGGAGGAAGCGTCTCAGCCGTTGCAACAGGCTCCACCGACTCGGGCAAGCGGGCATGTTCGGCGCGAACATAGAGCACGAAGAACAGCGCGAAGAACCCCGCGGCGACCATCAGCGCCTGCACCCACACCGCGCCGAACTGGCCGCCGAACATCGCGCGCGGCCCGCCGACGAGGCCGAGCACGCCATAGGTCACCGCCACCCCCACGAAGGGCACCGCGAGCGCATGGCCCCAATAGTCGGCGAGCCCCAGCAGCCGCGCCACCGCGATCCCGACGCGCGCCGCCGCGAGATAGACCAGCCATGCCGCCAGAAACCCGGCGAGCGAGAGGGCCAGCCGCGCGCCCGGCGCGACCTCGCCGAAGGGCAGGAGATCGAACACCGCCACCACCACCGCGACCAGCGCCACGACGCCCGCCTCGGCCATCAGGCGCTCGGCCCCGGATAGTCGCCGCGCGACCATTCACGAAGCCCCGCCGACCATCCGCGCATCGCCGCGACCGCCCGCGAAGGGAGGGCTTGCGGGCAAGCGGAAGCGGCGGCTTTTCATGGCCATCGTCATAAATCGCCAGACCGAAAGGAGGCAAGCATGAGCCAGCATACCGCCACCCCCGAGCGCCAGATCAGCCTTGGCGCTACCGCCGTGCTCACCATTCTCGTCACCGCCGCGCTCACCATCCTGTCGATGATGTTCGGCGGCTTCGGATCAGGCAGCCCGGCCACCCCGCAGGCGCGCGCGCTGTCGCTGCCGATCATGATCCACCTTAGCACCGTGGTGCCCGCGCTGCTGCTCGGCCCGGTTGTGCTGCTGCGGCGCAAGGGCGACAGCGCGCACAAGCTGATGGGGCGCCTCTGGGTGTGCCTGATGCTGGTGACGGCGATCACCTCGGCCTTCATCCGCTTGCCGGGGGGCGGCATCGCGGGGACCGGCTTCAGCTTCATCCACGCCTTCACCGTGTGGACGCTGGTGAGCGTGCCGCTGGCTGTGCGCGCCGCGCGGCAGGGGCGGATCGCGGCGCACCGGGGGATGATGACCGGGCTCTACGCAGGGCTGGTGATCGCCGGAGCCTTTACCTTCCTGCCGGGCCGGTTGCTGGGGAGCATGGTCTTCGGCGCGCCGTGATGTGAAGCACGTGCTTCACTTCCCGGCGCTGGCGGGCAGGTCGATCGCCTGCACCTCGGTGCCGATGGCGTAGACCCTGACGCCTGCCGCGGTGGGCACGGTCTGGAACTTGTTCGCCGCCCGCGCGATCGGGGCGCGCTCCCAGGTTGCGCCGCCGTCCTTGGTGGCAAAGCCCCCTGCCGCGGTGCCGACGAAGCCGACGTCCTTGCTGACGAAGCCGATGCCGAACTGGCGTGCGGAGGCGTCCTGCGCCATTTCGATCTCGCGCCACGTCTTGCCGCGATCATCGCTGCGGATGACGAGCTGGGTCGCGCGCGTCTGATCATAGGACTGGACCGTGGCATAGCCGGTGTCTCCCCCCTCGGGGAAACTCGCCTTCCAGATCAGCTCGAGCTTGCGGCCCGAGCGGTAGACTTCCTTCCACGTCTTGCCCCCGTCCTCGGTGCGCAGCACCAGGCCCTCGGCCTGCGCGGGATCGGGGTGGGTGGCGGCAAAGACAAGGCCGGTCAGCTCGTCGAAGAACTTGACGTCGAGGATCATGCCGGCGTGGGGCGCCATGTCGATCACGCCCCACGTCTCGCCGCCATCGACCGAGCGCAGGATGCCGGTCGGCCCGCCGACGCGCCCGGCGGCATGGATCACGGTGCGCGGCACCAGCGTGCCCTGGTAGATGCGCCGGGTGTGCAGAATATCGATCGCGCACACGCCCTTGATCGTCGCCGCTCCGGTGTCGACCGCCTCCCACGTCCGCCCGCCATCGCGGGTGCGGTAGAGCGGGGTCGTGTCGGTGACGCCGGGGTAGTAGTCGGTGCCGATATTGCCGATGAAGCCGGTCAGCCGGTCGGCGAAGCCGATCGCGCGCAAGAAGGTGCCGGGGCGGCTCGCCACCTTTTCCCACGTCGCGCCGCCATTGGCGGTGGCGAACAGATCGCCCGCGCCGGTGCCGTACCAGCCGTGGTCAGGGTCGACGAAGCTGACAGGGTCCCGCTTGCCGCGATAGGCCTCGGTGGCGAAGGTCCGCCACGCGCCCGCAGCCGGTGCTACTGCCGGAGCGGGCGCGGGAGCCTCCTCGGCGGCGAGCGGCGCGGTGAAAGCCAGCGCGGCGAACGCTGCGGCGATACGTCTCATCATGCGGTGCGACCCCCTGTGCCTAGCGCCGGGCGATCGTGTTCCCCGCCTCCAGCGCCTTGTCCTCGTTCGCGCGCTTGATGACATAGGCGCGGATCGCCTCGATCTCGTCTTTCGACAAAGAGCCGGCAAAACTCGCCATACCGCGATCCTTCAATGCCCCGTCATGCACCACCGCGCTCCACGTCGCCGCGCTCTCGAGCGCGCCCGCGCGGCGCAGGTCGGGGAGCACGGTCGAGCCGACCGCGCCGGGCCCATGGCACACTGCGCAGTAGCGGGCATATCTGGCCTGCCCCACCGCGATCACCGCGGCAGGCGCGGTGCTCGGCGGCGGGTCGAGCGGCAGCGCGGCCGAAGCGGGCGGCGCCGGCAGCTGCGCCTTCCCGCCAATCTTGAACACCAGCAGCCGGCTGATGTTGCGCACCGGCGCCTTCCTCCCCAGCAGATCGCCGTCGACCGTGATCGCATAGGCCCCGCCCCACCCGGCAAGCACGGCGACATATTGCTCGCCGCCCACCATGTAGGTGACGGGCGGCGCGACCACGCCGGTCTGCGCGCCAAAGCTCCACAGCTTCTTGCCGCTCGCTGCATCATAGGCGTTGAATTCGCTTCCCGCGGTGCCCTGGAAGACAAGCCCGCCGCCAGTCGCCAGCAGGCCGCCGTTCCACGGGCCGGGGTGCTCGACCGTCCAGCGCGCCTTCTGCGCGACCGGGTCCCACGCCACCAGCATGCCCCGCAAGGTGCCCGCGACCTGCTTGCGGAAGCCCCCGTCGGGCGGCAGATCGCCCGCGCCCAGGTTGAAGCCGACATTGAACCCGCGCGCGGTATCGGGCTTCCACGCGGCTTCGGGCGCATACATCATCCCCGCCTCGAAGGCCGGGATATAGACGAGCTTTTCCTTGGGGCTGAAGGCCATCGGGTGCCAATTGTGCCCGCCCAGCGCGCCCGGCATGACCAGCGCCGGCTTGCCGGTGCGGTCGACGCGGGTTTCGGGGTTTTCGATCGGACGGCCGGTCTTGGGGTCGATCCCGGAGGCCCAGTTGATGCTGACATAGGGCTTGGCGCTGATGAACTTGCCCGTCTCGCGGTCGATGACGTAGAAAAAGCCGTTTTTCGGCGCCTGCATCAGCACTTTGCGCATCTTGCCATCGATTTCCATGTCGGCGAGCATGATGTGCTGGGTGGCGGTGAAGTCCCACGTCTCGCCGGGCGTCGTCTGGTAGTGCCAGACATATTCGCCCGTCCCGGGCCGGATCGCGACGATGCTGGAGAGATAGAGGTTGTCCCCTTCCCCGCCGCTGCCGTCCTTGGCTGGCGAACGATAGGCGCGGTTCCACGGGCTGCCGTTGCCCACGCCGATATAGAGCAGGTCGAGCTCCGGGTCGTAGGCCATCGAATCCCACACCGTGCCCCCGCCGCCGATCGCGTCGTTCGCGCCCAGCACATCCATGTTCCACGTTTCCGCGGCCTTCTGGAGGTAGGCGGGCTGGTCTTTCACCTCACCACCCTCGGGAACGGTGTAGAACTTCCACAGCTGCTCGCCGTTGTTGGCATCATAGGCGGCAACAAAGCCGCGCACGCCGAACTCCGCGCCCCCATTGCCGATGATCACCTTGCCATCGATCACGCGCGGCGCGCCGGTGATGGTGTAGCTCTTGGACTGGTCGACCGTGACCTTCTCCCACACCACCGCGCCGGTGCCCTGATCGAGCGCGATCAGCCGGCCATCGAGCGTGCCGAAGAACAGCTTGTCGCCATAGGCCGCAAGCCCGCGGTTGACGACGTCGCAGCACGCCTTGACCCCGGTCTCGCCCGGGACCTTGGGGTCATACTCCCACAGCTTTGCGCCGGTGGTCGCGTCGAAGGCCTTCACCTTGCTCCACGCGGTGGTGAGGTAGAGCTTGCCGTCCAGCACCAGCGGGGTCGCCTCCTGCCCGCGCGCGGTGTCCATATCGGCATACCAGGCAAGACCGAGCTGGCCGACATTCTCGCGGTTGACCCCTTCGAGCGGCGAGAATCGCTGTTCGGAATAGGTGCGCCCGTGGCTGATCCAGTTGGCGGTATCGCCGTCCGCGCCGACCAGCATCGCGGTGGTCACGCCCTCGCCGCCCGCGCCGCCGAACATCTGGCTGCAATTGGCGAGCATCCCTGCCGAAAGCAACACTGCCGCCCCCGCGGCCCAGCGTCTCAAGTCCATCCGATCCCTCTCCCTCGGCGCTTTGGCCGTTCCTGTTTTGCGATATGTTGCCGTGCGCCCGCGCGCTTGTCCATTCCTGCTTGTCGGATCGGTGCGCGCGCGCCAGAACGGCGGCGCGGGCGGGTGAGCCAGGGAGAGTTTCGATGTGCGATGAAAGCAAGCTCGAGGAATGGGCGAAGTCCACGATCAGCCGCCGCCAGTTCGGCGCGCTGAGCGGCGCTGCGGCGCTGGCGGCCTGTGCCTCGGGAACGAGCGAGAGCAAGGCCACCACCACCGCCGGCCTCCGGGAACAGACCGTCAGCTTCCCCGCGCCCGACGGCACGATGGACGGCTTTCTGGTGATGCCCGACAAGGGCGATCACCCGGCGGTGATCCTGTGGCCCGACATCGCCTCGATCCGCGAGGCCAAGCGCAATATCGCCCGCACGCTGGCAGCGAGCGGCCATGCCGTGCTCGTGGTTAACCCCTATTACCGCGACGTTGCGGGCGAGCAGTTCGCCGACTTCGCCGCGTTCATTTCGCAAGGCGGCTTCGGCAAGGTCGGCCCGTGGCGCGGCAAATTGAATGCCGAGACGATCATGCGCGATGCGACCGCGATTGTCGCCTGGCTCGACCAGCAGGACGGCATCGACACCGCCCGCGGGATCGGCACGCAGGGCTATTGCATGGGCGGGCCCTTCACCGTGTGGAGCGCCGCCGCCGTCCCCGCCCGCATCAAGGCCGCGGCGAGCTTCCACGGCGGCGGGCTGGTGCGCCCCGACAATCCGATGAGCCCGCACAAGGTGCTTGCGCAAGTCGAGGCTGGCCTGCTGATCGCGGTCGCCCGGGATGACGACGCCAAGGCCCCCGCCGACAAGACCACCTTTGGGGAGGCCGCCAAGGCGGCCGGGGTCGAAGCCAAGGTCGAAGTCTACGCCGGCGATCACGGCTGGATGGTGGCCGACAGCCCGGCCTTCAACGCCGCAGCAGCAGGCAAGGGCGAGGCCGACCTGCTGGCGCTTTACAAGGCGGCGCTGGCCTAGGCTCCGCAAGGCCCCTCCCCGTCCCCAAGCGATGGGGAGGTGGCGGCCCGCGCTGTTGGATATCCCCGCCCCGCACAGCGAAAAAATGCGCGCTTTCCTACTGTGCTGGGGCGGGGTTAGGCTCGCCGTCATGGCCTGTCCTGTGCCCCTTGCCAAAGCCCTCACCGCCGCTTGCGGTGCGGTGCGCGGGGGGAACGTTTTCCGTCCCAGGACAGTGTCTCATGTGTCTCCTACAGACCCCGCGAGACGCGGCAGGCTGAACGGGGCCGGGCGACTCGCCGCCGCGCGCGGGCCCGCCCGCCTCAGGCGCTGCGGCGCTTGGCCCGCTCGTTCGCCGCGCCAAAGCGGCCATGCTTGCGGTAGCGCAGCATCCACTTGTCGAGGAACAGGCCGAGCGGCTTGGCCTCGATCCCCATCTCGGCAAGGCCGGGCGCGCCGGGGGCGACCGTGCTGCCCGGCTTGAGCAGCGTCCACTGGTCGCGGCTCATCGGAGTGAGCGGGAGCGCGGCGAAGGTCGCCGAGACGCCGTCGGGCATGGCGAGGAAGGTGCGCTTGCGCCCCTGCGCGGCGGCGATGCGGCGGTGGATCTCCATCATGGTGAGCTGCTCGGGCCCGCCCAGTTCAAAGGTCTTGCCGCCGTGGAGCCCGGGGTGCTCGAGCGCGCGGGCGACCGCCTCGGCGACGTCCTCGGCGTGGACCAGCTGGAGCTTCGCCTCGGGCCCGAACACGGGGAGGACGGGGAAGAGCTCGATTATGCCGGCGAAGAGGTTGATGAACTGGTCGTCCTGCCCGAACACGATCGAGGGGCGCAGGATGGTGGCGGCGGGGAAGGCGGCAAGGACGTTGGCCTCGCCCATCGCCTTGCCACGCGCGTAAGCGGTGGGGCTGGCCGGGTCGGCGCCGATCGCGCTGATCTGGACGAGCGCGGCGACGCCCCGCTCGCTGGCCAGGCGGGCGATGGTGCCGGGCGCCTCGCCGGTGAGCTTCTCGAGGTCACCCGCGAAGGCGCCGACGAGGTTGACGACGTAGTCCGCCCCCTCGAGCGCGGCAGCGACGTGGCTCTTGTTGGTGACGTCGCAGGGCGCGAGCTGGAGCTGCCCGAGATTGGCGAGCGGCTTCAGGCTCTGCGCCTTGGCCGGCGCCCGGCTCGCAAGGCGCACCCGCGCCCCGCGCGAGAGCAGGCTCTGCGCGACGTAGTTGCCGATATAGCCGGTGCCGCCGAAGACGGTGACCAGCCTGCCGGCCAGCGGGGAGGAGAGAGGAGAGGAGGTGGGCATTCGGGGTGCTCGCTCGTGATGGCTGCCTCGGGTGTCGGCGGTGCTTTGCGGCAAGCGCGCGGGAGAGGCAAGAGGCCGAAGGCCCCCGCGCGGCGGCGCGCTGCCGAAATGCGCGGGGGACGGGAGGTTTGCATTGACAGCCCCCCGAACCCTTCGCTAATGGCCCGCGCCTACCCGGCCTCCCGGCAGCAATGACCGAAGGCCCCGTGCCCAGATGGCGGAATTGGTAGACGCACCGTCTTCAGGTGGCGGCGCTCGCAAGGGCGTGGAGGTTCGAGTCCTCTTCTGGGCACCATTTTGTTTCCGGACGCATCCGCAAGCGTCCGGAAAAATCCAAGAAATCAAAGGCTTTTCACGGATCTGGTGTCCGCCGACATCCGGCTGAAATCGTTGCAATTGACGGTATCCGACGGTATTTTTGACGGTATCGAAACCGGCAAAAAGGTGGCTTCATGCTTACCGATCTGGCAGTCCGAAAGGCAGTTGCGCGCGACAAGCCCTACAAGCTCTCTGACGGGGGCGGCCTGTACCTGCTGGTCACCAAGGCCGGTCAGCGGTGCTGGCGGGTCGACTATCGCTTTGGAGAAAAGCGAGCTACAGCCGCGCTGGGGGTCTATCCGACCGTCACCCTCGCCGAGGCGCGCGCCAAACGGCTGGAGATCAAGAAGCAGATCGCAGAGGGCATCAATCCCGCCGCCAAGCGCAAGATCGACAAGATCACAGGCCCGCTTGCCAATGTGAACAGCTTCAAGGCCGTGGCGGAAGAATGGCTCGACAAGGCCCGACGCGAGGGCCGTGCCGATGTGACCGTGGGCAAGCTGACTTGGCTGCTCGAATTCGCCTACCCCATCATCGGAGACCGCAAGGTCGGCGAGATCAAGGCGCCCGAACTGCTCGCCGTCCTGCGCGCTGTCGAAAAGCGCGGCCATTACGAAACCGCACGAAGGCTGCGCAGCACCTGCGGGCAGGTATTCCGCTATGCCATCGCCACTGGCCGCGCCGACCGGGACGTTTCGGCAGACCTGCGCGGCGCACTGATCGTGCCGAAGGTGACGCACCGTGCCGCCATCACAACACCGAAGGAAGCGGGCGAACTGCTGCGCGCGATCGACGCCTATTCAGGCTATCCGGTCACTCACGCAGCGCTGCGGCTGGCTCCCTATGTCTTCGTGCGCCCTGGCGAACTGCGGCAGGCCGAATGGAGCGAGTTTGACTTCACCCGCAACATCTGGACCATCGCCGCCGACAAGACCAAGATGCGCGTCGCGCACCGCGTGCCGCTCAGCCGTCAGGTCCTTGCCATACTGGAAGAGCTGCGCGAGATCAGCGGCAACCGCCGCTACCTGTTCCCCGCCCAAGGCAAGCGCGACCGGCCGATGTGTGAAAACACAATCAACCTTGCGCTCCGGCGGATGGGGTTCGATGGCACCACGATGACCGCGCACGGCTTCCGCGCCATGGCCAGCACGCTGCTGAACGAACAGGGCCGCTGGAACCCCGACGCAATCGAGCGCCAGCTTGGCCATGCCGAGACCGATGACGTCCGTCGCGCCTACGCGCGCGGCGAGCACTGGGATGAGCGGATCAGGATGATGCAGAGCTGGGCGGACTACCTCGACCAGCTCAGGTCCGGTGCAAAGGTGCTGCAAGGCAGCTTCCGCAAGCCATCAGGCGCTGCGAGCGCGTTGCCGGGTTGATCCTGCTGCATTGCTCAGGATCTGTCAGCAATCTGTTCAGCTGGCGATTTCCGCATCAAGGTAGGCCTCGACGCGCCGCATACCTGCGAGGCCATCTGCCAGCATGAGATCCAGCGCGCTGGCTCCAGCAAAGGCCTCGTTGGGAGCACCTATCCACCGCGCGGCCCTATCGCTGTCAGCGAACATGCATCGCAATGCGCGATGAATGCCGAGGAGCGCTGCGGCCCGCCCTTCGCCGTTGAGAAGCCGCTCGGCTGCTTCAGGTTGAACGCCCCAGCGCGCGACCAATGCAGCGGCCGCCCGCGTCATGGCCAGTATTTCGTCATCGTCGTATTGAGCGCTGGCGATCGACATGGACAGATCCACTGACTTCGACGCGCCCTCGATAGCACGGAACGTCCGCCCAGGCCACCAATCAACTTACCGAGCGGTAAGAATTTCCGGACAGGCCTCAACATCAGTGGACTTCCTTCCCGATCGGGAAGAAATGCTCTTGAAACTCTACAGCACATATGAGAACTTCCCGCTCGGTAAGACCGACATGATCGACGACGCAACCCAATTCGGCGCAGCCGTCGCCTCGGCCCGCAAGGCCCTTGGTCTTACCCAGCGGGAGCTGGCGCTCGCCATCAACAGCGGTGAGCGCTTCATCGTCGATCTGGAAGCAGGAAAGCCCACTGCGCAACTCGGCAAGGCACTCGCCGCCGCCAAGGCTGTCGGCTTGCTGCTTACCGCAACCGGCATTTCGCAGGCCTGACGATGGACCTTCCGGTTCACTACGAAGACCGCCTGGTCGCCACGATCAGCGCCGACGCGCAGGCCACCCGCCTTGCCTATGCGGATGCGTGGCGTTCATCCGCTGAGAGCTTCCCGGTCTCGCTGGCCATGCCGATCCGGCCAGAGCCCTATGAGGGAGAACAGATCCTCCCTTGGCTGATGAACCTCCTGCCCGAGGGCGAACCGCTGCGCGCCATGACGCGCGCGCTCGGCGCGGCACCGGAGGACGCACTCGGCCTGATCGCGCAGACCGGCAACGATCTGGCAGGCGCGCTCAGTATCGCGCCGCAGCAACCGCGTGGCGAGCCCGGCTATCGTCCGATACCGGATGCCGACGCACTGGAGCGGATCATCGAGGAACTGCCCGCGCGGCCCTTCCTGGTGGGAGAAGACGGCGTCTCGATGAGCCTCGCCGGCGCGCAGGAAAAGCTGCCGGTGGCTGTCATCGACGGCCAGATTGCGGTGCCGATCAACGGCGCGCCATCCACCCATATCATCAAGCCCGACAATCCACGCCTGCCCGGCAGCGTCCAGAATGAAGCGCTCTGCATGGTTCTCGCCCGCCGCATCGGACTCAATGTCGCGCCGGTGACGACAGGCATAGCAGGGCAACGCAGCTATCTGCTTGTCGAGCGCTATGATCGGACAGGCATCGGCAACAATGTCCGCCGCCTGCATCAGGAGGATTTCTGTCAGGCACTCGGCCGCCCGCCTGCCGCCAAGTATGAGTTCAACGGCACCGGCACGCGCGGCCCTTCGATCGCCGACATGTTCGCCCTTATCCGCCAGCATATGACCGCGCGCGACATCACTCGGCTGCTCGACGCGGTGATCTTCAACATCGCGATCGGCAACGTCGACTCGCACGCGAAAAACTACTCGATCCTGCTCGGCCCCGGTGCCCCGCAGCTTGCCCCGCTCTACGACCTGATGTCGGGCCTCGCCTGGACCAACATCACCCAGAACCACGCCCAAGCGATCGGCGAGCAGCGCCGCGGCCGTCACATCTACGGTCGCCACTGGCGGCGCATGGCCGAAGCCGCAGGACTGGCAGCGCGGGGGACGGTGCAGCGGGTGGAGCAAGTGACAGCACGATTGCTGCGCGAACTGCCCGCAGCGGTCGAGGAAGTCGCAGCCATGGCTGCTGGCTCGACCATGCTGGGCATCTTCGCAAAGGAGATCGAGGAACGAGCGACCGAGGTCAGGGCGCATGCCGGACAAGAGGGAGTGCCCGAGGCCGGAGAGACGCTGGAACCGGAAGTCAATTCATCGGCGACTGCCTATGAGTGAGAGGCAAAGACCGGCCCTGGTCAGCGCGCGGCAAACTCGATAGCACGCGATCATGGCGGAAGCGTGGACTGATCTCGAAATAGACCTGATCGTCGCAGATTACTTTGCGATGTTGATCGAAGAATTGGCAGGACGCCCTTTCAATAAGGCAGAGCACAATCGAGCGCTCCAAGCTCTTATGAAGGATTCGGCTAGAAACCGTGGCTCGATCGAATTCAAGCATCAGAATATAAGCGCTGTTATGTTGGGCCTCGGGCAACCCTGGATCAATGGCTACAAGCCAGCTGCGAATTTCCAGAATGCACTTGTCGATGGTGTTTTGCGTTGGCTCGACAGCCACGCAGACTGGCTTGCACCCAAGGCAGCCAGTTCGCCCAGTTTCTTGAGAGAAGCGCCCACTCTTTGGATTGGGCCGCCGCCATCACAGCGCAATGAACCTCCCCCAGTCGACCCCGAATTCATGGCTGCCATCGGGCGCAAATATGACGTCGCGGAGCGCGATGCGCGAAATCGACGATTGGGAAAGGCAGGCGAGGAGTTAATCTTCTACCATGAACGGCAAACGCTCGCTCATGCTGGCCGGGATGACCTTGCTGACAAGGTTCGATGGACATTGACGTGACCCCCAGCTTTCCCCCAGCTTGGATTAGAGTCTGGCGGTTGTTTTGCGCATCGGCGCG